>JBAVSY010000079.1:0-98936 GCA_049695855.1 Candidatus Korobacteraceae bacterium | reverse complement strand
GAAATCGAGTGCCGAAGGCGCAGCATAATCTAGCCCAGCACGGAGCCGGAGGCGGAGTGCTGGGTGAAGTGGAAAAAAATCTCCGAGTCGCGTAGCGACGGCACGGTTTCGTAACAGCCTCGTGAGCTCCCGGGAAATTGGGAAATAGTCGTGAGCCGCGGAGCGGCGACACCACTGGCGACAGCGTCCCTGAAAGGCTGCTCCCTTCCACAAACCAGGCTTCATCACTTTGCTGAAAAAAAGGGACGCTGCGCGCATCCCTTCCTTCTCTTGAATTGAAAGCTGTCGTCGATCTACGGCAGCCGCTGCGCCAGTCCAGGCAAGGCCTTCATCAGATCGTTGTAGATCACCACTACAAAGAACAGCACCAGGAAAACGAACGCCGTCTGGTAGATACGCTCTTTAATGCGCAGGCTGATATCGCGCCGCATAATCGACTCGACGGTCAGCTCCAGGATCCTGCCCCCGTCAAGGATCGGAATGGGCAGCAGATTCAGGATGCCGAGATTGAGGCTGATCATCGCCATCAGCCTGAGCAGCGGAGTCCAACCCGGCTCGCGGGCGGCCTCGCCGGATGCGCGTGCGATTCCGATCGGCCCATCAAGCTGTTTGATGGAAACTTTCCGCTCCACCATCTTGTGGACCAGGTCCACCATCAGCAGCGAATAGGTTTTGTTCTCTTGCAGAGAGCGGCGCAAGGCTTCGGCAAAGGGCAACTTGTCAACATGCACCGGCTCGGCGCGGAAACCCAGGCGGTAAGCTTTCTGGCCGCCGTCGTCGGTCTGCACCGGAGTCATCTTGAAGCTGAGATGTTGTCCGTTGCGGACCGCGGTCACGTCGACCGGCTTGTCGCCGTTCTGCTGCAGGAAGTGGATCATCGAGAATACGGAGCGCACCGGAGTGCCGTCAACACTGACCAGATCGTCGCCCAGTTGGATTCCCGCCTTGGCCGCGGGCATGTCGCGCTCCAGTTCGGTTACGATGACCGGCTGTTCCGGCAACCAGCCC
Organism: Candidatus Korobacteraceae bacterium; assembly: GCA_049695855.1. Taxonomy (GTDB): domain Bacteria; phylum Acidobacteriota; class Terriglobia; order Terriglobales; family Acidobacteriaceae; genus Bog-257. Next base: position 97,928 of record JBAVSY010000079.1, on the reverse strand, counting down.
ACACTGCCGTACTGGTCCGAGCCTTCCGCCTCGGGCCGAATCTTTTTCTCCAGGATGTCATTGTCACGCTGCACCGCTACATCGACCGGCTGCTTGGGACTGATCATGACCTTCAGCATCACGTCTTCCCAAGTCGGATTCTGTTCGCCATCGATGCGCACGATGCGGTCGCCTTGCTCGATGCCCGACTTGGCCGCCGGCGAGTCGTCCATGACCCAGCCCACCACCGCTGGCTGATCCAGATAAAGTGGATGCTCGTAATGCACCATGAACACGCCGGTGAGCAGAGCGACAGCCAGCAGAATGTTCATGGCCGGCCCGGCAACCGCGATCACGAAGCGCTGCCAGCGCGGATGCGACATAAATTCATCGGGCGCGCCGCTATGCGATTCCAGCGGATTCTCGCCCGCCATCTTGACGTAGCCACCCAGCGGCAGCGCGCTGATGCGATAGTCGGTATCGCCGCGTTTGAAGCCGGCCAGGCGCTTGCCGAAGCCGATGGAAAACACATCCACTCGGACGCCAAACCACTTGGCGGCGGCATAATGGCCGAACTCGTGGACCACAATCATGACCCCGAGCACGACGGCCATTGCGACGACCGCAATCAAAAACGATTCCATAGTTCTCTTCTACTGGGGAGTTGCTAGTGTCGAGTCGCCGGGATACCGCTTCTTCCCTGGCTTAAAATCTGAACTCGCAGGTGCGCCCTGCGCCGCGCGTCCGCATCCACGCGCAATACTTCTTCTATAGATTCCGGCACTCGCCCCGGCGTTTCTAAAACCACCGCTTCTATTGTAGCCGGAATGTCTACAAACCCAATACTACCTTCGAGGAATGCCGCCACCGCGACCTCGTCTGCCGCGTTCAGGGCGATGGTTTTGCCGCCTCCCGCTTCGACTGCCTCGTAAGCTAAACGTAAGCAAGGAAATTTCTCCAGGTCGGGCAAATCGAAATCCAGCCGCCGCAGCTCCTGCACCGGAAAGCGCAAGTCCGATTCGATGCGGTCGGGATACGTCAGGGCGTACAGGATCGGTAACCTCATATCGGTCACCGAGATTTGAGCAAGCAGGCTGCCATCGATGAACTCCACCATGGAGTGTACGGTGCTTTGGGGATGAACCAGCACGCTGATCTGGCTGGACGGCATATCGAAGAGACGGCAAGCTTCGATCACCTCGAAGCCTTTGTTCATCAGTGTCGCCGAATCGATGGTAATGCGCCTGCCCATCTTCCAGGTCGGGTGATTGAGCGCCTGCTCCACCGTAATCTTGGAGAAATCGCTGGCCGGAGTATGAAAAAATGGACCGCCCGAGGCCGTCAGCCAGACCCGTTGCACTTCATTACGACGGCCGCCGCGCATGCACTGGTGGATAGCATTGTGCTCGCTGTCGATAGGCAGCAGCGGCTTGCCTTGTTTGCGCGCCTCAGCAGTAATCAAATCGCCGGCTGCAACCATGCATTCTTTGTTGGCCAGCCCAATGCTCTTGCCGGCTTTGACAGCTTCGCACGTGGCTTCCAGTCCAGCCACTCCGACGATGGCGCTCACCACGAAGTCCGCATCCGGATGAGTCGAAACCTTCACCGTTCCTGCCGAGCCGTGGGTCACTTCGATTTCACTGGCGAGCCCGGCCTTCTTCAGCTTGTCTCGGAGTTGATTGGCAGCCTCAGCAGTCGCCATCGAAAGAATCTGAGGACGCCAACGCCGGGCCTGCTCGAAAGCCAGATCGACATTGTTACCTGCCGCCATGGAGACAACGGAGAAGCGATCAGGAAAGCTCTCGACGATGCTGAGCGTGCTCCGGCCGATAGAGCCGGTGGAACCGAGGATGGCGATATGTTTCATGGGTTGGATAGTGCGGCGGTTAAACGGCACTTTTTCAAAATCGTTTTGTATCAGGGCACGGCTTCAGCCGTGCCGCAAACAACCAACAATGACTTGGGCTTCAGCCCCTGAAACGCCCCATACCTCGCCTGGGCTAAAGCCCGATCTATTTTGGGCTTTCTTCGGCACGACTAAATCATGCCCTGACACAAACCCCTTGTCATCCCGACCGAGGGCTGACCAGGGTCCCCGGCAAGCGCCGCTTTTGCGCTTGTTGGGGTGGTTGAGCCCGAGCGGAGGGACCTGCTGTTCGTCCGCTCAATCTATCGTATCCCATGCGCGCATACGGCGTGCATCGGACGGCCACTCGAGCCCGTAAGGGCGGAATAATCTAGCCCAGCATGGAGCCACAGGCGCAATGCTGGGTAAGTTAGTGTCTGACTCCGAGTCCCGAGGGGACGACAGGGTTTCTAGAGGTGAGCATTGGCGGGATGTTCTAATCCCACTTCGGAATGTCGCCGCTCCGTGGCTCGTTTTTTCTTCCCGCACATGACAGCGGGCTTACGCCCACGGCTAAAACAAATGTCGCCGCTGCGCGGCTTCGATTGGGCGGCTTTGATCGGGTAGTGCGGCGCTTCAGCGCCGCGATTCGCGCCCCTCTTGATCTTGTCATCCCGACCGACGGCTTCAGCCCGAGCGGAGGGACCTGCTGTTCTTTGCCAGGGGCAATACCTATCGTACCGCATGGAGTTCGCGAAGCGAGTCACGCACTCCTGCCCAACCAAAAAAACAGCAGGTCCATCGACTACGCGTCCGCCCGACCCACAAAAGAAGTGGGTCGGAAAAGCCCGCGGACGCTCCGCTCAGGATGACACCAAATAAAGAAAGGGGGCGATGGCACAGCTAAAAGCTTGCGCCCTTTCAAACCGCGTCCCCTGCTGCAAAATTGTCCCGGAAGCTAAGAGCGCTGGAGAGCATAGTCGGACAAACCTAGGGCACGTAAGGCCGATACGAAAAATATTTGTTCATCCCCGCGATGTAGAAGATCAATCCCACCGGCAACGCAAAGAGAAGCGCATCAATTCGGTCGAGTACTCCTCCGTGACCCGGCAGCAAAGTTCCGGAATCCTTGACGCCCGCCCCTCTTTTTAGCGCCGACTCGACCAGATCGCCGAGTTGAGCCACGCTATTCACGATAATCGCGTATAGCGCGACCAGCCAAACGGGCGACAGTTCAAATACCAGCGGCCTGTTTCCCACTGCAGGCGCATTGGTATTGTTAAGCATTGCGACCGAGCGCATTTGGCTATGAACTGTGGCCGTGAGTAAATGCGCGCTACGAAATGCATTAGCAACCGGGTTGATGAAGTGGAATAACACGAGCCCCACCACAACAGCTCCGATTACCGAGGCAACAGATCCTTCCCAACTCTTCCCGGGACTGATGCGCGGCGCAAGCTTATGCTTGCCGATCGCACGTCCCACGTAATACGCGGCAATGTCACCGCACCAGACCAGAAGCATCAGGTAAAGAACGTACAATGCGCCGTTCGGCGAAGCCCGCAGCACCAGAAGCAAGCCCAGGGTAAATCCCACATAAGGCATCAGCATGTAGGAAATCGCGGCGTCGGGAAGCGACTGCGAGAGCGGCTCCCTGCGTAAGCTGTCGAGCAGAAAAACGAGCGGCCCAAGGATTGTCACAAATGGCAGGCCGTAAAACAGCGCTAACCCGAAGATTCCAGCTTCAACACCGACTCCACCAGCGTCGAAAGGCATGGTCGTCAGCAGTTGAGCGATAAGGTAGAAGGCTACGAACGATAGCACTAGAAAGACATAGCTGGTCAGATACAGCGGCCTAAATCCCTGCGCCCTTACTATCCCCAGATACTCCCGCGCCGCCAGCAGCGCCACGCCCAGCACCAGCAGCGTGAACAGCCACAACGGCGCCTTAAACAGCGCCAGCACAACAAGGGGAATCAGAATGACTGCGGTGAGAACGCGCTTCACGAAACGCTTCCGTTATCGCTGCCCAGGCCTCCGAAGCGGCGTTCACGCTTTTGAAATGCTTCGATGGCCTCCAGCAACTGGGTGCCGCGAAAATCGGGCCACAGCGTCTCGGTCACGTAGATCTCGGAGTAGGCCACCTGCCAAAGCAGAAAATTGCTGAGCCGCATTTCACCGCTGGTGCGAATGACGAGGTCAAGATCGGGCAGGCCGTGGGTATAGAGATGTCGCGCGATGGAGCGCTCGTCGATCTTCAGGTGCTCGATGCCGCCGTTGCGTGACGCCTCACGCACCAGCGCGTTGAAGCAGTCCACCAGCTCGGTCCGCGAACCGTAATTGAGCGCCAGGGTCAGCACCATGCCGGTGTTGCGCTCGGTCATCTCGCGGGCCCAGGCCATACGCTCCTGCACTTCCTGCGGAAGCTCCTGCTGCCGCCCGATGTATTGCAGCCGGATGTTGTTCTCCATCAACGTAGGCAGCTCCATCTTCAGATAGCGCCGCAGCAGGTTCATCAGAAACTCGACTTCGCCTTTGGGACGCTTCCAGTTTTCTGCCGAGAAGGAATAAAGGGTCAGCGCGGGAATCTTCAAGCGAGCAGCAGTTTCTACGGTCGAGCGTACCGAGGCCACACCTGAGCGATGTCCCGCGATGCGGGGCAGATGGCGGCGTTTGGCCCAGCGGCCGTTTCCGTCCATGATGATAGCGATGTGGTGGGGCAGCCGCTCCGGATCGAGGCGGGCGTAAATCTCGGCCTCTTTGCGGTTTAGCCCAGCGGGCACTTGTGCGCGCAAAGCCTACCTCTAACTATCTTTGAAAGTAGCACACGCCTCACGGGGTTGCAACGAAACCTGCGGTCCCGCACCATCAGCTGCGATTCCTGGGAGGAACTCTGATCAAGTACTGTTTTGAAGGGGACGGCCTTTCAGGCCGTCCATTGGGTACACGAAAATCAATGCGGCTTTAGCCGCTAGGGGACCTCGCTTTCACGTGATCAGAACTTCCGTGGTCTTCATTGCCTCATCTGTCATTTGTCATTCGAGTGGTGCTGGCCGGGCAGGTCTTGCACAAGCCCGGGCCACTTGAGTTCCAGCCGTCTCCGTAGCCCCGCTCAACCGCGCTTCACGCCGATCCCGCTCAGGCGTTCCACCAGATAGTCCCGATAGAAGGTCGCCGGGTCGAACTCCAGCAAATCCGTTGCCTTCGCCAGAAAGTTGTGACTGGTTTCGATGTGATCATAATGTGTGTGCCAGCCTCGCGAGCCGCGTTCGTCAGGATTCCATCGCGGCCTGCGCTCCGACAATATCTTGCGCACTCCGTGTTCTTGCGATCGAACCGGATAGTGCCGCAATAGAAACTTGTAGGGATACACCTTGCGTCCGGGAAATTCCGCCTGATGCCCACCCGAATCGGCCAGACGAATTCGATCTGGCTGCCGCTTCCAGGCCTTGATCTGCAGGAAATGCCCACCGCGCTTTCCGAACTCGAAATGCCGGTAGGAAGCGATGTCCGCCACGTCCTCCGTTCCTCCCTCGGTCGGATGAAACACCAGACAAGTGTGATCCACAGCATTGAAGCCTTCGCCATCGATCCGGAACAATGCGTCGCGAAGGCTTACACCGTGCCAGGGAGACTCCCTGATTTCGTCGGCATCGTAATGAATGCACCAGTCCGCATCGCAGGCAGCACTCAGCTCTTCCACATGCGTCAGTAATGCATGCAAGTCAAAGGTTGGCGACGGGCCCGCGACCGGATACTTCGTAATGCCCGCCAGGCCGCGACCCAGGAATTCTTCCGCGCGCTCCACCGTGCGGTCCGTCGACCAGTTGTCTACCAGGTGGACCTCAACCCCCTGCGAGCTGACGTGCTTTAGCACCGTCCGAATGATGTCTTCCTCGTTGTAGGTGCACATGAACGCTCGCACCCGAAACCCGGCCGGAGCGCTAACTTGTTTAGCTGTGCCCCGCCCGCGCAATACCGCCAGCATCGTTCCCTTGACCCAATCCTCGTCATTGCTTGCGGTCAACCCGGCAACATCGACATTCAGACCGGCCGCTTGAACCAGCTCTTCGAGTTGAGGCAGCAACCACTCGCGGATCTGGGCTTGATTGTCGGATGGTCCTACATGCCCGCTGCCGTGCATGAGGTCTCGCTCAGCAGTCGTCAAAATCGCAGCCGGCGCATCGTTGAGAAGATCCCGAAGACTGGCAAGCAGAGGAAGCGGATCGGGCATGCACTCGAGAAGGTTGGAGCACACGATTAGAGATTGTCTGATCAGTTCGCGGTCCTCGATGTGTAGGACATCACCTGCGAAGTCATGTTCGATGGTGATGGCGTCGCGATGCGCCTGGCGAAAGCGGTGCAGATTATCCCCGCAGCCGACGCCCACGAGTTTAAAGTCTGACGCGATTTGAGTTAGACCCTGGCTCCCATTGCATCCCAGATCAAGGATGCTCCGGCAGCCGAAGTGTTTTGCCAGGAACCCCGCAAACCGGTACACATCAGGCGAGTGAATCTGGCTATCGGCCGCAGCTACGACGTCGTCAACATCCTGTAGCTCTTCCTTTTTCCCCGAGCCTGGCTCGCGAAAAACTAGCTGCTTCAGGCGCTGGTAAAGGGAATTCACGATTCAAAAAGTATAAATTACGACCTACAAACGATTTGATCCCCAAGGCCGCATCGCACTCGCTCCAATCTCGGCCGCAACCTCCGCAATGTTTTTCGCCGAGACTACATGGACGCTCTTCATCCCCTTGTCCAGCAAAAATTGCCGATCCGCTTCCGTCGCCACCAAGACCGCGTCGGCCGCGCTGCAAAATACCAGGTCTTCGTCCAGACTGCCGGCTAGATCATCAGTCGCCGCCGCTGCTCTCGAGGCGACGGCTTCCTCGTTCGTGATGAGCCTGCCAGCTTCATAAATGATCGGTGGGATGGTGCCGTCCATGTTATGGATGTGCAGCAGGAAATTGCGGATGCTTCGCTGTCCGTTGATCCAGACAGCATCGTATTGAGAGAGCAACTCACGAAACACATAGTGCGCCGCGGTTGTGTAATCCACATACTCGATATCCCTGGAAGAGTTCCCGTCTTTGAACGCTCCCATGGCTTGAGATGTCGACGCCACCGTGACGTAGTGGCCTTCGTCAACCAGTTGCGCTACAACCGAATTGGAAACCTTGAATTTGGCGTCATCCGTGTTTTGCGGAACCGATTCGCCTAAGTAAAGAATCCGCGCTCCTCCCGCCAGCTGCGCAAACCGGGCATAAGGAATATGCTCGCCGGCTCGGGAGAGATGGTGCTGTAGCTGTTCCTTCCATTTGTCGACAAATATTGCTTGATGCTTTGCGATGGAATCTTTGCTGGCTTCCGTATTCTCCAAAGACGCCGACTCATAATGACGGATTACCGCCCGCGGCTCATAAATGACCTTCAACCCTTTATCCCAAACCTTGAAACAATAATCGCTGTCTTCATAGTACGCTGGCGAAAATCTGGTATCGAAACCACCAAGTTCGCGGAAGAGCGGTCGCGGAGTAAACAGAAATGCTCCAGAGCAATAATCGACTGGCCGGCGAAAATTGTATCGCGGTAGACCAGGGTCGTCACGGCGACCATACCCCCAGGCAGAACCATCCTTCCAAACCATAGAGCCGGCCTCTTGCAGACGGCCGTCTGCGAGTAGAATCTTTCCTCCTACCGCACCAATGCTCTCGTTCTCACGAAAGTCAGCCAGCACAGCGCTGAAGCTACCAGGCTGCAGAAGGGCGTCGTTGTTTAGAAAGCAAAGCAATTCGCCCCGGGCCCGCTCTGCGCCCTGCCCACATGCGTACCCGAACCCCAGGTTCTCCGGGTTGCGGATGACGACTGCACCCTCCAGGCGCTCCAGCATCTCTGGGGTACGATCGGTCGAATGGTTGTCAACCAGGATGAGTTCGTAGGGAACGTCGGCGTTGCGCAGGATCGACTCTAGACACAGAACTCCAAGATGAGCCTTGCCGTAAAGCACTACGATGACCGAAATTCGGCAGTCCGCAGGATAAGGAAACCCCATCCTTGTTTTCCCGTCCAGCAGTGCGGCTAAGCGGACCGAACCGGCGCGGTCCCAGGCTTCCCTACCCTGGACGCTGAAATCCTCACTCCTAATTTCCCCGGCTTTACCGGCCACAGAAGTATCCTGGGCCGCTGGCACTGGCGTCGACTTTTCGTCTTCGTTCAACTTTCGACCGAAATGAGCTCGAGCCCACTGCGCCGCGTCGCGCAAACGCCGGGCAAGTTTCCAGGACCGTGAACTGACGATGGCATCAAGTTGTGTCCTGAGAAGTTGCTCCCTCCCCAGCGCGCGCAGCTTTGCCGAGCGACTCTCCTCGTCGCAATCCCGGAGACGCTTCATGCTATCGTCGCTCGTTGGGGGCATTGTCTTACAACCTTGCTCAGGCTATTCACGTCGACGTCTGCGACTATGGAACCCGGAACATTTGCCTATGCCCGCTGCCGTATGGTCAATTGCCAACAGAAGCGACGGACGGCGGCGCGGTCATTTTCGTGGGAGGCGAACCACCCGGACATCGGGAAACAACATAAGGTGGGGCATCCAGTAATACTTCATTGCATTTCTGTTCCCACGCTGTAAATTCAGGCGTTGTTCCAAAGTTCACCCACACTTTATTTCTCACCAAAATCAAGCCTGTACCTTCGCGGTCGGGCCGGACGTGATCGCTTTGAACAAAATTGCCAATGGTAGGCATGGAATATTCAAGGTCCCCAGCCGTTGCCCACCATCCCATGACAAACGTCTCATTTTTCGACACCCTATCGAGCAGCGTCACGGTCTTAAGCAGGTTGATAACCCGCGCATCATACTCATATTTGGTCTGCATAACAAACTTGATGGGGGCTGCTGTCCTCGGATATCCGGCAGAAAAGGTTATCAGCAGCAGCGCCGCTATCGTCCCGACGACCTTCCACGACAGCCCTGTAAAGACAAGGCAGGAAAGCGCAGCGAAATAAAGGCACAAGCCAATCAAAACGTACCGTGGCCACCCGTTGGATAAGAACAGCCACCAGAGTAAATGCATGAGCGCAGCCGCCATCAACCAGGTAAACAAAAGGCGGATAGCTCGTTGGCGCGAATAGTTGTAAATTAACCACCCGACCAGCGCGGCAATAACTAAGAGTGTTATAGGTGAGTGGCCGAAATGCTGCTGCATGGTAACCGCATGTTCCGAGTACACCTGAAGTGCCCTTCGCAAGAAACCCGAAGAGCTGTGAGAGCCCGGTGTGTCCGCGCCGGCTGCAAAGAATTTGATAAAGTCTCGGGTGTTGACAATATATAAATGAATACCTAAAACGAACAGCTTCCATATCTCAAAAGCAGCCGACGGCGCCAGAAACGCAACGGCAGCCAGACCGCCATCTGTGGCACGCTGTTGAGCGCGGTGTTCTGCGGTGGCAACTCTCCATAGCAACCACGCAAGGATTGGCACGAAACCCAGTAGCGCCAGTAGCTTCGTCGTGACCGCCAAGCCGTACAGCGTGCTTGATAGCAGGATTGCGGACCGCTTGTCCGGATCCACTGCCAATATCGCGGCGCCAACCATACACAATAAAGCAGCCGGTATCTCACCAATTAGGCTGTACCATTGTTCAAAATGGAGTCCAGCAGTCAGGCTGTACAAGAGAAGTATTAAGAGAACTATATAAGCTGCGGCAGCGCTCCGGTCCAGTCGCTTGAGCAGCACAACAAACATCATCAATATCAATGTAAGACTCGATGTAGCTGTAACGAAGCCTGGCACCCAGGGCGCATTGCCGAAGACGCGAATCAAGAGAGCCGCTGGAAGATTAAGAGTCGGCCCGGTGGTTATTTTTGGATCAAAGAGCCTTAAACCGGGCACGCCGTCGAACTGTATCGAGTTGGAGTAGCCTCCGCCAAACGCCAGATTTTTCGCAACGATCGCATTTGTTGAGTCATCGGCACAACACAATCCGTTGGAAACAACATGTCCGTATACGATCAGCGCGAACATGACAAACAACCCGGCGGCGAATATCTGGATTGATAGCCGCAGAATCCTGGGCGCCTCGATATCAACACCAGCGCAGGGACTCACACTTTTATCGATTGCTATCATAAGCTCTGTCTGTACCTGTCGGAAGACAAGAGGTTGGGCCGCAATATGGCGAGTCGAAAAGCGCACTCGATCAATGGTGCCCTCCATAGAGCCTGGCGCCGCTTTGCCGAAAAGCGTTTATCCCTTGGGCAACATCACGCTTCAGGGAGTCCTGGGTGCCGAATGTGAAGTCGAGAGCATATTTGTCTGAAAGGACCCTTGGATCTTGCCCACTCTCCAATGCGTTCACGACTTCTCGCTGATGCGGGGCCGAGGAAATGATTTGCTCGAATCTCCACTTGGCGTTAACCTGAAATGCCTTTCCGAAGGTTATTATCAGGACCAGACTAAGAATAACCGTCCACTCAGTGGGAAGCTTACTGGAAATAATCACCCAGGATAACAACGGAATCAGGATCGACAGGTATCCGTAGTGCATACCCAGAGCCGGATCCCATACTTCGTGGAGTTTGGATCGTCCCACCGCAACGGACGCAAGTACCGCAATCGAACACACGATACCTAAGAAGCAGCTGAATTCTGACAATCGCCACCTCCTGAGGGAGAGACAGAATATGACAACGGCGCCGAGGAGCAGCAGAAGAACGAGATCGGATTTCCACCAGATGTCAGTAAATGAATAGAGGACAAAGCAGCTGGGCAGTATGCAATAGATGAAGCGCCCGAAATTGTAAACATTGAAGTGCCCGACATTCGCGACCTCGGATGGTTTCCAGCTTGCCCACAGCGCGATATCCACCACCAGGTTAAGCGCCAGGAGCAAATATATGGCCCGGGTTTGCCTTACAGGCACCTTCGACACGCGGCAGAGGAGGAGCCATCCCATCATTGCCACCGTGGCACACGACGACGCCACTAACCCATTCATGCCACAGAGACTGCAGAGAAGGAGGCTGCCGGCAGCAGCCTGCAGATAGACTTGGCGCCCGCTACTCTCGAATAGAACGCAACAGAAGATAAATAGCGTTAAGAAGAATGTTGATGAAAGAAACTGAAACTGAAAGCCCCAAATTGTATAACCTGCCCCGAAGCTTAGCGTCGTTAGCGGGATGATCACATCCCCGAACATCTGATAGCCTCGGTATCTCTGGGCGATATACAGCAGCAAAACAGTCATCAGGCACGCGAGTGCAAAATTAAGGCCTACCAGGTAGCGGAAGTCGAATCCCGACGCACGTAGAATAAGAAAGTTGGACGCCAGCTGGACCGGTATGCGGTGATCCACATGTTGACTGAACGCCCACGTAATATATTGGTGAAGTGATTTATATTGCAGGGGAGTCTGATAGATCCAGTCGTCCGCATAAGGGTACGGCCGGAAGGGAGGTAGCACATGATAATAAAAAACGAACGTAATGATGCCGGTGACTCCGTAAACAAAAGAGAACGCGGCAGTGTGTAGCTTTTGTTGCAAGGTTTTCGCCAAAGGCCGGTCCGCAACGCAGCTTGGCAAATTCAACTTCAAATGGTCGGGACTGTCGGATGAGGCTCTGTGGCACATACGTCAACCTCCTCAGTCTCATAACCATAGGTCGCAGCATATAGTGTCACCAGGCGTTCGACGGCGTGGGCGAGCGTCCCATCCAGTTGCCCGACCTCTAACTCGAAAGCATCTTCGGCCAGCACCAGGTCATCCAGTCCAGCCAAAGACGCCACTCGAAACCAATACATGGATCCGGCCGGAAACAGAGTGCGGTAAGAGCCTATCAAGTCTTTCCGGCCCAGTTTACTTAACAGCTTATCGAGCCAGGGCCTGTTCCCCGCATTGATCTCCTCAATGCTCAAACTAACCAGCGACCCGGCAGGAGCAAGTACTCCCAGGTCGGCCTGTTTACCAAAGCGCTGCTGCGCAAAGGCGATCGCGTCCCCACCACCCAGCAGCGACTTCACCAGCGACTGGCGCCATACGTCGCCTTCCTCCAGCTGTGGCGATCGTTTTGTATGCAGCTTGCACGCCAGAGCATATCCCAGTTGGTTGAGTTCTCTGAGGACAAATAAAAATGGACGGATATCCCGGCCGCGATTTTCCATAGGCAGCAGCATGACGTTACTTAGGTTGTCCTCTAAGTACTTTATGCATTCCACACTCACGTCAGGTCGAAGCGTAGCAAAAACATCGACCTTCTCGGAGTATGGCTGGAGATATTGTTCTAACAGGTCATAAACCAGATCTTCGTGGTAACAGTGCAGAACGACCGCAATATTGCTGCGCCGGGAAAACCGGGCATGATTAGAGGCGACGAGCGAGTCCACTTCCTTATTCCGGCAATAGGCACGCAACACATTTGCCGTTGCCTGCAAATAGGCATAGCCATAGCGGGCATCGGGTTCCAGATAAGCGCCCTCGGCCCACTCATTCCAGGCATTGATGAATATTAACCGCTCGTCATCCGGCAACCCACCGGCTGTATCGCAGGTATCTTTGAGCCATTTGGCGTAGTTAGCGGGGGTCGAGCCGTGGAAGACAGTTGCTTCTTCTGCTCTCCTGGCGCTGTTATCCCACGCCGGCATTACAGCTTTAAAGGTGGTGATGTCCTTCCATTGCTGCTTTCCGCAGCGGTTTGCCAGTTCGCCATAATCATAGATTGTTCCGGTAAATGAGCTATTGATGAGTGGATAGGAATTCGTAACATTTACCGGTGAGGTCTGATGCGGAGGAAACTCGACGGCCGCATCAATTCCATAGGCCGGCATCTCGCTCGTATCCCAGGGGCGCACCGCTGCGACATAGAGGTCCGGGAAGCCGTGTGCCTGGGCGGTCTCCCGCCAGCGCTGCACGGTAGTTGCGGGTTCGGGCAGTAAATCCAGTCGATAGACGAGTAGAAGCGGCCTATTGCGAATGCGAAGGTAGCGAGGATCGCGAAAGAACGGCAGCAGCGACTCAATAAATGCCTGATCATCTCCCGCTGCGTATTGCTGCGACATTAGAATGTCGTCCTCGCGTCCATCCCAGCGCCGAGTCCAGTTTTCGTTTGCCCAGGAGACGCAGAAGCCGAGATCGAGAGACGAATCGCCCGCGAACTGTTCCAAGGGTCTTTCCAGTAACCGCTTGCCGCCGAACCAATAGTAATGGAAGCAGAAGGCAGCTATGCCATATTGCTTAGCCAGCTCCACCTGCTCCTTCATCACATCAGGTACTCTTAGGTCATAAAAGCCTAAATCTCCGGGCAACCGCGGCTGATAATGTCCGACGAATTGTGGCGTAGCCCGGACAACATTTTTCCATTCCGTAAAGTTCTTACCCCACCACAAGTCATTTTCCGGAATTGGGTGGAATTGAGGCAGATAGAAGCTGATGCACTTGATGGGTAACCTGCTTGAATCCAGATACTCGCTGGAGCGGTCGACATAATCACCGTTCCAGGCCGCTTTCCGGCTACCTCCCCGCCCAGCGACATTGGCGGCTAAGGACATCGACTCATCCCGGGATCCACTCGAAACTAAGGAAGGAGCTTGCGGCCAGGGTTTGACTGCCCGGGGTGGAAAGGCAAGCTCAAACTGCTCATTTTTTACCGATAGGTTGGGACTATAGTAAGGATCAACTTGCAGCAAGTCTCCCCACCGCTTCTGTAGATAGGAACGTTCCCGGGCAGCCCGGGCAGCATTCTTTGGCTCCTGATCGTATCCGCGTGAGGCTGCTTCCAGGTGATAAAGCTCAGCAAACGGAGTCCAGACGATGTCATACCCGGCCTGGCGGATTTTAAGGCAGAGATCGACATCGTTATAGGAAACGCCGAGGTTGACTTCATCGAAACCACCAACCTGCTGGAAGACATGTTTCGGCAGGACCATGCAAGCCGCGGTTACAGCGGAGAGATTCTGTACAACCTGGAGACGGTAGGCGAAGCCTTCGTCCGCCCGCGGCACATATCGGTGACTATGACCAGCATAGCCGCCGATACCCAGGATGACTCCCGCGTGCTGAATGGTGTCGTCGGCATAGTAGAGTTTCGCTCCGACAGCCCCTACTCCAGGCTGCCCCACTTGTGCGATCATCTCTTCCAACCAATCTGGATGGATGATCTCAATGTCATTATTGACAAAGCCGATGATGTCACCATCAGCTTCTGCTACTGCCCGGTTATTCAGAAGAGAGTGATTAAAGTCTCCTTCTATCCGCAGCACGCGAACCCGGGCATCCTCTTTTAATGACTCCAGGTAATCCAGGGTAGAGGGCTCGCTGCTTTGGTTATCAACAATGATGACCTGAAGATTCGGATAACGGGTTTTGTGCAGCAATCCATCGATGCAGTTGCGCAGCACGTCAAGGCGGTCGCGCGTCGGTACGATCAAAGAAACCGAGGGTGCCGGATTCGGCAGGGGACGGATGACGCGGTTAAAGCAGAGGAATCCATGGGCTATCCCCACGCTCTCGCCGCGAGCTGCAAAGTAATCCCTGAGTGCGCGCTGGGCCGCCTTGACCGCCGTAGATAAGTTGTTGGTGGCAAATGTCTGGACTCCGGCGCCAATACGCCAATGATAGAGGACATAAGGAATATGGCGTACCTGCCCGGGGGTAGTGTGGGGCAGTATGCGCAGTGCGAGATCAGAATCCTGGCTCCCCTCGAAGCCTTCCCGGAACCCTGCCACCTCTCGCACCCGAGAAGTCCGATAGACACCCAGGTGGTTAATCAAGTTATAGGAATAAAAAAGCTCCGGATTCCAATCGGTTTTAAAGTGCGGATGATGACGGGTTCCTTCCGCATCTATCCTGTCCTCGTCGGAATAAAGGATGTCGGCGTCGGGGTGATGGTTCAGCTCGACCGCTACCATATAAAGAGCATGGGGCGGCAGCTCGTCGTCGTGATCCATCAAGGCAACAAAGTCGCCTGTCACCAACTCCAGCGCCGAATTACTGGCGGCGGAAATGTGGCCGCGTTGGGGACGGTAAGTAACCTTGATACGGGAATTTTCGCGGGCATACTCCTGCAAGATGATCCGAATCTCAGGATTGGGTGAGGCGTCATCGGCGATGCACAGCTCCCAATTCGGATAGAGCTGAGCTATGACAGACTCAATGGCCTTGCGCAGAAAGCGAGGCTCCGGGTTATAGACCGGCATGACGACCGAGATACGCGGCTTCTCGCCTAAGGTCGCCAGGTGACGCCGGATCGAGATGGCATCCTGGTCCGTTATCGTGTCATAGAGTTCCACCCACGAGCGGTAGTCACCCGGCGTTTGGGCTGGCGCTTTTGCAGTTTCAGATTCGGGACCTCGTACCGCCTGAATTTGGCGTCCTTCCGCCAAGCCCCGGCGAATGTAGTGGAGCAGCGGGTTAGCCCCAGCCGCTTTCACGTCGGTGTTGTGATCGAGATACCACCCGGCGTCGAACCGCGGTCCAGGATTTCTGCGTTCGGTTGCTCCGCACGACGCATAGTGCAGGGCGGGATCCCAGCCCGCGGCCGCTACGTCGGGATTATGCTGCAGATACCAGGCCGCGTCGAACCAGGTAGAGCTTGCGATCAACTCGCGATCCTGTAGCAACCCACGACGGGCGCGAAGCTTGCGCGGCAATTGCAGACTAACAGTCCACCAAGCCAGGCGCAGGGCGCGCTTGAGGCTGCGACGCAATCCAGGAAAAGGAGCGAATGCCGCCCGCAATACGCTGGTCGCCTTCCAACTCATGCTGCTTTGAAGCATCGCCAACTGCAGCTTGAGATTGGATTGTTCCCGCTGCAACTGATCGATTTGGGCAGCTGCTTGCTCCCTTTCCGCCCGTTGCTGCTCGCGAGTAGCAGCTAACTGTTGGTCAAGGTTGGCAAGCTGGACATCCCGGTCGCGTGCCGCTTCATTCAGCCTGCTTATCTTGTAGTTCAGGCCGCTGATCTGGTCATTCAGGCTGCCGATCTGCTCGTCGCGCGAGACGGCGGTTTGATTCAGACCTGCAATTTGCTGCTCTCGCGCAGCCAACTCCTGGGTCAGGCTGAAGACCTCGTAGGGAAAGGTTCGCATCCCGTTCCAGGCTGACTGCATGGTCCAGGGCTCGCACGGCAGGCCGGTGAGTGCGGTCTGAAACAGGACTTCCATCTGGAGCCAGTCTTGTAACTCTGGCTGCGACAGGGAGAGCCCAAATCCGCTACAAAGTGCCTCCATGACCGCAGACAGGGATTCCGTTTGGCTGGACATGGCAATGCCGGCTCGGAGTGAATGCAAGACGCCGCGCGTCACTACCCAGCCTAGCGGAATATCACTGTCGCTCTGCCACTCCAGATCGATGGGTACAAGTCCTTCGTCCCCCTCAAGCAGGTTAAACGGGGTGCAGTCCAGGAAATCTCCGGGCAAAACATAGGAGGCAATTCTCGTCACCTCTGACGAAGTGTCGCTGACTTGTGCCGACCGCACCCGGGTATGCTGCAGCAGGAAATCCATCCAGGGCCGAAGCACTTGCACCAGAGCCGCCAGATTGGCGCCGCCGGCCCGGGCCTTGAGCATGTGCCAGAGCAATTGGCGTCCTGGCTGGTAAAGCGCGTCTTCGGTTCGACTCCAGATGCTTAAATCGCCGACTACAAGAGGCTTGTCTTTTGCAACCTCTTCCAGCTTGGCTTTCACCACTTCTATTTTGGTTTCGCGGCGAATCAGCCTGGTTTCGGCGCAGAACTCCGGCAAGCGGTTAAAGCCGAAGGCAAACGCGAGTGCGCCGGGGTTCGGCTGTGGGGGCACATCGGCGGCGGCGACCACCAGAAAAGAATTGCTGAGATCAGCGACTAGCCCATTGTCCTGTAACACGGAGAAGGCTAGGGCATCGTCGAAGCTCCGGTAGGGTGAACCGGTGTAATCCCGGGCATGGGACCTGGCCAACAAATCGACCGCATCAAGTTCACGATCCGTCAAGGCCTCTTCGGAAAGGACGACCGAGGGCAGCTTGTAGTCAGGAAATGGGTAGTAAAAATAGGTGTGCGGCAGCCCAGCCTGGGATAGCTGGGCAATTAGTTCCCGGCGTCCGAAGGTGCGCGCAGTCTTCGGTCCATAAAGGTCTTGAATTCCAAAGTATCGAACTCCCAGGTGATCTTCAGCGCAGCCGTTGAAATATTTCAAACCCAGCTGGTTCTCAATGGCCACCACAACCCGGCCTCCCGAGGCCAGAAAGCGGGTCACCGACTCCAGGTAGTGAGCGAAGGGGTTCTCCTGGCTGGAGAAGACGGCAGCATATTCCAGGACCCCAATCAAGAGCACAAAGTCGAAGCGTTCGTCGGTTTCGAAATTGAGCAGGTCGTCGACGAAGACCCGGACATTGTGCAGATCCCGGCAACGTTCCGCGGCGACGCGAGCCCGCGGCAGGCTGCCTTCGACCGCTACTACATCGGCGCCGATCTCACCCAGATAACGGGTAATGGCGCCGCAACCGCAGCCCAATTCCAGAACTTTGCTTCCCGGCGGTATAGCGAGCGGCCGTAACAGAGCGTGGCGAAAACGGCTCAGGTGGTACTCACTGGGCCAGTCGGTAATAGAACTGGCCAGCTCGGAGGAAAAGCTGCTGCGATCCTGGGCGCGGGAAACGATGTTATATAAACGATCTTCCACTTCGACGCCATCGGAATAGGCGAAGGGGCCGTGATTGGGGCGTTGGAAGAGATTAAGCTGGTCGTCCCAGAGGTAATTCATTCAAATCTTCGGTGCAGAGCGGGCTGAGAGCGGCTCCCAGTTCGACGCGTGAAGATGCTTGCGCCGCCGACTTCGGCAATCTTCAGAACCCACATTGTAGCAGCGCGCCCGCTGGGTTGGCGATCAATCACCCGGTTGGCCTCGTCGCCACACCGCGACCTGCCGCATACTCCAGGGCGGACCGTGCCGCGGGCATCTCACCCATCCGCCGATCAGGAGTTGAGCCGGAGTACCCGTAGCGGAACCGCCGCCCAGGCAGATTTCCGCAAGCTGAACCCAGTATCTTTCTAGGAACACCCCCCACAAAAAATCTGCTTGCGTCGGGATTTACTGAGGTATACGGTTAGCGGCACTTAGGCAGGAACTGCAACCCCGGATTGGGACAACATCCAGCAAGGCCGTGGCCAGGCAGCTAAGCGCTCCCCAGTCTCGTGCCAGTTGGCCCGGAACCGCGGAGCAGCGGAGGGACCAAAATGCAAACGACCCGTAGTGTCTTCTTGTCATTGTTATCGGCACTGTTCTTCAGCGCGGCAGCGATGGTTTCTCAGGCCCAAACGGCTCTGCAATTCGTGCCGGTACCGGCTTGCCGAGTAGCCGACACCCGACTTCCGAACGGGCCTTTTGGAGGCCCCCCCATTCCAGGTCAGGGTTTTCGCAGCTTCGCCATCCCGCAGAGCGCTTGCAATATTCCGGCCACGGCGGCAGCCTATTCGCTGAACGTGACCGTCGTTCCTCATGGAACGCTGGCCTATCTGGAAGTGTGGCCGGCCGGAACGACGCGGCCCACCAACGGCTCTACCCTGAATTCGGTGGACGGACGCATCAAGGCCAACGCTGCCATTGTGACGGCGGGCTCGCCCAACGAGGCGATCAGCGTCTATGCCACCAACACCACCGACGTGGTGCTGGATATTAACGGTTACTTCACCTCCGCCACCGATTCCGCGCTAGCCTACTACCCAGTGATGCCTTGCCGGGTTGCCGATACGCGCAACGGCAACGGCCCGCTAGGAGGGCCTTATCTCCAGGGCTATCAGGAGCGTGACTTCCCCATACTAGACAGCTCCTGCATTCCACAAGGTATTACTCCCGTCGCCTACTCGCTCAACTTCACCGTCGTGCCGCATCCCAGCGGGCAGAGCTTAGGCTGGCTGAAGACTTGGCCAACCGGTGACCCTCTTCCGGAAACTACCACTTTGAACAACAACACCGGAACCGTCGTTGCCAATGCGGCCATCGTGACTGCGGGCACCGATGAGAAAGTGGCTGTTTATCCCAACGGAACTACCGATCTGCTCATTGACATCGACGGATACTTCGCCCCGCCGCTGCCTGGTGGCTTGGCTCTATATCCGCTCACGCCCTGCCGCGTCCTTGACACCCGGCAAAGCGGAGGCGCGTTCAGCGGCGAGCGGACAATCAATGTCGAGGGAAGTCCATGCGGTTTTCCGTCGAATGCGGGTGCCTACGTTCTCAATGCCACGGTCGTACCCCAAGGCTCACTGGGATACCTGGAACTGTGGCCGGATGGCGAGCAGCGGCTGCCCAACTATTCAACCTTGAATGCACAAGACGGCGCCATCACGTCGAATATGGCGATCGTGCAGACCATGAACGGAAAGATTGACGCCTACGCCCTGGGCACCACGCAACTGGTGCTGGATACCGCTAGCTATTTTGCGCCGACCGCCAGGTTGAGTATCACCACCACCTCACTGCCTTTGGGCACAAACGGCCAGCCCTACCCGCAAACGCAACTCCAAGCAGCGGGCGGAGAACCGCCTTACACCTGGAATATAACCAGCGGAAGCTTACCTCCAGGGCTGAGTCTCAGCGACACCGGAGTGATTTCGGGAACGCCCACAAGCGCTGGAGTTTTTCCTTTCACGGTCAAGGTGACCGACGCCCTGTCCAATAGCGTGTCCGCCAACTTAAGCATCACGATTCAGAGTGGGTCCCTGGTGGTGATCACGACTTCGTTGCCTGACGGCACGGTCAGTGTTCCCTATGACGCTACCCTGGGGGCCGGCGGAGGCGTTCCACCCTACACCTGGAGCATCATTTCCGGTGGTCTTCCTGCTGGTCTCAGCCTTAACACCAGCAGCGGCTTGATTTCTGGAACACCCACCACGCCCGGGGTGTCGAACTTCACAGCACAGGTTACGGATGCCCAACAGAACACCGCCCAGGCAGCTCTGCAGATCGTCGTCGACGCGGCCACCAACAACAGTGCCTTGACTGGTCCCTATGCCTTCTCCTTCAACGGCTACAACCACGTCAAGCCGGTCTTTATGGCGGGAAGTTTCGTCGCCGATGGCAACGGGCACATCACCAGCGGCGTGCTCGATCTGAACTCCGGCAATAGCAGCCCTCAGTTTGGATACTCCCTCACCGGCACCTACACGATTACGGCGGACGGTTTAGGAACTATGGTGTTCAACGTCAACACCCTAGGTACCTTAAATTTCCATGTCTCAATCTCCAACCAGGGGAATGGAACGTTCATCCAGGACAATCAGGACCCGAATACGCGAGGCTCGGGTGTCTTATACCTGCAAACCCCAATGGATTTTGTACTTCCACCGGATGGCAGCTATGCCGAGGGGACTTTTGGGGCAGATCTGGCCTACAACCGGTATGCCAAGGCTGGAGCATTTCAGCTGAGTAGCGGTACCGTGTCGGGCGGTATGGAAGACGTTAACCAGAACGGCATGCTATCCAGCCGGACGTTTACCGGACAATTTCTCCCCCCCAGTGCAGAAACGGGTAGAGGTGACGCAACTCTCAGGTTCTCCAACGGCGTAACCAACAATTACTCGTATTACGTAGTGTTCAAGGGACAATACATCCTGTTTGGAATCGACGTGCTCACCAGTCAGAATCCGCTCACCTCCGGCTTGGTCACCTTGCAGCCATCAGGCGGATTTGGTGATGCTTCGCTGAATGGGGTCAGCGTCCTGGAGACGAATGGCATTGCGCAGGTTGGCGGAAATCTGAAGGGCGACACCGTCGTCGGGTTCTTCACCGCTAATGGCAGCGGCAGCGCCACTACAAGCCTCGATGAGAACGAGGGAGGCACCCTGACCCTGCAGCAAGTTTCTTCAGGCACCTATACTGTCGCCTCCAATGGCAGAGTAGCGCTCACCGGGTTTGGAGGCACTCCGCCGATCCTCTATCTCAGCAGTCCGGATCAAGCCTACGTGGTGGGACAGGACTCGAAGGTTATGTCTGGAATCCTGGAGCCGCAAACCGCGGTACCTCCGTATAACAACCTGTCGATCTTCGGCACCTACTTGGGAGGCACCACTACTCCGGTACTATCGGCCCTGGTGGACTCGGTGAGTTATTTGCTGGCGGACGGAAACGGCAACCTCAATGGAATCGCAGACACCAGCGGGCCTTCGGGTACCGGCACGCAGAATTTGGCCGCAACCTACCAGGTTGATTCCACCGGCCGCGCGGTGGTGAGCGGAACTCCTGCGGGCATCATGTATGTGATCTCCGCAAAGAAGGTAGTTTTGCTGCCCAGCGGCAATAATCCGGTGCTAGGCGTCTTCTCGGCAGGGGCAACGAACTAAAAGAAGATGGACCAGTCCTCAGCCGTGGTGACGGATTGAGATCTAGCCGCAACGCGGCGGGATGGAGTTAGGCGGGAGGCGTAAGCGGCTGTTACGAAACTCGGTCCGCGCTGGCATCGGTAGAATAAACCGCGCGAAATCGAGTGCCGAAGGCACGGCATAATCTAGCCCGGCACGGAGGCCTTCAGAGACTGTGTCGCAACCGGGAAGAAAATTCTCTGATGGAACAAACACCTGGAATAACCGGTCAGACTAGCCGCAACGCGGCGGGATGAAGTTAGGCGGGGGCGTAAGCCCCCGTGCAAGTGGGAAATTCTGCCGAGCCGCAGAGCGGCGACACCACTCGCGACACAGTCTCTTCAGGCCGTCCGTTGAGTGCCCGAAAATCATGCGGCTTTAGCCGCTGCGGGATCTCGCCTTCAATTGATCAAATTTTCCCTAGTGGCGTTTGTGATGTTTTTTAGGCTTCGGAGTTGGAGGCGGAGGCGGAGTTGGCGGCGGATTGGGTGGCGGCGGAGCGACCGTACCGGACGACAGCGCCTGCAAAATCGCCGTTCCGTCGGGGCTTCCCCATCCACTGCACGCGTCCCATCCCGGCCCAGCTGAGTAGTCACCATTATTCCCCGAGGTAATGTCGTGGAAGGTGCTCGCCGCCGAGTAAACGCTCTGATACAAGCTGGGATTCAGATAACCAACCGGTTTGCCCAGCGCTTGATTGACCAGAGTCAGCAGTCCCGCCCACAGCGGCGCCACCGCACTGGTTCCCCCCACCGTGAATTGCGAGCCATCGACCTGGACTGTGTAGCCAGTCTCCGGATCGGCATCGCCGGACACGTCGGGCAGTCCCCGTCCCACAAAGCTTCCTGGATTCACCGACGGCGGTACGTTGGCGTTCGCCTGCCAGGAGGGCAATGGAAATGTAGCGCTCACTCCGCCTCCGGTCGCACCGTCGTTGGGCAGATCGTTCCACACGACCTCACTGGCGATCGAACCATTGCTAATGTCAAGGCTGGTCCCACCGCAAGCCAGGGAATAGGGACTGGAAGCGGGAAAGTCCACATGATCGAGACCATCGGTGACGCCGTCGGTCGAACCGTTATCTCCACACGCGACGCACACTGTGACACCGACGGCCGATGCCGCCTGCAATGCGGTGTTGTAGCTTTGCAACGATTGCGCTGTCCACGTCGATTCCGGTCCGCCCCAGCTGATCGAGATCACCGCCGGCTTATTGACTGTGTCCGTCACTGCCTGGTTGATTGCGTCCAGAAAGCCGGCGTCAGTATTGGGAGCGAAGTAAACCGCGATGCTGGCGCCGGGAGCGATTGCGCCCGCCACTTCGATATCCAGCATCACTTCGGTATCGGGACCGTTGGTATCTCCGGTAGGCTGATTCTGCGCACCGTCCACGGAAACAGCAGTGACCGTAGGCACGGGCGAAATGTTAAGCGAAGCAAAATAGGTGTCGAGATCGGATTGTGTAAATCCCCCGCCCAATTCAATGATTCCGATGGTCTGTCCTTGTCCATTACCGCTGTTGGGAAAGTCATAGGCTTGGGCGACCTGAAGCGCGGTGTACGATGTGGCTGCGGCGGCGGCAGCGGCGGCGACCCGGAAGTGAGTTTGGGCTTGCGGCCGATTATCTAACCCGTGCACGCTAGCCACAATGCCATCGAGTTCGGCGGGAAGTTTGACCGCGCCCGTCCGGCCTCGATACGTGCCATTGGGATATTCGTACATGTCCAGCTCTACTTGAAACGCTTTGGCGAACTGATTGGCTGTTCCGGCCAAGGTCACAGATCTGGCGAAAGGGTTCACTTGCTGTACTGCCAGCCCGTGCGTTTTGGCAAATTCCTCAAGAGTCTTTATGTCGTGCGGATCGGCGCCGTAGCGAGCCTCGTATTCTTCCCGAGTGATGCGCTCGCCTCGCGCCACCAATTCATCGATGGAAGGGTGCTTTGATTTCGATTTCCGTTCTTTCAGAACTACCGTTACCTGCATCGGCTCGTGGGGATCGCAAGCGCCGGCTTTCTTTGCGCCTGCCATGGGCTGCCGTTCGCTGCCCGCCAGTTTCACATACTTGTCGAATGCCATAGTGGTTCCTCCGGTGTCACCCCTGTCCCATCATTCTAGCGAATTAGGATGCCGTACATCCCGCGAAACAACATCGGGAATCACTTAGATGAACTGTCTCCGCGCCCGAGTTTCTTGGGCGGAGCGCATTAGTGACTGTCCCGTGCCGAACAGACATACTCAGGATGAGGAATGTACCGCGTTAGGAAGTTGCAGAACGGAGGCCGGTCTGTCGCCGCACGAAAACAGTTGACGACAAGCCGTAGCCGTGTTTCCTTGTCCCCATGCCTTCCGTGCAAAGCGCTTTAGAAATCCTGCACGCCACGCCGGCCGAGGTCGGCGAAGTGGCGCGGCTATTCGATGCTTATCGCCAGTTCTACCACAAGCCTCCGGACCTGGAGGCAGCGCGGCGTTTCCTGTTTGCGCGCTTAAGCAAGAACGAGTCGGTAGTCTTTCTGGCGCGGCATGAGGGACAGCCGGTTGGATTCGTTCAGCTCTATCCCGTGTTCTCCTCGGTGGACCTGACACGGCAGTGGATTCTGAACGACCTCTACGTCGTGCCCGAGAAGCGGAAGTGGGGCGTGGGTCGAGCTCTGCTGGAGCGCGCCCGGGAATTAGCCGAGGCCACACGCGCCAACTGCCTCACGTTGGAAACAGCTAGTGACAACGTTCCCTCGCAACGGCTTTACGAGAGCCTGGGCTGGAAGCGCGACAACGAGTTTTACCGTTATTTTCTGCCGATGTAAGGAATTGTCTTGCGGCTTTGCTCCAGTGCCGCTGAAACGCTGCATTGTCATTGAAACGCTGCATCGTCTTTGGAATGCTGCATCGTCTTTGAAAGGGCACAGCTTCAGCTGTGCCGGACAGCCGATCAACGTTGACGGCTTTAGCCGCTGAGGAATGGACTTTTCAACGAAAGCGTTGCCATCGCGGGAAATCGAATTCCCTCAGTGGCTAAAGCCGAGAAGAATCTGAACCTTTGCGGCACAGCTAAAGCTGTGCCCTTTCAAAGCTAACTATGTTTGTGGCCTAGCCGAAGCTGTGGCCTCCCAAGGCTTGATTTGGTTTGGCATCCTTGGATTTCGTTAGAACTCACATGCAAACTTCGACCCAAGCCGATCCTCAGCCCATCACCGAAACCAACGGTCAGCCGCAGCCCAAACGGGTGCTGGGTCTTCGCGACCTGGTGATGTTCTACGTGGTCGCCACCTTGAGCCTGCGCTGGATCGCCGTCGCCGCTGCCGCCGGACCCAGCAGCGTCATCATCTGGCTAATAGGGCTGGCGACCATTTTCATTCCGCTGGCGCTTTGCGTGATGGAGCTCTCCTCGCGTTACCCGCAGGAAGGCGGCATGTACGTCTGGAGCAAACACGCCTTTGGCGATTTCAGCGGCTTTCTCACCGGCTGGATTTACTGGACCAGCAATCTGCCCTACTTCCCTGCACTCCTCTATTTCGCAGCTAGCAACGCTCTTTACGTTGGCGGCAACCGGTGGAGAGGACTGCAAAGCAGCGCGACCTTCTTCATTGTCTTTTCGCTGGCGGGCCTAGCCCTCGCGCTGGTGCTGAACATTGTAGGACTCAATGTCGGCAAGTTGATGAGCAACCTGGGCGCGGTCGGCACCTGGGTTCCCATCGGATTGTTGTGCGTCATTGCCGGCATTGCTTACTGGAAGTTCGGCTCCGCCAGCAGCTTCCATCCCGCGGCGCTCAAGCCCACGCTCAAAATTGGGAACTTTGCCATTTGGGCGGCGCTGCTGTCCGCATTCTCGGGCGCAGAGGCCGCTTCATTCATGGGCGGCGAGATCAAGCATGCCCGTCGCACCGTGCCGCCAGCGCTGATTGTCGCAGGAGTTCTGATCACCGCCGGCTACATCCTGGGAACGGTTGGCATCCTGGTGGTCTTGCCCCAGGGCCAGTTGAATAGCCTGGAGGGCATCATGCAAGCTATCACCAGCAGCGCCGAGCACGTAGGTTGGCGCGGCTTGGGACCGGCAGTTGCGCTGCTGATTTGCGTGTCGAATCTGGGCGCAGTGGGCGCTTACCTGGCGGCAGTGTCGCGCATTCCTTTTGTCGCCGGAATCGACAGCTATCTGCCGCCGGCGTTCGGTCGGGTTCATCCCCGATGGGGAACACCGCACATTTCGCTGATCGCACAGATGCTGTGCTGTGTAGTGGTGGTCTTGCTGGGACAGTTAGGCAGCACGGTGCACGGGGCGTATCAGTTGCTGGTGGACATGACGATCATCACGACTTTCATCCCTTACGTCTTTATGTTCGCAGCTTTGATTCGATTGCAGCGCGAGCCGGTCGAGCCGGGTGTAGTTCGCATTCCAGGTGGGAAACCGGTAGCCATCGCAATCGCCATTCTAGGCCTGGTGGCGACAGTCGCAGTCATCATCGGGTCGGCGATTCCCGAAGCCAGCGAGCCCCACAAAGCGCTGGCGGTCGCTAAGCTCCTGGGACTCAGCCTGGCACTTCTGGGCGCAGGAGCAGCGCTGTATGCGCTGGGAAGACACAGGGCGAGAACGGATCAGCCGGCCTGAATTGCCGACTTAAAACGATTCGAGAGTAGGTGTTCAGGTAGAGCGGTCCTTCAGATCCGCGTTCAAGCTGCAGTCAAATTCAGGCCAAGAGAATAGCATGAACGTGGCGTCGAAGCGCCGCTCTACCCGGGCTTCGCGTATATGGCCTACTCGGTAAACTGCTAAAGAAAGTCCTACTCGCTCCACACCGACAATTCATTCCCGTTCGGATCGGAGAAGTGAAAGCGACGGCCTCCGGGGAAGCCAAAGGTCTCGCGCACGATCTTTCCGCCAGCTGCCGTGACCTTGGCATACGTTTCTTCCAGCGAGGAGGCATAGATCACGACCAGGGGTCCGCGAGTCTTCGCGCCGCCGTCGCCAGCCGGTTCCGCGCCGGTATTGAATCCGCCAGCCAGACGGCCATCATGAAAGCTGGTGTAATCCGGCCCGTAATCCTGAAACTTCCAGCCAAAGACCTGGCTGTAAAAGCGCTTGGTCGCCTCAATATCAGTGGCGGGAAACTCGATGTAGTCGATCTGAAGATTGTGCTCTTGCTGGGCCATGCTCACCTCTCTCCGGTTGATGGGGACCGAAGGAGAGTAGCACATTCGCATCGAAGCGAGCAGTGACGGTTCGCCGCGAGGACGGGACTTCCCGCAATCGCCAACCGGCGATTCGAGAAGTAAAACCCGCAGATTGCCCACGCCCTGTTTATGACCGATGCCGGTATTCTGGATTACTGCTGGTTCGCAGCTCCTCCGGGCTCGGTTTCGCTGTCTACGCCAAGCTCATGGGGCGAAGGAATGTTGGCCGTCTCCGGATTCAACAGCCCCTTGTGATCCGGGCCTAGACCCAGCTTGATCAGCGCTCGCGAGTCAGGGGTAATCTTTGTCTGCCAGCCATTGGCCGCCTGATAGCGCAGCATGGCGTCTTTCGAAGTTTCATCCCAAACACCTGTCGGTTCACCCGTCAGGTAATGCTCGCGAATCAAAGCGGTCTGAATAGCGACGGTACGTTCTTCATCAATGCCACGCTGTCTGCGGGGGTGCGCTACAGCCTTGGCAGAGGTTTTGGAGGAATGATGGTGGGAGGAAGAGGTGTGAGCGCTGGAAAGCGGCGCATGTTTAGTTTTTGCCTTGGTGGTTGTGGTTGCCGATGTCACTCCGGCCATTACCAACAACACGAAAAAAATCGAGGCGAGATGAAATGTACGACTTCCGATAGGCAACAATCACCTCTCTGGCGAGTTTATGAAACAACTGAATTATCCCGCTATTGTAATGACACTTTAACGAATTCGGGAACTATAAAACGACCGGGGTTCCCGAAATGAAACGGGCGGCGCCAGGTACCACTTTGGTTCGATGCCTGAGCGCCGCACCTTGAGTTGCCTAAATGTTAACGCTTCATGAATCGGGAGCCCTTTGATTACGGCAGAGTTCCGCCCATGAACACGGTTGTATTGTCTCGACTGCCCCGCGGACGAACCAGGAATACGACGTCCTGTCCGCTCTTCATCTGCGATTCCAGGCGGCGGAAATCCTCCTCGCTGTTTACCGGCTGCTTGTTGATCTCGAGAATGATGTCTCCGCGGCTAAGTCCTGCGGTATCGCCAAAGCCGTCGGGCTTCACGTCCTGAACAATCACGCCCTTGGTGTTCGGCAACTGATAACGATCCGCCAAGTCCTTGGTGATGCCGCGCACCGTGATTCCGAACTTGCTCTCCTGCGGCTGGCCTTCCTCGTTGCCTTGATCTTCACCACCCAGGCGGGCGGCAAACAACTTGGCACGATCGGCGATAGTGACCTCGACATTCGATTCCTTGCCGTTACGAATGTAGCCGATCTTGGCGCTGGTGCCGGGTTTGAGGGCAGAGATATCGGCCACCAACTCGTCGCCATTCTTCACGTTCTTGCCATTGACGGAAACGATGGTGTCACCGGTCTGCAGGCCGGCCTTCTCGGCGGGACCATTCGGAGTAATGCTGGCGATGGTCACGCCGCTGTTAACCCCATACACCCGAGCTACGGCGGGATTCGGTACGGCATTGAACTGCACACCGATGGATCCGCGCGAAACTTTATGTTCCGGCCCAATCAACTGGTTATAGACGGAGACGACGGTGTTCGAAGGCATGGCAAAACCGACGCCCTGATAGCCGCCTCCGCTGGTGTAGATCGCAGTGTTGATGCCGATAACCTCGCCGTTCATATTGACCAGCGGGCCGCCCGAGTTGCCCGGGTTGATGGCAGCATCGGTTTGGATGAACTTCTCAAACTGACGCTGGGGAATAATGTCACGGCCAATCGCGGAGACGATGCCGGCAGTCACGGTTTCGTTCAAACCAAACGGGCTGCCAATGGCCAGCACCCAGTCGCCAACTTCCATGGCATCAGAGTTGCCGAGTTTGGCTGCGGGCAGCGGCTTTTTGGCATCAATCTTGATGACCGCCAGATCGGTTTCGGCGTCGGTTCCAACCACGGTAGCCGTGTAGGTCACGGTCTCGGGATCGCCCATCAGGTTCACCCGAATGCGATCAGCCTTCTCGACCACGTGATTGTTGGTGAGGATGTAGCCTTTGGAGTCAACGATCACGCCCGAGCCCAGCGAGCGCTCGCGCATATCGCCGCCACCTGGGGCGCCCTGTCCACCTTGCCCACCTTGTCCACCGAAGAAGCGGTTAAAGAAATCCTGGAAAGGATTGTCTTCATCGCCACCACCGGGCCCTTCATCTTGTCCCGGAGGTCCCATGCGCTGGTGGGGATTCTTGATGGTCGACTCGGTGTTGATGTTCACCACCGAGGGTTCGAGCTGGCGAGCGATGGTCGAAAACTGGTTCGACAACTGGACCGGCGAAGGCACCTTCAGCGGAGTCGCGTCGGCCGAAGGGTTCTGCTCTTTGCCTTTTACGGCTCCAGAAACCACGGTGCCAATCAAAATCCCTAGCGTAAGAGTCGCCAGGATCACCAGGGTCGAGGCAAAGCGATTGGCTCTAAACTTTTGCCCGAAACCCGAAACTTGCGGATCCATTCAGTATCCTCCGGCTAACCAGCCAGTAGAAATTATACAATCGCCGCCACTTACCGCTTGAATTGTGAGGGGAATCACTGCCGGTTCACTCATTATTAGACGCTGCCGGCAAGCAATTGGTCACCTAAAGGCAGTTGTCAGTTGTCAGTTCTCAGTTGGCAGTTGCGAGTTCTCAGTTGCCAGTTCTCAGTTGCCAGGAAAAGCAGGGACCTGCTGCTTTTCTGGTGTCATCCCGACCGGAGCGCAGCCCTAAAACTTTGTCATTCCGACCGGAGCACAGCTCCAAAACTTTGTCACCTCGACCGGAGCGCAGCCCCAAAAAGCTTGTCATCCCGACCGGAGCGCAGCCCCAAAAGTTTGTCATCTCGACCGGAGCGCAGCTCCAAAAGCTTGTCACCTCGACCGGAGCGCAGCCCCAAAAGCTTGTCATCCCGACCGGAGCGCAGCTCCAAAACTTTGTCATCTCGACCGGAGCGCAGCGGAGTGGAGAGACCTGCTGTTTCTTCCTTTCTCTTGTCATCACGAGTCGGACTTCAGCCGGGGGCGGAATCCGCCGTTTCTGACAACTGACAACTGACTACTGACTACTGACAACTGCCCTCCCCGCCTCATACACGGTTTTCCCGCCAACCACGGTGCGCAGTACCTGCGTCTTCAGAATTTCCGGGGGCGCGATTTTCGTCA
The DNA here is from genome assembly GCA_049695855.1 of Candidatus Korobacteraceae bacterium. Taxonomy (GTDB): domain Bacteria; phylum Acidobacteriota; class Terriglobia; order Terriglobales; family Acidobacteriaceae; genus Bog-257. Next base: position 68,480 of record JBAVSY010000079.1, on the reverse strand, counting down.
GGTCCCGATCCAGCACCACAAAGTCGGCCAACATTCCCGGAGCCAGCGTTCCCTTCTCCTTTTCGGCAAATTGAGCGTAGGCGGCGCCGGTGGTATAAGCCGCCAGCGCCTGCTCGATAGTGATCTTCTGCTCGGGAAAGTATGCTTTCGTTCCAGCTTCATTCTGACGCGTCACCGCCGCATAAATTCCGCGAAACGGCGTGATCGGCTCAACCGGGTAGTCCGTGCCGAACGCCAGAGGAATGCCGTTGTCGAGAAACTGTTTCCAGGGATAGGAAGTCTTTGCCCGCTCCGGCCCGATGCGTTCCACGGCCCAATGCATATCCGTCAGCAGATGGCTGGGTTGCACCGAAGCGATTACCCCGAGTTCCTTGAATTGCTGAAACTGATGGGGCGCGATCACCTGGGCATGTTCGATGCGAAACCGGAAATCGCGCGACCAATTGTTTTCCCGCGCGTTACGTTCGGCTTCGGCATAAGCGTCCAGCGCCATCTGCGTCGCGCGATCGCCGATCGCGTGAAAACCCAACTGGAAGCCTGCCGCAGCGCGCTTGACGGCCATGCGGTTCAACTGACCCTGCTGATAGCGCGGCAAGCCGCTGTTGCCGGCATCGTCGGAATAGGGGGCCAGCAGCGCCGCCGTGCGCGAGCCCAGCGAACCATCCATGAAGCCCTTGAGCATCGCAGTGTGCAGCATGGCGTCGTCGGCAGGATGGTGAGCGCGATGCTTCTCCAGCAGGTCAACCGAGTTGGTGAAGTCAAGCCATTCGCTGACCCGAATCGGCAGCGTGCTCTCCCGTTCCAGATCTTCGTAAGCCAGGAAATCTTCCCACTCTGAATAATCTTGCACCGAGGTTATGCCCCACTTGGCGGCGTTAGCTAACGAGTACTCGGCCGCGCGACGGCGCTGCGCCGGAGTAGGCCTGGGAATCTTAGCCCACACCAGCTTCATTGCCGGATCTTCGCGGATGATTCCAGTGGGCTGGCCCTGAGCATCGTGATCGATTTTTCCGCCGGGCGGATCGGGAGTGTTGGCATCGATTCCCGCCGCCTTCAGCGCGGCTGTATTGGCGATGGAAATGTGGCCATCGATGCGGCTGAGAAACGCGGGATGATCGCCGGTCACCGCGTCGAGATCCTGCCGCGTGGGCAACTGCGCTCCTACCCAAAGCGTGTGGTCCCAGCCTCCGCCGATGATCCACTCGCCGGGCGTGAGGATCTTCGCGTGGGCGGCGATCCGCTGCTGCATCTCCTGCAACGACTGCGATCCGGTCAGATCGACTTCGAAGTGGCGGAACCCGCCCGCAGCCAGGTGGACATGCGCGTCGTTAAAGCCGGGCATCACAAAATGTCCGCCCAGATCGACAACCTGGGTGTGGCTTCCCTTCAGCTTGCGGATGCTGGCATTCGATCCGATGGCGACAACACGGCCGTCGCGAATCGCCATCGCCTCAGCGCGAGCTGGCCTGGCCTGAGTGTACATATCGGCATTGATGAAAACGATGTCGGGAGCCAGGGCGGCGGAAGGCTTATCACCTGACGCCGAGGCCGTAGGAGGATTTGTATTCAAGCCGGCTAATGATATCGCAAGCACAGCGGCAACAGCGATCAGGGCGAATATGCGACGCCGCGGAAGTGTTTTGAAGGGGCGCAGCTTCAGCTGCGTCGTTGGAAGGTCTCTAACTTTGTCATTCCGAGCGGGCTTTAGCCCGTGAAGAATCTGCTTTTCTGTGCGGCCTGGTTCAGCGTCAAGGCCCTCCGTCGTTGCCGACTGTTCACGGACAACCGACAAGTGACTACCGCTTTCCCATCCCCCTCCCCCCTTAGGCCTGTAAAGTATTGAAAACACTAGCGAGCGTCTGCAAAATCTTAAATCCAAACGACTTACATGCAAAATCCTGAGCCAAAAAGACTTATTGCCAAATTCTTGAGGCCGAACCGGGATTGGATGCTTTGGCGTGGGGCAGGGTGGGCGGCTCGAAAAAAGAAGCTGAAGTCGAATCACTCAATCACGCTCTGGAGGACGTTCTGCGAAGTCGCGCCCGAAGACAGCTCCGCCTCTGTCCTTCCGCGTCCCATTGTATCTTGGAGCCCAAGCGATACCTAGCGCCCATGTCACAGATGGGTGTGACTGCACCTCCGCAGTATGTCCCTCGATCAGGGTGATATGGCGTGTCGTCGACATTCGACTTTGAAAACTGGGAGCCTGTTCGGATCACCGAAGAATGGTTGTGCCCCAGGTTCGCGTCCGTCTTTTGGACGCTAACCTGGGCGGTACGAAGCTTGGGGGCCCCCCGAGCCCTACTCTGCCGTGATCCCAGGTTAGCCCAACTGCAGGGCGAACCTGGGGCACAGAATCTGTGTTTTACTTAGGAGTTTTCTTGCCGACTATATTCAACTCCACTACCTGCCCATTGGTATTTTTCACCAGCAATACTTTGCCGTTTACTTTCGTGGGAAATTCTTTCCCGGTAGTCCAGTCAAGAAATACGGCAGCCGGAGCGCTGGCGCGGCAATTGTAGACGGTATCGCCCAGGCGCAAGGACATCTTGTACTGTTCCGAATCTTCCATGTGCTGGGCGTTAGCGGCCACTCGTTCGAAGGCCACAACTCTGGCCATCTGATAGCCTTCGTCCCCGCTTTGCCCATAGGCAAGCATCGCAGCCAGGGCGAGGCAGCACGATAAAGCAATCAAAGATTTCTTCATTGGGCATTCCTCTCGGTTGATCCGCAAAAGTATAGACCGAGCGCCCGATTTAGGCAGAAACTAATGTTCTGAAGCGCAGAATCGTGCAAGCGCAGTCTACTGAGGAAACTCTGATTAAGTCTTGTTTTGAAGGGGACGGTCTTCAGACCGTCCGTTTAAATACCCGAAAACCGTACGGCTTTAGCCGCTGAGGGACTCCGCCTGTACTCAATCAGACCATCCCTAATATGTGAAACCTATCGGAAGCGTCATGCTTAATCGCAAGCTCGTAATCGCCGCACCAACTTTTCTCGTCTACCATAGTGCTGACGTCTTTGAACCTTTATGAAATCTTTATAACTCTATTGCTAGAATCCTGCCGCGATGAAACCCGCAATCGTTTTACTCCTGCTAATGGGGGTCCTGTCCGGTTTGGCGGTTTATGGGCAAGCACCAGAGTCCAAACCAAACTTCTCCGGCACTTGGAACTTCGACGCTCAAAAGAGCAGCCTCGAAGTTCCAGCGCCTTCCACCATGACCATGCAGATCGACCAAAGCGATCCCCAGGTCCGCTTCTCGCGCACCCAGGTGTACGGTAACCAGAGTTTTGACTGGAAGCTCGATATCCTGGCCGACGGCCAGAAGGAAGTCGTGCAGAAATCGCCCCGCTACACTGCCAATAGTCGCCTGTACTGGCAGGGCAACTCTCTGGTGCTTGATCAGAAGATCACCGCCCCCGACGGCACAACCATGAACGATTTGGTGACCTACAGCCTCGCGGATGACGGGAAAACATTGCAGGGGGTAGAGCGTCAGGCGACCGTGGGAGCGAAAGGCAGCACCACAAATAAGTGGGTGTACGACAAGAAAGCCCAGTAGAGGTCTCGCCGCCTCTCCGGCGTACCCTTCACTCCCCCGACACTCCCGCCAGGGCCAGGGTAAGCAGCAAAATCCGTTTCAGTCCCAGATCGCGGCCCGCCGGATCGTACCACTCATGAATAGTATGAGCGCCGCCGCCGCTGCCTCCCGCTCCGATCGCAATCGCTTCCCGCCCCAGCGACAACGGAATATTAGCGTCGGTGGAGGCGCGTTGAATGCGCGCCGCGTTGCTAAGTTGAGCGTCCACCGCGCGAATCGTTTTCAGCAGCTGCGATTCTACCGGCAGATCGGCCGCCGGGCGATTACCGATGACGCGAACCTCGGAGGTGAGCAACTCCTGTTTCTTGCGGCTAGTGATTTCAGGAATCACGTGATCGATAGCTTCGTGCAGCGCACGCTCCAGCCGGTCCAGTTCTTCCACTGAAGCCGAACGGGTGTCCACCCGCATAGTCGCCGACTCAGGAATCGAGTTGACCGACGTCCCGCCGTGAATGATTCCGATGTTGTAGGTGGTTTTGGGAGAAGGTGGAACCGGCGTGCGGGTAAAGCGATCGATCATGCGAGCCAGGGCAACGATGGGGTTGGCCGCGCCAAAGTCGCTCCACGAGTGTCCCCCGGCTCCGCGAACTGTAACCTCGTAACGCCGGCTGCCCAGCCCCTCGGCAATGATGGTGTCAGTTCCGGCGCCGTCGAGCACGATCAGTGACGCAATCGTCGCCGACCACCGCGGCTGCTGGTAGATGTGCCTCATGCCGCGCAGGTCGCCTTCGCCTTCCTCGCCGACATCTCCAATAAACAGAATCGGAGCGGTATTGGCCAACTCGGCCGCCTGCATCGCGCCGGCAATCGCCAGCAGCGCAACCATACCCGAGGAGTTATCGGAGATGCCCGGTCCGTAGAGCTTGCCCGCATCGCGTCGCACCTCGATCGGCGTTCCTTCCGGAAAAACCGTATCGATGTGAGCGCTGAGCGCGATGAAGGGAGCGTTGGGATCGGTTCCCGGTCGAATGCCGAAGACATTCCCAATCTCATCGCGATGTACGTCGGAGAGTGCCACTTCTGTGAACTGTGCTGCCAGCCACTCGCTGCGCGCCGATTCGCCCCAGGGCGGCGCAGCAATGGAAGTCACCTGGATTTGCCAGTCTTCCAACTCGCGGCTATGCGAGCGAAACCAGGCGAAGCCCTGATGCACGCGGCGCAGCTCCGCAACCCGAGCCACCTGTTGCTGGGCCGAACGGGATCCCTGGGACTCGCTTGCGGCAGGCGTTCGTACTGGAGAGCCCGGGGCCATGGTGATGCCCATTAGTATACGGCGACGAGATGGAAAGAAAGAGGATCAGCGTAGGACTTGTATCAGGGCACGACTTTACAGGCTGCGGAAAAAGTCGGGTCCGACATGTTTTGAAGGGGCGCGGCTTTAGCTGCGCCGTTACAAGTCCTTTAATTTTGTCATCCCGAGCCGGCTTCAGCCGGTGAGGGATCTGCTGTTGGAACTTTTTGCGCAGCCCGTTTAGTCGTGCCGTCACGGCGTCCAAGATATCGGCTTTAGCCGCTGAGAGACAGGGGCTAAAGCCCACATGGCTATAACGATTCGATGGCGCGGCTGAAGCCGCGCCCTGATACAAACCATCGCGAGTATTAACCGACGATGGTGTTCATACTGAGGTACACACCCTACGACGCCAACTCCGACTGAACCCCGTTCGCCGCCTGCACGCACTCCATGATTTCAGCATCGGTCAGCGTCTGGTTCGATTCTTTGGCGCGCTGGTAAATCCGCTCGACCAATTCCTCAGTCGGGGGAATGCCGTGACGTTCCAGCCAGAACTGCACATTTGATTTTCCGCTCATGGGGCCGACCTCGATGATCTGTTCCATGCCGAAGAAGTGTGAGGGCACGCCGGAGTAGATGCTGTTGGCCAGCATCACATCGTTCTTGCGATAGGCCTTGATTACCGCTGCGGCGTGCACGCCGGTTCCAGTGCGAAACGCGTCGTCGCCGACTACCGGGTAGTTCTTGGGAATGGGAACTCCGGTCGCCTTGGAAACGGTATCGCAAAGTTCTTTCAGCCTGGTCAGGTCCTGGCTCTTCCAGGGCTCGATCCCGAGCAGCTTCAGGTTCACCAGCATCTGGTCCATCTGAGTATTGCCCACGCGCTCGCCAATTCCCAAAACCGTGGCGTGCACTACTTCGGCTCCGGCCACGAGAGCGGCAATCGAATTGGCCACGGCCAGCCCGCGATCGGAATGGCCATGCCATTCGACGCGAATATTCTCTCCCGACGGTTTCACCACTTCGTTGATGACGAAGTGCATCAGCGCCACCACCCCCATGGGCGTCGCATGTCCCACGGTGTCGCAGATCACAATCGCCTTCGCGCCATGGCTGATGGCGGTGCTGTAGAGCCGCTGGATGGTCTCCGGATCGCAGCGCGTGGTGTCTTCGGTTACGTACATCACGTCCAGGCCGAGCGACACGGCATACTTCACGGCATTTTCCGTAGTGCGCAGCAGGAAGTCATCGGTCCAATCCTCGGTATAGCGGCGGATGGGACTCGATCCGATAAAGGTTGCGGCCTCGATGGGAACGCCGGTGCGCTCCACGATTTCGGCAATCGGACGAATGTCGTTCTGATGAGTGCGGGCCGCGCAGTTGGGCTTGATCTTCAGCTTCGCCCGGCCAATCTCGCGGGCCAGAGCTTCGGTGTGCGCCACCGCGCGAGGACCAGCGCCCGGTAGTCCGATATCGAGCATATCGACGCCGACGCCTTCCAGCAGATGAAGGATTTCGATTTTCTCTTCGATGGTTGGATCGCGCACGGAGGGCGACTGTAGCCCGTCGCGCAGCGACTCGTCATTCAGCAGCACTTTGCCGGCCGGGACCATCGATCGGGCATAGATCGTGTTCCAGTCGTAAATTAATTCCGAGATATTGGCAGACACGTTAACTGGTTACCCCATTTTCTAATCCGGGCAGCGCCGATTTCGCGCCCGCCACAGAGCCAAATTTCGGACGCCCCACAGCGTCACACTACAAACAGATGCGGGAGCACTCCCGCCTGACGAATTAGTTCTATCCGAATTATCGCCCAAACATTGGCTACTGTTTGTCTTTTTCTTCGCCGGATTTCGAGGTCAGCGTCAATCCAAACACGGATTGCCGACCCAGGCCCGCAACATTTCTGCCCTTGGGCTCCTCGTCGTTCGGCAAGTAGAGCGTTCGGCAGCGCTCACAGCGATAGATTTCCGCCTGATCGCCATAACTTTGGCGGACATCGCCGCAGCTCTGCTCCAGAACGTCAGCCAGATAGAACCAGCGTTTCAGGTGACCCCCGCATAACTTGCCTTTGTCGCAAGGCTCATTGCAGGCCCGCTGGAACGGCTTCTTATACTTCACTTTATGATGAGGAAGCTGCGGCGCTCCATCGGAGCCGATCTCGGGCATGGTGGCAGTATCGCTGGTTGCCGCGAATATCTCAATATCCAAAAGGGCCGCCGGCCCGCGCTAGATGCTCTAACTATTTAATAAAATCGCAGTCTCGCTATCGATTTCAAGGCCACTCCGGGCCGACCGCCCGCACTCCTACCTATCCATAGGAAACTGGGGCCGAGTCCATGGGGAAAAAGAAGCGGGTCGATATCAGGCAGTGGCCCGAGCCACCCGCAACGCCCTGGCTCAAAATCACGGATAACGAAAGCCACCAGGATCAGCCGGCTTGGATCCAAAAGTACTTAGACCTTGCCGATCTGATGTTGAAGCCTAAAAGGTTTCAAGTTCGTGATAACTCCGGTCCCGGGTCCAAAGCCGCATGATCTTGGCGATCAATCTTCAGAACGCAGCTGAATCAACTGCCCACGCTCCCGGAATCCGATCTCAAATGCTGAGAAAATTACGCTGCGGCCTAGGATGTTGCGGGGAGCTCGAATCGAAAAGAATCCGATTTGCCCTCCGAAGCGAGGACCTGCTCCGATTATCTCGATCTCCAGGTCAAAGAAATAGATCTGGATCGGGCCTCCCAACGTGCTTACCCTCTCCGGAAAACCGGCCGTAACATCATCGATCCCTATTAGCTCAGCGTATTCAGGACTGAATACGGTATAAGGCGAGCCCGAATCCAGGACAGCCACCGCACGCGCTGTTATCTCACCATGGAACAGTGCCACCTGCGCAGCAGGCTGAACCCCGGGCATATTGGGTACCGTTCGGTAACGGAGCGAAACAGGATAGCTAACAGTTGTCACTCTAGATTGTCACCGAATTCGATTCTTCGTCAGTCGGTACGTAATAAACGAAGGGCGAATCAATGTGTCGCTCACGGATCGCCACACGCACTGCAGCAAAATCCCGACTGTGCATAAGGAGTTCACGGCCATGAATCAACAACCATTCGCCCTTGTGCCGTCCAAGCTCTTGGGCGTTCTCTTCTAGCCAAGCCATTTCAGTCGATTCAGCAGTTTCGATAGAGGTTATTACCGTTGCGCGCCAAACCTGAAACTCACCCGCCAGGCTATCCGTCTCCGAAATTCTTGGCGCTTGAGTGGATTTATTGCCCAGTAAACCCAGGTCGCATGGAGAGAAGTCTTGGAGCGGCCGTTCTGGAAGTGCCTGGGATTGTGCGAGCTGTCCTTGGAGGGTCATTGCACCCTCAATCCAAGCCGATGCAACGTCGTCTCTTCATCCGCATAGAGGATTTTCGCCATCGTCTCAAACCGTTCGTTGGACACGAAATTCCTGATCAATTTTACAAAAACGCTGCCCGGAAATAGGGCCGAACTATCAATGACGAAAGAATAATCATTGTGATAAACCGACACCCCAAACATCGCAGCATCTTCGCTGCCCAGCGCCTCTGTGTTTACAAATCTCATGAGCACTTCGCGGAACGGCCTTTCGCTCGGCTTAAGATGAAGTCCCAGCGTCGTCTGCTGGGACAGAAGATCTTGCCCCGTGATTGTCTTCAAAGTGTCCAAGCCCGTTTGAAACAGGGAAACGAATTGTGAAGCGCGCGACCAATCCGGGTTAAGTGCCGTCATTATCGCTCCACCCAGACCCACCTGAATACTAGCAAGCAGCGAAGGCACTGCAAACGTCAGTTGGATTTCACTTCCGTTTTTTGCGCTCTGGTTCCACGTTAAATTCTCCAAACCCACATGCCAAGGTAGAAGGGCTTTCAATAGCCCCTTAACGGTCTCCCCCTGCCGTCCCCCGTACCAAATCTCGACAATTGGTTCCTTGAAGTTGGCGCGATATTCAAAGAATGCTTGCTGAACATCAGCAACGATAAGTTCGTCCGGCATTACTGGTCTCTCAGGTGGACAGTGTATTACGAGAGCGATCACAAAGTCACAATCGATCGCACCCCGTGAAGTGCTGAAGCCGAGGATGCGCAGGCGGCACCGTCCCTTCCTGCTCAAATGCGATTGCCGCGACGAAAGAGCCCAGCCGACCGGAAGGCCCCTTTCAGCCTCGTCCCCCAGTTTCTGGCGAACAAGAATTCTACGAACCCACCCATCTGTTGCTGATATCGCTTGCCATAGCCGAACCACCAGACCTTCGGCATTCCGGGCAGCAGGTCGACGTCGAGGTATTTCACCTGCACCATCTCCTGCAGCCCCATCTCGCCATGTGTACGGCCGATGCCGCTTTGTTTGAAGCCGCCGTGCGGGGCTTCGGCGATGCCGAAGCACGAGATCATGTCGTTGAGCATGACCGTTCCGGCCTTGATCCTTCTGGCCATCGCCTCGCCCCGGCCTCGATTGCGGGTCCAAATACTGGCAGCCAATCCGAACTCGCTGTCGTTGGCCAACCGGACGGCTTCTTCGTCATCCTCAAACGGCGCGACCGGCAGGACGGGCCCAAATGTTTCTTGTTGCATCAAGCGCATCCGGTTCGTAACCTCGGCCAGCAGCGTGGGCGCGTAGAAATTCGGCCCGAGTTCGGGAAGCCGCTTTCCGCCCGCCAGCAGTCGCGCGCCGTGAGCGATCGCATCCTGAACCTGCTCTTCGACAATCCGCAGCTGGCGCTCATCAATCATGGGACCGATTTCCACCTCGGAGTCGATCCCGTTTCCCACCCGCAGCCGGGCAATCTTCCTCCGGCAAGCTTCCAGGAACGGCTCATACAGGCTGCGATGAACGTAGCAGCGTTCCAGCGACAGACACGTCTGACCGCAGTTCATAAACGCAGCCCACACGGCGCCGCTGGAGGCAATGTCGACATCGGCATCGCCCAGCACGATCATGGGATCTTTGCCACCCAGCTCCAGCACGACAGGCAGCAGCCGGCGCGCTGCCGCTTCTCCCACTCGCTTTCCGGTGGCAACGCTGCCGGTAAAGATGAGCTTGTGGATGGGCGACTCAATCAGCGCCGCTCCAGCCTCTCCCGCGCCGATCACCACCTGCATGAGATCGGGCTCTAGCCCGGCGGCATGTAACAGCCGTTGCAACTCCAATCCAACCAGCGGGGTAAACTCCGAGGGCTTCAGCACAACCGCATTGCCGGTGACCAGCGCATCCAGTGTCTCGATAGCGGGAATTGAGAAAGGATAATTCCAGGGGGCAATAATGCCGATCACGCCGTAAGGCTCGCGCACCAGTTTGCCGCGCTTGGTCTTCATGGCAAGGTTGCCATGCGGCAGCGGGGTTTCGCGGAGAAAACGATATGCATTGCGAATGCAGAACTCGGCCGCATCCAGCACTACCAGAACCTCGGTCGCCAGAGCTTCAGCTACCGGCTTGCCTGCTTCACGGCAAATCAGGGCGGCAACCGAATCGCACTGCTCGCGTAGCAACCGCTGAAAGTTTCGCAACACCGCAACCCGCTGGCTGACGGATGTGCTCTCCCATCGCCGCTGCGCAGTCTGGGCGCGACCGACCGCAGCCTGCACATCGTCCACACTGGTTGATGCCAGTTCCCCCAGCACCTCTCCCGTCGCGGGATTGGTGGTCACGATGCCGCTACCGCCTACGATCTTTGCTTCACTTGCCATATTTCAATACTCGACGCTGACCAGATACAGTCCACCGGCCGCAGCCGTGGGTCCGGCCGCGCTGCGATTGCGGGCTTCCAGGATCGCCGCCACATCCTCGATTTTCAGCCCGCCTTTGCCGACGAGCAGAAACGTTCCCACCAGATTTCTCACCATGTGGTGCAGAAAGCCGTCCCCGCGCACAGTGTAGATCAGCTCCTCGTGGGTTCGCACCCATTGCGAAGAATGAATCGTGCGGCTGTTCGTTGGAATTCCAAAAGGGGAAGCTTCGTCTTCATCCGCCGCCTGCTTTATGCGAGCACTGCGATCGGGATCGGAAGCGGCAAACGAAGTGAAATCATGTTTGCCGACGACCTGCTCGGACGAGCGCATCAACGCTTCCTCGTTCATGGGATAAGGATCGTGATAAACATAGCGCGCCAGAAAAGGCGGACAAATGTCGCGCCGGTAGATGCGATACCGGTAGGTCTTCGCCTTCGCAGAATGCCGCGCGTGAAAATCAGCGGGAACTACCTCGACCGAACTCACCCGCACCGACGGCGGCAGGACGTCGTTCAGCGCGATAACCAGGTTGCTCTCCGGTATCGGACTGTCAATCGTGACCGAAGCAACTTGCGCCAGCGCGTGTACTCCGGCATCGGTTCGTCCCGATCCCTGGGGCAACACCTCTTCCCCGGTTAGCCGCTTAAGGCACTCGGCCAGCGTGCCTTGCACCGTCCGCAGTCCCGGTTGCACCTGCCAGCCGTGAAATTCCGAGCCGTCATAGGCCAGCGTAATTTTGAGATTACGTCTCACTTGCTCCTCAATAAAGGGATTCGTAAGTCAACCATTTCGATCTGTTAAGCAGTGTAAAGGTGTGTAAAGCATGCAGTTGTCGCGGTATTGTGTCAGCTATACTAAACTTCCTGCGACGTACGAGGTTGAAATCAATTTCCGTCCCCCTGCGACGTTATCTTGAGATCGAATCTCCGCAAACTGTCACGAAATCTATGTCCGGCGACGGCAATTTGCCGCAAAGGCAATCTAGAACTCTTATCGTCCTTTCTAGGAGAACGAAAGAATGTCTCGTCTTAATCCGATTTCCAAGCCTCTCCCGTCAATTGCGCCCAAGCTGGCTGCGTCGGCTTTGATCTGGCTGCTGGCTACCGCCGGCTTCGCCCAGAATCCCGCACCGCAAAATCCGGCGCCCGCGACTCCGTCGTCCACGGACGTGACATTGGGGACGCAGCTGACGCCTTTGCCCCAGGCCCCCGGCCCCCAGCATAACGCGCATCCCTATGCCGATCAGGACTACAGCCGCGGAAAGAGGCAATGGCCCAATCCCTTTGTCATTTACACCGCTCGCCAGGTCGGGCCGCTTAACGTGGCCAACTCGGCACTCGTTGACCAACTCCTGAAGGACGGCAAGATGTATCTGTCGATCAATGACGCGGTCGCGATGGCGTTAGAGAACAATCTCGATATCGGCATTCAGCGCTATAACCTGGCGATTGCCGACACCGACATTCTGCGCACGTCTTCGGGTGCGGTAGCGCTGGGCGTCAACGCCGGCTTGTTGCAAGGCACGCCCGGCGGCACAACCGGCACGACCTCGGCCGGCGGAACCGGGACTTCGACCACCGGCTCAACCGGCGGCGGCGCTGGCGGTACGACCATCGGCGTGGGCGGAGCCGGTGCCGGCGCAGCTGGTATCGTCTCCTCCACCCAGGGCGAAGGGCCCCCGCTCGACAACTACGATCCCGTCATTACCGGAACCATGTCGATCGCGCGCGCCATTACACCCGAGTCGAACACCATCATTTCCGGTACCGATGAGCTGAACGCGAATACGACTACCGCCAACTATGCCTATACCCAGGGATTCTCCACCGGAACTTTGATGACCGTGGGCTTCGACAACACTCGTGTGGCCTCCAATGCATTATTCAATACCCTGAACCCCACGGTGACCCCAAGCTTCAACTTCCAGCTGCGACAGCATTTATTACAAGGCTTCGGCTTCGATCCCAACCTGCGTTACATCCGTATCGCCAAAAACAACAAGCTGATTACCGAGGTCACCTTCCGCAATCAGATCATTACCACCGTGTCGCAGATTGAGAACATCTACTGGGACCTGGTCAACGCTTATGAGAACGTGACCGTGCAGCAACGGGCGCTCGACCTGGCCAACAAAACGCTCTCCGACAATCAGAAGCAGGTGACCGCGGGAACGCTGGCCCCGCTCACCGTGGTCCAGTCGCAGAGCGCCGTAGCTACAGCCAAGCAAAACTTGATTGCCGCCCAGGTCAATCTGCAGCTGGAACAGTTGTTGATGAAGAACGCCATCACCCGGAACATGGCCGATCCCATGCTCGCCATTGCGCCCGTCATTCCCACCGACACCCTGAATACCACTCAGGAATACGAGGTAGGTCCGGTAGAGACTTTGATCGCCCAAGCCTTGAAGCAACGGCCGGAGATTGCCACCGCCCGCCTCACCCTCACCAACAGCGAGATCACCAAGAAATCGCTGCGCAACGAGTTAAAGCCCACGGTGGACCTCTACGCCTTCTACGGTGCTTCGGCGCTGGCCGGGCCGCGCAATCCGTTGTGCACCGATCCCACCCAGTGCGCCAACCCGGGATTTCCGATTGGCTATGGCAGTGCTTTCAGCAACCTGTTCAACAGCAGCTTTCCGGACAAGGGCGTGGGCGTCAACGTCAACATTCCGCTGCGCAACCGTCAGGTGCAGGCCGATCAGGTGCGCTCCGACCTGGAATACCGCCAGGCCCAGATGAGCCTGCTGCAGACGGAGAACACGATTGTGCTGCAGGTTCGCCAGGCACAGTTCACCCTGCAACAGAACTACGTTGCCCTGCAGGCCGCCATCGCCGCCCGCGACTACGCGGCCGAAGCCCTCGATGCGGAACAGAAGAAATTGCGGATGGGCGCTTCCACCAGCACGCTGGTTCTGCAAGCCTCCAGCAACTTGACTCAAGCCGAATCCAACGTGCTGTCAGCAGCAACCAACTACGAGAAGTCGAAGGTGCAACTCGACCTGTCGACGGCAGATACTCTCACCAAACTGGGTATCAACATGGCTGACGCCGAAGCGGCCCAGGTAAAGCAAATGCCCAAGGTGCCCGGCGTGGTCCCGGCGAACGACAATGATCTGACTACACCGAAGCTGCAGCCACTGGGACCAGGCGGCCCGGATACGGGACCGACCATGGCGCCGCAGCCGACGCCGCAAACCGGGGCACAGCCGCCGCAAGGGCAGCAGTCGCCCTCGCAACAACCGCCAGCGCCACCTCAACAGCAGCAGGCTCCGCCGCAGCAACAGCCGGCTCCGCCGCCGCAGTAATGGTATTCCGGGTGCATGATTAGCCTGAATATCACGGCGCCTCGCTTACGGTGCGCGAAAGTCCTTGAACTCGCGCTGATCCAGCCGCGCAGCGGCGGCCATGAAGTTAGCCGAGGGCGGAAGCCCTGGGTGGCGCGGAAAAGAGATGCGAGTCCCGTAGGGACGGCAGGCTTTCAGTCGGTTACGCTAACGGGTTGTCAACATTTGAGCGCCCTGTTCAAAACTACGTTGGGTGCCCCACTCATTCCTGCTTTTGGAATGAGTGGGAACTGAGATATTAAGACCGCCGACGCCGGAAGCTTCACTCGTATAGATTTCCCACACATTCGAAAATCGCGAATGTGTGGGGCACCCCGACTTAGATAACTACGTAAATCGCCTTACCACCAACGATAACCGGCAGACCGCCTTTCCCCTTCCTGCCGTCACGGCTTCCGGTTAGCATGGTCTGTTTGAGCCTCTCCATCGTCATCATCACGAAGAACGAGGAAGCCAACCTCACGCGCACGCTGCAAAGCGTGACGTGGGCGGACGAAATCGTCATCGTCGATTCCGGTTCGACCGACCGCACCTGCGAAATTGCCGAGTCGTTCCATGCGAAATTCTTCGTCGAACCGTGGAAGGGATTTGCCGCGCAGAAAAATTCTGCCCTCCAAAAAGCCACTGGCGACTGGATCCTCTCGCTCGATGCCGACGAGGAAGTGGAGCCTGCACTCGCTGACGAAATCCGCCAGACGCTCGCGGCAAATCCTTCTGTCGACGGTTTCTGGATCCCACGCAAGAACTTCTTCCTAGGCCGCTGGATCCGCCATGGCGGCTTCTATCCCGATCCCAAGCTGCGCCTCTTTCGCCGCGGAGCAGGCAAATTCGAAGATCGCCTCGTACATGAGGACATCAAGGTGAGCGGGCCGACCGCCAAGCTACAGAATCATCTTCTGCATCACGCTTATCCCACGCTCGAAAGCTACCTGGAGCACATGAATCGCTACTCCTCGCTGGGAGCGGAAATGGCCGTGGCCGGCAATCGTCCCGTTGGATTCAGCTTCCTCGATATCGTGATCCGCCCGCGCCTGACGTTCTTCTACAATTACGTCCTGCGCGGAGGCTTCCTCGACGGCCGCGAAGGCCTGCTGCTGCATCTTTACCACGCGAATTACGTGAGCTGGAAGTACGCGAAAGCGTGGGAACGAAGCCGCAAATTGAAGCTCTGAGGGCCCACAAGTCGAGATACAATGGGCCGCGCCAGGTCGATCTCCAGACCGTATGCCAAAACCTATGGAGGGCTTATGAACTCGACTCGGATCGCTCGGGCTCGGCGTCTTTTGTACATCGCTATTCTGGGTGGGGGCTTGCCTCTGCTGGCTACTTCGGCGCACGCCGCTCCGCCACAGTTCAATCAGAATTCGGCCTTCCTCGGTCAGTGGTGCGCCCAGGGCGACCGCAACAAACCGGCTTCGATCACCGCCAGCGGCATGTCCCTGACGGTCACCAACGAGCAAGGCTCGTCCTCCATAGCGAATTATCGGGGGACGGACCAGAACACGATCGTCGCACCCCAGTGGCAATTCGTCACCGGCACCCTGAACTCCGACGGCAGCCGCATCAACTGGTCCAATGGAACCTTCTGGGCGCGCTGCAACAGCGGCGGTGGAGGTGGCGGCGGAGGCGGCTATCACGGGCGTCTGCCCAACCTGCAGGGAACCTGGTACCGGAGTGGCAATCACAATCAGGCCTGTTCGATCAGTCAGAACAACACAAGTCTCACCTTCACCAACGAAAGCGGTCAAAGCGCGCAAGGACGCTTTCTGGATTCCCGAAACATCACCGCCAACTGGAACGGCCAGACCATCAACGGAACGTTGGTAAACAATGCCGGCCGCATCAACTGGGACAACGGAACATCGTGGAGCCGGTGAAAAACGGCCAGGCGCCTTGCTCGCTTCCCTCGCATCTACTAGCATGGAGGGTTCGTCTCACTGTGGGGTAACACATGGCTGATAGCCGCAAGTCAAGCGGGAAAGCTGTACCTGAATCCCCGGTCGCCGATTTGTTCGAGGCCGGGCGTCATCCGTCCGAGTCCGAGAAGCAATGGGCCGAGCAGACTCTCGCGCCCACGCTGGAGAAGGCTCCGGAGAAGCCCATCGGCGCGCCCACCGGAATCAACGTAGACGAGCACGGCGACGCCCGTTACACCACTATCTCAGGCCTGCCGATTCGCCGTTTGTATACGCCCGCCGATCTTCCCGAAGATTGGCAGTATGACGAGTACCTGAACTATCCCGGCCAGCCGCCTTACACCCGCGGCATTCACGCCTCCGGCTATCGCGGCAAGATGTGGACCATGCGCCAGTTCTCGGGCTTCGCTTCGCCTGAGGAAACCAACCAGCGCTACAAGTATCTGCTGGCGCACGGCGGCCAGGGACTGTCCGTCGCTTTCGATCTGCCCACGCTCATGGGCTACGACAGCGATCATCCCTTCAGCGAAGGTGAAGTCGGCAAGTGCGGCGTCGCCATCGACTCGCTGGAGGACATGGAGATCCTCTTCGACGGCATCGATCTGGAGAAGACCACGGTTTCGATGACCATCAACTCGCCCGCGTCGATCCTGTGGGCGATGTATCTGGCGGTCGCCGAAAAGCAGGGCGCTGACTGGAAAAAGATTTCCGGCACCATCCAGAACGACATTCTGAAGGAATACATCGCGCAGAAGGAATACATCTATCCGCCGGCGCCGTCGATGCGGCTGGTGATCGATACCTTCGAGTTCGGATCCAAGTTCACGCCGCGCTTCAACACCATCTCGATCAGCGGCTATCACATTCGCGAGGCCGGCTCGACGGCGCTACAGGAGCTGGCCTTCACGGTTTACGACGGTGTCGAGTATGTCGAGTGGGCCCGGCGTCGCGGTCTCGATGTCGACGAGTTCGGTCCCCGCCTCAGCTTCTTCTTCAATGCGCACAACGATTTCTTCGAAGAGATTGCCAAGTATCGCGCCGCGCGAAAAATCTGGTATCGGCTGATGAAAGACCGCTTCGGCTCAAAGAGTCAGCGCTCGTGGCTGATGCGCTTCCACACCCAGACGGCGGGCGTTTCGCTAACCGCGCAGCAGCCGATGAACAACATTGCTCGCGTCGCGATTCAGGCCCTGGCGGGCGTGCTGGGCGGCACGCAATCGCTGCACACCGACAGTTATGACGAAGCTCTGGCGTTGCCCACGGAAGAAGCGGTGCGCATCGCACTGCGTACCCAGCAGATCATCGCCTACGAGTCTGGCGTGGCGCAGACCGTCGATCCGCTGGGCGGCTCCTACTTTGTCGAGCGGCTTACTCTCGACATGGAGAATGGAGCGTTCGACTACTTCGAGAAGCTCGACGCCATGGGCGGCATGGTTGCGGCCATCGAGAAGGGATATCCGCAGAAGGAGATTGCCGAGGCTAGCTATCAGTTCCAGCGCGCCACCGAAGCGCGCGAGAAAATCACGGTTGGGGCTAACGAGTTCGTGGTCGACGAGCCCTCGCCCCACATTCTCTACATTGGTGAAGAGGTCGCGCAGGCGCAGACGAAGAAGTTGAACGCCTTGCGCAGCCGCCGTTCGAACGACGAAGTCCGCCGCCGCCTGGACGCTCTGAAGAAAGCTGCCGCCCAGGAGCCGAAGACCAGCGACAACGGCCAGATCTCGCCCGCCAACACCATGCCGTTCATCGTGGATGCGGTAAAGGCCTACGCGACAGTAGGCGAAATCTGCGACGCCCTGCGCCAGGTCTACGGGACGTACGAGGAGACGGCGTTTGCGTAGGACGGCTGCCCGCTCTTCGACGCCTGCATCCCTGTCCTCCCGACCGAGGACTTCAGTCCGAGTGGAGAGAGACGGTGTCCCGTTCTAGCCTTCTTTGGGCTAGAGCAGGGATTTTCGTTTGTATAGGGTCAGCCCTGCCCAAACAAAGAACGCTTGAGTGGGAACTCACCGTGCGCTACCCCGATCAAGGATGCGGGCGCCCCGTTGTCGCGTTTGTAAAGGTCACTTCGGTTGTGCCACTGTCAATGACGGCGTCCACAAAGGGGCAGGAGAAAAAAAGTCCGTTACACCCACCCAATTTTTGACTGCCACCCCGGTCCGCAGGGGCAACCGTGATGTTCGTCGCTTGGACGTTAGAAGGGAGAAACTGCTCCGAAACGCCGACCTGCGTTCCGACTGGATACGATCCAACTATTTCGCAGTAGCCGCCGGGCGGTGGTCCCGCCGGAACGTTGACGAACTGGATGGTGGGGAAGTTGGAGATCTCGAATGTAAAAGGTTGATTGACTTGAATGCCGGGGCCGGCGACCTTACAAATCTTCAATTCGCCAGGTCCGGATGCGCAATTGGTAAAGCCGACGACGGTTTCGGTCGAAACATCGCCCGACACGACGTCTACATTGCCAGTTTGAAACGGATAGTTATAGGACAACAACGCATTTATCTGGTACCCCTGGTAGTCGTAATTAAAGGCAGTGATATTGGCGACTTCGTCGCCGAGTTGCTGCGCTTCGTGAATAGTGACCGTGCCGTTGGGAATCTGAACGGGCCCGGAGCAAGCATTAACAGGTATCGATAGTGGACCACTGCTGAAATCCGAATTTGTTGCCGTAAAAGTAAAGTACCCGGTGACCGGGTTCGTCAGGCACGACATCTTACAAATCTCGACATAACCCGTGTCATTGCAATTCTCGGTGAAGCGCACGTACTTCGGCCGGCCGGTGTTCGCATTGCCAGGAATGAATGGAGTGGATGCATAGAAGTGACAGGTCCCAGGAGTGGCGATGGTTCCCGTACAACTGTGCGGAACAATCTGGTCGACATCTCCGTACCCACTGCTCAAACCTTTCCCGTAGAACTCGGCAACCACGATACAGCCGTAGCAGGGGTCTACTGGAAGCCCGGGCGGATTGACGGGGCTGACATCCATGCCGAGGGGAAGCGCATTTGTGTCGGCAGTGAAATTCAAAACTTTAAACGGGTTGGGATTTTGCGGGCCTGTGAATTCAAAGATGCCGTCGTTGCTGCCATTCGCCTGGAGCGCATTACTGAGCCAAAGATTGCCGCTGCCGTCAAAGATCATCGCTCCAGCGTTCGCGAGCGAATGGCCTGCATAGCTGCCGCCCGGAATTACGACAACCCCGGAGCCGTGATTCCAGCCAGAGTAGGTGGCAGGGGGGAACCGCGTAACGCCGACTGGTGAACTGGCATCCCTATTCGATGCATAAACATTACCAGGGTAATCCGGGCCGACAATTACGTCGAGAAATTGGGTACTGTCTGAAATCTGATTTCAGACAGTACCAGAAATTGTGTGTTGACAACGCAAGGGCTAGCAGGCGTACAAGTCTCGCCCGGACCGTTGATGGGAAGATTCAGGGCATATAGATGTCCCCCATAGTAGTCAGCCGCATAGAGTTCGGTAGCGCCGGCATCCATCGCCAAGGCGATGACACTTGACGCGCCGGAGATAGTAAAATCCTGCCCCGCATAATGTTCTCCTGTAAGCAGGTCGTAAACCTTGACTACACCTGAGTGGGAGTTTCCCACATAGACTAAATTTTGGGAACGCGCCACACACTGAACCCCCTCAGCGAAGGCAACTCCGGTAAGAAAGTTGGGTTGCTTGAGGGTGCCGTCGTCGTTGTATTTGTCGACCGTTCCATGGTCGTAGTTAGATACAAGGATATCGGCATGGGCAGTCCCGGCCAGAAAAAACAAAACAGGGATAACGAGGCCCAGCGTAAGAAGAGTCTGAATGGCTGCGGCAACCGTCTTCAACATCCGCAACTTCAAGTTGGTGCTGGATTGAGTGGCCATGAGAGCCTCCTGGCGGCGCCAAGCGGGGCGCTCCGATTGGTGGCGGCAACGGGCTGTCGCCGAGTTAAATGCAGGTTTCCGAAGCGAACCTGCGGTCGAAGTCCCACCGTGTATAGACAAAGGAACGCCGCACGATGGGAGCACGATTATTCGCTGTTGACTGGGGCCCGGTGTCTCGGCTCACGAAAGAAAGCAATCCCTGACGCGCGCCGCGGAGAGCCGAGGACAGAGAGAGCGACGCTAGTTTGATCGGGGCCTCGGGAAGGGCATGCTCACCTCCGCCGATCCGCCGTTGGCCGTCGGCGAATACCTCGCAGAAGTTCCCTGCCTGTCTTGCAACAGCTTGGGCCCGCGCTGCCCCACCATGGAGCTTTGATACCGGCCCAAAAGCACTACCGAGTGTCAACTGCCAAGGGAAGAGGGGATCATAGTGAGGCTACCACTTTTAAATGTCAAGAAGTTTTTGCAGAATTTTAATATTCCGCGATAGCGAATGCGTGCTCGCATGTACTTCGCCCTGTGTCGCCGATCACTTACCAAAGTTTGGCACAGGGTTTATGATTTTCTGTTGCTGAGAATTGGCGGTCGAATGGTAGTCTTCGACTTTGCTACTATGATCGTCCCACTCGGATAACAAAGCAGGGTTGCGCAGGATGTCTTGCGAATCTGCTCGCAGTAACCGACCTACGATCTTTGGCTGAAAGTTGACAGCCGATTGCTGATGGCTTGCTGAGAGCTAAGGGCTAGCACCTATGAGCTAACTTATGTCCCCAGACCGCAAAATTCGAGTACTTGTTGCCAAGCCCGGCCTTGACGGCCACGACCGCGGCGCCAAAGTCATTGCCCGCGCCCTGCGCGATGCCGGCATGGAAGTGATTTACACCGGCCTGCGCCAGACGCCCGAGATGGTGGTCAACGCCTCGCTGCAAGAGGATGTCGACGTTATCGGCCTCAGCATTCTGTCGGGCGCGCACAACGCCATCGTACCCCGAGTGATGGAGCTGCTGAAACAGAATCAGATGGACGATGTGCTGGTGCTGGTGGGCGGCATCATCCCCGACCAGGATGTCGAAGCGCTGAAGAAGGGCGGCGTGGCCGCGGTGTTTCAGCCGGGAACGCCAATGGATTCGATCATCGAATTCATCCGCGCTAACGTTAAGTCGCGCGGGGTAACGGCTAGCCGTTAAACAAATCACTCGACCAAGATCAAAAGAGATCCCTCGCCGGTTTGAAGCCCGACTCGTGATGACAAAATAAAAAGGATGGCATCAAGGATTGACGACTGCGCTCGTATTTCCTGCGTTCAAAACCCTCGCAGGCCTCACTTCCTAGCCGCCGCTCAGGCCCGGACGACGTAGCCGTCGAGATGCTGTTCCGGCAGCCCGGCATTTCCCTTCAAGCGTCCCGTGACCTCGCCGCTCATGACTTTCTTAAACGCGACCTGAAAGCGTTCCATCTCTTCCGGAGTTCCCACGGTAATACGCGAATAAGTTGGCATCACCGGCCATACTCGCCCGATCATGATATTTTGCTGCGCCATGGCGGCAATCGCCGCTTTCGCCGGCCGTCCGGTATCGAGCATGAAGCAGTTGGAAACCGAGGGAATGTAGGAATAGCCGTTGCGATCGAGCCAGGCGAAAACTTGGCTGCGCACCTCGGCATTGATGCGCTTGCGATCGGCTACCAGTTGCGGATCCTGCAGGCTGGCCGAGGCCGCCACCACGCCCGCCACCGGCATGGGATTGCCGCCGCCATAACTTTCCAGCTTCTCTATCACGTCAGGGCGGGCAATGGCGAAGCCGCAGCGCAGTCCAGCCATTCCATAGAGCTTGGAAAAGGTACGCAGGACGACGATGTCCTTGCCCGCTTTCGCCAGATCGATCGTGGAAGGCGCATCGCAGAAGTGAATGTAGGCTTCGTCGACCAGCACCACCGATTTCTTCGGCTTGTTCGCCAGCAGCCACTCCACATCCGCATGGCTGGTCAACGTGCCGGTGGGATTGTTGGGGGTGCAGATGTAGAACACGCCGGCATCGGGTGCGGCGGCAACCATGGCACGGACGTCGTGCGCGTAGGTCTTGGTGAGCGGAACTTTCACCACTCGCGCGCCGGCGCCGTCAGCTGCGTGCATACCGGCTTCGTAGCTGGGATCGGCGGTGACGAAACTCGCGCTGGGCGAGCAGAATTCCATTACCGTGTAGTGCAATGGATTGCTCGATCCGGGGAAGATGCTGACGTAGTCCTCGGGAACGCCGATGCTTTGCGCGTAGAACTTGACCAGGTCGCGGCTCAGTTCGAAGCGGTAGCGTCCGCCTTGCGCAATGATGGGGACCAGCGCTTCACGGGCCGCGGCGCACGGGCCAAGCGGATTCTCGTTGGCGTTGATCATGACCGCGCTATCTTTAGCTACGTTGGGCAGCGCGGCCAGCGCCAGCTCTGGCTCGGTTACGACCCGAAAGGCCAGCGCCGCGGAGGCTGCCGCGGAAAGCTGCAGGAACGACCGGCGAGAGAACGAGGTGCGATTTGCTTCCGAGGGCATAGTGGTGAACCTCGTCAGGCGAGTTGCGGACATCTTAATCCTTTTTCCCGCAGGAACGTAAACTCAAACCTGGCGTCTGGTCCGACCGCGGCAGCTGCCGGTAGTTTGTTAACCTGAACCTCCGTGAATTCCACGCTCCAGGAAGAGCTTTATGCGATCGAGTCGCGCGGCGATGCCGTCGTCTTGCGCCTGATTTCCGGCGACGGCACCAATCGCCTCACGCGCGCCCGGGTGCAGGCGCTCACCGCCGCAGTGGAAGGGTTGGCGAGTCATCCTCCATCACGCCTGATCATTGCCGGGAACGCTCATTTCTTTTCTGCTGGCGCCGACCTCAACGAAATCGCGGCCCTCAGCGGTCCGGAAGCCTTTCGCTTCGCTCACATGGGGCAGCGGCTGATGAATGCGGTCGCGCAGTTCCCCGCTCCCACCATCGCAGCGATCTACGGCTACTGTATGGGAGGGGGGCTGGACCTCGCGCTGTCCTGCGATCGGCGTATTGCGGGACCGCACGCGCTGTTCGGACATCGTGGCGCGGCGCTTGGCCTGATCACCGGTTGGGGAGGTACCCAGCGTCTGCCGCGGCTGATCGGCAAGGCTCGAGCACTGCAAATGTTTCTGGCCGCGGAAAAAGTTCACGCGTCGCGCGCACTCGAGATTGGACTGGTGGACGCGATTGCCGACGATCCTCTGGCTGCGGCGTTGGACAGAGCTTGCTGACTTGAAGCGCGGTTGACGACAGTCGTAGCGGGTTCCGGTAGTGACTGGGTTCGAACCATCGCCCGGCTCCCTATTGTCTTGATTGTCTTGCATACGCGCGGTCTTTCGGGGACAATGCAGACCACTTTCAGCACAGACCAGGAGGCTACCACGATACCAACCATTGCGCTGGCGCTGTGGCATTACCAGTTTAGAAATCCCTGGTCACCTTTCTTCAGCAGCGGTTTTCTGCTCTCCTGCCTGGTGATCCTGATCATTGTGATCGTTGGCCACTGGAAGGTATTTGAGAAAGCCGGGCAGCCAGGCTGGGCCGTTCTGATCCCGATCTATAACGCCTACATCATTTTGAAAATCGCCGGCCGTCCAGGATGGTGGCTGCTGTTGTGTTTCATTCCGGTAGTGAACTTCGTGATCGGGATTGTGGTGGCCATCGATATCGCTCGAGCTTTCGGGCAGAGCGCCATGTTCGGTTTCTTCTTGCTCTTCCTTTTTGGAGGCATCGGCTATCTCATCCTCGGCTTCGGCGACTATCGCTACCTGGGACCGCCGAATTAGTAGCCGTCAGCCGTCAGCCGTCAGCGATCAGCTTTCAGCCATCAGCTTTCAGCCATCAGCTTTCAGCCGTCAGCCATTCTTTGAAGGGGCGTAGCTTTTTAGGTACCCATAGGAAGATTCTCATTTTTCTCCCTGGTCGGCTTTACAGTTTGCTGAAAAACTCGGTTGGAGCCGGTTTTGAAGGGGCACAGCTTCAGCTGCGCCGTTGCAAGGGTATAAATATAGCTGCCTGACCAATCGGCCAAGCCAATCCGATTCGATCTTTCACAATTGAGGGATGCTTAGGGGTAAGCATTGACACCCGCCATCAGCCGTGCAAGCATGTAGGCGACCGATTGGGAGTCAGTCCAGTGACCACGACCACATTAGGCGCGATCCGCGCCATACTCACAGTACGTCTGCACTTTCTAATCTGTACGACTCCCTATCACAGGTTTGGAGGCGGTGAGAGTTGAACTCACAGGCACGGGGTCTCTGGTCCAGCGCCTGCACCCTGCCGCCCCCATTGAAGCGGGACTAACAATGCCAACAAATGGCAGACTCTCTTACCAGCCTTGAGCGGGTGGATGAGAGACTGGCAAGAGGCGCGTTGCTAGTCCCGCCCGGATTGTAGCAGGGATGGAAGATGGCTGACCGCAAAACATCTGTGGAATTCGACCGTTTCAAAGACGGCATGACCCGCCTCATGCGGGTTCCCCATTCTGAGATAAAGAAGAAATTGGACGAGGAAAAGAAAGTCCGCTCTCGCAAGCGGACTCAGAAGTCTAAGATCGCCGCCTTCCGCGCGGCAAATGGTAAGGATTAGAGGGGACGTTCCACGGTCTTGCCCGTCAGTTCCGCGTAGGTCAATCGCTTCCCGACAATCTGAGATAGCGCCAAGTGAAAGCGGTCTGCATCGTTTATCGGGTTGTCTTTCGTCGCGCGATTGTTGAACCGGAACATTTGCTCATCCGCGTACCGCTGCAAGTGGAATGGCTCGACAGAAACGTAAGTGCCTTTCAGGGTTCGCTTGAACAGGCTCCAGAAATTCTCCAACCCGTTGGTGTGAACCTGCCCTTCAACGTACCGTTCCATGTGGTTCACAACTTCATGTGCGTACTTGGTTGCCAGTCCCTGATAGCCCATGGCCTGATCGGTGTAGATGCGGGAGCCGTGATGCACTCCGTTCAAGATCGCAGCTTGCAGAGTGTCGCGTCGGACGTTGGGAATCACCATTGCACGCACCTGCCGTGCTTCCCGATCTAACATCCCCATCACGGCGACTTTGCCCGGATAAATGTCGCCGCGTGTTTGCTCATTGCGAATTTTAGATAGGCGCAGTCTCCGGCTCTTGTGCATGTTCTTAGCCGGAGCGCCAACAAAAGTTTCATCGACTTCGACCGGGCCACCACCATTGTCGCCGCCGAATTTGTCCTGCTCGCCATACAGGGGATTTCTCATCCCTAGGCGGATGCGATGCAGCATGAACCATGCGGTTTTCTGAGTGACGCCAAGGGCGCGGTGAATCTCCCAAGAGCTGACACCGTTCTTGCAGTTCACGATCAGCCAATAGGCAGGCAGCCACTTTTCCAGCGGGATAGGAGAGTCCTCAAACACTGTTCCGACCTTCAGAGAAAACTTCGGGCGCGGGTGATCGCCATAGCACTTGTACAGGCGCGCCTGCTGCAAGAACGTCACTTTGTCGGAACCGCAGGTAGGGCAACGCACGATACCGTCAGGCCAGCGAACGGAGATCATAAACTGGTGGCAGTTCTCAAAATCGCCGAAGTGCTGGATTGCTTCTTGAAGTGTCTTTGGCGTTTCCATGCTGTAAATATAGGCTTTTGGCAACGGTCAGTCAAGTATAAACCGATATACTGTCGGTAATAAAAACAGGCGAGAGTACTATTTACGCAGAAAGCAAGACCCGCTGTCGGGCGGGCCGTGCTGTGACAATTCGAAATGTACTAGGGGCGTCGGGTGACTCCTCTCCGAAAAGCATACCAGAGGTGCGCCCGATGCGGAGTTCCATTCCTGTAGGAGAGGAATTTCCTATGACCATGCAAGTTGCGATGGTCGGTACGGACGGCACTGTGCTCGCCAGCGACCGGCAGGTGGTGTCCACCCAGCACCATATTTGGCAAACCTACTTGACTAGAAAGATAAGGGTTAACCAACAGAGCGACGTGGCGGTCGCTTATGCCAGAAACCAGCTTGGGGGCGAAGCCGCGAATCGCATCTTGGAGAAGTTGACGGCTGACAACATAGGCCGTTGGCACTCGGAGCTGCGGGGGATCGGCTATGCGGTTTACAACGACGACCTCGAAGAAGCCGAGACAGCGGAGGTTTTGGTGGTGTCTCCACGACGCCCGGACACGATCTACTATCTTACGGTTGGCAAGGGCGGCGACTGTTGCGAGGTACTGACGAAGAAAGCAACCGGAGACAGCAACAATTCCGCTGTATTCTTTGCGGAACGATACTACGATGGCGGGCGACCCATCGCGCAACTGGCATTTCTTGCCGCCCACACAATCCTCACTGGTTCCATCTTGAATCCCGCCGGAATAAAGGGGCTCGACTTGCTTTTCTGCCGCCCTAGCGGATTCACATGGGCAACAGCAGCAGAGTTGCGTGGCTACGAGAGGCGCTCACGCGAATTAGGGGAGCAATTTGAGCGCACATTGTGGAGTGGGATTGCGGAACTTTAACGCCAAGGGTTAAGGGACAAGCCAAGAGTGAGGAAGGGAATGGCCGAATTCGCCGCGAAGTCGAAAAGAAGTCGTTATCCGCATTGATGCACAGCCGGGGCGGGGACTAGAGTTCTGCCTGTTATGGCAGACGACACCGACGAAAAAAAGGCCGAGGCACTACGCGAACTGACAAAAATTATCCAACAACATATGGACGAAGAGGAAGCGAGGAGACGCGACGATCCCGACTACGAGGAGATTCTTATCACTCCGGAAGGCAAATACCGCAAGCCTTAAAGCTGGTGCAGTGTGGCTCGAATTCGCCGGGGCTTCGGGATTTTGAGCCGGGCGTGGTCAGTCAGCGATATTTATACCGTTGCAAGTCCTTTAAATTTATGATCCCGAGGCGGCTTCAGCCGCCGAGAGATCCGCGGTTCTCAGTTTTTCGGCTAACTCTTCAGCCGCCGGCAGGTACGCATCTCCGAGAATCTTTGTCGCGCGCACCTGGGTTATCCTCTTGCCATGCGCGTCCCGCTTCCACCCGGCGATCAGAAACTGGTGCAGATTATCGACTCGGCATTGGCCGATACGGCAAGCCGCAGCGGCGAGTGGCTGGTCTGCAAATTGGGATGCACGCAGTGCTGCATCGGAGCGTTCGCCATCAACCAGCTTGACGTCATTCGACTGCAGCAGGGACTCGTCGAGCTGGAAGTAACCGATCCTGCACGCGCAGCGCAGATCCAGGAACGGGCTCGCAGGTCGATCGCTCGCCTGGCCGCCGATTTCCCCGGTGATCCCGCAACTGGGATTCTTTGCGAAGACGATGCTTCTGCGGTGCGCTTCGAAAGCTTTGCCAATGACGAACCATGTCCCGTGCTCGATCCCGTCACCGGCGCGTGTGATCTGTATGCAGCCCGTCCCATGACCTGCCGCGTCTTTGGGCCTGCAGTGCGATCGGAAGATGGGTTGGGCGTCTGCGAACTGTGTTACCACGGTGCCAGCGATGAGCAAATAGCCGCCTGCGAGATGGAGGTTGATCCCGAAGGCGTGGAGGCCGAGTTACTGGAGGAGTTGGAACGGATCACCGGGCGGCGAGGCAGAACCATCGTCGCGTTTGCCTTGGGGCTATAGCTGTTCTCAGTTTCTGGCGTTGCGGGCTAGCCAGCCAACGCGTAAAGGTGTCGCCGGCTGAATAGTTTGCTGAAAAACTCGGCCTAAGGCGATTTTGAAGGGGCGTAGCTTTAGCTACGCCGTAGCAACTCCTTTATATTTGTCATCCCTCACCGACTTTAGTCGGTGAGGGATCTGCTTTCCCGAGTTTTTCAGCAAACTGTGAAGCCGGCTCGAATTACAAATTGAAGCACTATCGGCGCACCTGAAGGGGCGCCCCTTCAAAGCGCTGGGGAATCGCATTCTACCCTAGCTCCCAGAACTGGGAAACCTTCGGTCTCAGCTCAAGATGTCTCCTCACTCAGGTCCGATACGTTTTCTCGACCGACTTGACCTAATCTTCTCCGTGTCCTCCGTGCCGGAGCCTGCCCTGAGCGCAGCCGAAGGGTGGTGAATATGCTTTCGCGCGTTTGCGCCTCCGCGCTTGCGTGCTTTATCGTGGATTGTTTGCCCTTGACCCACTATGACTGACCATCACCACCACTCCGCATCGGCGTCTGAGTTCCACAGCAAGGTGAAGACCGACTCGTCCCGCTTCGAGCGCAACCAGAAAGCCGTGGCCGAACTGGTCACGCAGATGCGCAATGAAGAAGAGATCATCCAGCAGGGCGGCGGCGACAAGGCCATCGAGTCGCAGCACAAGAAGGGACGCTTGACCGCGCGCGAGCGCATCGGGCTGCTGATCGATCCGGGCACGGAGTTCTTCGAGCTTGGCTCCTTTGTCGCGTGGGGCATGTATGAAGAGTGGGGCGGTGCACCATCGGCGGGCGTGGTTACCGGGCTGGCGCGGGTCGAAGGCCGACTGGTCATGCTCATTGTCAACGACGCCACGGTCAAGGCAGGCGCGTTCTTTCCCATGACGGCGAAGAAGGTCATTCGCGCTCAAAATATCGCCATCGAGAACCACATTCCCACGATTTATCTGGTCGACTCAGCCGGAGTCTTCCTTCCCCTGCAAGAGGATGTGTTCCCCGACACTGACGATTTCGGCCGCGTCTTTCGCAACAACGCAGTCATGTCGGCCATGGGGATTCCGCAGATCGCCGCCATCATGGGCATGTGCGTCGCGGGCGGAGCATATCTGCCGCTGATGTGCGACCACATTCTGATGACCGAAGGCAGCGGGTTGTTTCTCGCAGGCCCGGCGCTGGTGCAGGCTGCTATCGGCGCGAAATATTCTGCGGAAGAGCTGGGCGGCGCGAAGATGCATTCACAGATCAGCGGCACCGTCGATTTCCGCGAACCCAATGACGAGTCTTGTATCACGCGCATCCGGCAGCTGGTCGACAAGATGGGCAATCGCCAACTGGGCGTTTTCGATCGCAAGCAAACGGTGCAGCCGCGCTATGCGGTCGACGAAATCTACGGCATCTACGACAGCGATCCCGGTCGCCAGTACGACATGAAGGAGATCATCGCGCGCCTCGTCGACGACAGCCAGTTCGGCGAATACAAATCGGAGTACGGCGAGACGGTGCTGTGCGGCTACGCGCGCATAGGCGGTTTCGCGGTCGGCATCGTGGCCAATCAGAAGACACACGTGCAGCAGGTGGACCACGCCGGCAACAAGCGCATGGAGTTCGGCGGGGTCATTTATACCGAGTCGGCGGAGAAGGCAGCGCGCTTCATCATGGATTGCAACCAGAACCTGGTGCCGCTCATCTTTCTGCACGACGTCAACGGATTCATGGTCGGCCGCGATGCGGAATGGAGCGGCATCATTCGTGCCGGCGCGAAGATGGTGAATGCGGTTTCGAATTCCGTGGTGCCCAAGATCTCGGTAATTATCGGCGGCTCGTTTGGCGCGGGACATTACGCGATGTGCGGCAAGGCTTACGATCCGCGATTTATGTTCGCCTGGCCGACAGCGAAATATGCAGTGATGAGCGGAGCTTCGGCGGCCGGCACGCTGGTGGAGATCAAGATCAAGCAACTGGAGCGTGGCGGCACCAAGTTGAGCGAAGAAGACCGGAAGAAACTGTACGACGAAGTGAAGGCCACCTACGACGAGCAGATGGATCCGCGTTATGGCGCAGCACGACTGTGGATCGATAAGATTATCGATCCGGCGGAGACACGGGAGACGATCATTATGGCATTGGAGGCGGCGGCGCTGAATCCCGAGGTGCCAAAGTTCAGTGTCGGGGTGCTGCAGACGTAGGAAGGCCGCTATTCGCTATTCGCTTTCGGCTTTCGGCTTGCAGCTTTTAGCTTTTAGCTCTTAGCTTTTAGCTCTTAGCAATCAGTACGAATTGCCGTTTTGTTTTGTCATCCCGAGCGTAGCGCAGCGGAGCCGAGGGATCTGCGGTTCGTCGGCGGGGCAGAACGGCATGAGTCGCGTGAGACTCCCTCGTCAAGATTCGAGCGCGAAGGAACACTTTGTTGCCACCGCCAGCGACAGCAGATCCCTCGGCTTCGCTCGGGATGACAAATATTGAAGGCTAATGGCTAACAGCTAAAAGCTAATCGCTGATCTCCCATGTCTGATTCGATCATCCTCGTCGAATGTCCGCGCGATGCCTGGCAAGGCCTGCGCGGTCAGATCCCCACTGCCGTTAAGGTCGAGTATCTGAAGGCGCTGATTGCTGCCGGATTCAAGAACATTGATGCGGTATCGTTTGTCTCGCCGAAAGCCGTCCCGCAGATGGCCGACTCGGAAAGCGTGCTGAGCGAACTCGATCCGCCCGACGACGTCGAGATCATTGGCATCGTGGTCAACGAGCGCGGTGTGGAGCGCGCCATCGCGACCGATTCGGTACGAACTGTGGGCTTTCCCTATTCGCTCTCGCCCACCTTTTTAAAGAACAATCAGAACCAGACGCTGGAAGAAAATCTCGATATGCTGGAAAAGGTCAAGCAGAAGGCAGACGATGCTGGCCTGGGAACCGTGGCCTACATCTCGATGGCCTTCGGCAATCCCTACGGCGACTTGTGGAATATGGATGAACTGCTCGAGGGCGTCGGCTTACTCGCCGATATGGACTTGCAGGCAATCTCGCTGGCTGACACGGTGGGGCTGGCCACGCCCTTGCAGATTGCCGAGCTGCTGGGCCCGGTGCTGGAGAAGTTCGAGGGTGTCGAGATTGGGGTACATCTGCACAGCCGGCCCGACGAGGCGACAGCCAAAGTTCTCGCAGCTTACGATGTAGGATGTCGGCGGTTCGATTCCGCCATCGGCGGCTTGGGGGGCTGTCCCTTCGCGCAGGACGTGTTAGTGGGCAATATTCCGACCGAGAAACTGTTGCACGCCTTGAAGAGCCGCGGAGCCGTATTGCCGATGCTCAAGCCCATTACCGAACCGCTTCGCCTGGCGGCTGAAATCGGCGACCGGTTCAGCGGACCGAAAATGTGAAGGGGGCCGCTGCTCGCTTTCGCTCTTCGTCACTCGGCTCTTAGTGATTAGCTGTTAGGGATGGTCTGATTAAGTGTGGGCGAAGTCCCTCAGCGGCTAAATCCGACATGATTTTGCGCCACTTACGGACGGCCGAAAGAGACTGTGTCGCGACTGGCAAACGGAATTTGCGGTGGGACAAACGCCCCGAAAGCATCTTCCGCCAGCCACATAGCGGCGACATTTGTTTTAGCCGCGGGCGTGAGAGGCTGTTACGAAACTCGGTCCGTGCTTATATCGGTGGAACAAACCGCGCGAAATCGAGTGCCGAAGGCATGGCATAATCTAGCCCAGCACGGAGCCGGAGGCGGAGTGCTGGGTGAAGTGGAAAAAAATCTCCGACTCGCGTAGCGACGGCACAGTTTCGTAACGGCCTCGTGAGCCCGCGGGAAAAGTGGCAGAAACGCAGAGCCGCGGAGCGGCGGCACGGGCTCGCGACACAGTCTCTGAAAGGCCGTCCCCTTCAAATATTAAACTTAATCAGGGTTTCGTTAGCAATCAAGAGAACCGATGCACACCTATTCCACGCTTCTTCTCGCCTACGATGGTCTGGTTGCCACCGTCACCCTGAATCGTCCCGACAAGCGCAATGCCATAAGTTATGAGTTGATTGGCGACATGCTGCGCGCGCTGGCTGAAGTCGAGTCATCGACAGCCCAGATCCTTATTGTTACCGGCGCCGGCCAGGCATTCTGCTCCGGCATGGATCTCGACAACCTGCGTTCGATTACCGGCCGCACTGCGGAGGAGAATCATTCCGACTCGGCGACGATGGCCCTGCTGTTCCGCACCTTGTATGAATTTCCCAAGGTCACCATCGCCGCAGTCAATGGGCCAGCCATCGCGGGCGGCTGCGGAGTGGCCACCTTATGCGATTTCACGCTGGCCTCGAGCCAAGCCAAGTTCGCCTACACCGAGGTGCGGATCGGATTCGTTCCGGCGATTGTATCGACCTTCCTGCTTCGTCAGGTGGGGGAGAAGCAGGCGCGCGATCTGCTGCTAACCGGGCGGATCATCGGCCCGGAGGAGGCGTTTCGCCTGGGATTGATCAATGAGATCGTGAGTCCCGAGAAGCTTCTGGATCGGGCCCGGGAGTTGGCGGCTACTCTGCTGCAGAACAGCCCGTCGTCACTGCTCGCGACCAAGCGTCTGCTGACTAATATCTCCGCCGATGCCCTGGCCCGCCAGATTGCCGCCGCGGTGGAAGAGAACGCGCGCATCCGTACCACCGCCGACTTTCGGGAGGGAGTAAGCTCATTTCTGGAGAAGCGCAACCCGCGCTGGACGGGAAAGTAGCCCAGGTTGAACCACCACAGCCAACCAGCCATTCGCCTGAACCGGCGTGATTCTTGGTGGGATTCCGGGCAATCCTGGACGCGGCCAGAGTCAAGCACAGGCAGTATTCATGCTTCTCTTGGTACAATGCCTCTCTTCAAGCAATTATCATTCTTGGAGACTCGAAAAGACAGTAGCTGCGGCTGTCGTGCGCAAATGCCGGTTGGAAAAAGCGTATTTCACGAACGCGGGGCTCTCGGCTGAGAAGGGCAAACCGCAGCGAACACAGGGAGAAAATGATGAGATTTCGTCTGCATTCCATGGTTGCAATAGTCATTGCAATGTTGCTTTTACCCACGCTGGCGCTCAGCCAGGCGTCGTCACCTGCGCCGCAGAAACCGGCTGGATCCTCTCCGGAGCAGATGGGATCTTCTCAGGATCAGGAACCCATTACGCCGGTTATGAGTGGGGCCTATCCCGTCATGAGCAAGGGAGCTGAAGCCCGGGCCCGGCAGATTTTTGAAATGTTCAATCATGATCAGAGCAGCGCTTTTTGGGCCACGCTTTCGCCCGGCTTGAAAAAACGTTACGGTTCAGATACCAAGCTGGCGCAGGTGAACAAGAAGCTGATCGAGCATCTGGGCAGCGAGAAAGGAGTGCTGGGAGAGAACATCGTGCCTTATGTCATGGCTCCCGATACGGTGTATTCGCGGAAATCCGACTTCTCGAACGTTAGAGTTCCGGTCATTACGACGATTACCCTCAATCAGCGCGGCGAGGTTGACCTGTTCACCATCGGTCCCGAGCCGGACATCTCCGAAGGCCGCTACGCTGGCTATACCGATCAAACCAAGCTGAGGCTACCCTTCAAAGGTGAGTGGCTGGTGTACCAGGGCGGACGCACCGCCTTCGACAACGTATATGCAGGTTCGGACGACCTGCGCTTCGCAATGGATTTTGTCTACACGAAGAATGGAAAGCTGTTTACCGGGACCAGTGGATTCGGCAGCAAGAACACGGACTATTATTGTTTCGGTCAACCCATCCTGGCTCCCGCCGACGGGACCGTGGTCAAGGCCGAAGCGGGCTATGATGACAACGATCCGGGCAAGGGCACTGGAGACTCGCCGGATGGAAATATCGTCGTAATTTCACATGGCAACGGCGAATTCTCGCAGATGAACCACCTGAAGCAAAACAGCCTTAAGGTCAAGGTAAACGATACCGTGAAGGCGGGTGACGTGGTAGCCGAGTGCGGAAACAGCGGCTCCTCCCCCGCTCCGCACCTGCATTATCAATTTCAGAGGAGTCCGGGAATGTTGCTGCCGGCGCAATTCAACGACTATATTGCCGACGGCAAGCTGGTAGCGAACGGCGAACCCAAGAAGGGCCAGTTCGTTAAGAATGCACCCACCCCGGCTGGAGCCGCGGCCCCGGCTGCAGCTTCCGCCACTCCTGCCAAACCGGCCAGTAAGTGAAGGACCCAATGCCTCGTTAGTCTCGATATCAGTGGGCGCGGTGAGATCTCGACCTGCGCCCGCTTCTTTTTTCTGGTGAGTGTCAGCCTTGAAAGTCGAAGAGCCGCAGCCGCGCCACGCCATTCAGCCTGAAATATTCGAAACCAGGCTCCGGGTACGCTATGCGGAAACCGACCAGATGGGTGTGGTTTATCACTCGAACTATATTGTCTGGTTCGAGGTAGGCCGGGTTGAGATGATGCGCCAGCTCGGTTTCACCTATTCCGAGATGGAAAAACAGGACGGAACCCACATTGCCGTGGTCGATGTGCGCTGCCGCTTCAAGACGCCCGCCCGCTATGACGAATTGATCACTTTGCGCACGCGGCTGCTGAATGTCCGCGAGTCCCTGCTGCATTTTGGCTATGACGTCGTACGAGAAGCGGACGGCGCCATTCTCGCCGAAGGCGAGACCATCCACCTCGTGGTGGATTCGGCGTTCAAGCGAATTCGACTTCCCCAGAAGTACCTGCCAGCCTTTCGCCAGGCAGCCGGCCAAAGCTAGGCCCGATTTACCGCAATTGCAGCTCGCGATCTGCACTATCCTCGCCCGCTGTGGCACACTTGAGAAGCCATGCAAGCACTTCACATTAACGGCAACGACCTTACGCTGGAAGATGTGCGCCAGGTGGTTTATGAACGGCGCCCCATTTTGCTGCAGCCTGAGGCCCGGCACGCGATGGATCGGGCTCGCGCCGTGGTCGACGACCTGGTGGAAAACCAGCGCGTTGCTTATGCCGTAAACACCGGGGTCGGGCATCTCGCTGACCTGCACATTTCGCACCAGGATATTCGCAAGCTGCAAGTCAACCTGCTGCGTTCGCACGCTGTGGGTGTCGGCGAACCATTGTCGGAAGCTGTAACCCGCGCCATGATGCTGCTGCGGGCCAACTCGCTGGCCAAGGGTTTCTCCGGCGTGCGCCCGCTGATCATCGACACTTTGGGCGAAATGTTGAACCGCGGCGTGCACCCGGTGATCCCATCCCAGGGCAGTGTGGGAGCCAGCGGCGATCTCGCTCCCTTGGCTCATCTTGCGCTGGTGCTGATCGCGGAGGGCGAAGCCGTCCACCAGGGCAAGCGTATGGCGGCGGCCGAAGCCATGAAGCGCGCCGATGTTAAACCGGTGACCCTCGAAGCCAAGGAATCGATCTCACTGATCAACGGCACCCAGGGCATGCTGGCGATCGGCCTTCTGGTGACGCTCCAGGCCTACATTCTGGTCGACACTGCCGACGTCATTGGCGCGCTCACGCTGGACGCGCTGAAAGGCACCGACGTCGCTTTCGACGAGCGCATTCAGAAAGCCCGGCCGCATTCCGGACAGTTGCTGGTGGCGCAGAACCTTCGCCGCATGCTGGAAGGCAGCGTAATTCGCGAATCCCACCTGGAATGTCAAAAGGTGCAGGACGCCTACTCCTTGCGCTGCATGCCGCAGGTGCATGGTGCCGTCCGCGATACCCTCACCCACTGCCGCCAGGTATTTGAGATCGAAATGAATTCCGCGGTAGACAATCCTCTGGTCTTTCCGGAAGAAAAGAAAGTGGGCGCACCGAAACGCAGTGTGGGCACGGCGGTTCCTGGGGTCATTCTTTCGGGAGGAAATTTTCACGGTCAGCCGCTGGCCTTCGCGCTCGATTTTCTGGCGATCGCGCTTAGCGCCCTGGCAGGCATCTCCGAGCGGCGGCTGGAAAGGCTAGTGAATCCGGCCCTTAATGAAGGACTGCCCGCATTCTTAGCGCCGGGAGCGGGGCTCAACTCGGGATTCATGATGCCTCAAGTTACGGCGGCGGCGCTGGTCAGCGAAAACAAAGTGCTGTCGCATCCCGCCTCGGTGGACTCAATCACCACGTCCGGCAACAAGGAAGACTTTGTTTCCATGGGGATGACGGCGGCGAACAAACTGCTACAGATCGTCACCAACACCAGAAATGTTCTAGCGATTGAAGCACTCGCAGCGGCGCAAGCACTGGACTTCCGCGCTCCCCTGGAAACCAGCAAACGGGCGCAAGTGGCGATGGCTGCCGTTCGTTCGGTGTCTCCTCCCATTACTGAAGACCGGATCTTCGCTCCCGACTTCGCGCGGGTATCGGCTCTGATCGCCAGTGGCAAGCTGGCAGAGGCGCTGCGCTAGGATTCGACTGCATCGTTTTTCAGCGGAATGATTTGTTTCCTCGCTGGGAATGAACGGCCCGTTCCTCACGGTATATTCAGCACCGTATTCTCGGCTGCGGTTTTGCTGAGATTCCTGCCCTTCCAGTTGTAATAAACCGTCAGCGTCTTGTTGACTCCCACTACCGGATCGCCGCCCATCGTTTTGGGACTGCCTCCAACGGAAAGCCGATTGTTAAGTACCATGTTCTGCAGCCGGTTGGTAACGTCTTGCTGGCGCGATCCCAATCCCCACATGGCCGATGTGATCCGCAGACCGTAATTGTTGCCGCCTCCCGAACCACCGCCTCCCCATGCCGGCCCTCCCGAACCACCTCCAAAACCGGGCCACCCCGGACGTCCGGAGTTAGGTCCGCCGGCAAACATCTGGGCGTTCACCGTCTGCCCCTCCCGATAGGAGAAGTCGCGAACGTTGCCGCTGGCGTCCTTGGCGACGATGCGCAAGATCTTGTCCCTGCCGACCGCGGGATCGGTGCCGAGAGTTGCGTTGTTGACTCTGAAGTTGGGGCCACTCACCAGGCGACGAACCGTGTTGGTCACATCCTGTCGCTGATTGCCCGCACCATAGTCGGCGCTCTGCACCCACCAGGTTTGCGCCAAGGCATCGCTGGCGCCGGCGCATAACAGTACTGCCCAGGTAATGAACAGCAGGCATGCACGACGCATGAAAAAATATCTCCCGTTTGAGATTGCCGCAAGAATTGATCTCGAAGCTTCACTAGTCGGTGTCGGTAATTACCGTCCAGCTGTGTTCCACCCGGACAAATCGGCCATGCGTGGTTCCCCCGGACCGTGTCGTCAGTCCGAGCGTTCCCAGCAGAGCCGGAGTGTTCTCCGACAGAGTAATACTGTAGTCACAGTTGTAGCCCGGCTTGCCCACCGCTTGCGCACTGGCGCATCCGATCTTCTTGAACTTTGTGATCTTGATCATGTAATCGCTATTGCCGTTGCTGCCCCCGGCATAAACTGCCAGACACTGCGCCGCCATTACAGGATTATTGTCATACTGGCCATTCCTGCAGGCGGTAATTTTCTGTTTCATGCTGTCGTTGTAGGCGTCAATTTTCGCTTGTACGGCATCCCGCATATCCTGATAACCAGGCTCCCCCGGCGTAGTCGACGAGTTTCCTGCCGGACTTGTTTCTTGAGATTCCTGCGACTGCGTGGAATTACCTTGTGCGGTCTGGGCCCCCAGGCTTACGATCGCAAAACAACAGACAGCCAGTACAACCAACGTAATCTTCTTCATCCCTCTCTCCTTCCCCAGGTTCCACGCAATATACACCCAATCCCTCCACCTGTACCGCTTTTATCTACAGTGACTTCGAGAGACTGCGGGCTGTATACCACCCGTGGCATTGACAATTAGCCACGCAGGCATTCTGCTAAGAGCCGTTTCATATCGCGCGGCTAAACCTTTGCCGGCTCTGGCTGCCGGCCTCCCACTAACCGGCATACCTCGGAGCACGGATGCGCTATTGACCATCCGCTTACTTGCCTTACATGTTGTCTGGCCTCTGCTTTACAATAAAGTTTGCTTTGGCTGTTGTCCTTTACCTCGTCTGTTCGGGCGCTCGGTGTTCGCGCCTGGGTCTTGAGTAGCGCCCACGAAGGCAGGCAAAGGTGGCGAGGATTGTCCTCCGGCAAAATGGCATCCAAGATAACGAAAGGCGCCAATTTGCTGTCTTATCCTCAAGACCGGGGTCCCCGCCGCATGCCGCCTTTCGCACGCGGCGGGGTGGAAGACCCTAGCGGCTTCTCTGCGTATTCATAAACGTGGCAATCAAACTCAGAGTTCCTGATCGTCGGCCGGTCGCCCGAGACGCGTCGAAGGGAAAGCTGCGCCCGTCCGCCAGACCGGCGCGGGTCCGTCATTTTTCCACCCGTGATCCCTTGGTAAAGCTGTTCTTCGCTGGATTTCTGATCGCTTGCGTCCTAGTGATGGGAGCTTTTACATATTTTT
This sequence comes from Candidatus Korobacteraceae bacterium, assembly GCA_049695855.1. Classification (GTDB taxonomy): domain Bacteria; phylum Acidobacteriota; class Terriglobia; order Terriglobales; family Acidobacteriaceae; genus Bog-257. The sequence continues at coordinate 30,776 of JBAVSY010000079.1, read as the reverse complement.
ATGTCAAGTACGACCGGCTGGTCGATCGCCGCATGGCGGGGGGCGTCTTCAGCAATGCGGCGAAAATCTACGCTCGTCCTAAAACAGTTTCCGTGGGTGAAAAGCTGGACGCCGAGGAGGTAGCCGCCGACCTACGCCGTGCTGGCTACAGCGAAGAACGCAAGAGCGCCGACTCGCCGATCGGGCATTACCAGTTCGTCTCCAACGGCATCCAGGTGGTTCCCGGCCCGCAGTCGTTCCACGGAACCGAGCCGGCGGTGATTCGCTTCCGCGATGGCAGAGTCGCCTCGATTGCGGAGTCCGGAGGCAACGATCAGGACCTGGAAGCCTACGAACTGGAGCCGCAACTGGTGACCGCGCTCTTCGAAGGTCAGGACCGCTCCAAGCGCGAGCTCATCAAGTTTCAAGACATTCCGCCCATCCTGGTGAACGCGGTACTGGCCATTGAAGACCGTCGCTTCTTCCAGCATGGCGGCGTGAACTATTGGCGTCTGGTGGAAGCCGCCGCCGTGGATGTGCGTGAAGGCCGGCATGGGCAAGGTGGCTCTACCTTGACCATGCAGCTCTCGCGCGGCTTCTTTCTAACTCCCGAGAAGACGGTCAAGCGCAAGCTGATCGAAATGATGATCGCTATCGAGCTGGAGCAGAAATTCTCCAAGCAGCGCATCTTCGAGATGTATGCCAACCAGGTTTACCTGGGCCAGCGCGGCTCCTTCACCATCAACGGATTCGGCGAAGCGTCGCACGCCTATTTCAATAAGGACGTCAAGAACCTGACGCTGCCGGAGGCGGCCCTACTGGCAGGAATGATTCAGCGGCCAAATTATCTTTCCCCGTACAAAAATCCAAAGCGAGCGCTGGAACGCCGCAATCTGGTGCTTGATTCCATGGTGGAGACGGGAGCGATCACCCGCGACCAGGCCGATCGCGCCAAAGCCGCTCCCATGAAACTGGCGACCCCCAATGTGGAAGCCAGTGATGCTCCGTACTTTGTCGATCTCGTGAAGGACCAGCTGTCCAGTCAGTTCAGCGAAAGTGAGTTGAACGATCACGCGCTTCGTATCTACACCACGCTGGATCCCGATCTGCAGCGCGCTGCTGCCGAGGCCGTGGATGAAGGCATGAAGCTGGTGGACGAACAGGTCGAAAAGAAGCGTACCCACAAGATCAAGACCGGTACTGGCAAGGATGCGAAGACGGAAGTAAAGATCGATTCCGGCCCGCTGCCACAGGTCGCACTGGTCGCTATCGATCCCCACACCGGCGAAGTGCTGGCGCTGGTAGGCGGCAGAAACTACGGCATGAGCCAGTTGGACCATGCCATCGCTAAACGCCCCACCGGCTCCATCTTCAAGCCCTTCGTCTATGCCGCCGCCATCAATACCGCCGTTACCGGACAGGCGATGTTCGCCAATACCAGTTCCGACCCGAATACCGGCGTGGTGAACAACACGGATGGAGTTTTCACCCCAGCCAGCCTGATCGACGACTCGCAAGTCAGCATTGCCATCGGTGGCGACCAGGTCTACGAGCCGCGTAACTATCACGAAAACTTCCATGGTGAAGTGACCGCCCGCTACGCCCTGGCTGAGTCGCTGAACAACGCTACTGTCCGGTTGGGACAGGAAGTCGGCTTCGAGAGGGTTGCGGCGCTGGCCAAGGCTGCCGGGATCACCAGTGTAAGAGCAACGCCGGCGATCGCGCTCGGCGCCTATGATGCGACGCCCATCGAGATGTCGGGCGCCTACACCGTTTTCGCCAACGGCGGAACCCGCTTGTCGCCGATGATGGTCAAGTCGGTGCGCGACGCGCGCGGTGCGGTGCTCAACAACTACCACGGCGACAGCAAAACGGTGCTCGATCCGCGGGTCGCCTATGTGATGACCACCATGATGGAAGCGGTCATCAACAGCGGCACCGGCTATCCTGTGCGGGCGCGCGGGTTCGAAGGCCCCGCCGCCGGCAAAACCGGGACTTCCCACGACGCCTGGTTCGCCGGATATACGAGTAACCTGCTGTGCGTCGTCTGGGTAGGTAACGACGATTACACCGACATCAAGCTGGCGGGTGGCGCCGTGGCCGCGCCCATCTGGGCTGAGTTCATGAAGCGCGCGGTCAAGCTGCCGCAATACGCGGATGTGAAGGATTTCCAGCAGCCCTCGGGGGTGGTGCAGGTCCAACTGGATAAGGTCACCAATCGCCTGGCAACCCCATCCTGCCCCGAGGATTACACCGTCGCCTTCATTGCCGGCACCGAGCCGAAGGAAACCTGTGACCAGGCCTCTGGTGATCATCGCGGATTCTTCACCAAGATTTTCGGACTGGGACCGCCTCCGGTTGCGGCTCCGCCTCCGACAACCAACGGGCCCGTGCAATCCGCAGTCAGTAGCCCGCCCGCTGAGGGATCGGCAAATGGCGATCCTGCACAAGAACAGCAAGGTTCGCCAAAAAAGAAAAAAAAGGGATTCTTCAGCAAGCTATTCGGCCGGGGAGACAGTTCGGACAACCATCAGGATAGTGGGGCTAGCACTACAGAGAATGGGAACAATCCCAGCCCAAAATAGGTCTAATATGTGAGCGGTGTGGGACTCTCCCCTGGCTGGGCGTAAGGACGGCGCGCCAAAAGAGCCCCTAGCTGGAGGTTCGCCATGGCTCGGCACCTATGGTCGCGGATTCGGCTCCTCGTCTGCAGCTTTACCATCTCGTTGCTCGGCTTAGTGATCTGCGCTCCAGCACTGAGCGCTCAGCTGGCCTCTCCGCCGCCCATCCCCGATGGCAGCGCCTCTGCGGAAACCTTGGAAATGCAGGGCGATCAGTTGCGGGCGGAGAAACGCTTCCTCGATTCCATCGACTATTACAATGTCGCCTTGGCCAAGAAGCCTACCGCCTTGCTGTGGAACAAAGAGGGCATGTCATACCTGCTGTTGCAGCATCCGGACAAGGCTGCCAAGTGCTTCGATAAAGCAATCAAGCTCGATAAGCATGCTCCTGAGGGTTACAACAACCGCGGCTACATCGAGCAAATGAAGAAAAACTACGACAAGGCCATTAAGTACTACACGAAAGCCTTGAAGTTGCGGCCAACCGATGCCGTGTTCCAGTACAACATGGGCTCTTCGTATTTTGGCAAACACGATTATGTGCGCGCCGCGCAGGCCTATAAGGTAGCTTTTTCGCTCGACCCCGATATCTTCAACCGGGTCTCGCGCACCGGCGTCATGGCGCAGGCGACTTCACCCGAAGATCGCGCCGCATTCTCCTTCATGGTAGCCAAAATGTATGCCCAGGCTGGCAACTTCGACCAGTCACTGGAATATCTGCGCAAAGCGATGGAAGACGGCTATAAGGACATCAACAAGGTCTATACCGATTCTGAATTTGCCACATTGCGTACCGACAAGCGCTTTGAAGAACTGATGGCGCAAAGGCCGCAAGCCATTCCATAGTCTATACAGGCCCCTGAAAAAGTCTGGAACCTCAAAGCTCGGGTAGAGCTGGCCTGCAGAGACTGTCTCGCAACCCAAGAGGAAATTTTGTGGTGGAACAAAGGGTGGAGTAACCGATCAAACTAGCCGCAACGCGGCGGGATGAAGTCAGCCGGGCGGCGTACCGGGGGTCCCCAAGCCGCGCCGGTCTTGCGCGGATTGGGGTGGTTAAGCCCCCGGTCAAGTGGAAGATTATTGTGAGCCGCAGAGCGGCGACACCGGTTGCGACACAGTTTCTTCAGGCGAGCGTCTGACTGCTTTGTTTTTGCTCCCGAGTCGGCCTCAGGCTAGCCGGTGGCAGCAACCATGTTTCTCGAGTTTTTCAGTAGCTTGTACAGTCGGCCAGTCCGTTTCTTTGCGGCGCACAATGTTTATCCTTCGCCGCGTTTCCTCAGGAACGCTGGAATCTCCAGATCGTCAGAGTCGTAATTGATCTCAACGCTGCTGCTGGTGGTATCCATCGCCGCGGCTTCTTGCCTCTCGTTTGCGGCAGCAATCCTGGGGTCGGGGAAATCTTCCACCGGCTGCGCATGGCGAACAATCTCGGAATCGATGTCGTCCAGATTATCGGGAACATATGGGATCGCACGCGGACGCCCCGCGACCCGCATTTCCGGTTCCGCGGGCTTCGCCAGTTCCAGCTTGGCCGCCGGCTTTGCCGGCTGCGAGTCTCGCATTGCCGGAACTTCATAGGTCGCATGAACGCTGGCAGCCGCGGCCCGCGCGTTCTGTAGAGCCACCGCCGAATCCGGCTGCTCACGGCGGCGATTAAGTTCCTTAAATCCGGTCGCGATCACCGTGATCTTCACGTCGTCTTTCATCTTTTCGTCGAGCACGGCGCCGAAGATAATGTTCGCGTCCTCATGGGCCGCGCTCTGAATGATGGTCGACGCTTCATTCACCTCGGCCAGACGCAGCGAACTCGAGCCGGTGATATTGATCAGGATGCCGCGTGCGCCATCGATGGCCCCCGCCTCCAGCAGTGGAGACGCGATTGCCGCCTGCGCCGCCGCAGTTGCCCGCCCTTCACCTTTCGCAGTCGCCGTGCCCATTACCGCGTAGCCCATGCCGGCCATGATGGTCTTCACGTCGGCGAAGTCGCGGTTGATGATGCCGGGAATCGTGATGATGTCGGAAATGCCCTGCACTGCCTGGCGCAGAATGTCGTCGGCCACGCGGAACGACTCGAAGAAGCCCGCATCCTTGGCGACCGCCAGCAGCTTTTCGTTGGGGATCACGACGGTCGTATCCACCGAGTCGATCAGCTCCTGCAAGCCGCGCTCCGCCTGATTCTGGCGGCGCTTGCCTTCAAACGCGAACGGCTTGGTCACTACCGCGACCGTGAGCGCGCCCATCTCTGTAGCCAGCGATGCGATGATCGGCGCCGCGCCCGTTCCCGTTCCTCCGCCGAGGCCGGTAGTCACAAACACCATGTCCGCGCCTTCCAGCGCCTCGATAATCTTTTCGGCATCCTCCAGCGCAGCTTTGCGCCCGACTTCGGGATTGGCGCCCGCACCCAGGCCGTTCGTCAGCTTGACGCCCAGCTGTATCTTCACCGGCGCCTTGCAACCCTTCAGCGCCTGTAGATCGGTGTTGGCGACCACGAACTCCACGCCTTCCAGGCGCGATTCGATCATGCGGTTGACCGCGTTACCGCCGCCGCCGCCCACGCCAATGACCTTGATCTTGGCGCTGTTCAGCAGCTCTTCGTTGAAGTGAATGCGAATGTCGCTTTCCGGCTGGCTCTTGTCGTTGAAATCTTCAATCATCTCTGCCCCAGTCGGCGCCGTTGCTGTAGCGCCGGTTCGAGTTCGTAATTGTTGTCATCCCGAGCGAGGACTTTAGTCCGAGCCGAGGGACCTGCTGTGCCTTGGTTGATGAGCCCACGAGGCCGGCCCATTCTCGCCGGCATGTCTTACACTCCCTGCCGGGCAAACAATGCTTTGATCTTCGCTCCCAATCCTCGATCCAGATTCATGCGCGCCTGCCGCGCCCGATGTCCATACAGCACCATGCCAATCGCCGTCCCATACTCGGGCTCCAACAGGTTCGAGGGCAGCTTGGCAATCGGCACCGGATATCCCTGGCGCACCGGCCGCCGCAGAATGTCATCGGCCACTTCCAGTAAGCCATTCAGGCGCGAGCCGCCGCCGGTGAACACCAGTCCCGCTCCCAGTAATTCGGCGATTCCCGCCTGCCGCAGATGATCGCGCAATAACTCCATCAACTCACGCGCGCGCGGTTCCAGAATCTCGCCCAACTCGCGCTGCTGCATCAGCCGCGATGGCCGGTCGCCTACCGAAGGAACTTCGATCTCGTTGCCCTCGGGGATACGCGTGACGATGGCGCAACCGAACATTTTCTTGATGCTCTCGGCATCGGGTATGGGCGTACGGAATCCGACTCCCACGTCGTTGGTAAAGTGATCGCCGCCGATTGGTATCGCGCCCGTATGGATCACGACTCCTTCGTAGTACACAATCAGATCCGTCGACCCAGCGCCGATATCGACCAGACAAACGCCCAGCTCGCGCTCATCTGTCTGCAACACCGAGTCCGCACAAGCCAGCGCTTCGAAGACGGTGTCGTCCACATGAATGCCGGCACGATTCACCGCCGAAACCACATTCTGTGTCGCGGTCGATCCTCCGGTGACAATGTGGACGCGGACTTCGAGCTTCCTCCCCATCAGTCCCGCGGGATCACGCACCCCACCCTGCCCATCCAGAATGAACTCCTGCGGCAACAAGTGAAGGGCGTCGCGATCCTCGGGCATGGCGATGCTGCGGGCCTTTTCGACTGCCAGACGCACATCGTCACGGCTGATCTCGCGCGAACGCGATCCCAGGGTGATGCCTCCATGGCTGTTGACGCCGCGAATGTGCGAGCCGGCGACACCGACCACCGCATGCTCTACCGGAGCTTGCGCTACGTTCTCGGCTTCTTCCACGGCCTTCTTGATCGAGTCCACCGCCTTGTCAAGATCGGCGATGACGCCTTTTCGCATGCCGCGCGAATCGGAAATACCGTGTCCGCGATAGCGCAGGGCGTAGTCATTTACTTCGGCCACGATAACGCAGGTCTTTGCGCTACCAACATCGATCACCGCGAGCAGGTTTTCTGTTTGACTTCCCATGGTTTAAGTGTGCTTCTTGCTCTTGTTCGGTACCGCAGCTTTCTTCTTCTCCGGAGTCGGGTGCCCGGCCGTTGCCTGGGCGCCGTCTTTGTCGTTCATGCCGGAAGCGTTCATTTTCGCGTTAGCGTTGGTGGAATCGGGATTAACGATCACTTGATGCTGGTAGCGCAAATCCACTGACTCCAGCTTCTGGAACTGCGTTCTCCATTCCTGCACGTGAGCCACATAAACTTTGAAGCGCTCCAGAAAATCGGACGATCCCAAGTGCACCAGCACCGCCCCATGTGGATCGGTTACCGTAGCCTTCACGTCATCGGGATCGGAAAGATCGACATCGCTGAGACTGCTGGAATAGTGCGCTCCACTTGCGTCCAGCTCTTTTATAAGCTGGCTGTAGAGTTTCATGCGCGCTGCCCGCATGGAAAGCGGATCCGTGTCGGCTATACCAACGATCACGGGAAACGAATACTTTGCCGGCTGGTTTGCCGGAAGATCCATGATCACGCCGCTGGCGTCAATCAGCTCGATATGCGAATTGACCTCGACAAACGCCACCGGCGTCCGCTCCTGGATCACAATCTTCAACCGGTTGGGAAGCAGGCGCATCACCGACGCGGATTGCACCCAGGGAATCTGCTCCAGCTGTTTCTTACGCTGATCCAGCGGTACGAAGAAAACGTTGCGATCGATGTCGCTGGCCAGCACATCCATGATTTGCGAGCGGCTGACGTTGTCGTTGCCGGAGATGCCGACGTTGTCGCTGGAATCGAGCCGAAACCGCCAGGACTGCGTCGCATATTGGTGAAGCGTGAACCAGACGGCGCCTGCGACCGTCACCAGCAAAATTAAGAGCAGAGCAATCTTGACCCGGCTGACCGCCTTGCGCGGCAGCGCACCACGGCGCACGGGAATGCGCTTCTGCCCGCGCAGAAACGGCGACTCAGCCTCGTCGTCGAGATCGAGCATGCGGGCGTCGAGCGGCGAATCCTCGAGATCGTTCTTGCGCGCCGATTCGCTCGCCGCTGCTTCGAGTTCCTCGTCCGCGATAGTCGATGAGTTTTTCCGCGCCATGAAAACCGGGTGAAAACACCTATAACTTCAGACTATTCGCCTCACTATAACTGTTTTCTTCGGGATTCAGGAGACGCTTTTGACCTTAGACGACTGCCGGAGGGAACAGGAACCACAAAGGTTAACGGACAGGCTCGCGGGTTGCCAGAAAGACCCAGGAAGCAATAAGCAATAACTATCAAGGGGTGCTGATCACTAAGATTGAGACAAGAATCATTATCGTACTCAGCACCAGTTGGGAGTTGGGCAAGGGGGCCTTCGACTTACTTGCTAGGGAAGCTCTGATTAAGTTCCGGTTTTGAAAGGGCACGGCTTCAGCCGTGCCGTAAGCATCGTAAAATCAACGGGGCTTTAGCCCCTGCGGCAAGTTCGACAAGTTATTCAGAGCTTCCCTAGCATTTCGTTTCCTGAGCCCACTGGCTGCAATTGCCAGGCTACGATCGCGCAACTTTTCCAGGATCTTGATCTTTTCCGTGAAACTCCGCGATGCCAGGCGCTTTCGTCTGTCCTGTTTGTCCACGACTACGTCTCCAGATACTTGGTTCGAAACTGTTGCCACCTCGAAACCAATTTATGACGGACAAGGATGGCTTCTAGCTTGTCTCGATCGAGGGCTGAGCTCTGGAGAAATTGTAGAATGCGTCCATAGATGGAAGCAACGGTGAGGAGCGAACCGCTTGCAACGGTGGGTAGCACCACGAAGATATCCACATCGAGAGTCGCGGAAGGTTCAAGATAAAAAGTGGCTCCCACCGCGCCGCCAATGGCGTACTTTCCAATGATGCCCTTGGCCTGCATCTCATTGATCATTTCCAGAGTGGTCTTCATAGTTTCGCTCTCTGGCATTATTCCCCAGACCTCACCCAACGCTCTTCGGTGTCCGGCTCTCCAATTCCTCCAGCACCTGAGTCCCGAGTTGCCAGATGCTTCCCGCGCCTAGTGTCAGAATCATGTCTCCCGCTGCGGCCGCACCCGTGGCCAGCTCTACCGCCTCGGCAAACGACGCGACATACAGCGCTTCCTGGCCGCCGGCTTCGGTGATGCGATTCGCCAGCGACTCTCCGGTGATTCCCGCAATCGGCGCTTCGCTGGCAGCATAAATATCGAGCACCAGCACAGAATCAGCATCACGAAACGCGGTGGCAAAATCATCCATCAGCAGTTGCGTCCGGGTATAACGATGCGGTTGAAAGATAACGTGAACTTTCTTGAAGCCGCACTGCCGCGCCGCCGCCAGGGTCGCGCGAATCTCCGTGGGATGATGTCCATAGTCGTCGATTACGCTTACGCCATTAACCGTGCCAATCAACTGGAAACGGCGATCCACGCCATTGAAGTTTTCCAGCGCATCACGAATCTGTTCGACCGGAACATCCAACCCGAGTCCAACCGCAATCGCGGCTGTGGCATTTCTCACGTTATGCGCGCCGGGAACCCGCAGGCGAAATTGCCCCAGATCGTCGCCGCGATAAATCACTTGAAAGCTGCTTAGCGCGACGCTGTCGCGGGAGGATCCCCAGTGCATGTTCGAGATGTGGAAATCCGAACCCCCGTGCGTACCGTAGGTGACGGTTCTCCGCTGAACTCCACTCAACAGACGCCGCAGGTCTTCGTTATCGCTGCAGGCGACCACCATCCCATAGAACGGCACGGAATTCATGAACTGCAGGAAGGTCTGCTCCACATCCTCCATGTCGCGATAGCAGTCCATGTGCTCGCGGTCGATGTTGGTCACCACGGCCAGAATCGGCGACAACTTGAGGAAGGAACGGTCGCTTTCGTCCGCTTCGGCCACCAGGTACTGCGACTTGCCCAGCCGCGCGTTCGAGCCCATCGCATCGACCCGTCCGCCAACCACCACCGTGGGATCGAGTCCACCCGCCGCCAGCACCGCTGCCACCATCGACGTCGTGGTTGTCTTACCATGCATGCCGGCGATGGCAATGCCGTACTTCAGGCGCATCAGTTCGGCCAGCATCTCAGCTCTCTGAATCACCGGGATGTGGTGCTGGTGCGCAGCGATGACCTCGGCGTTGTCAGACTTGATGGCAGAGCTGACGATCACCACATCTGCACCCACGACATTCTTCGCCAGATGTTCATCCGAGATGACCGCACCCATTCCGGCCAGGCGCGCGGTCACCGCCGAGGGCTTGCGATCAGAGCCGGAAACCTTGTATCCCAGATTAAGCAGGACTTCGGCGATTCCGCTCATGCCGATGCCGCCAATACCCACGAAATGTACCCGCTGAATCTTTGCAAACATGGGAGAGAGGTCTTCTTAAACGATCGGGTAGAGCCGACCTTCAGGTCGGTGTAAGTGCACCTGATAAGAGTCGGTTCGGGTTCGGCGGTCGTTGAAAATGACCGCCGAACCCGAACCCAGATATTCTTACTCTACTCTGCGACGCGGCTCTGAAGTGCCGCTCCACCCGAGACGCCAGCGACCCGCGCCGCAAGCGAGGCAATCTTAGCAGCTGCATCAGGATGGGCAAAGCGTCGGGCCGCTTCCGACATCTTCGCCAGACCCGCGCCATCGTTCAGCAACGAAGCGACCTCGGTCACCAGCCGCTGGGGCGTGAGTTCGGCCTGCGGCAACAATCGCGCTGCCCCAGCCGCAGCCAGCGTCGCCGCGTTGTGCCGTTGATGGTCGTCGGCGGCAGTGGGCAATGGAATAAAGATGGCCGGCTTCCCGGCCGCGGTAATTTCCGCTACCGTGCTGGCGCCCGAGCGGCATAGCACCAAGTCAGCGCGAGCGAAGGCCCCCGGCATATCGTCGATGAACGGCGATACTTCCGCCGAAACCATCGCTTGTAGATAAGCGGCTTGCGCTTCGGGGTAATCTCTTTCCCCGGTTTGATGAATGATGCAAATCGCCGGCACGGCTTCCATCAGCTTCGGCAAGGCCTGCAATACCGCCAGGTTGATGGCATGGGCTCCTTGGCTACCTCCAAAGACCAGCAATCTGGGACGATCGTTTTTCGGCCGCCGAGCTACGTCAAAAAACTCGCTGCGTACAGGAACTCCGGTTACGTGGCAGTTGCGGAAGTAATGGCAAGTCTCTGCGAAGTGTACGGCCGCGGCTCTCACCATGGGAGCAAGCAAACGATTGGCGAACCCCGGGACCACATTCGGCTCAAAGGCGACCGTCGGGATGTTCATCATCGCCGCCGCCAGCATTGCAGGCCCGGAAGCGTAGCCTCCCACGCCCACCATAACGTCCGGACGAAACTCACTGATCAGTTTGGCTGAGGTCATCACCGCGCGCGGCAAGTCCAGCACTGTCTTTAGCCGAGTGGCGAAATCCACGCGATTGAGCCCCCCGACTTCGATGAGATGCAGCTCAAATCCCGCGGCAGGAACCAGGCGCGTCTCGATGCCGCGCGACGTGCCGACAAAGACTACCTGGGCACCATAACGCGATCGCAGCTCCTGCGCGATGGCGAGAGCAGGAATTACATGCCCGCCCGTGCCGCCACCCGCCACGATCGCACGCATACCTATTCCGCTTGCTGAGTGATGTTGAGCAGAACTCCGACGCTGGCCAGAGTGATGAACAGCGACGAGCCGCCGTAAGAAATGAATGGCAACGGAATGCCTTTGGCCGGCACCATGGCCAGGACTACGCTGATGTTGAATAGCGCCTGCACCACCACCATCGCCGTGACCCCGGTGGCCAGAAATTTTCCGAACATGTCGTCGGTGCGCAGAGCCGTCCGGATGCCACGATATAGGAAGATTCCGAATAACGAAACGACCAGCACTGAGCCCCACAGCCCCAACTCTTCTGCTGTAACTGCGAAGATGAAGTCGGTATGCGGTTCGGGCAGGTAGAAGAGCTTCTGCTTGCCTTCCATTAAACCCAGGCCGGTCAGACCGCCGGTGCTTACCGCAATCATTGATTGGATGATGTGAAATCCCTTGCCCTGCGGATCTTTGAACGGGTCGAGAAACGCCTGCATGCGGGCCCAGCGCCAGGGCACACGCACGATCAAAAAATACAAGGGCAGCAGTGATCCCGCGAGCGCGTACCAGAGATACTTCATGTTCATCCCGGCCACGAATAGCACGGCGGCAGAAATCGCCACGCAAGCTATGGCGGTGCCCAGGTCCGGCTCTTTGACGATGAGCAGTGCAAACAGAATGGTGGGCGCGGCCGCCGGGATCAGCACGTTCTTCCAGTCCGTGATCTGTTGCCAGCGCGACTCCAGGAAATATGCGAGATACAAGATCAGAGCGGGCTTGGCGACTTCCGAGGGCTGAAACGACAAGCCTCCAAACTTAATCCAGCGATGGGTGTTGTGAGAATCGCGAAACAGGAAAACGGCGATCAGCAACAGTGAAGTAATGCCGAGAAACGTGAACACCACCGGAGGCCGGCGGAATTTCTTGTAATCGACATTCATCACCACGATCATGACCAGAAGGCCGGCCGCGGCCCACGCCATCTGCCGCACCAGAAATCCGTAGGGCGATCCAAAGCGCTCCTTGGCCATCACCGCCGAGGCGCTGAAGACCATCACCAGTCCGATAAAGACCAGCAATAGCGTCACCGTGAACAACCACTTGTCGACGCTCACGCGTTTGGCCATTAAGCATTGCCTCCAGGAGCGCCGCTTTCCACGCGTTCGCGTTCCTGCTTCCTCGCCGCCAACTGCCGAACCAGATCTTTGAAAACCTGGCCGCGATGTTCGTAGCTGTCGAACTGATCGAAGCTGGCGCAGGCCGGGGCTAGCAGAACGATGTCGCCCGCCGTGGCCGCGTCGCTGGCGCGCCTGACCGCTGCCTCGAGGGTTCCGGCGTTGACGATCTCCGTGCCACTGGCCTGCGACTCGATCTTCGCCGCAGCCGCGCCAACGGTGTACACCCGCTTCACCCGTTCCTTCAGCAGCGAGTTAAGCACGCTGTAATCGCTGCCTTTATCTTTGCCGCCCAGGATGAGGTGAATGCGCCCGGGAAACGACTCCAGCGCCTTGATCGTCGCGTCGACATTCGTCGCCTTGGAATCGTTGTAGTACTCCACGCCCCGAACCGTGGCCACATATTCCAGGCGATGCTCCACCGCTTTGAAGGCGGCGACCGCACTGCGGATTTTTGCCGGTTCGACTCCGGCCAGCATTCCGACACAAACTGCCGCCAGGACGTTCTCCACGTTGTGCGCCCCTTTAAGCGCGATCTCGCTGACCGGCATGATCTCGCGATCGCCCTTTTCATCGCGCCAGATGATTTGCTCCTGGCGCACGAAAGCGCCGCTACCAACCTCGGTCAGACGGCTGAACCAGCGCGCCGGCGGTTTGGCTTTCGACGCGGTCTCTGCACAAGCTTCGTTGTCGGCGTTCAGGACCACGAAATCCTCCGCAGTCTGGTTCTCGAAGATACGAGCTTTTGCGGCCGCGTAATTCTCAAACGTGTGATGCCGGTCGAGATGGTCGGGCGTGATGTTCAGCACCACGGCGATGTGGGGATGGAAAGTTTCAATTGTCTCCAATTGGAAGCTGCTGATCTCCAGCACAGTCCAGGTATCTTCGCTCGACTGATCGACGAGGCTGATGGCAGGAGTGCCGATGTTTCCGCCGACCAAGGTCTTGCGTCCGCCGGCCGAGAGGATCTCGCCCGTCAAAGTCGTGGTCGTGGTCTTGCCGTTGGAGCCGGTAATGGCAACGATCCGGCCCCGCAAGTAGCGCGCTGCCAGTTCCACTTCGCCGATGACCGGAATGCCGCGAGCCCGGGCCTGCACCAGTTGCGGAACATCGAAGGGCACGCCCGGACTGACTACGATCAAATCCTGATCGCGAAAGGTGCGCTCGCCGTGCTGCCCAGTCTCCACGCTGATGCCGTGATCCAGTAGAACAGGAATCTCTTCGCGTAGCAGTTCCGGCGACTTGGCGTCGGAGACGGCGACCCGCGCTCCGCGTTCTTGCAGGAACAAAGCACTGGCTACGCCGGATTTGCCCAGCCCCACCACCAGCACGCGTTTGCCCTTAACATCCATCGTTGACTTTGCGCCTTTAAGCGAGCACCGATCCAAAATCCGTTCTTCGAAAGGGACAGAAATCCGCTCTTCGAAGGGGACGGCCTTCAGGCCGTCCGAAAATGCCCCGGTATAAGGCCGGGCTTTACAGCTTGCTGAAAAACTCGGCCCGACGCGATTTTGAAGGGGCGTAGCTTTAGCTACGCCGTAGTAAGCCCTTTATTTTTGTCATGCCGAACCGGCTTCAGCCGGTGAGGCATCTGCGGTTCCGAGTTTTTCAGCAAACTGTTTAGCCCTCGAAGTACCGTCGGCTTGAGAACATGATTCGACCGCAACCCGCCATTGTCCCACGTTCTTCGTGCATCTACCGCAACTTCAATGTGGTGAGAGCAAAGAGTGCAAACACCAGCGACGCCACCCAGAAGCGCACGATCACCTTGGACTCGCTCCAACCCAGCAATTCGAAGTGGTGGTGAATGGGCGCCATCTTGAAGATCCGTTTCTTGCGCAACTTGTACGAGCCCACCTGCAGGATCACCGACAATGCCTCGATCACGAATACTCCGCCGATGAAAGGCAGCAGCAATTCCTGCTTAATGATTACCGCTACCGTCCCGATCGCACCACCCAAGGCCAGCGAACCGACATCGCCCATGAAGATTTCCGCCGGATGAGCGTTGTACCAGAGGAAGCCGATGGCCGATCCAACCATCGATCCGCAGAAAATGGTCACCTCCGATACCTGAGGCATCTTGGAAAGCTCGAGGTAGTCGGCAAACACCGCGTGTCCACTGACGTAGGTAAGTACCGTAAGCGCGCCGGCAGCAATCACCGTACAGCCGACCGCCAAGCCGTCGAGCCCGTCGGTCAGGTTCACAGCATTGCTCGATCCGACGATCACGATGGAGACGAACGCCAGAAACGGCAAAAAAGCCAGCGGCGACAGATATCCGTGATGCAGCTTGCTGATGACCAAATCTGGCCGGAAATGTTTCAGGAAGGGCACAATCAGGCGGGTCGAATACAGGCCGTGAGTTTCCAGGGCGCTCAGCGTCGCACCCACAGCCAGGGCCGCTAGAAACTGATAGAACAGCTTGGCTCGAGCGGTAAGCCCCAGGTTACGCCGATGCACAACCTTGAGGTAATCGTCCGCGAAGCCGATGGCCCCAAAGGCCAGCGTCGCCACTACTGCAATCCAGACAAAGCGATTGCCCAGGTCGGCCCACAACAGCGTCGGGATGATCATGCCCACAACGATGAGAACTCCGCCCATGGTCGGCGTGCCCGCTTTCTGCTGATGGGCTTTGGGGCCGTCCTCGCGAATGTACTGGCCGATCTGGAATTCACGCAGCCGATGAATGACCGCCGGTCCAATGATGAGACCGATGAACAGGGCGGTAAGGCTGGCGAAGGCAGTGCGGAACGTGAGGTAGCGAAAGATTCGGAACGGGCCGATATGAAAGACGACAAATCCCTTCTGGTACAGCAGCCAATAGAGCAAATTCTTCCCCGTTCTCGTTTTGAAGGGGCGCACCTTCAGGTGCGCCGTCAAAGTCCCTGGTAAATTATCCCGAGCCGGATTCAGCCGTCGAGGGAATGTGTCCGCCACCACTCCATACTTCCAGCGCGCGCTCCAGTCGCACGCCGCGCGAGGCTTTCAACAGAACTACGTCGCCCGGCCTGATCTCGCGGCGCAACCACTCGCCCGCATCTTCCGGCGTCGGCATAAACTCAGCCTGCATTCCTGCTGTCTTCGCGCCTTCGACCATGATCTCCGCCAGTCCACGCACCCCCAGCAGGCCATCGATACCAGCCTGTGCCATGTGCTCGCCGGCATCGCGATGCATAGCTTCGGCGGCCGGACCCAGCTCCAGCATTTCACCGGCGACGACAATCCGCCGCTGCGCTGGAATTTCCGCCAGCGATCGCACCATGCTATCGAGAGCCTTTGGATTCGAATTGTAGCAATCGTTAATGACGGTGGCGCCTCCGACGTGGAGAATTTCTCCGCGCTTGTCACCGGCTGATAACGTGGCCAGCGAATCAGCCGCCGTTTGCAAGGACACCCCATATTGCAGTCCGACGGCAACGGCGGCAAGAGCGTTGTAAATGTTGTGCTCACCCAGCAGCGGCAAATTTGCCCGCGCCCCCTTGCCATCGGCAACGATGTCGAACGTCGAGCCCAGCGGCCCACGCGACTCGATGTTCTGAGCCAGGACTTCGGCGTGCTGGTGAAGACCGAAGGTCACCACTCGTCCATGAAAGTCGCGCCCGAATTGCGAAACATATTCGTCATCGGCATTGAGCACCGCGATGCCACCGGCGGGGAGCGATTCGATCAGCTCATACTTGGCTCGCGCGATAGCCTCAATCGAATCGAAGAACTCCAGGTGAACTGGCGCCACCATGGTCACCACACCGCAGTCGGGCGCCGCCAGCTTCGCCAATGCCGTAATCTCTCCAGCGTGCGACATGCCCATCTCGATCACCGCGATCTCGTGCTCGGGCTCCAGCTTGAGCAGTTGCAGCGGCATGCCGAAATGATTATTCAGATTGCCTTGCGACTTCAGTACCCGAAGCCGTGTGCCCAGCACGTGCGCGATGGCTTCCTTGGTCGTCGTCTTTCCCGCCGAGCCGGTCACGCCAATCAGCGCTTTGCCCCATAACCGCCGCACCGCTGCGCCCAAATTCTGCAGAGCTGTCAACGAATCGACGACGACCAGCAATCGCTTCTTTGAGGCAAATCGCGGTAGTTGAGTAGCTTCCACCACGGCAGCGACCGCGCCTTTGGTTAACGCAGCCTCCACGTAATCGTGCCCGTCGAGTCGCTCGCCGCGCACTGCGAAGAACAACTCGCCGGGTCGTAGAGTCCGCGAATCGATGGAATATCCGCTGGCCAGCGTGGCGGGATCAAATTCTCCGGTAGCCTGCATGAATTCAGCGGCGCGCGACAGGTTTAATTTCATGGCTTAGCTGACTGCGCCTGGGCCGTACCGTAGCCCGCCGCGTGCAACGCAGCCAGGGCTACGTCGATGTCGTCGAACGGCACCGAGCCCACGCTGGTGACCTGCACTTTCTCGTGACCTTTTCCGGCGATCAGCACAATGTCGCCCTGCCCGGCTTCGCGAATGGCCAACGCTATAGCTTTTCGGCGATCCGGCTCCAACACGTACTTTGTACCGCTGCGTTGCAGTCCGGGCATGGCATCGTTCATGATGTCGAGTGGGTTTTCGCTGCGCGGATTATCGCTAGTCAGAATCACGAAATCGCTGCCCGATCCTGCAGCCTCACCCATCAACGGCCGCTTGCTGCGGTCGCGGTCTCCGCCGCATCCGAAAACCGTAATGACGCGTCCCGTTCCTCCCCGCTGAGCCAGAAAATCTCTTGCCAATGCAGTCAGATTGCGCAACGCATCGTCGGTGTGGGCGTAATCCACGATCAGGGTGAAAGGTTGACCCACATCGACTCGTTCGAATCGGCCTGCAACCCGGTTCAGATCATAGGCGGCTTCTGCTATAGCTCGCGGCTCGACATTGCGTGCGTAGGCTGCTCCGGCAGCGGCAAGCAGGTTGAAGACATTGACCCGCCCCAACAACGGGCTCCAGATGGGATATTCGCCAGTGGGGGTCATCAGGTTAAACCGCGTTCCATTCGCTTCAATGCTGACGTCCTTGGCTTGGAAGTCGCCGCTGTTCATGCCGTAAGTGATCAGCTCTGCCTGCTTCTTGCACAGCTTGATCAGGCGCTGCCCGTATTCATCTTCAATGTTAATAACAGCAGCTCTGGGCGGCTCCGTACCCGAGCCTTGGAACAGAATCGTCTTTGACGCGAAGTACTCTTCCATGGTGCCGTGATAGTCGAGGTGATCGCGCGTGAGATTGGTGAAGACGGCCACATCGAAGGGAATGCCATAAGTACGCTGCTGCTGCAGCGCATGCGAGGAAACTTCCATCACCGCCTCGGTGCAACCGGCGGCTACCGCACGGGCGAAAAACTGGTTCAGCTCCAGTGCCTCGGGGGTAGTGTGCGGCGCTGGATAGCTCTCCTCCTCGATGCGATATTCCACCGTGCCGACCAGCGCAGTCTTGCGTCCGCCTTTGCGCAGCATGGCATTCAACAGGAAAGATGTCGTTGTCTTGCCATTCGTGCCCGTGATTCCGGTGATCGAGAGCTGTTCGGCTGGACGGCCGTAAAAGTTGGCGCTCAAGCGCGCCAGCGCGCGGCGACCATGCACAACCTGCGCCCAGGCTACGTCCGACTGGGGAGGCAAGGAGTCGCTGACGATCGCGACCGCTCCCGCGTTTAACGCAGCATCGATATGCTGATTGCCGTCGGTGGTCTCGCCCCGCATGGCAACAAAACACCACCCCGGCTTCACCCGTCGGCTGTCATAGTCGAGTCCGGCAATGGGCGGATCGCCCTGCTGAGCAACGTACTCCGCACCATCCAACAGATCGACGAAATTCATTCTACCCGCATTATAGTCAGCAAGATTGACATGCAAACGGATTAGGTATTACATTTTACAAAAAGTAATGGAGCTTTTATGGAATCTGCACTCACCATTAAAGGACAAATGACGATCCCGAAAGCCATTCGCGAACACCTGCATCTCAAGCCGGGCGACAAAGTCAAGTTCTTCGTCCATCCCGACGGCACTGTGTTTCTCTTGCCCAAACTTCCGGTCTCCGTGTTGCGAGGCATTGTCAAAGCCCGGCGACGGGTGACGCTCGAAGAAATGGACGTGGCCATCGCCGCGGGCGCCGCGGAGAGGTTTCGCCACCTCAAACGAAAATGATTGGACTCGATACCAACATCCTCGTGCGGTACTTTGCGCAGGACGACCCGGTGCAAAGCCGCAAAGCTACTGTCCTTATCGAAGGGCATTTGACCGAGCAAGTCCCAGGGTTCGTTAGTATTGTTGCCCTGGCAGAGACGATATGGGTGCTGAAGCGCGCCTATGGCCTCACCGAGAAAGAAATTGCCGCTGTGCTTGAGCGGGTGCTACAGGCCGACACCCTGGTCGTAGAACACGAAGCAGCGGTCGCCACTGCTTTGATCGCGCTGTGGGAGGGCTATGGGTCGTTTGCCGATGCTCTTATCGGCGCCATCAACGATCACGCCGGCTGCTCACAAACTGTCACGTTCGACCGGAAGGCTTTACGGCTTCCGGGTTTCCAAATCTTATAATCACCATCGCCAATGCCCCGGTCTTGGGACAATTCGCGCTCTCTTCTGCTTCATGCTCAGTGCGTAAACCGCACCGTGATGTGCTGTCCTGAAGGTAAGTGGCTGCCCGGCGCGGGCCACTGCTCGCGCGCTACGCCGCTGCCGATTGCGTTGATCTCCAGTCCCGATTGCTGAGCGGTTTCTACCGCCGACCGCAATGCTTTGCCGAGGAACGACGGCACCACCACGCCGCTATCCACATCCAGAACGACGGTGCCGTTCGCGGCAGATTGCCCCGCTTGTGTTACGGGCTGAGGCGGAGTTGTGGCCTGTGTGATTTCAGGACCGGCGGCCGTTAGAGGTTTTGTATCCGAGACCTTGGCTGGCGTCGTCGGGGCTGAATCGTTGCTCTTGGCTGGCCGGGCGGAAGTGGTCGCCGCCTGGGCACTGGGAGCAGCTGCGGTGTCGTCCTGCAGCGGTGCTCCCAGGTGATCGGGCGATTCATCCGTCAAATCGCTGTCCTTCGTCGATGCCAGCAACGCCTGCCGCTGCGGGCTCTTCACGTCCAAGTCGTGCGGCACATGCAGGTACTCCAGGACCTGCATAGCAATCCGTTTGAATACGGGTGCACAAACCTGTCCACCCTGATGCAGCCCAACCGGCGAATCCAGGATCACGGCAATGGTGATCGCAGGCGTATTCACCGGCGCAAAGCCGATGAACGACGCCACATACTTCGTCTTGGAGTAAGCGCCAGTCGCCGGATCGACCTTCTGCGCGGTTCCGGTTTTGCCGGCCACAGTGTAACCATCCAGGATCGCCCTGCGTGCTGTCCCGAACAGCACCACGCCCTCCATCATCTTCTTCATTTCCGCCGCCGTCATGGTGGAGACAACACGGTGCTGCTGCGCGGGATGAAAGACCACGGGCAGCGCTTTACTGTCAGGCGGCAGTTCGCCAGCCACGATGCGGGGAGGGGTATATACTCCATCGTTCGCGATCGTAGACACCAGCGAGATGGTTTGCAGCGGTGTGACGCCAATCTCCTGCCCCATTGAGATGGCGCCGATTGAGACCTTCGACCAGTGGCTCACTGGCTTAGCCAATCCTCGCGTCTCGCCGGGAAGCTCGATCCCAGTCTGCTGCCCAAAACCGTAGTCGTGAATGTAGTGATAGAGCCGCTGGTCTCCCAGCTTCATACCAACCTTGATGGCAGCCACGTCGCTGGAGTGCGCGAGAGCCTCGGCGATCGTCACCACGCCCAAGCTCTCGTGGTCATGAATCTTCATGCCGAACACATCAATCGCGCCGTGCTGGCAGTCGATATGATCCTCCGGCGTCACCACATGCTGATCGATGGCCGCCGAATACGTAACAATCTTGAACACCGAGCCAGGCTCGTACACGTCGCTGACCGCGCGGTCCTTCAGCGACTCCACGGGTACATTGTTGAAGACATTCGGATTGAAGGTGGGCCAGTTCGCTAAGGCCAGGATTTCGCCGGTTCGCGGATTTTCCACCACCACGGTTCCGGCAATCGCCTTGGTGTCCTCCATGCCTTTTTGCAGTTCCGTCTCGGCGATGTATTGAATGGTCTGGTCGATGGTCAGCACCAGGTTTTGCCCAGGATCAGGAGGCCGCTCCACCCGGCTGAACCACTTGCGCCGGGCGTCAATCGAGATCAGTTCCTGGCCAGGAATCCCGCGGAGATCATCATCGAACTCACGCTCCAGCCCGCCCAGGCCCTCGTCGTCCATGCCAACATAGCCGAGCACCTGGGCCGCCAGTTCGCGCTTGGGATAAAAACGTTTCGGCTCTTTCCGAAAATAAATGCCTCGCAGATTCAACTGGCGAACCCGATCGCTGGTCTCGCCATCGATCTTGCGCTTAATGTAGGCGAAATTGCGCGAAGCCTGCATCCGGGCCACAATGTCCCGCGGATCCATGTCCAGCACCTTGCCCAGGATCGTCGCCGTGGTTTCCTGGTCGTGAATCTCGCTGGGAACGGCGAAAACCGAGTCCACGTCGATCGACATGGCGAGGGCGTAGCCGTTGCGGTCGTAGATATTTCCCCGGCGAGGCTCGGTGGGGATGGTGCGGTTCTGCTGGCGTTGAGCGCGCTGTACGAAGTCGCCATACTTCACGACTTGCAGACGAACCAGGCGGAAACAAATGGCCAGAATCCACAGGAAAAGCAGCGCCGCAAAGATGTAGAGCC
This sequence comes from Candidatus Korobacteraceae bacterium, assembly GCA_049695855.1. Taxonomy (GTDB): domain Bacteria; phylum Acidobacteriota; class Terriglobia; order Terriglobales; family Acidobacteriaceae; genus Bog-257. Next base: position 9,726 of record JBAVSY010000079.1, on the reverse strand, counting down.
TTCGACTTGGCGTCTTAGGAGCGCTCGCCCGCATTCCCTCGCTACTCCATTCGGTTGCGTTTCGGCTTCTTGCCAGCCGGTACTGCGTCGTTTCCTACGTTTTTCCTGCGTGCCTGGGACGTCTTACAAGTAAGACGACAGAGATAAATCTTATTAGTAAGACGTCCGCCTTACGCGGCGAAGGCGGTCCGTTGCTTCGGACCGCCGGTTGAAACTCTAAGGTTTGTTTCGGAGCGAACGTCCCTGGATTGCCTGCGCTTTCGACTCGAGTCGGACTGCCGCTCAGCCAGAAACCGTTCAGCCCCAGCCCTACTGCAGAGCCGAGACCACCATAATTCCGTTCACCTTCGCCATGACCGGCGTAGCCGGATCGGCGGTCGCGGTGTCCATCGGCTGCCACTGCCCATCCACCGGACGCTGCATGCCTAACTCGCGCGCCATGCGATCGATGCGCGACAGGTCCTTCAGCGAAGCCTCTTCCAGACTCAGCGCGCGATTCGATTCAGAGATAGTGTCACGCTCCAGCTTCAGCTGCTCGATCTTGTATCCGTATTCGATGGCGCTGAAATGCTGCCACAGATAGACCATGACCAGCAGAAACAGTACCGCCAGAGTGATGCCGAACGTCAGCATCTCCCGCCGGCGCTTTGGGTCGGTGACTTTTGCTACACGTGAGTTGTCGATGCGCTTGGTGAAGTAGATTTCCGGCGTGCCGATGAACATGCCGCGCGGCTGCAGCGCCGCGTGGTCGTTCCACTCGCCAGCTTGCAACATGGTTGGATAAAGAACTCCGGCTGCCATTTCTTTCTCCTGCCAGACGGCGTCACCGCTTCGCCAGCGTCCGGCTTGAAACTTTTGAACGCACGAGCCGAATTTCATGGGCCCTGAACTTATTCACATTCCCCACAGCTTTTTCCGCAACCTCTGTGGAATTGCCTGTGAAAACAGTTAATAACTTTTCTGACTGTCCCACCTACGTCCGCTCGGCAGCTCGCAACTTTGCACTGCGCGACCGCGGATTGCGATCGATCTCTTCCTCTTCAGCAGTCACCGGCTTCTTGGTCAGCACGCGATATACCCCGTCGCGCGCTCCCTCTCGCAATGCATCTTTCACAATGCGATCTTCCAGGGAGTGGAAGCTGATCACGACCAACCTGCCGCCGGACTTCAGTACCTGCGCTACTGGCGGAAGCAATTGGGGCCCCCAGCGAGTGCCGCTTTTGCGCTCACTGGGGCAGAGCAGCGCTCGCAGATCATCCAGTTCACGGTTCACCAGAATTCGGAGTGCCTGGAAAGTTTTCGTCGCCGGATGGATGCGCCTCTCAGCTTGATTCATTGGCCGGGCCGCGGCCGAAATCACACCCGCCAGTTGTGCGGTTGTGTGAATCGGCCGCGCCCGAACAATGGCTCTGGCGATTCTCCGCGACCTCCTTTCCTCACCGAATTCGTAAATCGCATTGGCAAGCTCGCGCTCGTCGAAGCGATTTACCACTTGTTCGGCAGTCAGCCCCGCTTGCGGATTCATCCGCATATCTAAAGGGCCTTCTGCCTGAAAACTAAATCCGCGCGCTGCGTCTTCAAACTGCATGGAGCTGACACCCAAGTCAGCCAGCAGCCCGTCCACCGCTGCTGTCGCCACATGCTGCGCGACTTCGGCGAACGAGGCATGTATCAGCTCGACCTTCGGCCAGTCACTCGCCAACTCCGCCGGCGGTTTCGCCAGTCGCTCGCGCGTCCGTTCCAGCGCTGCCGGGTCCTTATCGAAGCCAATCAAATGACCCCGTGCGCCCAGGAGCCTTGCAATTTTCCAACTGTGTCCGCCTAAGCCCAGGGTCGCGTCGACATAGGTCCCGCCGCGTCGTACGGCCAGGAATTCGATCGCTGGTTTTAAAAGAACTGGCACATGGCTAAATCGAGTCTCACCATGTCCGCGCCCAGGGGCGCTGTTCGCTTCTGCAAATCCGTCGTCCATTCACTCCCATTCCGAGATCGCGAATGGAACCCGAAAACTTCGCTGCCTAAATACCCAATCCGCTGAGGATGGTTTCATCTTCCTCGGTGAAGGGTTCCGCCACGGCCTTGCGGAGCTCGTCGGCGTTGCGCACCACCAGGTGCTTCAAATTGCCCATGACCGCAACCTCGCCTTTGAGATTTGCGGTGTCGCGCAGAATCTGCGGCATCAGCAAGCGGCCTTGCCCATCGAACTCCACGACCTGTCCGTAATAACTGGTGCGCTCCAGGAATTTTTGCTTGGTCTTGTGCATCTCGGGCAACGCCGCCAGTTTGCGTTCGATCTCTTCCCAAGCCTGCATGGGATACACTTTGGCACTCATGCCATCCCAACTGGTAATGTAGAATTGCGCGCTGAAGTTCTCGTCGATCACGCGCTTGAATTCCGCGGGCATCTTCAAACGCCCTTTGTCGTCCAGTCGGGTTAAATGAGTGCCGCGAAACATAGCGCTCGGCCTTAACTTCAAATCCCACAACGGAGGTCAATCTCAACGTTCCCACTGGGCAACAGCGATCCGGGTTTATGGCCATGCCAGCGATAAAACCATTTCGCACTAAATTCACCCCGTGAGCATGAGAGGCTTACCACAACTTACCACTTCATCCCACTTTTGACGTATCCTACTCCTAAATAGTTGTGTGTCAAGAGGAAAGTGTGGGGTTTGAGGGAGTAACCTGCCCTCCGCAATTTGTAGTAGCCTGGCAATCCCTTCGACCCAACCAATTGCGTTTACTGGCGGGGTTCCTCGACCCGGCGAAGATAAGAAAACCTCGCGAAGCGGTTTTGGCGGCAGGATGACGAATGTGGATCAAAGCGGAACGTAAAGCGCAAAGTGTAAGAAAACCGACCTCATCCATCCTTGTGATGGCGATCTCTTCAAGTCTCCGTGCCTTCGTGTCTCTGTGGTGAATTCCGGAAATCATCTATTCTGCTGCTATGGACGTTTTCGCTCTTACCCGCAGGCTCATGGACATCGAGTCCACGACCGGAATGGAAGCTGCCGTCGGCCAAGAGCTGGCCACAGAACTGACGCAGCTCGGCTACAACGTTGAGCGGATTCCCGTCGAAGGTGATCGCTTTGACGTCTGGGCGACGCATCCGGGACATCCCACACCCGAGCTCGCCCTTTCCACGCACATGGACACAGTGCCGCCGTTCATTCCCTCTTCCGAGACGCCAGGTCGCATCTACGGCCGCGGATCATGTGACGCTAAAGGCATCATCGTGGCGCAAATTGCAGCGGCGGAGAAGTTGAAGGCGGAAGGAATTCATGTCGGTTTGTTATTTCTGGTTGGCGAGGAACGAGACAGCCAAGGCGCGCAGACAGCCAATCAGCAGCCGCGAGGGGTGAAGTTCCTCATCAACGGCGAGCCAACAGAAAACCGACTGGCAGTTGCGTCGAAGGGCACCCTGCGAGTGGAGTTGGTAGCGCGCGGCAAGATGGCGCATTCGGCCTATCCCGAACTCGGCGAGTCGGCGATCGAGAAGCTACTCGATGCCCTCGAAGCCGTTCGCAAACTAAAGTTGCCCACCAATCCCAAAGCCGGCCCGTGTACTTTGAACATTGGTCAGATTGAGGGAGGCCGCGCGCCCAACGTCATTCCCGATCGGGCGGTTGCACAGCTGCTTTTCCGGCTCGTCGGTCCCGCCGAAGAATTACGCCGGCAAATCACTGACACTGTCGCCGGGAAAGCCGAGGCCCAATTCAAGCTTGAGATCCCTTATGTCGAACTAGGCACGGTTCCCGGCATCGAGACCATGATTGCGGCCTTCACTACCGATATTCCTGCGCTCACCCGTTGGGGAAAACCGCTGCTGATTGGTCCGGGGGCGATTCATGTCGCCCACACCGACGGGGAATACATCGAGAAAAAGCAACTGCTGAACGCTGTTGATCTTTACGCTGGCATCGCACGGCACTTACTGCGGACACACAGTAGCTAAGGCGAAACGGCTGGTCTGGCTTTTCAGCCGCGGAAGCAACTTTCAGTTCTCGCGTTTCTTAGCAGACTGTTTAGCCGTTCTCATCTTTGGACCACGGCTTTGGATCTCGGTTTGTTTTTCGCAGATTCCGGCAATTTTTTGCTATTCCAACCCGGCGTTTGTGGCGCACAATGGGCGACATCTATGCCACTGAAACTTGGCGCCCAAAGCGCGCCGACAAAGTCCTCCGTCACATCCGTACCAGGTCATCGGATTAAGCGCGGAGCACCACTTCCGCTGGGTGCGACGGTACGACGACACGGCGTGAATTTCTCCATCTTCTCCAAAGACGCCACTTCCTGCACGCTGGTGTTGTTTCAGCCGGGCGCGGCAGATCCGTTTGTCGAGGTCCCGTTCGATCCCCGGGTGAACCGAACGGGGCAGGTTTGGCATGCGCTCGTGGAAGGACTGGATGCGGGAATCCAGTATGGCTATCGCTTCGATATGCAGCCTAATCCCGATCCCAAGGTTTATCGCTTCAATCCCGGCCACGTTCTTCTCGACCCTTATGCCCGTGTGCTTTCCAATGGCGGCGCCTGGGACGCCTACAAGCCTGGAACCCGGCCTTACCGCAACGGGGTCGTGGTTGAGAACCACTTCGATTGGGAACACGATCAGCCGCTCAACATTCCTCTGGTCGACAGCATCATTTACGAGATGCATGTCCGCAGCTTCACCCGGCATCCCTCGTCGGGCGTCGCGAATCCGGGCACCTTCGCGGGCGTCATCGACAAGATTCCCTATCTCAAGAAGCTGGGTGTGACCGCGGTCGAACTGCTTCCGGTAAACGAGTTTGAAGAATCGGATACCGACCGGGTGAATCCTTTTACCCAGGAGCCGCTGCGCAATCTCTGGGGCTACCAGCCAACTGCCTTTTTCGCACCCAACACCGCCTACTCCTCCAATCTCGCCGACGGCGAACAGGTTCGCGAGTTTAAGCTGTTGGTCCGCAGTCTGCATCAGGCCGGCATCGAAGTCATCCTCGACATGGTCTTCAACCATACTGCCGAAGGCGACGCGACCGGTCCAACGTGGTCGTTCCGCGGCATCGATAATCCCACGTATTACATCCTCGATTCCGCCGGAGACTACAAAGACTTCACCGGTTGCGGCAACACCGTGAACGCCAACAACCCGGTGGTCCGCGACTTCATCGTCGATTGCCTGCGTTATTGGGTGATGGAGATGCACGTCGACGGATTCCGCTTCGACTTGGCGTCGGTCCTGGGGCGCGGTCAGGATGGCAGGGTGCTGAAGAGTCCGCCGCTGCTGGAGAGCCTGGCGTACGATCCGGTGCTCGCCAACACCAAGCTCATCGCCGAGGCATGGGATGCGGCGGGACTCTACCAGGTCGGCACTCTCCCTTCCTGGGGGCGGTGGGCAGAGTGGAACGGCAAGTATCGTGATGACATTCGCAAGTTCGTTAAAGGCGATGCGGGCATGACCTCGCCGCTGGCGACCCGGCTGTTAGGAAGCCCCGATCTGTATCTGACGAGCGCGCGCGAACCTTATCACAGCATCAACTTCGTGACTTGTCACGACGGATTTACGCTCAACGATCTGGTCTCGTACAACGACAAGCACAACCTGTCCAACGGCGACAACAACACCGACGGCAATAACGCAAATTTCAGTTGGAACTGCGGCGCCGAGGGTCCCACGGAGGATGCGGCCATCCGCGAATTACGGGCGCGGCAACGCAAGAATTTTGCCGCCATTCTGCTGCTCGCGCATGGCGTTCCCATGATCCTCTCCGGTGACGAACTAGGCCGGACACAGCAGGGCAACAACAATGCCTATTGTCAGGACAATGAAATCAGCTGGCTCGATTGGCGCATGGCCGAGAGCAATGCCGGTCTGCTGCGCTTCTTTCAGTTGATGATTGCTTTCCGCAAGCGCTGCGACCTGCTGCGGCGATCGACCTTCGAACTCAACGGCGAGAATGGGTTCCACATTACATGGCACGGCACCAAGCGCGTAAAACCCGACTGGGGATATGAGTCGCGCACTCTGGCGATGCAGCTTTCCCAGCTCCACCATGACGGCTCGCGCGACGACATCCACTTCATCGCCAACGCGTATTCCGGCAATCTCGATTTTGAGCTGCCGCAAATTGGGGAACGCGAATGGTTTCGCCTGGTCGATACCGCATTGGCTTCGCCACAGGACATCGCCGAGGATGGCCAGGAATTTCCGCTCCTGTCGCAGGAAAGCTATTCCGTAAAGGGGCGCAGCGTGGCTATCTTCGTGGCGAAGTAAGCTGTGACCCTCACCTTACCTTGCGTATGTCGTACAAGGCTCGACAAAAACAGCCCGCAAGGGCGGCCCAGTCCAGCCCAGGACGCAGCCGCAGGCGGAGTCCTGGGTAAAGCAGAAAATGAATCCGAGTCCTGTAGGGACGGCAGATTGTCTCAAATAGGCTCTCACCGCGGGGTTGGAGTACCGGTAAAGCAGACTAGTCGAACATTCAATGCATCCCCACAAAACACAGGACATGATCCTCCCGCCGATCGCCGAATCCAACCTTCAGCCTTCCCGCTCCTCACCCAGCATCGCGAACCTCCCCGACTCCGGATCGGCCTCCCGCACCGAACCATCACCGATGTCATAAATCCAGCCTCGGAGCTCTAGCTCGCCGTTCAGCAGCCGTGTGGCTACGGTGGGATGGCTCTTCAGGTTTTCCAGCTGAGTCAAGACGTTATATTCGGTGAGGAGTTGTAGCTTCTCCTCTCCGCTGACATCATGATGCTCCCTCAGCAGCCGATCCCTGGACTCGAACGAGTGCCGCATCCAGCTTTGTAACGCAGGCATGCCGTTGGTTCGTTCCGGTTCAGCCAGAGCCTTGACCACGCCGCAATCGGTATGTCCGCAAACAATAATCAGAGGCACGCGCAGCACCAACATGGCAAATTCCATACTGGCGGTCACTCCGCCCACGTGCTCGCTGTATTTGGGAACGATATTGCCGGGAGTGCGCTCGGTGAAGACCTCGCCCGGGCACGTTTGTAGCAGCATCGCCGGATCGATGCGGGAATCAGCACAGGTGAAAAACATGGCAATCGGTTCCTGGTGGTGCCTCAATTCTTTGAAGAGATCGCGCCGGGCAGGATAAACTTCCGCCTGGAACTTTGCCACGCCTTTGACGATTCTTGTCAACGCTTCCTGACTATTCAAGGCCAATTTCCTCATCCAATGATCGTCGTACGAATGCGGCCTGCGCCGCAATGACAGTGTACCGAACGCGGGGCTACGAGATCGGCTGAAGGAAAGTCGCAGCACCTTAACTACCCTCGCTAACGCCCTCTGTTTTTCCCTGCTAGACTGAACCCTCATGTCTGAAGCCACGAACTCATTAGCCCAAGCATCGTCCGCTTATCTTCGCTCAGCCATGCATCAGCCCATCCGCTGGCACGAGTGGGGCGACGAAGCCTTCGCCGAAGCGAAACGCGAGAACAAGCCGGTGCTCCTCGATATCGGCGCGGTGTGGTGCCACTGGTGCCACGTGATGGACCGCGAATCCTACGAGAGCGCCGAAGTAGCGGAGATCATCAATCAGAATTTCATTGCAGTAAAAGTCGATCGTGATGAGCGCCCCGACGTGGACAGCCGCTACCAGCTTGCAGTCTCGGCCATCTCCGGCACCGGGGGCTGGCCGCTTACGGTTTTCCTCACGCCCGAAGGGCACCCGTTTTACGGCGGCACGTATTTTCCGCCGGTCGATCAGTGGGGACGTCCCAGCTTCAAGAAGATTCTGCTGGCGATTGCCGATGCCTATCGCGACCGCCGTGACGAAGTGCTGAAGTCGGCCGACGACGCCATGAATGTGTTGTCCAATGCGGAAGCCTTCGCCGGGCACCACATGGATTTCTCGCCCCGGATCGTAGGCGTGATGGTGCAGTCGGCGCTACCGATCTTCGACGAGAAGAATGGCGGCTTCGGCAGCGCGCCGAAGTTTCCTCATCCGGCGTCACTGGATTTGCTGATGGATTGGTACGTACGAACTCGCGAGGAACGCGTAGCCACCGTCATCACCACGACGCTGACCAAGATGGCGCAAGGCGGTGTTTATGACCAGTTGGCAGGTGGCTTCCATCGCTACTCGGTCGACGAGCGCTGGATCGTGCCCCACTTCGAGAAGATGTCGTACGACAACTCCGAGCTGCTGAAGAACTACGTACACGGCTATCAGGTCTTTGGCTTCGAGTTCTATGCGCACGTCGCCCGCGACATAGTGCGCTGGATGGATGAGTGGCTGAGCGATCGCCAGCACGGCGGCTTCTACGCCTCGCAGGACGCCGACATCAATCTCGACGACGACGGCGACTACTTTACCTGGACGCGCGCTGAGGCCAAGGCGGTCCTGAGTGAGGAGGAGTTTGAAGCGGCTGCACTGCACTATGACATCGAGGAAGTCGGCGAGATGCAGCACGATCGCGCGAAGAATGTGTTGTGGTTGCGCGCGCTGCCCGAGGAAGTTGCCTCGCGGATGGGAATCGATATCTCAAGGGCGCTCGACCTGCTAGCGTCGGCGAAGACCAAGCTGTATGCAGCACGTTTGAAGCGGCCGACGCCGTTCGTGGACAAGACGGTTTACGTCAACTGGAATGCCATGTGCGTTTCTGCTTACCTGCAAGCTGCGCAGGTACTCGAATTAGATGAGGCGCGCAAGTTCGCATTGCGTTCGCTGGATCGCATTCTGTCCGAGGCGTGGGACAAGGAGCGCGGGTTATCTCACGTCATCGCCTACTCCGATCCGAAAGCCGAGAAGAGGTTCATCCGCGGATTGCTCGACGATTATGCCTTCACCGCGCTGGCTTGCCTCGATGCCTACGAAGTCACCGGCGCCATGAGTTATTTCAAGTTCGCCCAACAGATTGCCGACGAAATGATTCGCCGCTTCGGCGATGCGACTTCGGGGGGCTTCTTCGATACCGAAGCGTCGCTGGAAGAGAAGTTGCAGTTGGGCGCACTAGGAGCGCGGCGTAAGCCGTTTCAGGATGCTCCAACTCCCGCCGGAAATCCGAGTGCCGCGATTGCGCTGCTGCGGCTTTACGCTTTTAGCGACGACGAGAAGTATCGCGACAAAGCCGAAGACACGCTGGAAGTTTTTGCTGGGGCAGCCGAGCAGTTTGGAATTTACGCGGGAACCTACGGCATTGCTGCCACCTGGATGTCTCGACCGCATACTCAAGTTGCGGTGGTGGGCGAAGACGCAGCGGCCCATGCGCTGCTCAAGGCCGCAATCGCGCCCTTCGCCGTTAACAAGTCGGTGGTGCACTTGACCGACAGCGAGGCCGTCGCCCAGAATCTGCCGCCGGTGTTGGCCGAAACCGTTCCCAATGTGCCTGCCCTGAAAGAGAAGAAGTCGTTTGCGATTGTGTGCACGAGCTTCAGTTGCCAGCCGCCCGTCATCACGCCGGAAGAGTTGTCGGCAGCGCTGCGCGCGGCCATCTCTGCCGGATGAGAAGTGATCACGCCAGACTCAACGAAGAGAGTGTCCGCAAGAAAAGGTGGGAGGGCATGGCTTTCCGGGCTGCGGAAAAAGTCTGGCTAGATGCGTTTTGAAGGGGCGCACCCGCAGGTGCGCCTTACAAGCCCTTTATTTTTGTCATCCCGTCTATAACGAGGTTGGGGTTGTCAAGGCACACTGCGGCGGCGACGCGGTGTGCGCCTGGTTTTTGACGTTCCTTATTCCCCAGCGCCTTGGCTTTTGACGTTGGGGTGGCTTTTGC
>JBAVSY010000078.1:0-37608 GCA_049695855.1 Candidatus Korobacteraceae bacterium | reverse complement strand
TCGGCGCCGCCGCTGGCAGCTTCGATGGCATCTTCCGCCGACCCACAACAGATCTCCAACAGTATCTGGCCCATGGTGAGAAGTCCCCAGCCGGCAAATCTCCGGCTGGGATTCTACTTTAACAAGAACTCATTGATCATTCTGTACCAAGGCGCGACCCATTGGCTGCGTTCGGGGCAGACTTCCGTTGGACCGAACCGGCTCCGGCAAGACAGAGTCCTCCGGGGCTGAAGCCCGAATCACGTTGGGCCGGTTGCGGCACGGCTGAAGCCGTGCCCTGACACAAAGCTCTGGACAAAACGACCCGCTGACGGCGTGCCCTGACACAAAGCTCCGGACAAGCGACGCACTGAAGCCGTGCCCTGACACGAAAGCCTGGCGCTTTGCAATTCCTCATTGGTTTGGGAAATGTAAACGGAAAGTTCGCTGGTCAGCATTCATCTCAAAGTGACTCACCACCTGCATTCTTTTTCGCGCCCGGAAGAGTTAAGCTCATGCATATTGGCTCCTCGCTGTGACCATGGAGGCGACCATGAACCAATCCAACAGCTTCGACCTTTACCTCGAACCCTGGCTGACCGCGCGCGTGTCGCGCATGGCCGATTATTCGCAACAGCTGGTGGAATTCCACGAGTGGGTGCGTACGGAGGTCGACGCGCAGGCGAACTATACCGATCGCTACGCTCCTCCCGCGCTGGAAACTTACGATCGCAATGGCGACGTGATCAACCGTATCGTGGCCAATCCCTGGTACGACGGGCAGCATCGCGAACTCTATCGCCGCGGCATCGTTGGGTTGCCGTACTCCGAGCACGCGCCGCACCTGCTTACTTTCACCATGGGCTACCTGTTGGCGCAGGCCGACATCAGCCTGCATTGTCCGGTCACACTCACCGGAGCCGTGGCCTATGTCCTGGGCTCGCATGCTCCCGACGCCGTGCGTCAGCGATTTCTCTATGACGTGGTCCGCATGGACGGACTGGCCAAAACTGGCGGTACGTGGGCGACGGAGCAGCATGGCGGCAGCGACGTAGGAGCCACAACCACCACCGCAGTGCGCAATGCGGATGGCTTCGCGCTGCACGGTCTGAAGTGGTTTACCAGCAATGCCAATAGCGGACTCGCGGTAGCCACGGCTCGTCCCGAAGGAGCGCCGCCGGGATCGTCGGGACTTGGCCTTTACCTGGTGCCGAGCCATCTGGAGAATGGGCAGCCGAATCACTATCGCATTCGTCGCCTGAAGGACAAGCTGGGCACCAAGGGACTTCCCACCGGCGAGATTGATTTGCTGGGCGCCCAGGCAGTCGAGATCGCGCCACCGCCTGAGGGATTCAAGCTGATGATGGAGGCTCTGGAATATAGCCGCGTCCACAATGCGGTGGGGTCGGCAGGAATTCAGCGACGGGCTTTGCGCGAGGCTCTGGCGTGGGCGACGACGCGTTGCGCCTTCGGTCACGTTCTTTCTGACTATCCTATGGTGCAGGATGAACTGCTGAAGATGCGAGTCGAGTTCGAGGCTGGAACGCTGCTGGCATTTGAAGCTGCGATCACGTTCGACGAAGTTCAGCACAACAGCGACCGCCGCACGTGGCTACGACTGACTACCGCGTTGGCGAAATATCTGACGGCGGAATACGCCATCGCCGCGACTCGGGCGGGCCTGGAGTTGATTGGCGGCAACGGCTATACCAGCGACTATCCCATGGCGCGCCTGTTGCGCGATGCGCAGGTGCTCACGGTTTGGGAAGGGCCGGCGAACATTCAGGCGCTGGAGTTGCTGCGTCTGCTGAGCCCGCGCTATCGAGGATGGGAGCAGTATCGCCAGCGGCTGCAGGACATTGCCGGCAAACTTCCCGAAGCGCTCGGCAAGTTGCGCGATGGGTTAGAAACCAGGATGCGGGACGATGCCGAGGCAGCGGCAATCACGCTGCACGACGAGCAGAGTGCGCAACGCCATGCCCGCAAGCTGCTGCATCGCTTGAGCCAGAGCCTGGCGTTCGCGCTGCTGTGCGAGGCAGCGCACGATGGTGACCCGCTGCAGGCGCAATCGGCGTGGCGCTATTTCGAGACGATCGAGCCGCACGGGTTCGGCGCCGAAGATGAAGAGGCCCGGCGCGGAGTGCTGGAGTTGCTGGAAGAAGAAGCGGTGCAAGTGACCAGGCAGGATTAGGCGGGACGCACTTCTGGTTGGGACAATCGCGCTCGCCGGGCAGCGGCAATTTCGTCCCATCGCACCCAGGCGATATAAAGAACGACGAGAATATTGATCCCCAGAATTGCCCAATGGAATGCGTTGGGATGGCGGATCAACTTGTAAAGCTCGAAGGGGAGATAGAGGCAGCCGGAGATAATGGCCAGCCACTCGGCCCAGGCCCGTTGTCTCCACAGGCCATAACCTTCCAGGAATCGCAGGATGGCATAGGAGAGCGCGATTCCCCATATCATGGCAATGCTGGCGTTCGACATCTTGTCGGCGGCGTGAAGAAGTTGCTGCGACCAGTGGTGTCCGGGATTGATGTGGAAGAAGAAGAGGATGTGCTCGGCGGCGTCCCCGAAATCCACATCCCGCCTGATCATGACGACCAGCACGTACGCCCCAACCAGCGCCAGGCAGCCTTTCAGCGCTTCCAGGACGGCAACGGTTCTCAGGCCGGCCCGATGCGCATGTCCTCGCGCCAACTGGTGCCCGCTCATGGTGGTGCTGCTAGTCATGGCTGAGGTGGTGCCGTTCCGGCCATCCGCACCACGTACATTACCAAATGCCGGCAGAAGATGCTGCAATTCCCGACTGTGCCCCATCTCAAATTCGAAGCACAATCTGAGAAATTGGCTGTCGCTCGCCAGCAACAATTTGTTTCAGGCGGACTGTCGAGGGAAGACATTTTCACGCCGAGCGGAGTTGCCTGGCCCGCGCGATATCTAACATCTCTGCGATGGTGGAAAATTTCTCGCGGCAACGGCCGGCGCCGGCACGGGCCAGCTCCGCCTCATCAATGCGATGCCAACCTGTGTAGTCCACCCAGGCAGCATGCCGCGCGTCCAGTATCTGGCGAAGACCCTGCCCGCCGGAACGGTCACCGTCCGCGACTTCCTGGGCCATCTTCTGCGCGACCTGTTGCGCCTCAACCCGGTTGGTAGGAATGGTTCCCGACGGGCCGCGTTTGGCCCAGCCTACGACATAAAGGCGATCGGCGATCTTACCTTCCTCATTGGTGAAGACTCCATGCAAGAGCGGCGCGGCGCCGCAAGCGCGCGATTCGTAACCGATGCAGGTAACGGCCAACTGCGCCGGCAGTTCGGTAATTTCGCCATCGGCCGAACGAAACTGTGCCCCGCGCAGTTGTTCGTCGCCCAGGAACGCGGTGGGAGTCAGGTTGAAGTGAAAGTTAATGCTGACCGGGGAGTTGCGGGACGTGTCTTCGGCAAAGCCCCGCAATACCGCGAGTGCAGCGCCGTCTCCGACCAGGCTTGCAGGATCGCACACCACCGGACGCGCGCGCTGCAAGGTGCCCAGCTCCGCCAGTTCATGATCGTTGAACTTGGTATCGGCTGCTCCGCGCCGGCCGACGACGTGAATGGACTCGATCGGCTGCGCGCTCAGCCAGGACATTACCGCGGGCGAAAGATCGCAGCCGGCGACTTCGTCAGGACCCTTGGCCAGGATGCGAGCTACGTCGATGGCCACGTTGCCGTTGCCGATGATCACCGCCGAGCGCACTCCGTTCACCGCCGGCAGTTGACTGTGGGGATGGCTGTTGTACCAACCCACGAATGCGCCCGAGCCAATCACGCCCGGCAAATCTTCGCCAGCAACTCCCAGCCGGCGATCCAGCGGCGCGCCCGTGGCCAGCACCACCGCGTCGTAAAGCGGGGTCAGTTCGTCGAGACCAAGATCGCGACCCACCTCGACGTTTCCGAAGAAGCTGACGCGGTCGCGAGAGAGCACACGATCGAAGAGGCGCGAAACCGCTTTGGTGCTCTGATGGTCGGGAGCGACGCCGTAGCGAATGAGCCCGAATGGCACCGGCAGCCGCTCGAGGATATCGATCGAGGCGTCGGGCATGAGTTTGAGCAGTTGGTCTGCCAGGTAACAACCTGCGGGACCGCTGCCGATGATGGCGATGTGGATCATGGAATGCCGCAATTAGCAATTAGCAATTAGCAACTAGCAACTAGCAACTACTGTCCTGAATCAGAAGTCGGTTACCCAAATCGCGGATTGTGTCAGGGCACGACTTCAGTCGTGCCGAACTGCGGCCCAAGAAAACACTGGCCTTCAGCCCCTGAGGCAACGGTGGAAGGCCTCATTCAATTCGTAAACGAATTTCTGATTCACACACTAGATTTGAGTTGTCATTACGAACAGCCTTCAGGCCGTGAGGAATCGGCTGTCTTCGGCAGGTCGAGAAAGCAGATTCCTCGCTTCGCTCGTAATGACAATTCGTGATGTAACGTCTGCCGCTAATCCTTAATCCCTGGCCTCCAATCCTGGTCCTGGTCCCTGCCTTAATTGATCTTCACATACTCATAGTCGACCGGGTTGTTGTTGATGCCGCGGTCGGGAGGCGCGATCCAGGCGGCCATCTTGCCTTGCTCGTGTACGCCGTGCATCAGGCTCATGATGTAGGCTCGATCGCTGTCGCTGGGCAGCCAGTTGCCGATGCGCGCGTTGAATTCGTCCTGCGCGATTGGCTTACCCGTGGGGTCGGTGGGAACGCCGCCCCAAGTTCCGATGTTGCGACGAAAGCGCGTCGAGGGCAGCGAGAGACGGAACGAGTAGCCCGCCTTTTCGATCAGCCGGTTCCAGCGCGTGACGCCCATGTCGCAGTCTTTCACGTAAGAGCCGCGGGTGACGTCGTTCATCGCATTCCGCATGGGTATTTCGTCGGTCTTGACTCCCCCGTTGCCATCAGGAACTTCGAGGGTATAACTCTGGTCGGCGGCAATGTGATCTTCGTAGCGCGATTCGTCAGGACGGCCCTTCAGACCGTTCGCGAAATACGACGCAGCATTGGAAGACGTTTCCGAACCGAACAAATCGAGCGACGAACTGAACCAGAAGTTCAGATACTTCTGCACCGTCAGCAGATCGATCGCGCCCGCGTTGCGAATCGCTACCGGATCTTCGGTGTTCAATTCTTTCATTACTTCCAGCGAGCGTCGAACTACACGATTGATACCGGTATCGCCGACAAACATGTGGTGGGCTTCCTCGGTCAGCATGAAGGAACAGGTGCGGGCGAGGGGATCGAAGCTCGATTCGGCTAGCGACTTCAGCTGGAACTTGCCATCCCGATCGGTGAAATAAGTAAACATGAAGAAGCTGAGCCAGTCGCGAATTGGCTCGTTGAAGGTGCCCAGAATGCGCGGCTTGTCGGCATCGCCGGAGTGGCGCTCCAATAATTCTTCCGCTTCTTCGCGGCCATCGCGCCCGAAATAAGCGTGCAGCAGATAGACCATCGCCCACAAATGACGGCCTTCCTCGACATTTACCTGAAACAGGTTGCGCATGTCATAAAGCGACGGAGCGATGTGCCCGAGCATGCGCTGCTGCTCGACTGACGCGGGCTCGGTGTCACCCTGAGTGACGATGAGGCGGCGCAAAGTGGCGCGATATTCGCCGGGAATTTGCTGCCACACTTCCTGCCCATAGCTGTCGCCAAAGCCGATGCGGCGGTTGGCATCGCGATCAGCGAGAAAGATGCCCCAGCGGTAATCGGGCATGCGGACGAATCCGTAGGTTGCCCAGCCCTTCGCGTCCACCGACGTAGCGGTGCGCAGATAGACGTCGGCAACCTGAAAGTCGCGCGGGCCCAGCTCCTGCCACCAGTTAAGGAATTCGGGCTGCCAATGCTCCAGCGCGCGCTGCAAGGTGCGGTTGGAGCCGAGGTCGACGTTGTTAGGAATGCGGTCCTGATAGTTGATTGACATGATGAAACCTCAATTCTCTCGAACGAAACAGTCACGATTGCATTAATTCGTTCGGATAGTGCTGATCTTTGCTGTGCTTCATTCGGCACGACTAACGAAAAGTAGATCCCTCACCGGCTAAAGCCGGGTTCGGAATGACAAGAATAAAGAACTTGTTTCGGCGCAGCTAAAGCTACGCCCCTTCAAAGTCATCTTAGACCGAGTTTTTCAGCAAACTGTAAAGCCGGTTCGGGATGACAAAAACTGATACCCCCGCCGGGGCAACTGAAGCTGCGCCCTTCCAAATACCGTTGGTCCTACACTCTCTCCCAACTGAAGCGCGCCTTCGATCCGGTGCCGAACAGCTTGAGCGCGCCGTGCTCGCCGGTGGAGTTGGGACGAATGAAGACCCAGTTTTGCCACGCGGAGAGACGGCCAAACACCTTGGTCTCCACAGTTTCGTCGCCGGGGAAGCGCAGGCTGGCTTCCATGCCGGTGAGTGCGTCGGGCGAAAGGCTGGCCCGCTCTTCAATAGCGATGCGCACTTCGTCTTCCCAATCAAGATCGTCGGGCGCGACCGTCACCAGGCCCGCTTGTAGAGCCTCTTCCGCACCCAGCAATTTGCCCTTGGCTTCGACGGCTGCGGCCATGTGCCTGGCATCGCCCATGAAGCGCGTCTCCAGACGGCTACGGTGGTTAACCGCCGGCAGAAGTCCGAAGTTGAAATCGTCGACTGCGATTTTCGGCGAGTCGCCTTCCTCTTCCGGCAGCGCCAGCATGTAACTGCGATCGGCGGCCAGCGCCAGCTCGAACAAAATTCCCGCAAAGCACGAACCGGGCTCAATGATGGCGTACATACTGCGCGAAGAGACGTCGAGGCGAGCAAAGGTACGGCGCAACATGCCGATGGTTTCGCGCACCAGCCAGTCGTTGCGATGCTCGAGCATTACGGCATCGGCGGCGAGAACGGCTGGCGCGTCGCCTGACGTCTTCAGCAGCAGCAGCCCGAGTTCGGCTTCGTTGACGCGAAGCATCAGGATGGCGTCGTCGAGTTCGCGAGCCATGGCCAGCGGCCACCACTGATCGCCGGCAGCGTGAATTTGGTCAACGGTCTTGGGCTGATCACCTTCAGGGGCGTGAACCGTTAGCGTTATGGTGCGGGCGCTGCGATCGAATGCGACATCCACGTGCTGGTAGCGATAACTGCTGTCGTCGATTTTGCGATACAGCGGGTTGAGCTTGATGCCTTTCGCATCGGCGGGACGAATCGAGTCGTTTGCCAACGCCTGCGCTCGGGCGCGAGTGGCGTCGTGAAATTTCGCGGGTATGGCGATGTCGTCGACCAGGCCCCATTCCTTAGCGCGCTCACCCTTCACGCCGTCAGGGTTGGTGCAGAACATGTCGGCGAGATCGCGGCGCACCTTGCGCTTGTCGACCACGCGTGTGAGGCCGCCGGTACCGGGCAAAACTCCGAGCAGCGGAACTTCCGGCAGACTGACCGCGCTGGAACGGTCGTCGATCAGCAGGATCTCGTCACACGCCAGCGCCAGTTCGTAACCACCGCCGGCCGTGGTTCCATTGAGCGCAGCGAGAAACTTCAGTCCATCATGACGGCTGGAATCTTCCATGCCGTTGCGGGTCTCATTGGTGAACTTGCAGAAGTTAACTTTCCACGCGTGGCTGGACGTGCCCAGCATGTAGATGTTGGCGCCGGCGCAGAACATGCGCTCGCGAGCGCTGGTCAAGACCACGCATGCCACTTCAGGATGCTCGAAGCGAATGGTCTGCAAAACATTGTGCAGCTCGATGTCGACGCCCAAGTCGTAAGAATTGAGCTTGAGCTTATAGCCAGACCTCAGGCCGCCGTCTTCGTCGACGTTCATAGCCAGGGTGGCGATGCGGCCAGCGATGGTCAGCCGCCAATGGCGATACTCTCCGGGAGTCACGTCAAAAATGACGAGCTCCGCTTGGTTCAGATTAGACATGCAGGTTGAACTCTCCTCAGGACAGCGCCGGTACGGCGGTCAAATCCCCACGTTGTATAGATGCATTATAGTGCATTTCAAGGCAAAGCGGGTAAGAAGTATTGTGCATTTCTTCCGCCTCGGGACGTTCCATGACGGGGACGAGATAGTCTAAAAGAATATTTCAGGTGAGACATGGAAGCGCTGGCTGAGGCGGCGGATCTGTTCTTTGGTCAACTCCCGCTTTCCGTTCAAGACCTCGGAGACGGTGCTGCGCGCACCGAAGATGTTCACCAAATCTTTCTGCTTCAGGCTGTGTTGTTCCATTAAGAACGAGAGTGCTTGCACAGGGGTGGCGCGGGGCAACTGATAACGTTTGTCCTCGAAGTCTTCAATCAGCAGCGTGAGCAGTTCGGCGAGTTCCTTTTCTTCATGGCTGAGCGAGCGCTTCTGTTCGAGCGCATACAGGGCCTCGACATAGTGTTCGTTTTCAGCCTGGCTGCGAATGACTTTGGGCGGAATTTTCGCCAGCAGCTGCGCGTAGGCCGAACTGCTCAAAGCGCTCATTATTTCCATCCTCCCTTGTCATATATCGCGTGGGTGAGTATGTGTCGAACAAATAGCCTGCCACTGCGATAGTTGATTTCGACGATCAGCCGAAATGAATTGCCTTCGAGGTTGAACACCGTGTATCTGCCGACGGCATCGGCTGAAGGAAAGGTTCGGCGCACCTCTTCCAGCGACTTCCACTCGGCCCGTTTTGCCAAGCGATACCACACGTCGAGCGGGGCGGCCAAATCACCATGCCGCTCCACAGCTTCCAGCAGCTTCTTTCGGCTGATGACGTGCACTTTCCAGCATGTTCGCAATTTGCGAACAGGTCAAGAAAAATCGAAAGGGCTTCTTCACGTTTGGCATAAAAAACTTGGTGATTCAGCCACCACTAACGGCTGCCATTAGGTTCTCGAGGCTGCGCTTAACCCCATGATTGCTGGTGTTGATGGTGGTGTCGGCTTTGCGGTAGAGGGGCTCGCGGACTTCGAGAATACGCTTCAGGTCAGACATGGATTCGCGATTCTCGGCCATCGGTCGCATGTCGCCCTGGGCGATGACGCGCTGCATGTGGTCTTCCGGCGTGGCCCGCAACCAGACGGTGAAGCATATGGTGAGCAGGCGCTCGAAGGTGGCCGGCTCCGAGACCAGGCTGCCGCCAGTGGCCAGTACGAACCGCGGATGCCGCTCAATGGCCTGGTCGAGACAGCGGCGCTCCAGCCGGCGGAATCCGCTCTGGCCGTAAAGATCGAAGATGGCGCTCAGGCCGACGCCGCTCTCCTGCTCGATCAGGCGATCCAGTTCGATGAACGGAACTTCGAGACGGTGAGCCAGCATGGCTCCCAGGGTGGATTTGCCGGCGCCGCGCAATCCGATCAGAGCGATGCGTCCGCGGCGCGCTTCCAGATCGACCCCGCCAAAATGTTGTACCAGCAGTCGACGAGCCTCGACCAGTTCGGCGGCCGGCAGACGGCGAAGGAACTCGGTGGTGTGTACCAGATCGACCGGCGGTTCAGGACCCTGCAGCACCAAGGCTTCGAGGGGAATGTCGAGGGCGCCGGCGATCTGGCGAAGCAGGAGGATGGAAATGTTGCCCTGTCCGGTCTCCAGTTGGGCAAGATAGCGCTCGGAGACTGCGGAATCGCGAGCCAGGATCTTGCGAGTCATGCCGCGCCGGGCACGGGTTTCGCGCACCCGCACGCCCAGGAGCTTAAGATAATCCGACTCGGCGGTAGTTTCGTGGCCGGAGGGCGAGGCGGTGGACTCGACCTGGGTTTCGTTTGGGTCGTTGTCCTCCAGATGCACAATGTCGCGCTTTCGGGCCACGGTGGATGCATTATACTTCCGAGACCACACGTATAATAGTGCCGGGTGAGGAGATAATCGTGCTGCCAGTCAGCTCCCTGGTGGGGACCAAAGCATGGGCATAGGCATTACTATTCTGGTGGGCACCATGACCGGTACTGCGGAAATGGTGGCGCAGGAAGTACAGCAGGCGCTGGAGACGGCGGGCCACCGGGTGACCATCAAGGTGATGGACGGACTCGACGCCCGCGTCTTTCAGGGCGGAGGCACGTTCCTTATCTGCACTTCAACTTATGGGGCGGGTGATGTGCCCGACAATGCCCAGGTACTGTTCAACAGTTTAGAAACTGAGAAACCGAATCTGAGCAACATAACCTATGGGGTCATCGCGCTTGGCGACCGGACGTATAAAGACACGTTTTGCCAGGGAGGCATACGTTTCGACCAGATGCTGACGGAACTCGGGGCCAGGCGCGCGGGCGAGATCCTGATGCACGACGCCAGTTCGGGCAGCCTGCCCGAGGAGCTGGCGGCACAGTGGATCGTGCCCTGGGTGGAGCAGCATCTGACCCCCCTGCGACAAGCTTAGGGCAGACTTTCATAGGAGACGGCAAAGATCATGGCGACTACAGCGGAAGATCGAACTGCAACGAAGACGAAGGTTCTGGAGAGCTATCTGGGCGGCAAGTGGCAGGCCGGCTCCGGCGAAGGCACAGCCTTGCTGAATCCCACAACGGGGGACACGCTGGCGACCGCGAGTTCCAAAAGTCTGGATTTGAAGGCAGCCCTGGAGTACTCCCGCAATGTGGGAGGTCCTGAGTTGCGCCAACTGACCTATGGGCAGCGGGCGGAACTGCTGGGCAAGGTTGCGGAGGCGCTAGTAGCACGACGCGACGAATGGTTTGAGATTGCGCGCAAGAATTCGGGTAATACCAAGGCTGACGCTTTGATCGACGTGGATGGTTCGATTGGAACGCTGAAGTACTTCGCCAAGATCGGCGCCAAGCTGGGCAATGCTCGCCGGCTACGCGATGGAGCGCCGATGCGACTGGCGCGGGATGCCAACTTCCAGGGACTGCACGTAGGAGTGCCGTTGACCGGAGTCGCGGTTCACATCAACGCGTTCAACTTTCCGGCTTGGGGATTGTGGGAGAAAGCCGCGGTAAGCCTGCTAGCGGGCGTTCCGGTGCTGGCCAAGCCAGCGACTTCCACTGCGTGGCTGGCGCAGGAGATGGTGAGCGCGGTGATCGAGGCCGGAGTGCTTCCGCCGGGAGCGCTGTCGATATTGTGCGGCTCGCCTAACGATCTGCTCGATCATTTGCGAGGGGGCGATGTGGTGGCGTTCACCGGATCGGCGGATACCGGGGAAAGCATTCGTCAGCACAAGCGGATTCGGCAACAAAATGTGCGGCTGAACCTTGAGGCCGACAGCCTGAACGCCGCGTTACTGGGGCCGGATGCGACGCCTGGCTCCCCGCTGGTCGGTTATTTTGCCCGGGAGGTGATGCGCGAGATGACGCTGAAGGCGGGGCAGAAGTGTACGGCGATCCGGCGCGTGCTGGTTCCTGCCGAGCAGGCCGCCGCTGTCACCGAAGCGATCGTGGCGCTGTTGAAGACAGTTGTGGTGGGCGATCCGGCGAATGCACTGGTCAGCATGGGGCCGGTAGTCAATATGACACAGCGTAAGACCGTGGAAGAAGGTGTTCGCAAGCTGCATGCGCAAGCGGAGTTGGCCTACCGGCCGGAAGACTTCTCGCCGGTTGACGCGAATATGGATCGGGGCGCTTTTGTTCCGCCAACGTTGTTGCAGGTACGAGATGGCTCGGACGCCGGGGTGGTGAATGAGCTGGAAGTGTTTGGGCCGGTCGCGACGGTGGTGCCCTATCGCGATAAGCAGGACGCGTTTGAGCTGGCGCAGCGGGGCGGCGGTTCTCTGACCGCGTCGGTGTTCAGCAATGACACCGCCTTCCTGGCCGACGCCGGTATCGCGCTGGGGCCAACTCATGGCCGGCTGCTGCTGGTGGATCCCTCGATTGGCGACAGCCACACCGGACACGGCATCGTGCTGCCGTCGTTAATGCACGGTGGTCCGGGACGCGCGGGCGGTGGCGAGGAACTGGGCGGTCTGCACGGACTGTGGTTCTATCATCAGCGGGTGGCGGTGCAGGGATCGGCAGCGACGTTGACGGCTTTGAGCGAAGGAGCGGGAGATCCCCGGGAGTGAATTCCGACCGGATTCCATGGGCCGTGTTCCGCTGCGCGACGAACCGCAGATCCCTCGGCTGCGCTCGGGATGACAAATGATCCCAAACGTAACGACGCGACTTCTCTTGGAATGGCAGGCTACACCGAGCGCGGTTACTGGCCACGCTGGGGATGACAAATCACCGGGGAGTAAGTTTTCGGCGGGCGGGAGTTACGTGTCGGGTAGAGGTCCTTCGACTCCGGTTCGCGCAAAGCCGCGAACCTGCGCTCAGGATGACAAAGTGAAGTTTGCACAAGATGACTGAAATTTGCTCAGGATGACAAACCGAAGTTTGCTCAGGATGACAAACTAAAGGTTGGGGCCAGTATCTATCGAGATCTGACAACGTGGGACTTGACTATTACAATGCAGCCGTCGATCTGATTGCCCGCAATCTGACGGCGGAGCGCGCGCACAAGACCGCGGTGATCGACGAAAGTGGTTCCCACACCTATGCCGAACTGGCGGAGCGCGTCGATCGCTGCGCTAACGCATTGCGCGAGTTGGGAGTCGAGCCCGAGCAACGGGTGCTGCTGTGTCTGCATGACAGCATCGATTTTCCGGCGTGCTTTCTGGGCGCGATCAAAGCCGGCATCATTCCTATTCCAAGCAACACCATGTGGTCAGCATCGGATTATGCTTTCGCCTTGAGCGATAGCCGGGCCAAGGCCGTCATCGTTTCGGAGGCCCGGCTGCAGGCTATCGATATGGGCGCGCAAATCTGTGGATGGAAGGGACAAATCGTGGTGGCAGGCACCAGCGAGGGCAGATACCCGGAGCTCTCGCGGCTAATGAACGCGGCGGCGGCCAGTTGCGAGACGTACCCCACCCAGTCGGATGACGCCTGCTTTTGGCTCTACTCCTCCGGATCCACCGGGCGGCCTAAAGGCGCAGTACACGTGCAGACCAGCCTGATAAAGACGGCGGAACTTTATGGGCAAGGGGTGCTCGGCATCAGCGCCGGCGACGTTATTTTTTCTGCGGCGAAATTGTTCTTCGCCTACGGACTGGGCAATGCGCTGACCTTTCCTTTTTCCGTGGGTGCAACCGCGGTGTTGTTTGCCGGCAGACCAAAACCGGAGATCATCAATTCCATTTTGCGGGAATACCGGCCAACGCTTTTCTTTGCCGTGCCTACGCAATTCAGCGCTCTGCTGGCTTCCGCGGATTTGCCCCGGCGCGGCGAGCACAATCTGCGGCTGTGCGGCTCGGCCGGCGAAGCCTTGCCGGAACCGGTAGCCACAGCCTGGACCAAGCATACCGGGGTGGAGATCATCGACGGCATGGGTTCGACGGAGATGCTACATTGCTTTTTGTCGAACCGGCCCGGGGCGGTGCGCTATGGAACGTCGGGCCTGCCAGTGCCGGGTTATCGGGTGCGGCTGGTGGACGAAAATGGTGCTGAGGTGCGGCGGGGCAAGATTGGCGAACTACAGGTCAACGGACCCACCACCGCCGCTTATTACTGGAATAATCGTGAGAAGACGCGGACGACGTTTCTGGGCGAGTGGATGCGCACCGGCGACAAGTTCCGGCAGGATGAGGATGGATACCTGATCCACTGCGGACGGAGCGACGAGATGCTGAAGGTGAGCGGCGTCTGGGTCTCGCCGATCGAGGTGGAGTCGGCTCTCATCTCGCACGACGCGGTGTCGGAAGCCGCCGTTATTGCTACGGTGGACAAGCACGGCTTGGTGAAGCCGAAAGCATTCGTGATGTTGAACGCTGGTTTCGTCGCGGACGATGGCATGCGGCGTGAACTGCAGCAGTTTGTGAAGGCGCGCCTGGCGCCCTACAAATATCCGCGATACATCGAGTTCGTTAACGAGTTGCCGAAGACGGCGACGGGGAAGCTGCAGCGGTTTCTGCTGGTCCGGCGGGAGAAGGAGCGGCAGCAGCAGGAGAGGCAGGAAGGTTGAGCGCGACGAAAGTACAGCGAGGCGAGGTTGTGGCCGGCGGGAAGCGGCTGGAGACGCTGTGGATCGAGCCGCAACCACGGGGCCGGCCTGTGATCGTCATGTTGCATGAAGGGCTCGGCTCGATTGCGCTGTGGAAGGATTTTCCGCAGCAACTGGCGTCGCGGACCGGGTGCGGCGTGCTGGTCTATTCGCGCTACGGACATGGCAACTCCGCCAAGCTGATGGAAAAACGGCCGGTCGAGTTCACGCATCACGAGGGCGAAGTAGTATTGCCGGAGGTGCTGGACAAACTGGGGATTCGCAATCCGATCCTGCTGGGACATAGCGACGGCGGGTCGATCTCGATTATTTTTGCGGGGAAATACCCGGACGCGGTATGTGGGTTGATTCTGGAAGCGCCGCATGTGTTTGTCGAAGATCTGACTATCGCCAGCATCGAACAGGCAAAGGTGGCGTATGAGACAACCGACCTGGCGAGCCGGTTGGGACGTTATCACACGAACGTGGACGCGACTTTCTGGGGGTGGAACGATATCTGGCTGGATCCTGAGTTTCGTTCCTGGAACATTGAAGAGTACTTGCCGACGATTCGCTGCCCGATTCTGTGCATCCAGGGAGAAGATGATGAGTATGGGACGATCGCGCAGGTGAAGGCGATCGAGGCGGTCGTGCCGGGGACTGAGGTTGTGATGCTGGCGGATTGCAAGCACTCGCCGCATCGCGATCAGGCGGGGAAGACGCTGGAGTGTATGGTGGCGTTCGTCGCGGGACTGGGAGATGTCGCCGACATTCAAGGTTGCGGCGAAACGAAGGACAGCAGGTCCCTCGACTCCGCTGCGCTGCGCTCGGGATGACAAGGGCTCCGCTGCGCTGCGCTCGGGATGACAAGGAAGGATCTTGATGGGATAGAGGTCCTTCGACTGCGCTCCCTACGGTCGCTACGCTCAGGATGACAAATTAAGGGGTAGTGGTTTGGTGCATAGAAAAGCTAACGGCAGAGAGCGATAGGCTAAGCGCTAAGAGCGAAAAGCTAAGAGCGAAGAGCGAAAAGCTAAGAGCGAAAAGCGAACCGCGGCGTTTGAAAGGGGAATCATGGTTGAGTGGGTCCACACGTTCAAGGGCGCAGTGCTGGCTTCGGAATACGATTTTGCCAGCCACATGAACTCGCGAATGTACGTTTCGCGCTTCGATCAGGCAACCTGGTTTCTGCTGCACGCGGTCGGGGTGACGCCGGCGTCGATGAAGCAGAAGAGTCTGCGGGTGGCCATCGTGCGCCAGAACTATCAGTTCCTGGAAGAGTTGCGCGGGGGGGAGCTGGTGGAAATCAAGAGCGGATTTCTGACCGTCGGGGAAAAATATTTTCGCTTCATCCACCAGATGTATGACGATGAAACCGGCAAGATGGTGGCGACTTGCGACAGCGTAGCCGTGCAGGCCAGTTTGGAATCCGGCAAGAGCGTGCCCCTGACCCCGGCATTGCAGGAGAAGGCGAAGCGCTATCTGGTGACCTCGAACGTGCCGCTGGATGCGGAAGTGGGATAGGTTAGGGAGACTCTGATTAAGTCAATGCCGGGGTCCTCAGCGGCTAAAGCCGGGTTCATTTGCTCGACTTGCGGACCGCCTGAAGGCGGTCCCTTTCAAAGCAATACTAATCAGAGCTTCCTTAGCGCGAGAATGAAGGTGACAAGGCCCGGGGCAAAGATGCTCCGGGCCTTTCGTGGTCAAGCCTGGTTGGTGTGGTGCGAGTGGTGATGTCCGGAGTGGTGGTGATGATTGTGGTGATGGCTGGCGGAGGCTGGGACGCACATCACGCCGGCGGTGACGAAGAGTAGCAGCAACAGCTTTTTCATGGGCGGGATTTTAGCTCAGTTGCGCAATGATGCAACTATCTGCTAGGTCAGGGAACCATGGTAGGAAACCTTAGGGGAACTCTGATTATGTGAAAGCGAGATCCCCCAGCGGCTAAAGCCGCATCACTTTCGAGTACTTAACGGACGACCTGAAGGCCGTCCCCTTCAAAACAAGACGTAATCGGAGTCTCCTTAGTTCTTAGTTCCCGGATACAGGCTCCTCGTTATGGACAAGCTAGGCCAAGTCGGGCTGGCCGGTAGCCGTCACTACCGAAGCCCACTCTTCGCTGGAAAGCCGTTTGCGTTCGGCGGTCGCCATGGGGATGGGCACGTGAATGAAGACTCCGTGCTGCAGGCCAATGATGATGTCGGTCTTGCCTGCCATGGCGGCGTGGACAGCATGCCGGGCGAACGAATCGCAGAGCACGGAATCGACGGTGGAAGCCGGCACGCTGCGAATGTAGTAGCTGGGATCGAGATAGCGAATAACGACGGGAAAGCGCTGCGAGGCAAAGTGGTCGCGAATCTTGTGGTGCAGGAAGTGACCGATGTCGCGATGGAGTAAGTTGCCGGAGGCGTCGCGTTCCTCCGACGGCGGTAGCAATGGTTGGCCCGCGCCTTCGGCGACGACAATGACTGCGTGATGCCGCTCCAGCAGCCGGCGATGTAGGGCGGCCAGCAAGCCATGTTCGCCTTCGAGTTGGAAAGGCACCTCGGGTACTAACGTGAAATTCACTTCCTGGCTGGCCAGGGTGGCACCGGCGGCGATAAAGCCGGAGTCGCGGCCCATCACTTTCACCAGGCTGATACCGTTATAAACGCAATGCGCTTCGACGTGCGCCGAGTCGATCACTTCCTTGGCCTTCTCGATTGCCGTGTAGTAACCGAACGAGCGGTTAACGTACTGCACATCGTCGTCGATGGTCTTGGGAATCCCGATCACGGAGATCTGGAGCTTACGGCGCTGAATTTCTTCGACGATATCGTGGGCGCCGCGCTGGGTGCCATCGCCTCCGACGGTGAACAGGATGTTGATGCCGCGCTGCTCGAGGAAGTCGACGATGATGTCGGCGCTGACCGGGCCGCGCGAGGTGCCCAGCAGCGTGCCACCGAATTGATGAACGCTTTTGACGATCTCGGCGTTCAGCCAGAGTGGCGGCCGGGTAGCGTCGGGCGAAAAGCCGGCGTAGCCGTAGCGGATTCCCATTACCGCGGGAACTCCGTAGTGGTAATGCAGTTGAAGGTAAAGCGAGCGCAGAACATTGTTCAAGCCGGGACACAAGCCGCCGCAGGTAACGATGGCAACCTTGGTGCGGGCCGGCTCGAAGAATATCTGCTCACGCGGCCCAGCCCGCTCGAAGAGTGGCCCATCGGCCTCCAGGGGATGGCGGAACTGCATCTCGTCTTGCAGGAACGTGCTCTCGACGGAGCCCAGCGCATTCAGTCGTAACGGGGAACGCACTAAGCGGGAACCGTGATGGGGGATGGGAACTCTGTCGCTCATGAAATAAAGAAACCTGGCGCGGGACCAATTCGTGTAACCAGCAATCGGCGCCTCTTTATTCTTATCGGCCGGGATGGGCAAACCGTTCAGCGGTCGGGGATGAAACGTGGATCCCTCGCGGGCGAGCGTGCTGGTGATGACAAACCAAACTCTCGGCCACAAGTTTCTGCTCGAACCAGCTGCTACTCGGTTTTAGGTTTCTTGGGCTTCATGATTTGCCAGGCTGCGTCGGGCAGGCGGCGACCGATCATGCTGAAGCTGCTGGAGCCGGCCAGCATTTCGCCGCCGTCCATGTAAACCATTTCGCCGTTGATGTAGCCGGCCTGATCGCTGATGAGGAATGCGCCCAGGTTGGCAATCTCCTGCAGCGTGCCAAACCGGTGCAGGGGATTGTGTTCGAGCAGGGCCTTTTCCAATTCCGGCGTGGGCAACAGGCGCGAAAAAGCTCCTTCGGTACGAATGGCGCCGGGTGCGATGGCGGCCAAGCGAATGCCGCGGCCTCCCCACTCCACGGCCAGACTGCGGGTCAGGGCAACGACGCCAGCCTTGGCCACAGCGCTGGGTACGACATAAGCCGAGCCCGTATCGGCATAGGTGGTTGCGATGTTGAGCACCACGCCTTTATGGTTGGCCGCGAGCCAGCGGCGTCCGCAGGCCAACGTCATGTTGATGGTGCCTTTGAGCACGATACCAATGACGGCGTCGAAGGCGTGGGGCGAAAGCTCTTCGGTGCGCGCCAGAAAATTTCCGGCGGCATTGTTGACCAGCACGTCGAGCGGACCCTTGGCCCACAACTGCTCAATGAACTTTTCGACATCTTCGGGATAACGCACGTCGCAGGAGAAGCCTTCGATGGCGCCGCCGGTAGAGACGGAAAGTTCCTGTGCGGTCTGTTGCACGACTTCCAGCCGGCGTCCGCAAATGAAGACGATGGCGCCGAGTTGCAGAAAGCGCTCGGCCATGGCGCGGCCGATGCCCGTGCCGCCGCCGGTGATGAGAATGCGTTTGCCTTGGAGAAGATCGTTGGTGAACATGATTGGGCCTTTCGGAAGGGATAAGCTATCACGCGTGCGGCGGGGATGTCAGTGAGAGAGGCTGCGGTTCGCTATTCGCTCTTAGCCTTTAGCTCTTAGCTCTTAGCTTTTAGCTTTTAGCAAGAAGGGTGTGATGGCTGGGAGGGGACCGCAGATCCCTCGGCTTCGCTCGGAGTGACAGGAAGCAGTGGTTAGTGGCTGGGGCTAGCTAAAAGCTAAGAGCTAGAAGCTAAGAGCCAGCTTTGTGCCCCAGGTTCGCGTCCGTAGTTTGGACGCGAACCTGGGATCACCGCGCTCGGACGAGGGAGTGGTATCGGTTCGGGCCACGCCCGAAGGTCTGCGGCGTTTCCAGCAATCCGGACGAGCGCACTTGGTTACGTTCGGCTGTTATCAGCGACAGGCGAAGTTCACGAACGTTTGCCAAACGGGTACGTCGGTTGACCCAGGCTAGCGTCCAAAGGAAGGATGCGAACCTGGGGCACAAAGTTCAGGACGTGAACCTGGGGTGTCTGCCAGCGTTCGGCCGGGCCACCTGTTGCCCAGGTTAGCCCAAAAGAGGGGCGAACCTGGGGCACAAGCACAAGCGAAAAGCGATCCCTGGGGCACAAGCGAATAGCGATCCCTGGGGCACAATGCGAAAAGCGAAGAGCGAATCGCGAAAAGCGGCTTTCCCTACACCTTCGCCAGGCGTACGCCTGACGGGTGCTTGGCTGCGGGAGTTGCTGTGATGGGCAGGCGCAACTCGACTTCAAGGCCGTGGGGCACGACATTCTTTGCCGACACCGTGCCCCCGTGGACAGCCACAGCATTGCGCACAATCGCCAGGCCCAGTCCCATGCCCCCGGTGGTGGTTCCGCGAGAATCGTCGACGCGATAGAAAGCCTTGAACAGCAGCGGCAAGGCATTTTCCGGAACGCCGGGTCCATTGTCGCGAACCGAAATTACCGCAGTGTCCCCGGACTTGCTGGCGCGAACGTCGATCTTGCCCTCCTGTCCGGAATAAAAAATCGCGTTGCGCACAACGTTTTCGATCGCGCTGCGCAACAGGCTGGGATCGCCATTCAGCTTAATGTCGGCGTCATCCTGATAGGCGATGGTGGCGCTGGTCGCAGCAGCTTCGAAGTGGGCATCGTGCAAGACGTCGTCCAGTATCTCGTTGAGCGAGAGCGGTTCGAACTTCGGTTTCTGCTGCCCACTCTCCAGCCGGGCGACAATCAGAATGCGCTCCAACATGGAATCGAGCTGGATGCTGTCTTGCTCGATGCGGTCAAGCATTTCCGCGCGCTCGTCGTCGTCAGCAGTGCGAGCCAGGGTCAAGGCCAGCCGGATGCGCGCGATAGGGGAACGCAATTCGTGCGAAACACCGCTCAGCAGATTGCGTTCACTCTGGATCTGGGTGCGCAGTTCCCCGGCCATGGTGTCGAAATCGCGTACCAGGTCGGCAATTTCGTCACTGCGGTTGCCGAGATTTTCACCCGCGCGGATATCGAGATTGCCGCGAGCCAGTTCGTGGGTGGCATCGCGCAGCCGCTCGATGGGCTTGGTCAGATAGTGCGCGATGACCAGGCAAATAATCGCGGAGAAAATGGTGCCCAGTTTCAAGGTCCAGAGCAGGTCGCCGGGAATACGTTCCGACAGTGGTGGTGGCGTGAGTTCGGCAATCAGCACATATTGACCGCGCTGGGTACTGCCGTGCGCCGCCAATACGTTGGCTTCATAAGAGTGGTACAGCCCTTCCTTCTTTTCGGCGGATACGGCGCCGCGCAGGATGCGATCGGGCAGGGGACGGCCGGAAAGCTCGCGTCCGTTGGAATCGAGCAGCCAGAAGCGCGAGCGATTCGTCAGGGAAAGATTGTCGAGCAATTGCGCCAAGCCGGCTTGGCCCTGCTCTTCGAATTGCCGGGCGGCCAGATCGGCCAGGACGGGCATTTCGCGGCGCTCGGGCTGGATCCACCAGGGGTGCTCGGCAGAAATGCGGTAGTGGACGCGGAGATACAGTGCACCCAGCAACATGGCCTGGGCCACCCAGAAGGGAAGGAAGATTTTCCAGAACAGCCGGCGGCTCATACTCGGCTCTTCTCCGAAGTTTCGGCCGCCAGAAAGTATCCAATGCCGCGAATGGGGCGAATCAACTCGTCGGTACCGGGACAGGTTCCCAGCTTCTTGCGCAAGCGGCTGACATGCACATCGACGCTACGATCGAAGGCGTTGAGCGGACGTCCCAGCGCGACCTCGGCAATCTGTTCGCGGGTGACCACGCTGCCGGCGTGACGCAGCAGCAACTCCAGTACATTGAATTCCACCGAGGTCAGATCCACCGGAAGATTGCCGCAAGTTACCGTACGGGTGGCCAGCGACATGCTGATTTCGCCAACCTCGAGCACTTCATCATGCTCATTGCGAGCTGCTGCCGGAGCGGTTTCCCGCGTACGGCGAAAGATGGCGCGAACTCTGGCGACCAGCTCACGCGGATCGAAAGGCTTGGCCAGGTAGTCATCCGCGCCGATCTCCAGACCGAGGATGCGATCCACTGCCTCGCCGCGAGCCGTGAGCAAAAGTACCGGGACCGACGATTGCTGGCGCAGCACCTTTAATAACTCGAACCCGGTTCCCCCAGGAAGCATGACATCGAGGATAATAAGTTCATGCTCGCCGGAAAGAGTCGCGTTCAATCCCGAGGAATGATCGTAGGCGGCGTCAACGCTGAACCCTTCGCCTTCGAGGAAGCGTTTGAGCAGATTGACCAGAGCGCGGTCGTCGTCGACGATGAGCAGACGGTTCACCGCATTTATTTTGCCTTTTCCGGTGGGCGGCTGCGGTGAAGAATTGTTTCGAGATGTGCTGTTAGCCTTCACACTTCTTAACCTTCCTTCACTCAGTCTTAACCGCGGTTGCAACTCCCATCCGGTCTAATAGTATGGATGTAATACTACTGCAACCGGTGCGCCAAGTTGCAGTTACGCGACGTAAGATGAACTGCGGTGACACTTTAGCACCGTTGGCGTCGTTACTGCTGGCGAGGAGGAGTTCGTGAAGACAGGGGCACGGCTGTACCCCGCAATACGCCATGCCGAATCGGGGGAGAGCAATAGGTCCTCCCACAGGTTCGGCCGGATTGGCGTGTGGCTGGTGCTGGGGGTAATACTGGCCATTTGCGCGGGGCTGGCGGGCTGTAGTTCGCAGCAGGCGAAGAGCGCCAAAGCCAGCGCTCCGCCACCGGCAATTCCGGTGGGAGTAGCTACAGTAAAACAGGGCGATTTTAACGTTTATCTGACTGGATTAGGTTCGGTAGAGGCATTTTTTACGGTTTCTTTGAAAACCCGCATTGATGGTCAGATCATGCAAGTGAATTTCAGGGAAGGCCAGGACGTCAAGGCTGGCGACCTGCTCATCCTGATCGATCCCCGCCCTTATGAAGTGGCATTACAGCAGGCCCAGGCTAACCTGCAAAAAGACGAAGCTCAGCTGACCAACGCCAAGGCTCAGTACGAGCGCAACAAGGTGCTCTACGAACAAGGCGTCATCGCCAAGCAGGACCTGGATACGCTGGAAGCTTCTTTCGGCACGTACGAAGGCACCATCGCCGGCGACAAAGTTGCGATCGACAATGCCAAGTTGAATCTGACGTACTGCCACATCGTTTCTCCGGTGAATGGCCGGGTAGGTTTGCGGCAGGTCGATCCCGGCAACTACGTTACCGCGGCCAGTGGCACGCCCATGCTGGTGATTACTCAACTGCATCCCATTGCGGTCGTGTTCACGCTGCCCGAAGATCAGTTGCAGGAAGTAGCCCAGCATATGCAGCAAGGCACGCTGGAAGTGGATGCCTACAGCCGCGACGATCAGACCAAGCTAGCCACGGGTAAGCTGCTTACCATCGACAATCAGATTGACCAGACCACGGGAACAGCCAAACTGAAGGCGATTTTCGACAATGTCGACAACGCGCTGTGGCCGAATCAGTTCGTCAACGCTCATCTGTTGCTGCAAACCCTGAAGAACGCGGTTACATCGCCGGCGAGTGCGATTCAGCGTGGTCCTGACGGTTCGTTCACTTATGTGGTCGACGCCAACAATACGGTCCAGATGCGGCCGGTGCAGCTGGCTTTGACTCAGGGCAGCACTGTGGTCATCAAGTCGGGACTGCAAGGCGGCGACCGGGTGGTAACCGATGGGCAGGAGAAGCTGCAGGCCGGCACCCGGGTAGCGCCGCAAGCGCCCGCTAAGAAACAGCAAGTAGCCGAAACCATCGGCGGACAACCATGAGTATTTCGCGGCCGTTTATTCTGCGGCCCATCGCGACCTCGTTGTTGATGGTGGGTCTGTTGCTGGTAGGTGTTGTGGCCTACCGGCAATTGCCCATCTCCGCCCTGCCGCAGGTGGATTATCCAACCATCCAGGTGGTGACGTTCTATCCGGGCGCCAGTCCCGATGTGACCGCATCGTCGATCACCGCGCCGCTGGAACGCCAGTTCGGTGAACTTCCCGGCTTGAGCCAGATGACTTCGAGCAGCTCCTTCGGAGCCTCGGTCATCACTCTGCAATTCGATTTGGAAGAAAATATCGACGTGGCCGAGCAGGAGGTGCAGGCCGCGATCAATTCCGCGCAGACCTATCTTCCTCTCGATCTACCGACGCCTCCGATCTACAGCAAAGTCAATCCCGCCGACGCGCCGATTTTGACTTTGGCCATGACGTCGGACAGCATGCCGCTGCCGCAGGTAGAGGATCTGGCGGATACGACGTTCGCGCAGAAGATTTCGCAGTTACCCGGCGTAGGGCTGGTGAGCATCAGCGGCGGACAGAAGCCGGCGGTGCGCATCATGGCGAATCCGGTAGCGCTGGCTTCGTATGGCATGAGCCTGGAGCAACTGCGCACGGTGATTGGCCAGGTCAATGTGGACCAGGCCAAAGGTCAGTTGCAAGACAATCGCCAGGCCTTCACCATCGGCGCTGACGATCAGCTGCTCAGCCCGCAGGGTTACGCCGACACCATCGTCGCCTACAAGAATGGCAATGCGGTGAAGCTCTCCGACGTGGCCACAGTGGAGATTGGTCCGGAGAACGTCAACCAGGCAGCGTGGATGAATACCACTCCGGCGGTGATTCTGAATATCCAGCGCCAGCCCGGGGCCAACATCATCAAGGTAGTCGACAGCATTAAGCTGCGGCTGAAGCAGTTGCAGGCGAACTTGCCGGCCTCGGTGAAGGTCACGGTGCTGACCGACCGCACCAACACCATCCGCGCCAGCGTCAAGGATGTGCAGTTCGAAATGATGCTCACCATCGCGCTGGTGGTGATGGTCATCTTTCTGTTCCTGCGCACCCTGTCGGCAACGATCATTCCCAGCATCGCCGTGCCGCTTTCGATCGTGGGCACGTTCGGCGTGATGTATCTGCTGGGCTACTCGCTCGACAATCTTTCGCTGATGGCGTTAACCATTTCCACCGGCTTTGTGGTGGACGACGCCATCGTGATGATCGAGAACATCGATCGCTACATCGAGGAAGGGCACAGTCCGCTGGAGGCGGCGCTGCTGGGCTCGGGCCAGATCGGCTTCACCATCGTGTCGTTGACGGTGTCGCTGATTGCCGTGCTGATTCCGCTGCTGTTCATGGGCGACATTGTGGGACGTCTGTTCCGCGAATTCGCCGTGACCCTGAGCGTGACCATCCTGCTGTCCGCCATCATTTCGCTGACCCTGACGCCGATGATGTGCTCGCTGTTGCTGCGGCACCGGGATCCTTCCAAGCGCAGCCGGCTCTACGAGTGGTCGGAACGGGCCTTCAATAACACGATTGCGTTTTACGGGCGCACCGTGAAGTTCGTGCTCAATCATCAGACTGTGACTTTGCTGGTCACCATTGGCACGCTGGTAGCGACGATCTATCTCTACATCGTCGTGCCCAAGGGCTTCTTCCCGGTGCAGGATACGGGCGTAATTCTCGGCATATCGGACGCGCCCGAGAGCATTTCGTTCGCGGCCATGTCGGAACGCCAGGAAGCGCTGGCGGCGGCCATCTTGAAGGACAAGGATGTGGAGAGCCTGTCGTCGTTCATCGGCGTTGACGGGACTAATACCACGCCCAACAGCGGGCGTATCCAGATCAATCTCAAATCGCGCGATGAACGCTCCGACGATGTGACCGCGATCATGAAACGGCTGCAGGGAGAGATTGCGGGAGTCGAGGGCATCACGCTTTACATGCAGCCGGTGCAGGATCTGACGGTGGAAGATCGGGTCAGCCGCACCCAATACCAGTTCACGCTGGAAGATGCCGATCCCAAGGAGTTGACGGCCTGGACGGCCAAGCTGGTGGCGAAACTGAAAACCTTGCCCGAGCTGCGCGATGTGGCCACCGATCAGCAGAATCAGGCAGCGCAGGCCAATCTGGTCATCGACCGCGACACCGCTTCGCGCCTGGGAGTTACTGCCAGCGCCATTGACAACACGCTGTATGACGCCTTCGGCCAGCGGCTGGTGTCGATCATGTTTACCCAGCTGAATCAGTATCACGTGGTGCTGGAAGTTGACCCCAGCTTCCGCGCCGACCCCGATTCGCTGAAGTCGATCTACGTTCCCGGCGCGCAGGGACAAGTGCCGCTGAGCGCCATCGCGCATTTCGAGACCAGCACCGGTCCGTTGACCATCAACCATCAGGGCCAGTTCCCGTCGGTGACCATTTCCTTCAACCTGGGCGGTGAAGCTTCCCTCGGCGACGCGGTGAAAGCGATTCAGCAAGCCAGCACCGACATCGGATTGCCGCCGAGTATCCAAGCGACGTTCCAAGGCACCGCGCGCGCGTTTCAAGCGTCGCTGGCCAATGAAGGCTGGTTGATTCTGGCTGCCATCGTCACCGTCTATATCGTGCTGGGCGTTTTGTACGAGAGCTATATCCACCCCATCACGATTTTGTCCACGCTGCCCTCGGCCGGAGTAGGAGCCATTCTGGCGCTCACGCTGTTCCATATGGATTTGAGTGTGATGGCGTTGATCGGCATCATCCTGCTGATCGGCATTGTGAAGAAGAACGCCATCATGATGATTGACTTCGCTCTGGAAGCGGAACGCAAGGAAGGCAAGTCGCCGGTGGACGCGATTTACGAAGCCTGCCTATTGCGTTTCCGTCCCATCATGATGACGACGTTTGCGGCATTGTTCGGCGCGGTTCCGCTGGCACTCGGCTCGGGCACCGGTTCCGAATTGCGGCGGCCGCTGGGCATCACCATCATTGGCGGACTGCTGTTCAGCCAGTTGCTGACTTTGTACACCACCCCGGTGGTTTATCTGTGGTTTGACCGGCTGGCGACAGCGCTTCGTCATATGCGCGCGCCCAAGGCGGCGGAGGCCCTGGGGGATTAGGCATGAATGTCTCCGCACCCGCGATCGAGAGGCCGGTAGCTACCACGCTACTCACCCTGGCCCTGCTTCTGGCGGGAGCATTGGCGTACACCCAGCTGCCGGTTTCTCCCTTGCCGCAAGTGGATTTTCCAGTGATCGGCGTGTCCGCTTCGCTGCCGGGCGCGAGTCCAGAGACCATGGCTTCCGCCGTCGCCACTCCGCTGGAGCGGCAGTTCGGCCGTATTGCCGGCATCAACCAGATGACCTCGGTGAGCCAGTTGGGTTCCACCGGCATCACCATGCAGTTCGATCTGGACCGCAACATCGATGCGGCTGCGCGTGATGTCCAGGCTGCCATCAACGCAGCCCGCAATTATCTGCCGCCGAATCTGCCGAACAATCCTTACTATCGCAAGGTCAATCCTGCCGACGCGCCCATCCTGATTCTGGCGCTGACCTCCGACGCCCTGACCCAGGACCAGATGTATGACGCCGCCGATTCGATCATGGGACAGAAGCTGGCGCAGATCGAAGGCGTTGGCCAGGTCTTCGTCGGCGGCTCTTCGCAGCCCGCGGTCCGTATCGAGGCTAATCCATTCGCGTTGAACAATATGGGTCTCGGTTTGGAGACGGTGCGCACGGCTGTCGCCGCGGAGAATGCGAACCAGGCCAAAGGAACACTGCAGAGCGACGGCAAGAGCTGGATGATCACGGCCAACGACCAGCTCAAGAAGGCAAAAAATTATCGCCCGATCATTGTCGCTTACAAGAACGGCAATCCGGTCCGCCTGAGTGATGTTGCCGACGTGCAAGACTCCTACTCCAACATCAACAACATGGGCAGCTTCGACGGCAAGCCTAGTGTTCTGGTGGTAATTTTCCGCCAGCCTGGCGCCAACATTATCGCCACCGTCGATCGGGTGATCGCCGCCCTGCCGTTTCTCAAGGCTTCACTGCCGGCCGCCGTCGATATGGTGGTCGGCCTGGATCGGACCACGACGGTGCGGGCTTCGGTGGCTGATGTGCAGCGCAGCTTGATCATCTCCGTCATCCTGGTGGTGCTGGTGGTGTTTGTTTTTCTGCGCGAAGTGCGGGCCACTCTCATTCCCAGCGTGGCCGTGCCGCTGGCCATCGTGGGCACCTTCGGCATCATGTACCTGTTCGGCTATTCGCTGGACAATTTGTCGCTGATGGCGCTTACCATCTCCACCGGATTTGTGGTAGACGATGCCATCGTGGTGCTGGAAAACGTAATGCGCCACGTGGAAGAGGGCATGAAGCCGTATCCGGCAGCCTTGCTGGGGGCGCGCGAAATCGGCTTCACCGTGGTCTCCATGAGCACCTCGCTGATGGCCGTCTTCATTCCCATCCTGCTGATGGGCGGCCTGATTGGGCGGCTCTTCCACGAATTCGCCGTGACTTTGAGCGCGGCCATCGCGGTTTCGCTGGTAGTCTCGCTCACCACCACTCCCATGCTGTGCGCCCGCTTCCTGAAAGCGCACGATCCCGGCAGTCATGGCTCGCTGTATCGCATGAGCGAGCGCGGCTTCTATTGGCTCAATCGGGGATACAAAAGCTCGCTGGGCTGGGTGCTACGCCATCGCCTGCTGGTCTTCATCCTGACCATCCTGATGGTGTTTATCAATGTGCTTCTGTACTACATCGTGCCTAAAGGCTTCTTCCCGCAGCAGGACACGGGGCGTCTGGCGGGCACCATCATGGGCGATCAGGATGTTTCGTTCCCCGCGATGAAGGCCAAGACCAACGAATTCATCCGCATTGTGAGGAAGGATCCCGCGGTGCAGGATGTGCTGGCTTTCGTCGGCG
Organism: Candidatus Korobacteraceae bacterium; assembly: GCA_049695855.1. Lineage (GTDB taxonomy): Bacteria > Acidobacteriota > Terriglobia > Terriglobales > Acidobacteriaceae > Bog-257. The sequence continues at coordinate 10,155 of JBAVSY010000078.1, read as the reverse complement.
GCAACACGGCGCAGAACCAGGGCCGCATGTACGTGCTCCTGAAGCCGCAATCGGAACGCAAGGCCACTGCCGACCAGGTGATCGCGCGCCTGCGCCCTAAGCTCTCGCACGTCCCGGGAGCGACTCTGTATTTTCAGGCGGTACAGGACCTGCAAATCGGCGGGCGCCTGGCGAATGCGCAGTATCAGTACACCTTGTCGGGCGAAAATCTGGACGAACTCTACGAGTGGGCGCCCAAGCTGCTGCAGAAGCTACGCGGTATTCCGCAGCTGAAAGATGTCAATAGCGATCAGCAAGTACACGGGTTGGAAGCCAACGTGGTCATCGATCGTCCTACCGCTGCCCGGCTGGGAATTACTCCGGCGCAGATAGATGCGGTGCTCTACGACGCCTTCGGGCAGGAACAAATCTCGACCATCTACCAGACGCTGAATCAGTATCACGTGGTGATGGAAGTCGATCCCAAGTATCAGATGACTCCCGACGCTTTGAAGAGCGTGTATGTCATCACCAGCACCGGAGCGCAAGTTCCGTTGTCGACGTTCGCGCACTTTGCGCCGGCGAATACCGCGCTCGCTGTCAACCACCAGGGACAATTTCCGGCGGTCACGCTCTCGTTCAACCTGGCGCCGGGAGGCGATCTGGGGACGGCCACGCGCATCATCAGCCAAACCGAGATGGAGATGCGCCTGCCGGCCACCATCCACGGCAGCTTCCAGGGAACGGCGGCGGCCTTTCAGGACTCGCTCTCCTCCGAGCCGATTCTGATTCTGGCGGCGCTGGTCGCGGTCTACATCGTTCTGGGAATTCTGTATGAAAGCTACATTCATCCCATCACCATTCTTTCCACCCTGCCTTCGGCCGGCACCGGTGCCTTGCTGGCACTGCTGCTGTTCCACCTGCAGCTGGATGTGATTGGGCTGATCGGCATTATTCTTCTGATCGGCATTGTGAAGAAGAATGCCATCATGATGATTGACTTCGCGCTGGAAGTGGAACGGACGGGCAAGTCGGCAGAGGAAGCGATTTACGAAGCAGCGCTGATTCGCTTCCGTCCCATCATGATGACCACCGCCGCCGCGATGCTGGGCGCACTGCCGCTGGCGTTGGGCCACGGCGTGGGTTCGGAAATCCGGCGGCCGCTGGGCATTGCTATCGTGGGCGGCCTGATCGTCAGCCAGGCGCTCACGTTGTACACCACCCCCGTGGTTTACCTCTACATGGATCTCTTCAAAGATTGGGTGCTGGAACATTTGCCCTGGCGCAGCAAGACCGCAAAGAAACAGGAAGTGCCGGTCTTCGCCGACTGAACTGCTTTCCCCGGCAGCACGTCCGTGCGATCCTGCCACACCTATTATTCAGCTATCCCGAGGATTAACGCTTTACGCAATTGCTTGCTCAGTGGGAGACTAAGCAAACAGGAGTTTCAATGCGATATTGGATTTCGTATGACCTCGGGTTACGAGGGAATTATGATCAGCTTTATGCGTGGTTTGACAAGTACAGCGCGCGCGAGTGTGGTGATAGCGTGGCAACATTCCTATCGGAGAAGACCCGCGAGCAATTGACAAAAGAGCTTTCACAGATCGTCGATCCCGATAAAAACCCTAGAATCTACATCATTACGATGAAGCAGGGCGGTAAATTCATCTACGGCAGACGAAAACCTGCTCCCTGGACCGGCTACGCACAGGTGTTGGACAGCGGAGAGGAAAGGGATGAATGACATCTGTGTTGATACAGGCTTCCTTCTGGGTCTTTACGTCGAATCTGATCCATACCATGAGCAGGCGCAGCGCTGTTTTTCCGAATACTTTGAGTCGGGAAGGAGTCGCTTAGTTATTCCTTGGCCCATATTGTATGAAACCGTGTCCACCAGGTTGGTGAAGGACAGACCTGCGATGAACCGAATGCAAAATAACTGGAAGTGGTTCTTGCGCCAAGGACGCCTCATGATGCTGTCGGACACGGAGTTCAGGGATGGCCTCATGGATGATTGTTTCATCGAGTTGAATAAGCCGAGGTTTAAGGCCCGCAACTTAAGTTTGGTGGATCGCGTGATCCGAAGAGCGCTATCCGATGTGAATGTGCGTATAGATGCTTTGATTACTTTCAATCCTGCTGACTTTGCCGATGTGTGCAAGAGGCACAACCGGTACCTCCTTCTGTAAAACGAGACAATACCCCAATTGCTATCCTACCTTTTCTGAAATGTTACGAAGTGACCGGTCTTGTCTAGATCGACGCGAAGATTGCACTGCCCCGGACCAACGTGCTCAAGGGCAACGTTGAGGTCCGCTTGGGGACTGGGCAGCTCGCCGGAGCCCATTGGAATCCGCACCAGGTCATCCTGCTCATTGTAGGCGCCGCTCATGTCGGTGCTCTTGGAGACGATCAGCGTCCACTGCTTCGCGGTGGGTATGACGAACATGGTGTAAGCCCCTACGGACAATACTCTGGAGCCAACCTCGATCGGCAGGTTGGTGAATAAGGTCATGGGCTTGCCGCCCGGCGCCCAGACTTTGCCGAACGGAACCTGAAAGGACGCGGGCTTCTTCAAGTTGAGGGTGACGTGCTGGAACTCGACCGCGATTTGTTTGTCCGCGTCGAAGTTGCAGGTCGCGGTCCCGGTGGAAGTTGTGCCTTGGGCAAAAGCCAGGGGGGCAAGAAACAGCGTGGTAAGTAGAACGGAAAAAGAGACGAACTGACGCATTGCCGAACCTCCGCGCCGAACAGTTTACGCCAGAGCGGTGGTCAAAGCTGTGATCTTCATCCGCAAATCGAACCTCGTCCTGCCACCCGTCCGGAAGCTCTGCAACTTCCGTGGGACGACAGTGCTGCTACCATAGTGGGTGACGGATAAAACTGCCATCGCATTTTCCGCATCTCTGAAAGAGTCGCCTTCGGCTGTAAGCGCAATCCTCATACATTATTTGCAAACTAATCCGTGGCCAAGCGACAGAATCTGGATCGGATCGTAACCGGTAATGACGCAGGAGCAGAAAAGCTTCACCAGTGCGTGGCAGGAGCGCATGTCGGCAATGCGCAACCTCCCTCCCGTGCTCAAGATTGTATGGGATTCAGGGCCGGTCGTGGTCACCCTGGGCTTCGTTTTTCGCCTGCTGGCGGCCTTGCAACCGGTCGCCTTGCTTTACGTCAGCAAGCTGATCATCGATAGCATTGTAGCCATCCTGTCCAAGCACCAGCCCATTCCGCACCGCCTGTGGTGGCTGGTGGTCGCCGAATTTGCGGTCGCCGTCCTGGGCAATATCCTCACCCGCACCATCGACTATCTGGATTCGCTGCTGGCCGATAAATATATGCGCCACGTCAGCATCCAGGTGATGAAGCACGCGGCCGAGCTTGACGTCATCGCTTACGAAGACCCGGTCTTTTACGATCGCCTGGAGCGCGCCCGGGTGCAGGCTACCGACCGGCTGGCCATGATCCAGATGCTGGGCCGGCTGGTGCAGCAGGTCATCACCACCATCACGCTGTCGGTTTCCATCGTCTACTTTTCGCCGTGGCTGTTGCTGCTGTTGATCGCCGGCGTGCTGCCCGCCTTTGTCGGCGAAAGCCATTTCGCCTTCCTCGGCTATGCCAAGAATTTCCGCCAGACGCCGGTACGCCGCCAGCTTGACTACCTGCGCATCCTGGGCGGCAGCAAGGAAGCCGCCAAAGAGTTAAAACTCTTCGGCCTTAGTAAGTTCCTCACCAAGCGTTTTACCCGCCTGTCGGACGAGGTGTACGAAGAAAATGTCGCGCTCTCCAAACGCAAGCTGATTGCGGGAGCGTTTCTGTCGATCATCGGCTCGCTCGGCTACTACTCGGCCTACGTCTACGTGATCTGGCGCACCGTGATGGGCGCGCTCACGATCGGCTCGCTGTACTTTTTGGCGGGAGCGATTCTGCAGGCCAGCAGCAATATCCAGCAAATCTTCTCGACCTTGTCGGGAGTGGCCGACCAGGCACTGTTCCTCACCGACCTGCTGGCTTTTTTCGAGATGCAGCCGACCATCCGCTCCAAGCCAAATGCCTTGCCGGCGCCGCGGCCCATCCAGCGGGGATTCGAGTTCCGCAATGTGTCGTTCGCCTATCCCGGCAGCCAGCGCCGCATCCTGAAGAACCTGGACTTCACCCTGCACCCCGGCGAGCGGGTAGCCTTGATCGGCGAGAACGGTCAGGGCAAAACCACCATCGTCAAACTGATTACCCGGCTCTACGATCCGACCGAGGGACAAATCCTGCTCGACGGCGTCGACCTGCGCGAATACAGCCTGGAAGACCTGTACCGTGAAATTGGCGTAATTTTTCAGGATTTCATGCGTTATGAGATGACCGCCCGCGAAAATGTGGCCGTGGGACGCATCGAAGAAATAGACAACCTGAATGAGATTGTCGCCGCATCCCACAAAAGCCTGGCTGACGAAGTGGTTGCCCGGCTGCCGGGAGGATATGACCAGATGCTGGGGCGGCGCTTCGAGAACGGAGTCGACCTGTCGGGCGGCGAATGGCAGAAGTTGGCGTTGGCGCGCGCTTACCTGCGCGACGCCCAACTGCTGATTCTCGACGAGCCGACGGCGTCTCTGGACGCCCGCAGCGAATATGAGGTGTTTGAGCGCTTCGCGGAATTAACCGGAAGCAAGATGGCGCTGTTTATCTCGCACCGTTTTTCAACGGTGCGCATGGCCGATCGCATCGTCGTGCTTGCCGAGGGGCAAATTGTGGAAGACGGCACTCACGAGCGGCTAATGGCGCTGGGCGGGCAGTACGCGGAAATGTTCGAGCTGCAAGCCGCCAGTTATCGCTAGGCAGGAACGTTGGGCGTAGGCCAGTTCCGGAAGAGGGATAAAGATTTGAGAGGGCAACGCCAAGGCTTGAACGGGCGGCGCGAGAGTTTTGAACGGGCGGGGCCAAGGTTTTGAAGGGGCGCACCTTTAGGTGCGCCGTAACAGGTCCTTAATTTATTTTCCCCGAACCGACCTCGGTCGGTGAGGGATTACGTTTCCGCACGCCGCACGGCTACCAATGGCGTGCACGATTATACGAATGCAGCACGCATGATAAGCACCAATCACAGAGACGTGTTAGTCGACGCCGCCGACCGCACCGAGCCGGACACGGTCGACGCGCCGATGAACGACCGCGATCTCACCCAGCAAGCCCAAGCCTGGGCGCAACAGCTGGTGTGGTTGCCCGCGACCAAGGAGTCCGCTCAATTTGCCGACCGGCTGAGCGCGCTCAATCGTCGCCTCGATCCCCTGCTCACCGGGCTCGACGTCCCGGCCGATCCCGACGAGAAGCTGCCGGAAGACATGCAGTGGTTGCGCGACAACGTGCGCCTGGTGCGGGTGACGCAAAGCGCCGTTCGCGCGTCGGCGCCTGCCTTGCGTCGCATTCCTCATGTGCGCACTCCCGCCAACCTGGTTCTTCCGCGCGTGCTGGCCATTGCCGAAGGCCTGCTAGACGCCGTGAAATATCGTTATTCCGACCACGCTTTCACCACCTACATGGAAGCGTTTCAGAGCGTGACTGGCCTCAACATGGGCGAGCTCTCTCTGCTGATCCCAGCCCTGAAATTAGTAGCCCTGGAGGAATTCACCGCCCGCGCCGAAAAGGTGCTGGCCGTGCCGGACCAGCCGCAGCGGGTGAGCGACTTGATTGGCAGTCTGCGCGAGCTGTCGGAAGCGCCGTGGAAGGATCTGCTGGAGCCGCTGATTGTCTTCGAACGCGTCCTGGCAGCCGATCCGGCCCACGCCTACGCTCGCATGGATTTTGCCAGCCGCGAGCTCTATCGCCACACCGTCGCCCATTTTGCCGCCCACTCCGATTGCACCGAGCTGGAAATTGCCCAGCTGGCTATCGACTTGAGTCATCGCGCCAGGAACGAGCATGAGCCCGATCCCCGTCTGGTCTGGCGACGCTCTCATGTCGGCTATTACCTGATCGGTGAAGGTGCTGACGAACTGCGCGCCCGGGCCGGCGTCCGCCTTCCCATCGGCGAACGCTTCCAGGCTTTCCTGCGCCGGCATCCGGATGAGTTTTACCTGGGCGGTATTGAAACCCTGACCCTGCTGATCGTGATCGCGATCATGACTCCGGTCTACAACAACTTCAATTCGTTCCTGGGCCGCATCTGCGCGTTCTTTCTCCTGCTGCTGCTGCCGTGCAGCCAAGCCGCCGTTGAGGTAATGAACTACCTCACTACTGCCTTGCTGCATCCCCGCATCCTGCCCAAGCTCGACTTCTCGGCCGGTATTCCTGACGATTGCGTAACCATGGTTGCGGTTCCTACGCTGCTGCTCCATGAAAAGCAAGTCAGGCGTTTGGTCGAGGAACTGGAAGTCCGCTACCTGGGCAATATGAGCCGCAATTTGCATTTTGCGTTGCTGACGGATTTACCCGACTCTGCTGAAACTCCCAATGAAGACGATCCGCTGGTCGACTTGTGCGCGGAATTAATCGAGGGTCTCAACCAGAAGTACGCCGCTGAGGGCATGGGCAGCTTCGCGCTCTTTCATCGCCATCGCGGCTTCAATCCGCGGGAAGGCGTCTGGATGGGCTGGGAGCGGAAACGTGGCAAGCTGCTCGACTTCAACCGGCTGATCAAAGGAAGTTACGATAGTTTCCCGGTTAAGGTCGCTGACCTGAAATTGCTTCACCAGGTTCGCTTCGTGCTCACGCTCGACGCCGACACGGAGTTACCCCGGGGCACGGCGCACCGGCTGGTCGGCGCCATGGCTCATCCCCTGAACCAGGCCATCGTCGATCCGCGCGAGAACATCGTGGTCGCCGGCTACGGCATTCTGCAACCGCGCGTCGGTATCAGCGTACAAAGCGCCTCGTTGTCGCGCCTGGCCAACATCTACTCGGGCCAGACCGGGTTCGATATTTACACCCGCGCCACCTCCGACGTGTACCAGGATCTCAAGGGCGAAGGCATCTTCACCGGCAAAGGCATCTACGAAGTCGAAACCCTGAGCCGCGTGCTGGAGCATCGCTTCCCGCGTAACGCCTTGCTCAGCCACGACCTGATTGAAGGCGCTTACGCGCGCGCCGGGCTGGTCAGCGACGTCGAGGTCATCGACGGTTATCCTTCGCACTACAGCGCCTACAACCGGCGGAAACATCGCTGGGTCCGCGGCGATTGGCAGATTGTCAGTTGGCTGGCCGGCCGCGTCCCCGACGAAGCTGGACGGCGCGTTCCCAATCCCATTTCATTTCTGTCGCGCTGGAAGATTCTCGACAACCTGCGCCGCAGTCTGGTGCAGCCCGGAATCTTTCTGCTATTTGTTTTGGGATGGACTGTGCTGCCGGGCAAGCCGTTGTACTGGACGCTGGTCACCATCGCGATCCTGTTCGTGCCACCCTGGTTCCAGTTCGCTTTCTCGGTGGCGCGAGCGCTGCTGTCCGGACGTCTGCGACCCATTCGCGATGCGGCTGCCGGGCTGGGCGCTACCATGGTCAGCGTTTTTCTGACACTCACGTTTCTGGCTCATCAGACGCTGATCTCAGCCGACGCGGTCTTCCGCACATTCTATCGGCGCCTGATCTCGCGGCAACGGCTGCTGGAATGGGAAACCGCGGCTGAGGCCGAGGCCGAGACCGGCAAGCGCCGATTTGTTGACGCTCTGCTGAATTGGACTCCGGCGGTCGCGCTCATCGTCGGGGTCGTGGTTTACCTTGCGCATCGTCACGCTCTTCCCATCGCGCTACCCATCCTTGCCTTGTGGGCGTGCAGCAAGCCGGTATCGTTCTGGCTGAATCGCCCGCCGCGTCCTCTGCACCAGAACGTAAGCCCCACCGATCGCCGCTTCCTGCGCCGAGTTGCTCTGCACATCTGGCGCTACTTTGCGACCTTCAGCAATCAGGAACACAACTGGCTCATCCCCGACAATGTGCAGGAGGAGCCGGCCAGGATCGCGGCCCGCATCTCGCCCACCAACCTCGGGTTCCTCTTGAATGCCCGGCAGGTCGCCTGCGAGTTCGGCTACTTGACCGTACCTCAGTTCGTCGAGCAGACCGTTCGTACCATGGAGACGGTCGAGCGTCTGCCGAAAGAACGTGGCCATCTCTACAACTGGTACAGCACGCACACGCTGGAGCCCGATCTGCCGCGTTTCATCTCCACGGTCGACAGCGGCAACTTGGCTGCGTCCCTCCTTTCGTTGAAGGGCGGCTGCCAGATGCTGCTGCAACAGCCACTGTTGAGGCCTGCCCTGCTCGAAGGCTATGCCGATTATCTTTGCGCCCTGGCCGAGTTGAAAGTCATCTCCAAGCGGGCTGCCCGCTCCTTCGAAGCGGAGACCGAAATTCCCTGGCTTGACCGCTTGCTTTCGCCGGTTGAACTTCCGCCAACGGACGATTCCTCCGACGACGCAAAATGGTTTGCCGCCCAGACCCGCGATCTGGTAGAGCAGATTCGCCAGAACGTCAGCGATTACCTGCCCTGGCTGCTTGCCGAGTACGAGTCGCTGCGTGACGATCCCGCGCTGGCCGCGTTGCTGGATTGCGAAGCGATTCCCCTGGCTCGTTTGCCCGACTGCATCGAGCAACTGCGGCGCCAGTTGGAGGTTTCCGTCACTCTTGGAGTGGAACCGTTGGACTTGCGAGAGCGGCTGCTGCTCCAGCTTCCGGCGGCGCGCCTTCATTCTCTTCGCCTGGTCGAGCAGCTACGCAGCCTGGCTCTCCAGTGCGAACGCATGGTCCGCGATATGGACTTCGCTTTTCTGCTCGACCGTCGTCGCAAGATCTTGTCGATCGGCTACGACGCCGAAGCCGGAAAAGTTCACGCCGCCTGTTATGACCTGCTGGCTTCCGAGGCTCGCATCGCCGACTTCATCGCCATCGCCAAAGGCGAGATTCCGCAGGAAAGCTGGTTTCTGCTCAGCCGCTCCCACGTTGTGGCATATGGCCGGCCGGTGCTGATCTCCTGGACCGGCACCATGTTCGAGTACCTCATGCCGTCTCTGTGGATGCGCTCCTATCCCGACACTTTGCTGGAGCGCAGCAAGGAAGCCGCGGTCCTGGCCCAGCAGGAATATGCCGCGAGCAAAAGCATCCCCTGGGGTATTTCCGAATGCGCATTCGCCAAGATCGTGGATCAGGGAGTCTACGGCTACCGCGCCTTCGGAGTTCCCGAACTCGCTTTGCAGCAGGACGAAGAGCGCCTGGTAGTCGCTCCCTACGCCACCATGCTGGCGCTGGCCATCGATCCCGGTGGCGCCATCCGCAATTTGCGCTGGATGAATAAGCGAGCCTGGTTCGGCAAGTTCGGCTATTACGAAGCTGCGGATTTCAGCCCCGACGTGCGGCCCTCTCGCCGCCAGCGCTACGCCTTGGTTCGTTCCTGGATGGTCCATCACCAGGGCATGAGCCTGCTGGCCATCGCCAACTTCCTGAAGTCCGACGTCGTGCAGCGCTGGTTCCGGCGCGACCCGCGCGTCCAGGCAACGGAGTTGTTGCTGCAAGAGCGACCGGTGGCTCACGTCGCTGCCGCTCCAAAAAGGAGACGCCGCACCAAGCCGGCTGCCCGGGGGGTTCGACAAGGCTAGCCAGGCGAGGTGCGGCATGCACGAAATCTCGGGAATCCCGCTTCGGGAAAACTCCTGTCAATCCCCCATAGGTGGTATAAATCTCCATAACTGATTGACGTCGAGTGAGATATAAATCCGCGAAATACTAACAAAACCCACCTCAATGTGCTATAATTGAATTATAGAGTCGGACAAGGCGAGATGCCTATCCGGCTCTTTCACTTTGCAGGGCCACTGGCTGTCCACATCCGGACAGCCGCTTCTATTTCCGGGCGGGATATCAGCTTCCGATACCGTATCCCCTTGAATCCTTAATCGTTTGGCATTGGCAACTCATCTGCAATGTCATCTCCGGAGACGATATGGCTGCCATGTCCGACGAATCGACCATCCTTATCGCCGAAGATCAGGAGCATGTTCGCGAAGCTCTAGCCATGCTGCTGCGCGGCCATAATTATTCGGTTACTCTGTGTGCTTCTCCCAACGAAGCCCTGGCGGCAGCGCGGCAACGCACGCCCGATCTGGCCATGGTCGACATGAACTACCAGCGCGACAGCACCTCGGGGCTGGAAGGCTTGGAGCTGATTCAAAGATTGCGTGAACTGGACGGCACCGTCCC
>JBAVSY010000077.1:0-64189 GCA_049695855.1 Candidatus Korobacteraceae bacterium | reverse complement strand
AAGATCAGGTCCTGCTTGCGCAGGCCGCTGGCGCCGGGTAGCTCGAGAGACCGAGCTATGCGGGTCAACTCGGTGATGTTCTTTTCTTTAAGTTCTGAGATTGTCATGTTCACCTACGAGGGATTTTGCAGAAGGGCGGGCCGGAGGAACGTACGAGGGAGCGCCCGAAGGCGCAGCGCGCTTATGCAGCGCGCCGCTGAGCTTCGGAAGCCGTCTCCGGTTCGATGATCACATTGCGCCGGTCAGTATCGGCAATGCGGTGCAACACATCGTTGGTCGTATCCTGTATACGAGTGTTAGGTTTATGGAACTTGCGCGTAGCCTTGGAAGCCAGTTGACACAGCGTATACCGGTTGCGCAGGGTGTGTACCGCTTCAAAAACTAGATCAGATCGCATCGAATTCTCCTATGTCTATGAATGAATGTTCCGGAGCCCGGCCAGAGTGGAAAGACAACTCCTGGCGTATGAAATCAAGGCGAAAGGAACCCACTGCAACTGCCAGCCGCATCAGGAGTCAACCTCTTAGATGTCGGCGATAACAATTTGGTTCGGTATTTTTTCGCCTTACCCCCGGGTCCGCACAAATGGGGGAAGCCCTTTTTTAGCAATAACTTGCCTGTGTCGAGTCCTTAACCTGGCACGCTGTCGCGCCGGGGATGTGCCTTCCTGATTCCCTGATGGTGGCTTTCAGTGGGGGCCGTTTCGGGGCAGGACGCCTTGGACTGGTAACCTACAGGACGACGCCTTATGCGAAAAGAGTAAGGTATCTGCCGCAGGCACCGCAGTCAAGAAAAATCGTTCCCCGAATCATTTTCAATAACACCCACCTTACTTCAGGCTGCTCCTTAGACGCGTAGCCAGGCAAAATGTTGCGAACTATTTAGTAACCCAATTCAGTTCAATAAGTTGCCCCAAAAAACAGCTAAGGAAACTCTGATTAAGTCTCGAGTATTGCCTCAGGGGCTAAAGCCCCAATGATTTGGCGGGGCTTACGGCACGGCTGAAGCCGTGCCCCTTCAAAACCATAACTTGATCAGAGCTTCCCTAACATAATCAGGCAGAGCAGAGTTTCTGCGCCTGGCTGTTCGGCGTTTTTCTCGATCAAGGACGATACCCTTTCAGAGACTGTGTCGCGAGTGGTGTCGCCGCTCTGCGGCTAACGATTATTTCCCACTCTCCCGGAGGCTTACGCCTCCGGCTAACTTCATCCCGCCGCGTTGCGGCTGGTCTGAGTTGTTATTCCAACTGTTTGTTCCACCAGAAACTTTTCTTTCCGGTTGCGACACAGTCTTTCAGGCCCAGAATGTTCGATCCAATGTTCTGTACTGGATCGCCTCCGCAATGTGCCCGGGCTCGATGACTTCACTAGCTGCCAAGTCGGCGACCGTCCGCGCAACCTTAAGAATGCGATCATGGGCCCGGGCGCTCAGTCCCTGTTTCATCATGGCGCGCTCCAGCAGATGCTCGGCGTCGGTGCCCAACTCGCAGTATTTCCTGATGTCGCGAGAACTCATCTGGGCGTTGGCGTAAATGCGCTCACCTGGCGAGCGCAAGCGCTGTAACTGCACTTCCCGCGCTGCAATGACTCGCTCCCGAATCTTGGCCGAGCCTTCAGGAACGGAACCGCTGCGCAGCTCGCGATAGTTCACCGACGGAACGTCGATGTGGATATCGATGCGGTCCAGCAGCGGACCGGAGATTTTGGAAACGTAGCGCTGGATCATCATGGGACTGCAATGGCATTCGCGCGAGCGATCGTTGAAGTATCCGCAAGGACAAGGGTTCATGGCTGCGACCAACATGAATCGGGCGGGAAAGCTGAGCGACATGGCCGCACGGGCAATGGTTACCGTACCATCTTCCAGAGGCTGTCGCATGACTTCTAAAACGTTGCGGGGAAATTCCGGCAGCTCGTCCAGAAACAGTACGCCGTTGTGCGCCAGAGAAACTTCGCCGGGACGAGGGATCATGCCTCCGCCGATCAGCCCGGCATCGGAAATGGTATGGTGCGGCGAACGGAAAGGACGCGTCCCTACCAATCCGCTGGTGGCGTCCAATACGCCCGCCACGCTGTGGATCTTGGTCGTCTCCAGCGCTTCGTCGAAGGTGAGGGGCGGCAAAATGGTCGCCATGCGCTTGGCCAGCATGGTCTTACCGGAGCCGGGCGGCCCGATCATCAGCAAGTTATGTCCGCCGGCGGCAGCAATCTCGATGGCCCGTTTCGCCGTCTGCTGACCGCGCACGTCCCCAAAATCGACGGCGAAGTTTTGTGACGTCTCCAGCAGTGCGCGCGTGTCAACCTTGATTGGCTGAATCCCGTTGCCAAGGTTTAGCAGATGCACCACTTCGATGAGGTTGTGGACCGGATAGACCTCAACGCCCTCGACCAGGGCGGCTTCGCGAGCGTTTACCTCGGGAACGATGAGCTTGCGAATGTTGTTGGAGCGAGCGGCCACGGCGATCGGCAACGCACCGCGCACGCCGCGAATTCCGCCGTCGAGGGATAGTTCTCCGACGAAAAGCGCGTCCTCCGGCGGCTTGTTGTTCAGGCCTCCATAGGCGCCGAGAATGCCCAGCGCCATGGGAAGATCGAAGCCCGAGCCTTCCTTGCGAATGTCTGCCGGCGCCAAATTGATGGTGGTCGTGGTAGGAGGAATGTCGTAGCCACTGTTCTTCAGGGCCGCACGAATGCGCTCGCGGCTCTCCCGCACCGTCGCGTCAGGCAGACCGACCGTGGTGAAAGTGTCTTTCTCGGCTTTGATCGCGGAAATATCGACTTCCACCTCAATGAGGCTGGCGTCGATGCCGTAGACCGCGGCACTAAGAGTTTTGTAGAGCATGCAGGGAGTGCACGCCTACCACGTGGTTAGAAATATCAGATTGCCGGGGAATAAGGTGTGACCGTCCGCACGTCGTGACGTGATGGGGTTGGCGCAGTAGCAGCTTGCCATAAGGAAAAGCCGATGCCTCGCCGGCTGAACAGCCGCTGAAAAAGTCTCAACAACAAATCCCTCACCGGCTGAAGCCGGTGAGGGGTAACTAAAAAAGGACTTTTGACGGCGCACCTAAAGGTGCGCCCCTTCAAAACACATCGAAGCCCGACTTCTTCACCGGCCTGTGAAGTCGCCTCGTGATAACCAAGGCACCAGCAAAAAAGAGGGCGGAACCTCGTCCGGAAGCGCAGCGCCCAGTTGCACGTCCGGTACCGAGAGTTCCGCCAACCCGATGAAGAAGTCAGAACAACTGTGGACTATCGTCTGCTCTGCTCGTCTCTGACCCTTCCCTTCCCGTTATCTTGAGCCCTTGGGTGATCCCAATAACCGGCATTCTTTCACCCGCGAAGGCCGAGGCCAATACCCCTTATGCCGTACGGACGTACAACTTCTGTCGTAAGAGGGTTGAGTCATCAGCACTTTCCAGAACAAGGGCGCGGCGTACGAGCGCGCCCTCAATGCCGACTATCCTTTCCTACACCGCGGCGGCCACGCTCCGGGCCGCATGGGCGCTGGCAGAAATCGAGCTGTCCTGTGCGTCCACTACCGCAATGGTGGCCATATTGACGATGTCTTCTACTTCAACGCCGCGCTGCAACAGATGAACCGGCTTGGCCATACCGGCCAGGATTGGGCCTACAGTTTCCGCTCCACCCAGCGCACCGAGGAGCTTGCACGCAATGTTGCACGACTGCAGATCGGGGAATACCAGCACATTGGCTCCGCCCTTCAGCGCCGAGAACGGGAACGCCTCTTGCATCTTCTTGGCGCTGACTGCGATGTTGGCCTGCACCTCGCCGTCGATGATCAGTGACGGATCGGCATAGCGAGCCAGCTTGGCCGCGCGACTCATCTTGTCGCACAACGGATGCTTGGTGCTTCCAAAGCTGGAAAACGACAGCATGGCTACGCGCGGCTCCATATCGAAGCGACGCGCCTCCTGGGCGGCGCAGAGAGCGATCTCCGCCAGATCCTCCGCCGTGGGGTCGATGTTGACGGTCGCGTCGGCCAGCACGAAGAGGTTGCCCTTACGAGTGATGACCAGATACACACCAGACACCTTATGGATGCCTTCGCGCACGCCGATCACCTGCAACGCCGGACGAATGGTGTCAGGATAGTTTTGCGTGACTCCGGAGACCAGGGCGTCGGCATCGCCCAGGCGAACCATCATGGAGCCGAAGATGTTGCGATCGTTCATCAGTTCGTCGGCCGAGCCCAGGGTCACCCCGCGACGCTGCCGCAGGCGATAGAGCTCGTTGACGTACTCTTGCCGGCGGGGAGCCGTCTCGGGTTCGACGATGGTCACGCCGTTGAGGTTAAGCCCCAACTCGGCTGCGGTGCGTTGAATCTCGTTGCTGCGACCCAGCAAAATCGGAATCGCAATCTTCTCTTCCAGCAGAACGTGGCAAGCGCGCAGGATCTTCTGATGATTGCCTTCGGGAAATACCACCCGCTTGGGATGGGACTGCGCTTTGTGAATCATCACCCGCATCAGCTCATGGGCCTTGCCTAGACGCTTCTCCAGTTGCTCGCGATATTCGGCAATGTCGACCGGGTTCTGCGCTACCCCAGTTTCCATCGCGGCTTTGGCGACCGCTGCGGCTTCCCACACCAGCACGCGCGGATCGAACGGCTTGGGAATGATGTAGTCGACGCCAAACTTCAGAATGTCGACGCCATAAGCGCGGCAAACGGAATCCGGAACATCCTCTTTAGCCAGTGCGGCCAGCGCATAAGTGGCTGCCAGCTTCATTTCCTCGTTGATGGTGGTGGCGTGAACGTCGAGCGCGCCGCGGAAGATAAACGGGAATCCCAGAACGTTGTTGACCTGGTTGGGATAGTCGGAGCGGCCGGTCGCCATAATGATGTCGTCGCGCACGGCGCGGGCTTCATCGTAGGTGATCTCGGGATCGGGATTCGCCATGGCGAAGACTACCGGCCTCGGTCCTAGCGAGGCAATCATCTCCGGCGTAAACGCGCCCTTCTTGGACAGGCCCAGCAGGCAGTCGGCGCCTTTGACGGCGTCGGACAGGGTGCGCATCGAAGTTTCCTTGGCGAAGCGCTCCTTATAAGGATTCATGCCCTCTTTGCGGCCCTTGTAAATAACACCCTTGGTATCGACCAGGGTAATGTTCTCGCGCTTCACGCCCATGCAGATATAGTGCTCGGCGCAGGCGATGCCCGAGGCTCCCGCGCCATTGACCACCACCTTGATCTGGTCCAGACGCTTCCCGGTCAGCTCGACGGCATTGGCCAGCGCCGCGCCGGAAATGATGGCGGTGCCATGCTGATCATCGTGGAAGACGGGAATCTTCATCGTCTTCTTGAGAGTTTCCTCGATGTAGAAGCACTCTGGCGCTTTGATGTCTTCCAGATTGATGCCGCCGAAGGTGGGCTCCAGCAATTGGCAGGCCTTGATGATTTCGTCGGGATTCTTGGTGTTCAGCTCGATGTCGAATACATCGATGTCAGCGAATCTTTTGAACAGGACACCTTTGCCTTCCATGACCGGCTTACCGGCCAGCGCGCCAATATCGCCCAAGCCGAGTACCGCGGTTCCGTTGGTCACTACGGCAACCAGGTTTCCCTTGGCGGTGTACTTGTATGCATCCTGCGGATTCTTTTCGATCTCGAGACAGGGATCGGCGACGCCTGGCGTGTAGGCGAGACTTAGATCGCGTTGCGTAAGACAAGGCTTGGTGGAAGTGACTTCAATCTTCCCCGGCCGTGACCCAAAGTGGTAGTCGAGAGCGTCCTGTTTAGTGATTGCCATAAAGGCCTCCAAGAAAATGAACTGGGAGTGGGTGTGCGAGCACGTTTACGAGGGCGCGTTTATAGCCGAGGCTGCGGGTTAACCAAGCGGCCAGCGGTAAAGAATAGTCTTGTGGCAAAGGTGCGCCCTTTGGTGCGGACACCACACAAATTCTCCGGAACCGTAGAAGGCCCCGTAGTTCGAGAATGGGCTGGTTCATGCTGGGGCAAAAGGGCGAACGTCACAACCGATTGTGAGGGGAGTCACGAAATCGTACCTATCAAACCCGGAGGCAAACTGATCGCGCACCTGCACAGAAGGCGGCCTGATACCGAAAGCAACCGCTATCTGGCAAGAAACATCGCGTTGCCAGTTGCTATACCAGGCCTTTGCTCTTAGCCCATTTTTGCACTTCGGTCCGAATGGTTTTTCCTGAGTCGTCCATATCGAAGTCGTGGTAAAGCGCACCCACCATGTCGGTCGGGAGGCGACCAAGGTTTTTCTCCTTCAAGAGCAACACTGGCTTATTGCGCGAGAGCATGTAGCCCACTTCGATAGAAACATTTGGATTGAAGACAGCGACCTGGTTTGCCTGGGACGATCCCAACTGATCCTGGGTGAAAACGGCGATCCCGGCTTTGCATCCCGCCAGGAAGACTTGGACGTTGTCCCAGAGTTGAGACTCCAACTCAAGATCCGAAGCCAGCCAGGCGTGCAATCCAACTTCCGTAAGAGCTTGCCGGATCGTAGTGATGGTCTCACGATACGCGGCAGTATTGCGAAACGGCGTCATTATGAATACGTTTTTGTCGTACTTTGAATTCTCGTAGAGCTTGTCTAGCGAGCGGTCGTATCTTCGGTCCACGGGATTAGCGGCCCGTTGCAGGTTGGCGATAATATCGAGGATTGGCTGTAGCTCCCGTGCCGTGAAGTATTCGGTTCGGTTACCGCCCATCAAAACACGGATGCCGCAATGGCTGAGGAATTCGACGTCCTGGTCGGTGTCACCAACTCCAACTGAGACTTCGAAACGCGTCGCCCGCTCCTTTACAAACGACCCTTTCATAGCGCTGTTCACTGGCTGCACGCAGCGACAGAGCAGTCCTTGCTTATCGAACTCGTAGCGTGAGCATAGGATGTGTTGCGGATTCAATTGATAGCGTTCCACTAAGTCATCAATGAAGTAACTGGGGCCGCTTGTAACCAAAAATGTGTCAGGAGTAGCTGCCAGCAGACGTTCGGTGTTGATGCGCATTTGTAGTTTATCGAAGTTATCGTGCGCAAATTGGAGAGAAAAGCCCGCATCACGAAACAATGGAATAAAGGTGGTATTGAATTGATCATTCGTTATTTCGCGATTGGCATAGCTGCGTTCCAGATCAATCAGCTTCTCCTGGACCCCCAGCAATTGGGCAAACTGCAAGTTGATCGCCTTGCCAGTCAGTACGCCATCCACATCCAAGAACGTCGCTACTCTCATGTTCAGGGCTCCAGCCGCCGTTTTCAGAAATGATATCGCGGAGTATGTACTTCCTATCAATCGCAGAAGAGGATCTACCTGACAGGACCAATTGTGCCGCCCGGCTCGCCATTGCAGCAAGCCGCGCTCGACCCAGATCGCTTGTCTTAGCAGTCTGAGGGTGCTCCCAGTTCCTGCACGATCTGCACGCTGGAGCTGGTTCCGATGCGGTTGGCGCCGGCATCGAGCATGTCCATGAACTGCGCCGCGGTGCGAATACCGCCAGCCGCCTTCACACCGATGTTCAGACCGACCACTCCGCGCATCAAAGCTACATCGCCATGAGTGGCGCCGGATTCGGCCAAGCCGGTCGAAGTCTTCACGAAATCAACTCCCACCTCGGCAGCCAGTACACAGGCCAGAATCTTCTCTTCCTGACTCAGCAGCGAGTTTTCCAGAATGACCTTCAGCAGCGCACCGCGCTCGTGGGCCAGCCGGGTCAAGCTGTGCATTTCGGTCCTGACCAATACCCGCTCACCCGACTTCAATGCGCCGATGTTCATCACCATATCCAGTTCATGGGCGCCGTTGCGCAGGGCGGCGTCGGCTTCCGCAAGCTTGGTCGATGTCAGATTGGCGCCCAACGGGAAGCCTACAACCGTGCCCACCTTCACCGGCGTTCCACGCAAATGGACCGCCGCCAGGGCGACGTTCACAGGGTTCACCATAACCGCGTGGAACCCAAAGCGCACGGCCTCGTGACAAAGCGCAACAATCTGGTTACGAGTAGCTTCCGGTTTCAGAAGAGTGTGATCGATGAGCTTGGCTGCACTTCGCCAATCGCTCGCGGGAAGAGCTAACGCCCCGGCAACGACGGAAGGATAAACCGACATGAGCAGATCAGATTTCATGCCGTATCAGAGTCGGACTCCAATACACATACATCTGGCAGATTACGATAATGCTCGGCAAAGTCAAGACCATATCCTACAACAAATTTGTCCGGAATCTGGAAACCAACATAATCCCCCTGGATAGGTTCGGTACGGCGCGATACCTTGTCCAGCAGAGCGGCGATTTTTAACGCCTTCGGCCGGCGACCATGCAACATGTTCTTGATATAAGTTAACGTCAACCCAGTGTCGAGAATATCTTCCACCAGAATGATGTTCTTGCCCTCGACCGAGTGGTCCACATCCTTGACTAGCCTGACTTCCCCGCTCTGCAGCCTGGCGTTTCCGTAGCTGGAGACGGCAATGAAATCAAAACTGACGTCGAGCTGGATCTGCCGCGCCAGGTCGGCGAGAAAAATAGCTGCGCCTTTGAGCACGCCGATCAACAAGACAGGCTCGCCGGCAAAATCGGCAGTGATGCGCGCGCCCAACTCGGCTACCTTGGCCGCGATCTGCTCGCGCGTGATCAGAACTCTGAGTTGGTCCACTTTGAGGTTCTACCTGAACAGAAGAAGAACCCTGGATGGTAGAAAAAACGGCCGAGAAACTCAACTGGCCGGAGGCGGGTGGGGTTCGACAAGGAGAGAGGCGAGGTTGATCACGGCCACCTGAGAGCGCGAGGGTTCGCATGCGATCTTGAACCTTTTGCAGGAAAACTCCCGGCTCTGAATGCTGGTCATTTTTAAGAACGCACCTAGCAAGATTTCAGTTACCCGCAGAGTAGCTGGACGCATATCCTGAGAGGCGAAACTAATCCCTTAATTTGGAGAGTGCTGGGCATTCGGGTTGATTTGCCCGGAATGCCTTTCACTGTGTGTACATGAATTTGGAGAAAACTATGAATCGCAAGATATTCGTTGTTCTCATCGCATTCGCGGTCACTGCGGCACTCGTTGGCTGCAAATCGGCCTCCCGCTCTGATGAAAAAGCTCAGTCTTCCCCCGGTGTGGAACAGGCCGTAAAAGAAGCGGTTGACGTTTACGTTTACGGCTACCCGCTGGTCACCATGGACATGACGCGCCGGCAATTCACGAACGTAGCCACTCCTGACGCGGCCCATGCGCCGATGGGCCAGATTCTCAAGTTGAGAACCTACCCGGCCGTGGATAACCACGCGGTCACCGCTCCCAACGCGGATACCCTCTACACCACCGCGTGGATCGACGTTTCCCAAGAGCCCTGGATCTTCACCGTCCCCGACATGGGCGATCGTTATTACCTTCTGCCTATGCTGGGCGGCTGGACCGACGTCTTCCAGGTTCCCGGCAAGCGCACTACCGGCGGCAAGCCGCAGAAGTACGCCATCACTGGGCCGGGTTGGTCGGGCACACTGCCCGACGGGGTAACGGAATACAAATCTCCCACCGGAATGGTCTGGATTCTGGGTCGTATCTATTGCACGGGAACGCCTGACGACTACGCCAAAGTCCACGCCCTGCAGGACAAGTTCTCGCTGGTGCCGCTTAGCTCCTACGGCAAGCCCTACACTCCGGTACCCGGAGCGGTGGATGCCAGCTTCGACATGAAAGCCGGCATACGCGATCAGGTCGATGCGCTCAGCGTGAATGACTATTTCAACTATCTGGCAAGGCTGATGAAGACCAATCCGCCTGCCGCTGCGGATGCGGCGATGGTCGAGAAGATGAAGGCCATCGGCCTGGAGCCGGGTAAAGACTTCGATCCCAGCAAGCTCGGAGCGTTCGACAAGGAAGTGATCAAGACTGTGCCCAAGGTGGCGCAGGTCAAGATCATGGAGTACTTCAAACAGGCAGCCGAGCCGGTCAACGGTTGGACGTATCTGACCAAGAACATCGGGGTGTACGGTACCGATTACATTCGGCGCGCGCTGGTGACCGCGATCGGCCTGGGGGCGAACCGGCCGCAGGATGCCATCTATCCCACGTCGCAAAAAGATGCCGATGGCAAGCAATACGACGGAGCTACGAAGAAGTACGTTATGCATTTCGACAAAGGCCAAATGCCTCCAGTCAACGGCTTCTGGTCACTGACCATGTATGACAAGGACTACTTCTTTGTGCCCAACCCGATGAACCGCTACACCCTGAGCCAGCGGAACAAGTTGATCACCAACCCGGATGGCTCGGTGGACTTGTATATCCAGGCCGAATCGCCGGGAAAGGCAAAAGAAGCCAATTGGCTGCCTGCGCCGAAAGCGCAGTTCATTCCCATGCTGCGCCTGTATTGGCCGAAGGAAACTCCGCCGTCGATCATAGACGGAACCTGGAAGCCACCAGCTATAAGCGAGGCGAAGGGCTAAGACTGTTCAAGCCGGGACGGTATGAAGCCGTCCCGGTCGATACCTGTTTCGCACCGACTACCGCTTTTCCAAATAGCGAGCGGCAAATCGCCACGAGTGATTTGGGCTGTCGTCCCGCGGCGGTTAGCCTGCCCGGCGGGTGGGTGATAAAGTCAGCGTCCGGATGGGCTTGCAGCAGAGGGCTTGGTGGCGTTGCTCGAGCCTGACGGCTGCCCGCTTTGTATCCAAGCCGAGTACCACATGTTTCGCAACATCTCTGCCCCGGCCGCCAGGCGATGGCGGATAAAGTCGCGCGAGGCGGGTGTTCCCTGTCCGTCGAAGCCGCCTTCTTTTTCCAGTTGATAAGCGGTCTCGACCAACTGGTGAGAGGCGTAAAGATAATGCAGATAGTCGTGGAAGGGATCGGTTAGCAGGCGCGGCTGCGCCGGTACCAAGTCGGCGAATTGTAGTTGATTCAGGTTGGCGGCGACGAAGATTCCTTCCATCTTCCAATGCACCGTCTTCGCGGTGGTGTAGTGCTTAGGGTTCGGGCCGACCCATCCGTTGTAATGAATGGTGGTGTGCAGGGGATTGGCGCCGTCGCCGACATAGTGGCCCAGCCATCCGGCATAGAAAATCGCGTTGGCCTCGGCAAAGTCGGGATTGCGATGATCGAGCAGCGCGCGGCGATACTCGCGGAAAGCCACTACCAGCCGCTCGTACACCTCGATGGTGATGTAAGGCTGGAGGCCGACACGCTCGGGTAGCAGATCGTCGGGATGGCCGGGAGTTTCTTCGCGCCGGGCTTCGAGCGCGCGATAAAAGCTGTAACGATCGGGCGGCAGATCCATGCCCTCGACCATTTCCAGATCGATGAAGTGGTCGGGTTCCTGCGAGCGCTTTAAGGCCAACTCGGAAGTTTCCCGCCAGCGGTCGGGCTCGGGACCGAGATAAGCCAACTGGGCTGCGGCGTTACGTAAGAACGCGGGAACGTCAGGCGGCAACTTCTCGGCGGCCACACGGTTGATGGCGCTGTGCCCTTCATTGCCCCA
This sequence comes from Candidatus Korobacteraceae bacterium, assembly GCA_049695855.1. Classification (GTDB taxonomy): domain Bacteria; phylum Acidobacteriota; class Terriglobia; order Terriglobales; family Acidobacteriaceae; genus Bog-257. The sequence continues at coordinate 52,719 of JBAVSY010000077.1, read as the reverse complement.
CGGCCAGGCCGGGCAGATCAGAGACAAAATTGCCAAGACGCAGAGGGCGGCGCGACTCCCACTCATTCGAAACCCGCGAATGAGTGGGGCACCCGCCGCGGTAGGTTTCGTCAGGATTAGCCGTCCGTTGGATCGGAAACTGTCCATCGAACTATTCTAAGTTGATGGCTGCGCCTTCTACCCAGGTTAGCGTCCAAAGGACGGACGCGAACCTGGGGCACAGTCCGACGCCGAGGTTACGAAAGTACAATAGGGCTGCTAGTCCTTTCGTAATCTTGACAATTTCTCGCGCTGATCTAGGCTGGTAGGTTGGGACGAGTGTGCCCAATGTCCGGCGGAGGCATCCGTAGCGCGTCGGCCGGAACCCGAGTTCTTTGACAAATTGTTGGATAGTGGATGGTGGCTCGTGGATCGTGAGACCCAAGATGGGAAGGCAAACCATGTCCTGCGCCTTGCATTTAGCCCCCGGGGCCGTTATGGCTCAATACTTTAGTAATAACTCCTTGTGGCTCAAGATTTTGTGAGGCCTCGCTAGTGTTTTCAAGATTTTACGGCGAGTGGAAGGGGAGGGGTACCCTCCGCGGACAGCAATCAAGGTTGAGTAATTCCCGAAATGATCTACAAGAGCGCCAGCGAAATCGGCATACGGACAGAATGCCTAAACTCGCGCCAGATGTACGCCGAACCACTTCTTGCGATCACACCAGGTTTGCTCGGGAGTGAAGCCGCTCTCGTGCAGGATGGATTCGATCATGGCGTCGGTGTATTTGTAGCTGTTTTCGGTGTGGATACGTTCGCCAGTCTGGAAAGTAAGGTCCAGATCCAGCGGGGGGATGAAGGCCGTCTGGTCGGTGAGGCTCTCGAGATAGATTTCCATTCGCGAGCAGCGACGGTTCCACAGGGCGATGTGGCGGAAGGAGTCGACGGCGAAGTCGGCGTCCAGTTCACGGTTCAGCCGGGCAAGCACGTTCTTATTGAACGAGGCGGTCACGCCCTGCGAGTCGTCATAGGCTGGGACCAGGATTTTGGGACTCTTGGCGAAATCGGCGCCCAGCAGCAAGGCATCGCCCGAACGCAGCGTCCTGCGGATGCGACGCAGAATGCGGATCGCCTCGTCGGGTTCGAAGTTGCCGATGCTGGAGCCGATGTAGAGCACCAGCTTGCGCCCGGTGATGCGGCTGAGCGCAGAAACGCCACCGGTGTAGTCGGCGACGATGGGATTGACGCGTAGAGCGGGAAACTGCTGGCTGAGCTGGCGGACGGCTTCGTCCAACGCTGACGGCGAGACGTCGATGGGATAAAAGAGCGTCCGATTCTGGCGCTGGACCAGCTCTTCAATCAGGATGCAGGTCTTGGTCGCCGTGCCTGCGCCCAGTTCCACCAGGGTCAACGACGGTCCAGCCTGCTGGAGAATTTCTCCGGCGAAGGTTTCCAGAATCGAGCGCTCGGTACGAGTGAGGTAGTACTCGGGCAGCTCGGTGATCCGCTCGAAGATCTGGGAGCCGATTTCGTCGTAGAAAAGTTTGGCAGGAAGATGTTTGGGCATCGCCGACAGCCCTTCGAGTACGTCGAGGGCGATGGCATCGTTGGTCAGGAACTGCAATTGTTTGCTAGTCGCCATTGGCTAACCGAATGCCCATGAACTGCCAGCGCACATGGGGCGGGAAAAAGTTGCGATAAGTGGCTCGCATGTGCGATTGCGACGTTGCGCACGAACCGCCGCGCAGCACCATCTGATTGCACATGAACTTGCCGTTGTACTCGCCGACTGCGCCGGCAGCCGGCCTGAAACCGGGATAAGGAGAGTAAGCACTGGACGTCCACTCCCAGACATCGCCGAACATCTGGGCTAAGGGTTGCGAGGAATCTTGAGGTCGAGGATGCAGTTCGCCAGTCTCGACAAAGTTGCCGGTAATCGGACACGATCGCGCGGCAATTTCCCATTCGAATTCCGTGGGCAGCCGAGCTCCTGCCCAGTGAGCGAAAGCGTCGGCTTCGTAGTAGCTGAGGTGGCAGACCGGCTCGTGCAATTGCACAGGCTGCATGCCCTCGATGGTGTACGACCACCACTCGCCGTCTCGCTGCTCCCAATAGAGCGGGGCGTTCCATTGGTTATTGCGAACGCAGTCCCAGCCGTCGGAGAGCCACAGCGTGGCTTTGCTGTAGCCGCCGCTATGCATGAACTCTAGATACTCGCTGTTGGTCACCAGGCGAGATGCCAGACGGAATGGCTGAAGGTAAGCATTGTGGCGTGGACCTTCGTTGTCGAAGGCAAAGGCGCTGCCGTCGAAGCCGATCGAGTAAACGCCTTCCGCAAACCTTTGCCACGCGAGCGGAGAAACGGGCCTCGAATCTCTCGTTGGGTTCGCTTCTCGATAGGCCGGTCGCAGCGGGTTAGTCCACAGTCCGTTCTTAACGTCGGTGACGATCAGTTCCTGATGCTGCTGTTCGTGATGGATACCGAGTTCCACCAAATCGAGTGCGTCGGGGGAAAGCTCATCGGTCAGCAGACGAGCCATGGCTTCGTCTACCTGGGCGCGATAGGCATGAACTTCCTCCAGGCTGGGACGGGAAAGAACGTGGCGCAAGGCTCGCAACGGACGGTCGCCCACGGTGTTGTAGTACGAATTAAATAGATTGCGGAACGCAGGATGAAAAGGACGATAGGCGGAAACGTATTGCGAAAGGAGAAACGTCTCGAAGAACCAGGTGGTGTGCGCCAGATGCCATTTGGCCGGGCTGGCGTCGGGCATGGGCTGCAAGCTGTGGTCCTCCAGCGAAAGCGGCGCGCACAATTGCAGAGACAGGTTGCGGACCCGGCGATACTGCTCCAGCACAGAACTTTCACCCCGACATCGCGAGGCGTCTGCGGAGGGCAGCATAACATCGGAAGTTTGCATGACTGGCTGCGACATGGTTTTTCTTAGATGCAGAAGATACCGGCTCGGCACCCACTTGCGGCCCTTAAACCGGACTTGAGATCAAGCCGACTGAACAAAAGATGCGCCAAGCCTCAGAAGGGTACAAATTTTCGCAGCATAAATTATCCATGGTGATTGTGCGTCTGCTAGCGGACGCAGGCGGGTTAGCCGTAACTTCGGAGTTATCTGCAGTGAAGCGGGCCGCGGATGCCGTGAACCAGGAGGCTGATCGGCGGTTTACTCCGCGACCTGCGGCGCGGCAGGCTTGGCGTAAGCTTCTTCGAATTGAGCGGCAGGATGTTTATAAAGTCCGCGCATGGCGTTCCAGCGTACTTTCAGCACTTCCAGCCCCATCTTGATGCCGTCGCGAAGTGGACTAATTTTGGAGCGATGATCATGCGCCCACTCTACTGGCACCTCGGCCGTCTGCAACTTGAACTTATCGGCCAGGAACAACAATTCGGGATCGAAGCCCCAGCGTTCGATGCGTTGCCGGGTGAAGACCGTCTGCGCCGCCGAGCGGCTGAAGGCTTTGAAGCCGCATTGTGTGTCCCGATGCCTGAGCCCCAGCACGATGCGGAGGGCGAAGTTGAAGAGTCGTCCGTACAGCTGCCGATACCAGGGTTGGCGCTCGGTTTGCAGGTCAGCTTGCAGCCAACGGGATCCGATGGCAACGTCGGCTCCCTGCTCGAGGGCGCGGAAAAGTTTGTCGGCTTCATGAATGGGCGAAGACAGATCGGCGTCGGTGAACAGCATCACGTCGCCGTGAGCGTGCAGCATCCCGTTGCGGACGCTGTACCCTTTGCCGCGATTTCCAGGATTTTCGAGTACGCGGATATCGGGATTGCCGGCAGCAAAATGCCGAACCACCTCGGCAGTATTATCGCTGGAGCCGTCGTTGACCACGATGATCTCGCTCGGCAGTTGTCGCTGGCGGATGTAAGCGAGCACCTTGGGCAGCGATGCAGTCAGCCGCTCGCCTTCATTGTAGGCCGGGATTATGAAGCTATAAATCAAATCCATCACCGCAGTTAGAAACACGTTCATTGTATGGCAGTTGTAAGGAAGTAAACATTTGATGAAAAAAATTCTGCCTTGGCGCCCGGCCAGCCGCAAACTTGCGGCGCCGGCGCGGCCAGGATTAGCCTTCAAGTATTGATTATGCGAACTCTTGGTCTGTTTCTTATTATTCTGCTTCCGTTGTCCGCGCTGGCGGTTTCCAAACCGCATGTGGTGGCGTTAGGAAAAACCACGCCGGTAAAGCTGTTTGTCGGTCCCTCAGAAGACAAGACGTTGGACATCACCGTCCGCCCCTTGTATGTCGACACCAAACTGAAGGAGTTCACCACCGGCGAGTCGCACGAGGTGACTGACCGGGAGTTCGTGGTGCGGCGCGCCTATCGCATTAACGACGCTTTGCCCGACGATGCTCACAAAGCTTCCCGGTGGCTTTGGCAGCGCGGCGGATGGTTGCTGGTCAATCGCGTGTCCGGCAAGATTCTGCTGGTCAAGCTACCCGACTTCGACGCGTTCTATTCTGACGTGAGCTGGTATCGCGACTATGCTGCTTACTGCGGCATCACATCGAATGGCGAGCACGTGACGGCTGTGGTCGCCGAAATCGGCGGCAAGAAAGCTTTGTTTCACAAGGAGCTGGGGAAAGTCAGCATGGGAGATTCCACCGACAGCAATTGCGCCGCACCGCATTGGGAGCGCCAGCCGGCGCGGGCGACATTCTTGCCGGCCGGCGAAGACAAGTTCAGCGTGAATGTAAGCGGCCGCTTCGCCGATGAATCTCCGGACAATGATTCCGATGAATAGCGCCAGGAGCAGGAAGAGTTGAAGACCTTCGACGAATTGTTGCGCGATGCGGAAGTGGCCCACGGACATCTCTGTGCCGGTCAGATCTTAGGCGTGCGTCTGGCCATGCGCGGCCTCGAACTGCTCGGCATCGACGATCCTCACGGCAAGGACCGCAAGCGCCTGATCACCTTTGTCGAGATCGATCGCTGCGCTACCGATGCGGTCGGCGTGGTCACCGGATGCCGTTTAGGAAAGCGCGCGCTCAAGTTTCGCGACTGGGGCAAAGTGGCCGCGACATTTGTGGATGTCGAGTCAGGCCGCGCCGTGCGCATCTGCGCGAAAGAAAGTTCCAAGACCCTGGCGCGGCAACTGCATCCTGAAATCGCTGACAAGAACCAGCAGCAGATGCTGGCTTATCGGGAAATGTCGATTGACGATCTGTTCAGCGAGCAGTGGGTGAAGGTCACGCTGCCGCCCGAGGAGTTGCCCGGCTATAAGGGCGAGCGCATTGTTTGCGCGGAATGCGGTGAGGGCATTAATTTCCAACGCGAAGTGCGGAGGGATGGGAAGATTCTGTGCCGAGCCTGCGCCGGCGAACGATACTACGAAGAGATTCCGTGAGGCACGGAATTGAGAGTGCAGGAGTCGGGTTTATTCACACCAATCGCGGCGCCAGCGCATGTTCGGCCACGTGAGCCACCTGCAAGGCCGTCGCTTCGTCGAAGTGCTTTCCCAGAATCTGCATGCCGATGGGCAATCCTTCTTTGCTCTTGCCGCATGGAATCGAAATTCCCGGAATGCCGGCCAGATCGGCGGTCACGGTGTAAATATCAGCCAGATACATGGCGAGAGGATCGTCGGTTTTTTCGCCCAACTTGAATGCCGGAGTCGGCGTTGTGGGAGTGACAATCGCATCCACCTTAGCGAATGCTTCGTCGAAGTCACGCGCCAGCAAGCTGCGAACCCGCTGCGCTTTTAGATAATACGCGTCGTAGTATCCGGCGCTCAGGACGTAGGTTCCCAGCATGATGCGACGCTTCACCTCAGCCCCGAAGCCGGCGTCGCGGGTGCGCCGATACATCTCGTTCAAAGTTTTTGCTTCACCGGAGCGCAGTCCGTAGCGCACGCCGTCATAGCGCGCCAGGTTCGACGAAGCTTCCGCTGTCGCAATGACATAGTACGTTGGAATGGCGTAGGCGGTGTGCGCCAGCGAAATCGGAATGATCTCGGCTCCGGCATTCACCAATTCCTGCATGCCGAATTCCACCGCTGCGCGTACTTCAGGATCGAGCCCATCCTCGAAATATTCCAGCGGCGCACCAATTTTCATGCCAGCGACAGGTTGGCCAATCTGGTCGCAGTAGTTCGGCACTGGAATGTCGGCGCTAGTGGAATCGAGAGGATCGCGTCCGGCGATGATCTGCAACAGGATCGCAACATCTTTCACCGTCTTGCCGAACGGGCCGGGATGATCGAGCGACGAGGCAAACGCAATCAATCCATAACGCGAGACGCGACCATAAGTCGGCATCAAGCCGACTACTCCGCAGAAAGCAGCGGGCTGCCGGATGGAACCGCCGGTATCGGAGCCCAGCGAGGCAACCGCCGTTCCCGCGGCAACGACTGCAGCCGATCCTCCCGAGGAGCCTCCCGGCACACGTGAAAGATCGCGCGGATTGTGTACCGGATGAAAGCCTGAATTTTCGTTCGACGAACCCATGGCGAACTCGTCGCAATTGGTCTTGCCCAGGATGATGGCTCCCGCTTCTTCCAGCTTCGCCACCACGGTTGCATCGTAAGGCGCGATGAAGTTTTCCAGAATTTTCGAGCCCGCAGTGGTGCGAACATCTTGGGTGGTGAAAACATCTTTGATCGCGAGCGGAACTCCAGCCAATGGAGGCAGAGCATTACCTTTGTCGGCAAGCTCGTCGATGCGGGCCGCTTGGCGATAGGCGCGTTCCTTACAGAGCGTCAAGTACGCCCCGATGGCGCCATCTTCGGCTGCAATCTTGGCGTAGAAGGCGTCAACCAGTGCGGTTGCCGTAATTTCTTTTTCCAGCACCGCCGTGCGGGCCGACGCGACTGTCAATGTATCCAGGTTCATGGTGCGGTTTCAGGCGCCTTTCTACCGTTCGATGACCTTCGGCACTTTGAAAAACGTTCCATCGGTTACGGGTGCGTTGCGCACTGCCTCCTGGTGCGGCAGGCACGGCCGCGGCTCGTCGGCCCGCATGGCGTATGCGAAAGGGTTAGCCTCATCCTTATTCTTGCGCTCGCCGTAGATGCTGGCCACCTGCGCCATGGGCTCGACGTCACTGGTATCGAGTTGGTTGAGCCGGTCGATGTAGCCGAGAATCGAGTTCAGGTCCTTCAGCATGCGGGCACGTTCTTCTTCGGTCAGGTCCAGGTGCGCCAAGTCCGCGACGTAGGAGACATCTTTTTCCGAAACCATTCGGGATACCTTCTTGCAAGTTAGGCTTACGAGCGATCCGCTGGGACAAACTCGATTCGGCTGATCGGCTCCAAGCTGATCTGATTCAGGGCAGCCAGATATTGCCGGCTCAGACCCTGCAACTGATATTGCCAAGTCTTGTCTGGCACTGTGACGGTCAGCACACCATTGGCAAATCCAACCGCGGTGGTGCGCTCCGCCGTGGTCCCGCCACAAGCCAGCGGCCACGCCAGCAGCGGGGCATTGGCTCCCTCGCGGCGCAGGGTGTCGGTGAAGATCTTTCGCAGCGTTGCGCGGGCATGTTGCATGGCGGAAACTCGATTCTAGCACCGGTTTCGTGCCTACGATTTCACGGCTAGATGGCCAGCGGGAACTCGCGCCGCACAAACTCCAGCGCCTCTTCCCTGCCGTGTAACGATCCTTCCAGCTGGGCATCCTCGATCGCCGACAACATCGCACGAAACTCAGGCCCAGGCTTGTAGCCAAGTTGGATCAGGTCCTCTCCGGTCAGCAGCGGAGCCGGCCTGATCTCTTCCGCCGAGCTGTGTTCCAGCCGCTCGCGCACAAAGTTGTAGAGCGACAAGTTGCCATGGCTGCTCAGGCAGTCCATGCGATGCAGTTCCAAGTGTTCCTCGAACTTGGGCAGGCGCATGAAGCGCTTCAGGGTCGACTCCTTCATCCGCTCCGCATCGGCAAAGCGCATGTGGTTGGCTACCAGGGCGGCGATCTGCTTAGTGTCTTCATTGGAGAAATGCAAGCGGTGGCAGATGTCCTCCGCCATACGCGTGCCAACCTCAACATGCCCGTCGAAGCGGATGCGGTCCGGCGCGACCCGGAACGTTGGAGGCTTGCCCACGTCGTGCAACAGCGTTCCCCAAGCCAGGGTGCGCGAGCACCTCGGCGGCAACTTTTCCAGCAGAAGCAGCGTATGGATCCAAACATCTCCTTCGGGATGAAACTGCGGCGGCTGCTCCACCCCATGCATGCGATCGACTTCCGGCAGCACCTGCTCCAGCAAACCGGTCGTGTCGAGCAGCTCGGACGCCCGCCGCGCGCTACCTTCGATCAGCATCTTGGTTAGCTCGTCGCGTACTCGCTCTTTGCTGACCTGATGGATCAGCGGCGCCAGCTGCTGGATGGCGGCAAACGTTCCCGGCTCGATCACGTAGTGAAAGCGCGCCGCGAAACGCACGGCTCGCAGCATGCGCAGCTTGTCTTCCCGAAATCGCAGCTCGGCATCGCCAATCGCGCGAATGATGCCAGCTTTGAGGTCGTCGCGCCCGCCGACAAAGTCAAGCACGCGATCGCCTTCCAGCGGATCCATCAGCAGGCCGTTTATGGTGAAATCGCGGCGCTGCACATCTTCCCGCGGATCGGTCGAGTAACGCACCTGGTCAGGGTGGCGACCATCAGAGTAGGCGCCGTCATTGCGGAAAGTAGCAACTTCGACATAGTTCGGGTGCTCAGAAGGCGTTGGCGAAACAGGATAGTTCTCTGGCGCCGGGACTAAGACGACGCCGAATTGTGCGCCCACCGCATAGGTCTCGGGGAAGATGCGCATGACTTCAACGGGCGTGGCGTCCGTGGCTACGTCGTAATCGGTGGGCTCGAGCCCGAGCAGCATGTCGCGCACACAGCCTCCGGCGAAATAAGCCTGGAAGCCGCGCTGGCGAAGCTCGCGAACGATGTTGGTGGCATGCTGCTGCATGGAAAGTTGATGATACCGCGTCGGACACCGATCGTAAGCAAGGCTACATCCGGCATCGGCTCGTACAATAGTTCTGTGGCCGACGTTTTTATTCTAGGCATCGAGAGTTCTTGCGACGAGACTGCGGCCGCCGTCGTGCGTTCCGGAGAGGAACTGATTTCGAACGTGGTGTACTCCCAGATCGCCACCCATCAGCCTTACGGCGGAGTGGTTCCGGAGTTGGCTTCGCGCGAACATCTGCGCGCCATCGTTCCGGTAGTTCGCAAGGCGATTGAGGATGCGGGCAGGACTTACGAGACCATCGACGCACTGGCCGTAACCAAAGGGCCGGGACTGGCGGGCGCGCTGCTGGTGGGTCTGAGCTACGCCAAGGCGCTCGCCTATTCGCTGGACAAGCCGCTCATCGGAGTCAATCATCTGGAAGGCCACATCCACGCCGTGCTGCTGGAAGAGCGACAGAACGGCAATCGCGCGCTTGAATTTCCGGTGCTGGCGCTGGTGGTCAGCGGCGGACACACGCATCTGTTTCTCGCCGAACGTAAAGCTTCCGCCTGGATCTACCACGATGTGGGACATACGCGGGATGACGCGGCGGGTGAGGCTTTTGACAAGGTCGGCAAGCTGTTGGAGCTGGGATATCCGGGCGGTCCAGTCATTGATTATCTGGCCGGCCACGGCAATCCCCTGGCCGTGAAGTTTCCCTTTGCCCAGATCAAGCACCGCGACCGTAATCCCCAGAACCGCCACGCGGATGACGCGCAGCGCGTCGACTTTTCCTATAGCGGCATCAAGACCGCCGTCCTGCGCTATGTGGAGACCCACGACATGCGCCCCAGTATCGCGCAGCGCCGGCGCATTCTCGCTCAGGCGTCCGTTCCCACTCGCGAGCAAGTTCTGGCCGCCTGCGACCCCCGGACACTCGACCTGATTGCTTCCTTTCAACGGGCGCTGGTGAATGATCTGGTCAGCAAAACCTTGGCGGCTGCCGGGGAGCACAGTGTCGCCACGGTTTTGGTCACCGGCGGAGTGGCGGCTAATTCTGAATTGCGCAGCGCCTTCGAGCGCCGCGCCGCCGAGCAAGGTCTGTCCGTGTTGTTCCCTTCCCGCACACTCTCAACCGACAACGCCGCCATGATCGCGGCCGCAGCCTACCCAAGATTTCTGGCGGGAGAATATGCTGAGCCGGAGTTGTCAGCCGATGCTGGATTAAGGTTGCGGTGAAACCTCCACTCCCCGCCCTCCAGGCACACCGCTGCGACTTCCCGCAGGCCGGAGGCTCGTCGACCTAACTGCTTATTCTTCTTCTTCGCTAGGGATTTTGGATTCGATATCCATGTCGCGGAACTCGCTCGATTCGAAGATCTCGCGGCATTCGAGGCACTCGACGTACTCCGCATCTTCGTCTCGAGAGACCACCTGGACTCGGGGATGCCGACACTGGTTATCCATCGCGTCGCTCTGAAGGTAGATAGGTGTTGGGTTCGCCGGCTGGCCGACATTCATATAAAGGTTCGTCTCAAGGGATAAATCAATTTCAATTGTCGGGTATTGTAGACCGGGCCTATCGGTTGTCAAGCATTTCTCGTGTTAATTTAAGTTCCTAATACAGATTCCACCAACTTAAGTGTAACGATGAGCTTCGCCGGCCGGGAGTTGCCGATGCCAAACAGCATCTTCGCTGGCGGACTGGGCACGGGCCGTCATTGTTTCGCATCCAACCTAGAACCAATACGTTGCAGAATTTTATGGGACACCTGACCAGGACCGGGGAAGGCCGGAATGTGGAGGCAACATGCTGGGCCTTTGCCGGCATCAAACCTGCGAGGCAGAGGTATACAACATTGACGATAGCGAAGAAGATTTTGGCGAATGGCATGTCCGAGCATGAAGCCATCGATCTCGCCAAGCAGGGAGACGCCCAGTGCTTCGAGGCGCTCTATGGTCTGCACAAACGCCGCGTTTATTCCCTTTGCTTACGCATGACCGGCAACACGGCGGAGGCTGAAGACCTGACGCAAGAGGCCTTTCTACAGCTTTATCGCAAGATCTCCACCTTCCGGGGCGAGTCGGCGTTTTCCACCTGGCTGCATCGTTTGGCCGTCAACGTAGTTCTCATGCATTTGCGCAAAAAGGGATTGCCCGAAGTCTCTTTGGAGGAGACGCTGGAGCCGCAACAGGAAGACGGGCCCAAGAAAGATATTGGGACTCGGGACAACGTCCTGGCCGGATCCATTGACCGGGTCAACCTGGAGCGGGCGATTGAGAGTCTGCCGCCGGGATATCGCATTATCTTCGTGTTGCATGACGTGGAAGGTTACGAACACAACGAAATTGCCGAAATGATGGGCTGCTCGATCGGCAACAGTAAATCGCAGCTGCATAAAGCGCGTATGAAACTGCGCGATCTGCTCAAGCTGAGCAAAGCCGAAAAGGCGGCTCGACGATAGTAGAAAAGGGAGAATGTCGCAGGTGAGGGTTAGTTCAGGGAATCTGCAGAGCGGAGAGCCGATAAACCATGCCGCGACCGGTTCCTGGGGAGAGATACAGCTATGACGTGTGCGGAGTTTCAAAAGGTTCTGCCTAACATTATCGATGGTGAGGGCAGCGAAGAGGAACGGGAGCATCTGGCTACCTGCCACGTATGCTCGGACCTGGTTGCCGATCTGCGGTACATCGCCGAGTGCGCCAAACTGCTGGTGCCCATGGAAGACCCCAGTCCGCGGGTATGGGAGGGTATTCAGAAGTCTCTGGAACGCGAGGGACTGGCTAAGCCGGCCCGCAGAAACTATTGACCACGTCCGGCTCCCGGTCATCACTGGTTCCTGGACCGGGAGTCGGCTGCTGCCCCGCGAATTCTTTTCCCCATACAACTCCTGGTCGAAGCTGAATCTCCCACAGTCATGCCCTCGCCGCAACATGCGATGCCGGAAAATCCAAATTCAGGCTTTCTGGCTGCCTGGCCGACGCCTATAATTATCTGTGTGAACTGAGCTAGGGGTCCGGTGCTGGTCACCGTGACGGCTCACTGCGATGGGTTCGGTTGTCTTGAGGAAGAATTCATGTCAACACTTGCCACATCCGTCCACGATCACTCCGTCGACATTTCCACTCAACTCCTGGATGCCATCACGGCCGACTATCCTTGCCGCGATTTTGCCGTGCGCTTCTGGAACGGCGAGGTCTGGGGAAACGCAGAAGAGCCGCGATTTACCTTCGTGCTGAAGCATCCTGGCGCGTTGCGCCGGATGCTGTTAGCCTCCAATGAACTCACGCTGGGTGAGGCGTTTATCTACGACGATTTTGACGTCGAAGGAAACCTGGAAGCGGCCTTCGGATTCGCCGACTATCTGGTGGCGCACGAATTGGAACTCACGGAAAAGCTTCGGCTCGCCGGGCTGCTGCTGCGACTTCCCCACAACGGTCACAACGGCAACCATCTGGCGCCCCATCTCGTCGGCAGCCCGCACTCCAAGCAGCGCGATCGCCAGGCCGTCACCTATCACTACGATCTCTCCAACGAGTTCTACTCGCTCTGGCTGGATCGCCGCATGGTGTACTCCTGTGCTTATTTCCAGTCGGGTACGGAAGACATTCACACCGCCCAGATGCAGAAACTCGACTACCTCTGCCGCAAGCTCAGACTGCGTCCGGGAGAGCGGCTACTCGATGTCGGCTGCGGTTGGGGAGGGCTCATCCTTTATGCTGCCAAGAATTTTGGCGTGATGGCTCGCGGGATCACGCTCAGCCAGCCGCAAGCAGAACTGGCTCGCCAGCGGATTGCGGAAGCCGGTTTAGGCGATCGCTGCGAAGTGCAGGTCTGCGACTATCGCGATCTCGACGAGTCTGCCAGTTACGACAAAATCGTTAGTGTGGGAATGTTCGAGCACGTGGGCGAGTCGCGCTTGCCCGACTATTTTCAGAAAGCCTGGAAACTGCTTCGCTCCGGCGGCGTTTTTCTGAATCACGGTATCGCAGCCTCTGCCCTGCACCACCGCAAAGGACCGTCGTTTATCGATAAGTACGTTTTTCCTGACGGCGGATTAGTGCCGCTGAATGCAACCGTTGGTATTGCCGAGAACTGCGGCTTTGAAGTCCGGGATGTGGAAAGCTTACGCGAACATTACGCTCGGACGCTGCGACATTGGGTGCAGCGACTGGAAACTCGTTGCGGCGATGCCAAACGGATTACCAGCGAAACCTTGTATCGAGTATGGCGGATTTACATGGCCGGCAGCGCGCACGCCTTCGCCACCGGCCGCGTCAATATCTATCAAGTGCTTCTAAGCAAGCCGGAGAACGGGAATACCCACCTGCCGCTGACCCGCGCCGACTGGTACGGAAGGGCAAGTGGATAGTGGATAGTGGATAGTTGCTGGAAGCTATCTCATAAATCGCAAGAGTGGCGATTTGTGTCAGGGCACGTCTTCAGAGGCTACTGAAAAAGTCGGGTTCGATCTGGTTTGAAGGGGCACACCTTCAGGTGCGTCGTCACAAGTCCTATATATTTGTCATCACGAACCGGCTTCGCCGGTGAGGGATCTGCTTTTCCGACTTTTTCAGCGGCCTCTTCAGACGTGCCGCAAAACGGCGCACAATGACTTGGGCTTTAGAGACTGTGTCGCAACCAGAAAACGATTTCTGTGATGGAACAAATGCCTCCAGTCGATCAAACTAGCCGCAAAGCGGCGGGATGGAGTTAGGAGGGGGCGTCAGCCCCCGCAACAGTTGGGAAATTCTGCCGAGCCGCAGAGCGGCGATACGGGTCGCGACACAGTCTCTTTAGCCCCTGAAGTCCGTTTTGCAGATATGCAGATAGGTTCCAGCAAGTTTCAAGCAATCGTCGGCTGGCAGAACCTGTTCTTCATCCCTACTCGACCTTCGTCCATGCACCATCTGCTGACTTCACCCAGCGATCGCCGCGCGCGTCGAGCCATTCCCCCAAGGGCTGATCCGGCTTGGGCTCTGAACCGAAGCGCAGCACGTGTCCATCGGGATCTTCGATCTGCATCTCGTAAGCCCAGGCGTAGTTGGTCGGCGGATGCCGAATCTTGGCGCCCTTGCGGACATATTCCTCGAACAGCGTTTCGACATCTTCGGCGCCGATCCATACCCAGGTCCCCGGATTGCCCTGATCCCCTTCGCATAACATGATGCCGCAGCGATTCCGCGACACCGACGCCATAATCCCCGGCTCGTGCCAATCGACTTTGAAGCCAAGCACCTTCACGTAGTAATCGATGCTGGCCGGAAGATTGCCAACCCGGAAGATCGGAATCACGCATTCCAACACGTTTGCGCTTTCTTTCAGCGTTTCAGGTTCAGGCATCACGAACCTCCTCCCAGTTTTCCTGGCTGACTCGGCGACTTGGACATCGGCTCCTGTCTGACGCTCGTTATCGCGGGCTTGGCCGAATAGCGACGCAACACTTCATCGATACGCGCATTCCCCGTGGGATATCCAACAGCATCTACCTTTGCGCCGGCAGAGAGCAACGCCTCGATGATCGGAACGTGGTCAATCCTGCGGTCGCCGTTTATTGCCGACCAAAGCGCCTGTCCCAATGCTGTTCCGCCGTAGGCGTTTGTCGCCTCCAGAGGAGCGCCGTGTTCCAGAAGCAACTTGATGGTATCCAACTGTCCACCCACTACAGCCCAGTGCAGGCCGGTCTGTCCATTAACATCATGTCCCCACAGATCGACGTCGTGCTTCAGCAGGAAATCGACCACGTTGTTTCGCCCGTATTCACAAGCCCACAAAAAGCCGCCCTCCATCTGCGTTTTCGTGGCACTCGGCTTCAGACTGCCATCGTCTTTGAAGAAGCTCATGACCACCTCGAGCCGCCCCACTCCAGATGCCCCTTCCAGATTCAGGCGCGCCCCACGCGCGGCGAGAAATTCAGCGGCTTCTCCGCGTCCATTGCGCAGGGCTTCGACTAACGGCGTCCACTCTTCGATCACTCCATCGACAGCTGCGCCAGCGTCTAACAAAATCTTGAGCAAAGAGACTTGTACTCCGGCGTTGAGTGGATGCAAGCTGCTCGCAATCAGGCCCACAGCCGTCCACTCCGTGCCATATGCTTCGATGGCCGCATCCACTTCGGCGCCAGCGGTGAGCAGAAGCTGGGCAACCGCAGCGGCGTTCCTCGGAGTTTTCTGACGATAGTCCTCCACGCCATTAGCGGCCAGGTAGTAAAGCAGCGTGGCACGATGCGCGCGCGAGGAACGGGCGCGAACCAGTCCGGGATCTTCGCGCAGCAATCGCTCCAGTATCACCAGATCGCCGGCGATAACCGCGTCGGCCGCCGCTTCGAATTTTGAAATGGAGGAACTGGCGCGCGTCAGATCGTCGATGTGCCTGGCAAACTTTGGCCAAGTTTCAAAGCCGTGCTCGCGCGCGATGGCCAGTTGAGCATCGGCCAGCCGCAACGAAAGCTTACGAAATTCGCCGTCCGAGAGCTTGGCGAGTCGAGGGTTATGGCGCTTCATCCGCCATACGCCATCAGGATCGCCTGACGCGCAAGCCTTGAGGAGTTCTTTTGCCTGTTTCTTATATTGTTCCAGGTTGGGGCGAGCAGGTAGTTCTTTGACATCCATTACGACCGTCCTTTCGTGCTGCGCCTGGAGTCCGCCCGAGTCAGGCTAAAAGGAGGTTCGTCGTAATTTGTACTGCTTAAGGTGGGCACGGCCCTTTCCGCGGACTGGATGCGCCCTTCGCGCTGGCCAGTAAGCTAGCGCTTTCCAGCGGCGAAGTCAACGGCACAGTGACTGGTGGCTAGTGGATGGTAAAGAGTGGGTAACGGCTGGCCGGCTTCGTCGTTCGAAACCGGCCGGCCGTCAATCACGTCTGACATTGTCGTATCAAGAAAAAGGGCCGTCCCCGCAGCCCCGCTCATGCTTACCGCAATCCGCCGGAAGCGGTTATGGTCTCTCCGGTCAGCCAGCCGGAATCGTCCGCGGCCAGGAAAACCGCAATCGGCGTAATGTCATCCGGTTCGGCGTACCGTCCCAGAGGAGTCTGGGCCACGGCGTTCTTCTCGAAATCGCTGCCGATAATTCCTCCCGTGATCGTGCCTTCGGTGTGCACGACGCCTGGGTTGACGGAGTTTACCCGAATCTTCCTGGGACCAAGTTCCTTGGCCAGCGAACGGGTGATCGCGTCCACGGCTGCCTTGGTGGCGGCATAAACCGCTGCCTGCGGTGGCGTCAGAGTGCTCGCTATGGAGCCGATGTTGATGACGTTTCCCCCATCGCCATCAAAATATTTGGCAGCTTCCTGGGTCGCCAGCAACAGGCCCAGGACGTTGGTGTTGAACTGGCGATGAAATTCTTCCTCGGTAATCTGCTCCAGCGGAGCGAATTGATAGACGCCAGCGTTATTCACCAGCACGTCTACGCGGCCAAAAGTCTTTTTGGTCTCGTTGAATAACCGCTTCACATCGGCTACCTTGGCCACATCGCCCTGCACCGCGATCGCCTGGCCGCCCTTATCTTTGATTTCGGCGACCACCCGCTCGGCGCCTTCCCTGCTGGAAGCGTAGTTCACCACCACGGCGGCGCCCTCTGCTGCCAGGCCCTTGGCGATTCCGGCGCCGATGCCTTTCGAGGCGCCCGTCACCACCGCAACTTTATTCGTCAGCTTACCCATTGCCATCCTCCTCTTGAGTCAATCTATGACTTCGTCATTTCGATGACTGTCGAATTGATGAGCGAGACCGCGGAAAAGGTTCAGCTGTGCAAGTTAAATTTTAGAGAGACGGTGCAGATAACTCCGCAGCACGCCGCGCTGCAAAACCAGATTGGCGAATTTGCCCTCCCGGACAATCCGGATAAGTCCCGCCGTTTGCAGCTCTTTCATGTGGTGCGAGAGGGTGGCGGCACTGATGGGTTGGGCCTCCCGTAACTCGGTGCAGGGCGTGGGACAGTCGCGTCCGCCAATCTGCTTCAGGATCTTGTAGCGGCGGGGATCGGCTAGAGCCCGCGCTATCAGAGCAAACTGTCGGTCCGTCAGCCGAGTGCGCTTGGAGTTTTTCATTGTTAGCGGTGGATCGTGGATCGTGATTCGTGGATAGCAGAGTCATGGTGCACTCTGCATCAGCAGTTCGCACCATGACTTTTACTATCCACTAGCTCCTAGTCACTCTCCATTGTCCTGGGATACGGTCCGCGATAGCCAATCTGGTGCGAGATGCGGCGGCCCGCTTCTTTCACCATGTCTGCGATATGCGGTACCGCCTCGCGCGGCACATCGTTGATGGTTCCGGTAGAGGCAACGGCCGCCTCCACTTGCCCCTGGCCATTGAAGATAGGTGCGCCAACGCAGCGGGCGCCCAGGCTATTCTCTTCATCGTCGATGGCATAGCCCAGCTGGCGTACGCGCTCGAATTCCTTCATCAGGCGCGGCAGCGTGGTAATGGTGTGATGGGTCAACTTCTTCAGCCCACGCTGATGCAGGATGGTGTTGCGCTCCGCCGCGTCAAGATAGGCCAATAGCGCTTTGCCGACGGCCGTGGAATGCACCTCCATGCGGCGGCCCACCCAGGTGTTCATCTTGATAAAGCTCGGCGCCTCGACCTTCTCCACATAGACCGCTTCCCCATGGTCGAGGATGGCCAAGTGGGTGGTGATGTGAATCTGGTCGACCAACCGGCGCATGATCGGCAAGGCCACTTCCCGCACGTCGACCCCACTCAGAGCCGCCCGCGACAGGCTCAAGACTTTCATGCCCAGCCGGTAGGTGCCGTCTTCTCCGTCGCGACGGAGATAGCCGTGGTGCTCCAGCGTACGCAGGATGTAGCTCGCTGAACTCTTTGGAATCTTAAGCTTACGGCTGAAGTCGGCATTCGACATGCCGCCCTCACGCTGCGCCGCAGCCTCCAGAATCAGCAGGGTGCGCTCCACAGCGGTCGAAGGATTTTCATTTTGACGAGGCATAAACCAACCAGTCCGGTAATAAAGGTATCTCACCCTATGGTACAGAATAATGAATTTATGTTCAATATTCTGAACAATAGGGTTGCAGAAAGTTCGGGACGGCCGCTATGGTGGGTGCAGCCTATGGAATGGATGTTCAGCATATTGAACTGAACGTTCGTTCTACAAAGGCCCGCAGTGGCCATCTGACTTAGGGTTGTTGGCTTCTACTCAAACGCTCGCACTCGAGAGGAGATCACAAATATGGCGGCACATTTATCCGCGGCTGAACTGGCAAAATCCTGGCAGACCGATCCGCGCTGGAACGGCATTGAACGGCCTTATACTCCGGAAGACGTTGTACGCTTGCGCGGCACGCTTCGTATCGAATACACGCTTGCCCACCTGGGCGCGGAACGTCTGTGGGAGATGCTGAACTCGGATGGCTACGTCAATGCTCTGGGAGCCATGAGCGGCAACCAGGCTGTGCAGATGGTTGCGGCCGGCCTAAAGGCGGTCTACGTCAGCGGCTGGCAAGTGGCGGCCGACGCCAACGATGCCGGTCAGATGTATCCCGACCAGAGCCTCTACCCTGCCGACTCGGTGCCCAACCTGTGTCGCCGCCTGAACAACGCCCTGATGCGCGCCGACCAGATCCATCACTCCGAAGGCAAGAACGGCGTCAACTGGTTTGCTCCCCTGATTGCCGACGCGGAAGCCGGCTTCGGAGGCACCTTGAACGCCTTCGAGTTGATGAAGGCCATGATCGAAGCGGGCGCAGCTTGCGTTCACTTTGAAGATCAGCTGTCATCGGCAAAGAAGTGCGGTCACCTGGGCGGCAAGGTTTTGGTGCCCACGCAAGAGGCCGTGCAGAAACTGATTGCGGCCCGTCTGGCCGCCGACGTTCTCGGCGTTCCTTCGCTGATCCTGGCCCGCACCGATGCCAACAGCGCGCATCTGTTGACCAGCGACATCGATCCTTATGATCGTATTTTCTGCACCGGCGAGCGTACGCCGGAGGGCTTCTACGCCATTCACGGTGGTCTGGATTCGGCCATCGCGCGCGGTCTGGCCTATGCACCGTATTCCGACCTGATCTGGTGCGAAACCTCGGAGCCAAACCTGAAGGAAGCCGAGCGCTTTGCCGATGCGATTCACGCGAAATTCCCCGGCAAGATGCTGGCTTACAACTGCTCACCTTCCTTCAACTGGAAGAAGAAGCTGGACGATGCCACCATCGCTCGCTTCCAGCCGGCGCTGGCGGAGATGGGTTACAAGTTCCAGTTCATCACCCTGGCCGGCTTCCACGTGCTCAACCTCAGCATGTTCGAGCTGGCCCGCGCCTACAAAGATGCCGGCATGACGGCGTATTCGCGGGTGCAGGAGAAGGAATTCGCCCGCGAGTTCAGCCACGGCTATGGGGCGGTAAAGCACCAGCGCTTCGTCGGCACCGGATATTTCGACGAAGTCACCCAGGTCATTGCCAGCGGCAAGTCTTCGTTGTCCGCTCTGAAGCATTCGACCGAGGAGGAGCAGTTTGCCGAAGTCAAAGTCCCGGGCCAGATGATCGAGGTGGGACAGGATCCGGCCTGCCGTCCGATTCTGGGCGAGTGTCCGTTGACCTGCGAGCACGAACACGAGCATGTACGCGGGAGCAACGTTTCGGCCAACGACTAGCTATTTCCCCCTAGCAGAGTAACGTGCTAACCGGCACGTTGGGCACGGGTACTCCTTCCCCGTGCCTTTTTTCTTGCTTGCCAGAACTAGACGTCACCGCCGGGGGGCTGCAAGTCTGGACGGCAGAACGCTCGCCCAGCAGATCACTTAAATGAGTGATTATTTCGCTTGCTGGAGAATGCTATCGTGAGCCAAAAAAGTTAGTTGCGCAAATGATCTAGAGTGTGAAGCCCTGGCAGCGCTTGGTGCCGAAGGCGCAGCCGCTACCGTTATGCATAGGGGTGGGTCTGTGCTCGGAAACCCTCCAGGGGCGGCACTTACTGCAAAGGTCATTTGGCTCGACACGTTGCAACCGACGTTCTAGGCTGAGGCGTTCGCTTCGCTCACTGCGCTGATGGGCGCACTTGCCTTAAAAGGAGAACTACGTGAAACCAAACAAGAGTTGGATCTTCCGTTCAAAGCCGAATCTTGAACTCGGAAGGGCCTCGCTGCGAGTGACGTTAGGCTTGCTAGTTGAGGTTTCAATAATCATCGCTCTGTGTTCGGTGTCGTTTGCCGATTACCAGGGCGGCGCATCACTATTATTCACCCATACTGGTTGGGATTATGCCCCGACAAACTTTATAGACAACAACGGAACCCTACACAAATTCTGGTGGTGCGGTGAGGGCACAGTCGGCGGCATTGGTTCGACGGACGTTATCTACTATCGTTACTATAGTTATACTACTCAGCAGTGGTCTGCAATTTATACGGTACTGACCCCGACCCCCGGCTCCTGGGAGGACGGAGGTGGTGCGGGTACGTGCAATCCATCCGTAATTAAAGGCAGCTTTTCGCCGGGAAATGGAAACACATATAGCTACGCACTGTATTACGTCGCTCAAAATAACGGCAGCAATCGGATTGGGGTTGCATTTTCAAATGACGGCATCACGTGGACAAAGTATGCGGGGAACCCTATTGTCTATCCTCAGGTATATCCGGTACCGGGAGGACGTTATGGTGCAGGGGAGCCGTCCACATATAGCTATAATGGTGGAGGGGGAATTGACCTCTTTCAATATGACGACTCTGTAGCTGGTAAGCCATACTATTGGTGGCGGTCTTCCTCAGATGGAATCCACTTTAGCACAGCGACGCCCATCTCCATGACTACCCAAGTTGGTCCATCGCAATGGCCAACTGACATTGGCTACGATTACAACACGAGCACGTTCTATGCGGTAATTGGATGGGGTGCAAATGATGGACAAACGAGCGGCTTCGGCATCTACAAGGCACCCGCCAGCTCAGTACTTTCAGGCACAGGAACGTGGGAACTTCTAGGGGCAGTTGACGAAAACCTTATAGGCATGTCAACAACTGCTGAGCCCAAGTTGTACAGAGACCTCTGGGGGAATGTCACTTGGAATCTACCGAATATCGGCGTGTATTTTGGCGGAGGTGGCGGCACGCCTTCAACCTGGGATCTTTATGGGATTACAGAGACTCCGCAGCCCGATACGCTGGTATTTCAGCGTTACCTTGATTCTGCCACTGGAGATCATTGGGTAACCACGGGTGACGAGTCGCTTTCAGGATACCACTGGGAAAAGAGCTTGGGCTACCTGTACATGGCGCCGCAATCAGGCACGGTCCCAGTCTTTGGCTGCTGGTATCAATATGTTGATCACTTCGTATCACTAGACTCGGCGTGTGAGGGGCAGTTGTACATGGGCGTGAATGGTTGGATTTACTCGTCTCCCCCCCAAGGCATCTCTACTGAGGCCCTTTACCGATGCGAGCGAACTGACGTGCCCGCGGGGACCGATCATTTTGTCTCGACCGATCCGAACTGTGAGGGTTTTTACACTGAGGGTCTTATCGGATATGCAAAGACCGGCCCGTGATTTTTCCGGCCTACCGCACAATCTCATCGGGTTACAACCATGATGATCGAAACATGAAAACAAGAGTGAGTCCATTTTGTCCCGACGCTGTTGTTGTTCCGCGGTGGCGGCTGAACAGTTGGTATTGGCGGGGCCAGGAGATCTAATGGTGCTCCACTCGAAATAGACTCCGGGGGCAGCTAGAGAGCGCCCCCGATTGTTTCCCCAATTTTCTGGCCGATTATAGGTATCTCAGTCTGAATTGCTAAAATCACACTTCGCCTTGCTCTCAATTTGGGATGTGCTCTCGGGGCGCCCTCCTGGAAAATCTTCACGACGGACTCTTGTACAAAAGGCTTAACGAATTGTTGAGCCGTCAAAGCGAGCCGTGTGACCGGCTGCCCTTAATCGCCAGGTCGAATAATTCGCTCCTCTGCTTACTTCCAACGCCATTACGCGGGTTTGCGTCATTGGAAACAAAGGATACGACCTCGTGACGCCGTGGCTCACCGCATAGATCATGGTGGAATTATGCTACACGCACGGATGCGGATTCTTTCTGCTAGGTCAAGGTCAGAACGTCTCCCGATCTGCTATTATGTTAGTTTGTCCTCTTGGTTAGGGTTCCTTAGGAAATGTCTTCGCCGCGGCTTTTAGAAAACGATCCTATTCGCGCAGCCCATCTTCGCGCCCTCGAAGATGAGGAGATCGGTGTTCAGCATCGAATTTTCGAGTTCTATCTACCTATGTTTTTGGAATTCTGTGCCAGCCAGAAGAAAGCGCCTGCAGAAGTTCGGGTTCTAGATTGCGGCTGCGGAAATGGCGCGAGTGTTGCATACCTTGCAACTGCTGGGTTTCAAGCCTTCGGGATCGATGTCGCATCGTTTCGGTTCGAACAATGGAGTGAGCGTGCTAGACAACCGCACGTTACTCTCATAGGAGCAGACGCAACCGCCCTTCCCTTTGCTGACGCTACGTTTGACATAGCTTTTAGCTCAGGAATGTTGGAGCATATCGGCGTTTCTGAGGAGTGTGCTCCGAACTACCGAGTCAGGCCGCTACCCCACCAGCGATTGTTACGGCAACAATTTCTAGCTGAGTGTCTGCGGGTGGTACGGGCGAATGGGATTGTCTATGTCGATCATCCGAACGGCTCATTTGTGATTGACTTCTGGCACAATGATTACCGCAGCCGGCCCCGCCTTCATTCGCCATTTCAGAAGTTTCTGCCCACCTATGACGAGGTGGTTGGACTTTGCAAGTCCGTTTCTCCTGATTGTTTGGTGGAGGCGATCAGCCCGGCGGAGCGGTTCACCTTCCGCCGAACTCAAAGGCGATGGTACGGGAGGCTACTAACAGGACTCATGAAGCGTTACTTGCGCGTGCTAAGATACGAACCCTTTCGGAGACTTGCAGCATCGCCGCTAAATCCATACCTAGTAATTCGTATCGAGCGTCGTGGTGGGTGCCTCCCAACACGCGCACTGGAACACTGCGGTAAATAGCTGGATGCCCCGCTCAAGCCGCCTTTGCTTGAGTGGGGTTTTGGTCCAGATCATCGACAATCTTCGCTCCGTGATCCCGGTCTTCGCTGCCCCGTGTTTCGGCGACTCGGGTTTTGTATGTTCTCCCCCTCCCCGGCAAAAAGCGTGAAGCCCGAAAGTCACTCCGACTCCAACACCAGATACCTTAATTCTCCCCCGCGTTCAATCTGCAGCACGATGGGGTCTCCCGACTTGACCTTGTGCAGAGCCTGCTTGAGTTCGGCGAGGTTTTGCACGGGCGCTCCATTGATAGCGTGAATGATGTCGCCGGGCTGCGGACCCTGTCCCAACAGCGTACTGGTCTGGGTACGCGCTGCCACCAGCACTCCGGTCGGAATCCGCACGTCGCCGATCGCCTCGCGCAGTTCGGAATTAAGCGGCAGGGCAACCACGCCCAGGCGGCCGATCAGGTTATCCGGACCAGTCAGCATGTCGGCAAAACGTTGAGGATCGTCGGGCCGTTCCATCACGGTCACGGCTACGCTCTGCACTTGCCCATTGCGCAAAACTCCGACGTCTGCTTTTTGGCCAACCTTGTAACTGTATAAATCGAGGGCGAAGTGCCGCACATCGTTAACCGGCTTGCCTCCTACACTGACCACCACATCCCCAACCTTCAGTCCAGCCTTGTCGGCAGACGAACCGGGAACGACATCTTCCAGCAAGACACCGTGATTCACCGGCAGATGCAGGCCTTCGACCAGGTCGGGATTGATGGTGCGCAAATAAACGCCGATCTGGCCGCGATGCACATGCCCTTCGGTGCGAATCTGATCGTAGACGCTCCGCACCACGTCGCTGGGAATCGCGAAGCCCAGACCCTCGTTGCCGCCGGACTGGGACAGAATGAAGGTGTTGATGCCGACCACCTGGCCATCCACGTCGACCAGCGGGCCTCCGCTGTTGCCGGGATTAATAGGAGCGTCGGTTTGCAGGTAGATTTCCGGTTTGTCGGGATCGATCTGGCGGGCAGTCGCGCTGATCACTCCCATGCTGACCGAATTCTCCAGACCCAGCGGACTGCCGAAGGCAAAAACAATTTGGCCCTGCTTCAGTTCGCTCGAATCGGCCAGTTGCAGCGCCGGCAAACCGGTCACATTGATCTTCAGCACCGCTAAATCCGTTAGCTCGTCCACCCCCACCACTTTGGCTTCGATGGGCCCGTGGGGCGCCGCCAGCTCGGCGGCTTCCTGCCTGCCCAGGCCCTGCAGACGCACGCGGATTCTCCGGGCTCCCTGAATGACATGGGCGTTGGTAACGATCAGCCCGTCCGAGGACAAAATCACCCCGGCGCCGATACCGCGCTCGGGTTCCAGGTAGGCGGTGTCGGTATCGCTCTTGTCGTCGTCGCTGCTCAAGCCGAAGCCGGTGGTCAGCACCTGTACCACCGACTTGGTGACCTGGCTGGAAAGTTGCTGAACCGACTGGCTGAACACATGCAATGGATCGCTCTTCAGCAGCTTGGCAGCTTCGGCCGAGCGGGTCGGCTTTTCCGTTTGGGCCGGACATAAGGCTGGCATGACAGCCACGGCGAGAATTGTGACCGCCAGAAAACGCGCACGTATGGGCATTCTTATCTTTCTCCCGAATCCTTCCGGGATCTCCCGGAGCTCTCCGAGATTTCGGCACCGGACCGCCTAAGCGGATCGCAAGTGCAAATCATTCTGTCTTATAAGATGGAATTCTCGCCTAGGAAGTATCGCAGTTCCAATTAATTCCTGTGGTTATCTCCGGCGCGGAAGAGTGTACTGGAGCCTCTCTGCCTCCTCAGCCTGGTGCACGGAGTTCAGAAGCTGGGCTCTGCGCTGGCCGAAGTTGTCACGCTCGCGCCGCGGCCGCAAGCTTGGTACCTGCAACATGGTCAAAGATCACAGAGTTGTTTAGGAGCCACGGCTATACTGATAGCATCCGTTACCACGTAAGGAGTCACTTAATGATCAGCTCCCAAGAAGAACCAGCGCTCCTGGAAGACATTTCGATTCATCCTCCGAAACGGCTTTTGTACGGACCTGGACCGGGCCAGGTGCATCCCCGGGTTTATCAGGCGATGGCTCAGCCGATCGTCGGCCATCTCGATGCCTATTTCTTTGAAGTCTCGGCCAACATTCAACGGCTGCTGCGCACCGTGTTCGGCACCACGAACGACATGACGTTCGTCATTTCCGCCACCGGCAGCGGCGGCATGGAAACCGCGATCAGCAACTTTGTCGAGCAAGGCACCAAGGTCGCGTCGTTCGCCAACGGATTCTTTTGCGACCGCATGACCGAGATGGCCCGCCGTCAAGGCGGCGAAGTGGTTCGCTTCGAAAAGCCATGGGGCGAGGTCTTCGGCGATCACGAAGCTTCTGAGTTCATTTACCGCGAAAAGCCCAAGGTCGTCATGTATGTGCAGGCGGAAACCTCAGCCGGCGCCTTCCAACGTGGCGAGACCATCTGCAGCGCCGCGCATGATATTGGCGCGCTGGTCATCACCGACTGCGTTACCTCGCTCGGCGCCATGCCGGTCGAGGTCGACAAGACCGGAATCGATGTCGCCTACAGCTGCTCGCAAAAAGGTTTGAGCTGCCCTCCGGGACTGGCGCCCATCACAGTGTCACCGCGCGCGGCCGAGTGGCTGAAAGCCCGCAAGACCACGAATCATTCCTGGTACTTCGATCTGAAACTGATTGCCGATTACCTGGCGCAATCGCATCGTTATCATCACACCGCATCGGCGACCATGTTCTACGGGCTGCATGAGGGCCTGACCCTGATCGAAGAGGAAGGCCTGCAGAATCGCTGGAACCGTCATCACCAGGCGCATCTGGAGTTCGTAAAGCAGATCGAAGCCCTGGGGCTGGAGATGCTGGTCGCGCTCAAGGATCGCATCTGGAACCTGAACACTCCCAAGAATCCGCAGGGTGTCGACGACGCGAAGGTTCGCACCACCCTTCTCAAAGACAACGGCATAGAAATCGCAGGAGGCTTTGGACCGCTGGCCGGCAAAATCTTCCGCGTAGGCTTGATGGGTCCGCTGGCGACGAAAGAAAGCGTGAACGACTTCGTTGGCGCATTTGGAAAAGCGCTAAGGGGAGCGGGATACAAGGGCTAAGTTGTTTTTCCAAGATCACGGCGCAGTGACGTCTGTGGCCGGATTTGATTCGGGTGCCCCATCCAAGCCGGGTTTGCTTGGGTGGGGATTTTCGTTGAGGGTCACAAAACACCCACCCAACCAAAAGAAGGTTGGATGGGGCACCCGGCGTTTCTATGACTTCAATGTGTGCAGTACGGAAAAGCGCATCGAGAAGCTACGCTACATCCATCGCAACCCTGTAAAGCGCGGTCTGGTAGCGGCACCTGAAGAGTGGAAATGGAGCAGCTTCCGGACGTATGCCTGCGGCGAAGAGGGCGTGGTAAAGGTCAACTGTCAGGAGTGGCCGCTGCGGATAACGTATTCCGCCTTGCGATCCCACTCATTCGAAAACCGCGAATGAGGGGGGCACCCCGGCGTTATCGATGGGGCCCAAGGCTGATACACCGGTGTGTCGAAGCGCGTCTTTTGCAGGATGAATGCCGGGATAGCCGCTCAAAGCGACGTGCAGGACCTCGCTGCTTGCGGTTAGCATGGAATGCGCGTTTCAGCACACCATGGAGGAAGCAACGAATGGCAAATCCGTTTGTACACCTTGAGCTCAACACGCCCGATCCGACGAAGGCGAAGGAATTCTATAGCGCCCTTTTTGGCTGGCAGTTCCAGGATATGGACATGGGAGCGCCGGCCGGTATCCACAGCACATTCAAGCCCGATAACGGACCCGGCGGCGGCATGATGTCGATGCCCGGCGGAAATTCCGGCTGGCTGGCCTATGTCGGCGTGCAAGACATCAACGCAGCGACGGAGAAAGCACAGTCGCTGGGAGCCACCCACCCAAGCTCTTGACGAGAGGGTGGTAGAACAAATCTATTCCCCATAGCCGTTGGGGTGCGCGTGGTGCCATTCCCAGGCGCTACGCACAATCGCTTCAACGTTCGAGTGCCGCGGATTCCAGCCCAGCACGCGCTTGATCTTTTCCGAGCTGGCCACCAGGACCGCCGGATCCCCGGGCCGTCGCGGTGCCTCGATCGCCGGGATGTCTTTGCCTGTTACCTGGCGAGCGATATCGACGATCTCACGCACGCTAAAGCCGCTGCCGCTTCCCAGATTGCAGATGAGCCGCTCATGCTCGGCCAGCCCGTCGAGTGCCAGCAGGTGAGCAGTAGCTAAGTCTTCGATGTGGATGTAGTCGCGAACGCACGTCCCATCCTTAGTGGCATAGTCCGTACCATAGATCGAAATTGCTTCGCGCTGACCGAGCGCCACCTGCAGCACCAGTGGAATCAGGTGCGTCTCCGGCCGATGCGCCTCGCCGCGATCCTGCGTGCCGCCCGCAGCGTTGAAGTAGCGCAAGCTGGCATAACGCAATCCATGACAGCGGTGGAACCAGGCCAGCATTCGCTCGACCATCAGCTTCGACTCGCCGTAGGCATTGGTCGGGTCCAAGGGGTCGTCTTCCGTGATCGGAATGTGTCGCGGCTCGCCATAAACCGCCGCCGTCGAGGAGAAAACAAATCGCGGCACTTTGTGCTGGATGATCGCGCTTAGAAGCGTCAGAGCCCTGGCCGAATTGTTGTCGAAATAAATCTCGGGGGAGATCATGGACTCGCCCGCCTCGATGAAGGCCGCGAAATGCAGGACCGCATCGAAACGTCCCGTCTGGAAAATGCCGTCCAGAATTTGGGCATTCCCGGTGTCGGCAAGGACAAACCCGGCTGCTGCTGGAACCGCCTGTTTCTTGCCTTTGCTGAGATTGTCCAGAACCGTGACCGAGTGCCCGGCCTGCAGCAGTCGATCTGCCACCACGCTTCCGATATAGCCCGCACCACCCGTGACCAAGACCCGCATCAAGCTCCCCATCTGAGGTTAAGTGACGTCGGCTTCGATTGTACCGGGCGGATGCCGCCGCAGCCGGGTTGCGCTGGGTTTGTCCAGGAGATGGACACAGGGTGATCAATATTTGGACACGAGCACCACACCGGCGCTACCGGCAATCCCTCTCGGACTTCTAATTAGAAGAAAAGTAAAGACTTAATTTCCACAGGCAAGCCTGGTAGGCCGCGTGCTCTTCCGGTATGGCACGTTAGCATCATGGCAAGGTAGCACCTAGATGATATTGATTGGCTCGGCGAAGTTGCTGAGCCACCGGGCGTTTCCAGTTAACTCTTGGGCACCAGTCTTTGGGACTGAGAATGGCGAAGCTGTGCTTTATGCCTTCCGAGGTGGTTCGCTGATGGAAGGGCAGCATGGGAAAAGCTGGCTGGCTGCCTACACCCGCTCGCGACACGAACATCGCGTCGCCCAGCAACTGCGACAGAAGAACCTGGAGATTCTGTTGCCCACCTACGAGCGGTTGACCCGCTGGTCCGACCGGGTCAAGCGTTCTCCAGCGCCACTGTTTCCGGGATACGTTTTTGTCCACATCTCTGACCGCGAGCGAGTTCCAGTCTTGCAGACGCTAGGGGTGGTTAACCTGGTTTCCAGCGCAGGCCGGGCTTCGGTTCTGCAGGACGAAGAAGTCGAGCGGCTGCGTGCCTGCTGCCTGCGGTCGCACGATATCGAGCCCCACCCTTATCTAAAAATTGGACAGCGGGTGCGGGTGAAGCACGGCCCCTTCGCCGGATGGGAAGGGACGCTGCTGGAAAAATGCAATGCCCGCCGATTGATTGTCAGCGTCGATCAGATCATGAAGTCGGTGGCCATCAACCTTCATGGCGCCGACGTCGAGACCATCAACTGAGAATTTACCAGAGCATCTCAGCTGGTAACTGAGTTCACACCTTATCGCCTCGAACGAACATGCAGAGTCCTTCCTAATCCTATGAACACAGCACAAATTGGAAACCTTGGGACAGGCACCGGTCTGTCCGCCGCCTTTACGCCGCCGACTGACTTGGGCTTAGGCTCGATCGAGACCGCTGGCCTGGTATCGTCACTCACCGGCATCAGCCTGCCACCTGCGCCGAAATTCGGCCCGGCCAAGTGGTACGACCTGGGCAAGCGGCTCTTCGATCTCATGGTCTCGGCAAGTTTGTTACTCCTATCCGCACCTTTCTTCGCCGGCATTGCGGCGGTGGTGAAGGCCACGTCTTCGGGACCGGCGTTCTTCCGGCAAGAGCGCGTCGGCCAGGCAGGCCAGCGCTTTGCAATTTACAAGTTCCGTTCCATGTATGGGAACGCGCCCAAGTATGAATATTCCCCGAAAAGCAGCGACGATCCACGCATCACCAGCATTGGACGCTTTCTGCGCCGCACCCACCTGGACGAGTGGCCGCAGCTTATCAATGTGCTGCTGGGACAAATGTCGCTGGTCGGTCCTCGTCCCGAGATGCCTTTCATCGTCGAGCAGTACACCCCCGAGCAAAGGCAAAGGCTGGCGGTGAAGCCCGGCATCACCGGACTCTGGCAGATCAGCGCGCATCGCAGCTTCCCTATTCATGAGCACCTGGAATACGACTTTTATTATCTTCGCCATCGCAGCCCCTTGCTCGACGCCACCATCCTGGTGCATACCTTTTTCTCCGCGCCTCGCGGAGTCTGAACCTGACGCACTGTCTGGCTGCTTCGGATCTGGAGAAACCAATGCGCATTGCAGTGATCGGATCTGGTTATGTAGGCCTGGTGTCGGCGGCCTGTCTGGCTGAGATTGGACATGAGGTGATCTCGGTCGACGCGGATTTGGCGAAAATCGCCGCCCTGAAACGTGGCGAAGTTCCCATCCATGAAAACCTGCTGCCGCAACTGCTGAAGCGGAACGGCGGCCAGCGCCTGACGTTTTCCTCTTCGGTGAAGGCTGCGGTCATGGAATCGGACGCGGTATTCATCACCGTCGGTACGCCCCAGACCGATGGCGGAGCGCCCGACCTGTCCTATGTCGAGTCGGTCGCCTCCGAGCTTGCGTCGGCCATTTCCGGCCCCAAGCTGATTGTGGAGAAGAGCACGGTCCCGGTTTGTACCTGTGAGTCCATTCGCAAGGTTTTGCTGCTGCACGGAGCGGATCCCGGTTACTTCTCCGTGGCTTCCAATCCTGAGTTCCTGCGGGAAGGGACTGCGGTCACCGATTTCCTCTATCCCGATCGCATCGTGTTGGGCGTCGATGACGATTTCAGTGCAGCCATGCTTTACAGCATTTATCGACCGCTCACCGAAGGCACCTATTACCAGCAGGACGGCGCAATTCCCTGCCCCGGCCCGCAACCCAAAACGGCGCAGGTAATTGTGACCGACGCCAAGAGCGCCGAACTCATCAAGCACGCCTGCAATGCCTTTCTGGCCATGAAAATCTCCTACATCAACGTGGTGGCCAATGTTGCGGAAGTCGTGGGCGCCGACATCGATCAGGTTTGCGCCGGCATCGGCGCCGACCCGCGGATTGGGCCGCAATTTCTGCAAGCCGGCATCGGCTACGGCGGCTCCTGCTTCCCCAAGGATGTTTCGGCATTTCATTCGGTGGCGATGCAGTGCGGTATCGACTTCTCCTTGCTGGCCGAGGTCATGCGAATCAACACGGAACAGCGGCACAACTTTGTGAAGAAAGTTCGGACCGCGCTGTGGACGCTGCGCGGCAAGCGCATCGGGGTTCTCGGATTGGCGTTTAAAGGAGGCACCGATGACATTCGGGAATCACCTGCCATCGCCATTATCCAGGAACTGCTCAAGCAGGGCGCCAGCGTTTGCGCCTACGATCCGGCGGCCATGCTGAAGGCCCGGGAAGTCCTGCCTGCGGGAACCATGGAATATGCGGAGAATGAGTACCAGGCCGCCTCCCGGCGCGAGGCGCTGCTGGTACTGACCGATTGGGAGCAGTTCGCCAAGCTCGATCTGCAAAAGCTGCGGGCCGTCATGAAACTGCCCATCGTGGTAGACGGTCGCAATCTCTTTGACCCCAGCCGGATGGCAGCCGCGGGCTTCCTGTACTACAGCGTGGGACGTGCCCTACAGATTACCGAAGCCATGCCGAACCTATGGCATGGCATTCATTTTGGCCCCCCCGTGGTCAGCGGGCCGCTGGCGGGCTGGCCGCCGAACCGCGGCCGGGTTCGCAACGAATTGGCTTCGACGTGATACCTCCACGTAATACGGAATTGCCGCCTCTGGAGCTGAACGCGATACGCCGCTTCCATGGCGACCCTGTTCCTTTGCAGGAGGACCTGTTGCTGCCCGAGGTGTGGCGCATGCTGCGCGGGCGGCGGTCCCTCATTGTGGGATGCGCCTTGGGCTGCCTGCTTCTGTCGGGGTTCTACATACTCGTGCGCAGCTCCCGTTATGAGGCGACCGCCCGCATCGAAGTAAGTCCGGTGGGGACCAATGCGATGGGGCTGGACGAGCTGACCTCACGGCTGCTGAATCCGTCGGACACCGCCCTGCAACTGCAAAGTGCGGTAACGGTTCTGCAGAGCAACACCATCGCTCTGGCCGTCATGCAGCAGCTGAAGCTGGCCGAGAGAAAAGATTTCGCGGGACGATGGGCGCAACCTGCAGGCACCCGGGTTGCCGATCTTTCTCCGGAAGTTCGCGACCGGTTGCTGCGCCGGTTTCAAAAGAATTTTGTGGTCGAAATCGTGCCCAAGACCGACATCCTCAGCGTACAGTTTCGGGCGCAGGATCCCCGGCTCGCGGCCGAGGTGGTCAATGCCACGGTCAGCAGCTATGCCGAGCGGAATTTCCGCACCAGCTATGACTCGGCCTCTCAGGTCTCGAATTGGCTGTCGCGGCAGATGGATGACCTGAAACTGAAGGCCCAGCAGGCACAGGAAAAGCTGGCCGCCTTGCAGAAACAACGCGGGTTGATCGGGGTAGATGAAACCGACAACATCGTCA
Organism: Candidatus Korobacteraceae bacterium; assembly: GCA_049695855.1. GTDB lineage: Bacteria > Acidobacteriota > Terriglobia > Terriglobales > Acidobacteriaceae > Bog-257. Next base: position 20,940 of record JBAVSY010000077.1, on the reverse strand, counting down.
CCGACAAGCTCAAGGAACTGGACGAGCAGCTGACCGCGGCCGAGTCGGACCGGATCGTGAAAGAGGCGCGCTTCCGCATCTCCGGCTCGGGCAATCCGGAACTGATCGCCTCCGCCGTTCCCGAACCTACGCTACAGGTGTTGCGCTCGCAGCAGGCGCAATTACGGGTCGACTATGCGCGGCTCAGCACCAAGTTTGGCGATGGCTATCCCAAGCTGGCTGAGCTGGCCAATGAGATGGAGCAGGTCGATCGGGCGATCAGTGCCGAACAGAAAAATCTTGCCCAACGCTACCGCAACGAATATCTGGCTGCCGCCGATACCGAGAAAATGTTGCGCGCCAAAGTGGAAGAGCAGAAACAGAAAGCCTTCGACCTGAATCAGGGGGCGGCGCAATACGCGATTCTGAAACATGAAGTGGAGGCCACCCAGGATCTCTACGAGACGCTGCAAATGAAGTTGCAGCAAGCCGGCGTGGTTGCCGGACTGGCCTCAGCCAACATCGGGGTAGTTGAGCCGGGACAGGTTCCTTCTGAACCTGTCGATCCGCGGCCGGTTCTCGATCTGGCGCTGGGTCTGGGTACGGGGCTGATGCTGGGAGTTTTTTCGGCCGTGGCATTAGAGGCACTGGATACCACGGTTCGCACCGGCGAGGAAGTGGAAAACGCTTGCGGTCTGCCTACCTTGGCGGTCATTCCTCAGATTACGCTGAGCGATCCTGCGGCTCGCACCCGGAAATCTCTGCTGACCGGCAAAGCCCTGCGCTTGTGTCTGATTGCACACCTCCAGCCGCAGTCGCATGCAGCCGAGTCCTACCGCAGTCTGCGAACCGGACTGTTGCTCCCAGTAGGCGCGAAACCGCCGCAGGTTCTGGTCATCACCAGCTCGATGCCGGCGGAAGGAAAGACCCTGACCGCCATAAACTGCGCCACGGTCCTGGCGCAGCAAGGAGCAAAGGTACTGCTGGTAGACTCCGATCTTCGCCAACCTTCGCTTCACCGTGCCTTCCAGATTCCACAAGACCCGGGACTGACCGCCGTTCTGGCCGGGACGTGTGCGGTAGAAGCTGCCACGGTAGTGACCCCCATGCTGCCGGGCCTGAGCCTTCTGCCTTCGGGCGCCGCTTCTGCCTGCCCGGCGGAGATGCTGGCGTCAGGGAAAATGGCCGAACTGCTGGACGATTGGCGCTTGCACTACGACCACATCCTTCTCGATACTCCACCGGCTTCGCTGTTCACCGACGCGGTTGTGCTGGGGGCGCAAGCCGACGCCGTTTTGCTGGTAGCCCGCTGCGGCGTCACCACGAAATACTCGCTGCGTCATGCCCGCGACCTGTTGCAGCGAGCCAACGTAAACATCGCAGGGATCGTGCTGAATGGGATGGACCAGAACTATGAACGCTCTTACTACCGGCCTTATGGCTACGGTTTTGGCAGAAAGGCGGCTGGCTTCATTGAAAACTAGATACCCGCGGAAATGCCGGTTTTCTCCCTTCCCCTTGGCAGGAGCCTGTACGCTTGCGCTCGCGGTTGCGGCCAGCTTTTGCGCGGCTACCGCGGCCCGGGCACAGCAACCGCCCCAGACATCGTCACCGCCTGCTGCCATGAACCAGGGGGCAAGTGCGTCGTCGTTCCAGATACAGGCTCCCCAGCAAACCGTCTCCTCCGACGCTGCCTTTGCCCTCTTACTCGACGCCGGTGATCTCGTCGATATTCGCGTCTTCGATACGCCCGATTTGTCCGAGAAACTGCGCGTGGATAACCAGGGCGAGATCACCCTGCCGGTCGGGGGCGTGGTCAAAGTGAAAGGCCTGACCGCCGAACAGGCGCAGGCCGCAGTGGAGCAACGATTTCGCCAAAGAAACATCCTGCGCGATCCGCACGTTGAGGTTTTCGTGCTCGAGTACGCCACCCAAGGCGTGACCGTCGCCGGTGAAGTCAAACTGCCGGGGGTTTATCCCTGGGCGAACCGGCGTACCGTGCTCGACTTCATTTCCCTGGCTGGCGGAGTCACGCCTTCTGCCTCCAAGACCTTCACCCTGACTCACAAACGCCCGGATGCTGCCGTGGTCACGGCCGAGTTGAGCGACTCCTCGCCCTCGGCCGCGGTCGCACCGGGCGATCTCATCGTAGTGACCCGCGCCGGCGTGGTGTATGTGGTCGGCGACGTCGGCAAGCCCGGCGGATACCTGATCGAAAACAAGAACACGATTACCGTGCTGCAGGCGCTGGCTCTGGCCCAGGGCATGAACAAGACTGCCAAATATGACGCCAAACTGATTCGCAATTCGCCGGCCGGCCGCACCGAAACCGACCTTCCCTTGAAACAAATCCTGGCCAATCAGGCGGCCGATCCCAAGCTGCAAGACGGAGACATTCTGTTCGTCCCGGTCAGCGGCGCCAAACAGTGGGCTGATAAAAGCGTGACTTCCGTCTTGCAGATGGCGGTAGGCGTGGTGATCTACGGCAGGCTGTGAACATGTACCGACACAAGGACAGCCACCGCGGACTTTGGATTGCATTCTTCGGTCCGGATGGCGCGGGGAAATCCGCGGTCATCGCAGCCCTGAGCGGCAAACTCGAAACCAGTTTTGCCGGCGTCGGAACATTTCATTTTCGCCCTCGCTTTCGCAGGCACGGCCTGGATCGGACGCCGGTAACCGCCCCTCATGCCCAACCGCCGCGGAGCGCTTTAGCGTCGCTAAGCAAACTGATCTATTGGCTGCTGGATTGCTGGCTTGGATATCTGTTCACCATCCGTCGGGCACAGGCGCGCTCGCGGCTGGTGATCTTCGATCGCTACTTGCCAGACATTCTGGTCGATCCGCTGCGCTATCGTTTACCGGCTGCCAGTGAGTGGTTCACCCGATTGCTGGTGCGGCTCGCCCCTGGTCCCGACCTATGCATTCTGCTTGACGTGCCCGCCGAAGTTGTCCAGCAGCGAAAACAGGAAGTGTCGCTGGCCGAATCGCGGCGTCAACGGGCCGGCTATCGAACTCTGTTTGAGGCGCTGCCCAATACCTTACTGGTCGACGCAGCCCTGCCCGTCGACGAGATCGCGCAACAGATTGCTGCCGCCATCTTCATTTTTTCGCTCAGCTGTTCCTCGAAGTCACGTGAGGCTTCTCTCATTGCCGACCGGTGATCTGGTCCAACAACTTTTTGCCGCACTGCCGTCGACTCACGCTGACGAACCGAGGTTGAAGTTCGTGGCGGTTCCCGGCAGCGGCGAGCCCCGATGGCTCTTGCCGCAAGGCGTCCGAAATATCGATTCGGTTCTGTCTAGCTGGTCGCCCTATCTTTTTTCGTCACGGCTGAAGTGGAAAGTGATCCGGGCCGCCAGTCGTTCCGGCGCAGTGCAGCTCCTGCCGAACTCGACGGCGATGGAAAGCCCCAACGCGACGGTAATCGATTGGCGCTCGTTGGGATGGAACAGAACCACACCGCCTGTGCCGGTTATCTACGTGGGAACTCCGGGGATATCTCGTAAGGCTGTCATCCACCTTGTGGACCGCGCCTCCGGCCACGGCGGCGCGATCGTGAAAGTTCCGCTGGCCGAGGGCGCCAAGCCAGCCATTCTACTCGAAGCCGATCTGTTAGCTGCGCTGGCGGAGGAAAACTGTTCCTGTGCTCCCCACCTTCTTTCTGTGAATCGACTGCGGGGCATCGCAACCCAGACGTTTGTTCCGGGCACCTCCGGGGACCGTCGCTCGATCCCGGAGAGCTGCCATCTTCTGCGATCTCTGATGCTCGGCGATGAGACCACAACCATGGCCCAATACGCCGCCGGATTACAGGAGCACACGCAGTGGCCGGAGGCTTTCGAATCTCATGATGACACCCTCTCGGCCGTGCTCTCGGAGTTATGCGACACGCTTCTGCTGCCGGCCTGCTGGGTCCACGGTGACTTCGCTCCCTGGAACATCAAACGCCGGCCAGATCGCACCTGGCTGCTGATCGATTGGGAAGATGCCCAGCGGGGCGGCCTGCCGCTGCACGACTATTATCACTTCCTGCATATCCAGGATTACCTGTTTGGACACCGGGCCACCAGCCACTCCGCGGCGGCTGAGCATTTCGCCCAGACCCTGGGCATCGCAACGCCCCAGTGCCGCAAGCTTGAGATTGCCTATCTCGCCGGCTCTTACCTGAAGTGCAAGGCGCGACAGGAAGATGCGCACGCCAATTTCCTGCTGACCACCATCCAAGTTGCCTTGGAAGCCCGGCCTCGTCCGGTGATCGTTCCCCGCAATGCCGAGATTGGGATGCCTGCCGGGGATGGGCAAGCGGCCGGCGACTCGTCGCAGATTCGGGCACAGCTTTTTGTGGAGATGATCGCGCAACTCAACTCCGCCGGAATTCGCTATTGCGTTTTGGGCGGCTACCGGAATGACCCGGATGCCGGCGCGCCAGATGTGGACGTCATGGTCCATCCGCGCGATATGCGGCAGCTGCCGTCCGTGCTGGAGCGCACTGCGCGCATCGCCGGCGGCCAGCTCATCCAGGCCATTCAGCATGAGACCACTGGCTGCTACTTCATCCTGGCCAAGCCGGACGGCGACTACGTTGGCTTTCTGGATCCGGATTGCTGCAGCGATTACCGCCGCCAGGGCCGTCTGTGGCTGCCGGCTGAGGAGGTGATCGCCGGACGCCGGCCTTACCAGGATTTCTATGTGCCCTCGATTCCCGACCAGTTCACCTACTACCTGCTGAAGAAAATCCTGAAACAATCCCTCACGGCGGATCAGCTCAGGCGGCTGCAGAATCTGTACACCAGCCAACCGGCGGAGTGCCAAGGCAGGCTGTCACGATTCTGGCCGCCAGCCACAGCGCTCGAAATGCAGCGGGCGCTGATCGATTCCAATCTCTCCTGGTTCCAGGCTCGCAGGAAAAACTTGCTTCTGGAGTTAAGGCGGTCGGCCCCGGTGGAGAGCTGGTTGGAGCGCAGTGCCGGGAAACTGCGCAATCTCGGACGGCGGGTGCGGCGCGCTTTGCACCCGACCGGGATGTGGGTGCTGGTAGCCGGAGGCGAGGCTGGCCTGGCTTCGAAAGTTGCCGACGGCCTGCTTCAGAGCCTGGCGCCAGCCTTTCGCTGGACGGACACCGCCACCGTCGCCCATACCGTCGCTTCGTCTCTTTCTCAGGCGGCGCGAATCTTCTGCGCCCGCCGGCAATCGACGTTGGTGGTCAGCACTGGCGATCTGGAACCTCGTACCATCGGCTTATATTCGCGAAGGCTACAATTCTGCTCGATGCTGACCAGGTTCCTGTCTCATCCTGATTTAGTGCTCCTGCTGAAATCCGGGAGTGACCGGGCGCAACCAGATGGCGGCTACGATGCCGCCTGTCCAGAAGCCATGAAGCCTTACTCTCGCACGATTCATCTCGACGCCAACTCCTCTGCCGAAAGTCTCATCGCCGAGGGGAGGCGCGCTGTCCTCGACTGGCTGGCCTCACGTCTGAAACGAAGGTTGGCATTGCCAGGCCTGTCGGACAGCGCCGTCCTCACGCTTGACCCGGTTGCCGAATCGGTGGAACTGCGCTCAGCAGGATTGGATTGAGTGGCCCGAATTCTGTTGTCAGCCTACGCCTGCGAGCCCGGCCGCGGATCGGAACCCGGCGTGGGCTGGAGCTGGGCCACCGAGCTCGCCGGGATCGGACATCAGGTCACCGTCATCACCCGGGCTGACAATCGTCGCACCATCGAGCGTCATGCGCCACGCCCAATGCCAAACCTCAACTACCTCTACTACGACCTGCCAACGTGGGTGCAACGCTGGCGGCGCTGTCCCGGCGGCAAGCCACTCTACTACGTGCTCTGGCAGTGGTTCGCTGCCCGCCATCTTCGGCAGCTCATTTCCTCGCTGCCTTTCGACGTGGTGCATCACGTGACCTACGTCAGCGCCCGCTACCCCAGCTTCATGGGATCGCTGGGCATTCCGTTTTTGTTCGGCCCAGTCTCCGGTGGTGAAGGCGTTCCCCCTCGCCTTCGCTCCGGATTCTCGGCCGGCCAGCGCTGCCGCGAACGGCTGCGCGATGTTTCCAATTTTCTGGTGCGGTTCGATCCCCTGATGCGCCGCACCTTCCGGCAAGCCACTCGCATCCTGGTCACACCCGACACGGTCAGGCTTGTCCCGCGGTGCTGGCATCACAAATGTGAAACCCATCTGGCGATCGGACTTTCTGAGCTGTACCTGTCCGAGGCGAAAAGCAAAACTACGCGCAGCCGTCAGAGCCCACAACTGCTCTACGTGGGGCGATTGCTGGAGTGGAAAGGGCTGTCCATTGCTCTCCGCGCGATGAGCCGCGTCATGAAATCGTATCCTGGCCTGCGCCTGGTAATCGCCGGCGAGGGACCGGCGAGATCCAGGCTGGAGAGACTGAGCCACGAACTGGGATTGTCAGAGATCGTGCACTGGCTCGGCAGGCTAACCCAGAAAGAATTGGAACAGTATTACCGTGCCGCTGATCTGCTGCTGTTTCCCAGCCTGCGCGACTCCGGTGGCATGGTCGTACTGGAAGCCCTGGCCCACGGCGTGCCAGTTCTCTGCACCGATCTTGGCGGTCCGGGCCTTATTGTGAATGAAACTTGCGGATGCGTAGTAGCCACCAGCGACCAGGACCCGGAGCAACTGGCCGGCAGGTTTGCGGAGGCATTGCGTGAGCTGTTCGACACGCCCGGTCGAATGGACTCACTAACCGCCGGGGCCAGAGCGCGGGCCCGATGGTTCAATTTTCAGCAACTGGCGCGATCGGTTCATCCAGCGCCGAAGATCAAGTTCCGGCGCCGCGCGATATGACAGCGGCTCCCGTTTTTGTCGTACCGCCGAGCCAGGTACGGCTACTTTGCCAACCCCGACGTTGGGCCTTGAACTTCTGGCGAGGGCTGCTCTGTTGCGCCTTGTTCTCGGTCATCTTCATCCCCGAATTCACCCGCGACGGAAGCGGAAATAGCTGCTCGCCGCTCTATGCCAAGGCCGTAGGAGGCTTTCGGTTCGTCGATTTGGCGATCTTCCTTTTGGTGTTTTGTCATATTGCGATCCTGGGCTGTTCCAGGGGCAAGACCATTCGCTTTCCGCGAACTCTCGCGTTTCCCGGGCTGGCGTTTCTCGGCTGCGTGGGACTGGCCATGGCTTACGGCAACGCACATGGCGGCAGCAACTTTTTCTTCGACTGGCGAGGCCTGGCCCTGGGCATCGGTTTGTATTTCGTCTGGTCGTTTTGGATCCAGCGACCCAATGAGTTTGATTTCGCGCTGCGATTCTTTGCGCTATACATGGCGGTCCGCATCGCACTGCTTTACGCGCTCTATGCGGTCGGCTATCGCGACACGCTGCTGGGCGTTTCGATCCCCATCTTCGACGGCCCGGCACTGTCCTGTATCGTCTTCACCGGACTGCTCGCCTTTGGCTATCAGGAGGCGGCCAAGCGTCGGATCGAAAAGTTGCTCTGGTCCGGGCTGGCGGCCGCTGCCTATGTCATCGTGCTGCTGTGCTTCCGGCGGACTTACTGGGGCGAGTTGGGAGTGGGCACCTTCATTCTGCTCCTGTTAAGGAAACGCCATCGCCTGCGCAGTGTGGTCTTCGCGGCAGCAACCCTTTGTGTCGCAACTGCGGTCCTGGGCAACTCGTTCTCCAGCCGGATACAGAGTCTGGACGTGACCAGCGCGGACACCGAGTTCAGTGCCGACAATGCCGACCATCTGCTCGACCTCGCCGATGCCTGGGACCAGGTGCGGCAATCGCCGGTAATGGGCATTGGCCTGGGGACTTCCTACGCCACCTGGCGCATCAAGAACTGGAAAACAGAATCGGTGATGGTGCACAACGCGCCGCTACATGTCTGGCTGAAATACGGCCTGGCCGGACTGGCCTGTTACCTGTGGTTCCATATCGCTCTGCTGCGCTGGCTCTACCGGCGCACCCGGCAGTCGGCGCCCAACGACGCCTTCCTCAGCGCGGCCTTCGCTTATCTGACGGCACAATTTGCCGTGACCCTGGGCTTCGCTCCCTGGCCCTACTCCGAGTTGCAGCTGACCACGCTGATGTCGTTCCTACTGGCTGGCGCGGTGATCAGCGGCAGAAAACAATATGAAAGCATCCCTTCGGTCTTAACCTATGAATACCCCAACTCTGTCCGTCGTTACTCCCTCACTTAACAGCGAAGAGTTCATCGAGAACGCGATTTTGAGCGTCTCGCGTCAGCTGGGCACCTCCGTCGAGCACATCGTCATCGACGGCGCTTCAACCGACCAAACCCTGGCCATCGTCAAGCGCTACTCGGGGGTTCAGTGGACTTCGGAGCCCGACCGCGGCCAGTCCGAAGCCATCAACAAAGGCTTCCTGCGGGCTGCGGGAGACCTGGTGGGCTGGCTGAACGCCGACGACTATTACCTGCCTGGCGGATTGCAGGCCATCGCGCGCGCCGCCCGGGAACATCCCGAAGCCGATGTCATCTACGGCGACTGCGTCTTCGTGGACTGCGCCGGAAAGATGGTTCGCTCCAAAGTCGAGCATGACTTCGACCGTTCCGTCCTGCTCTACTTTGGCTGCTATATCCCCTCCACCGCGACCTTCTTTCGCCGCCGCATTATCGACTCGGGCTGGCTGCTGGATTGCGATTACCAGGTGTGTATGGACTTCGAATATTTTGCTCGCCTGGCCCACGCCGGATTCAAGTTCTGCTATGTGCCGCACTTCGTCGCCGCTTTCCGCTGGCACGGCAGCAATGTGAGCCTCAGGCAACTTCCCAGGCGGAGGGAAGAGCGCCAGCGAGTTCAGCTGAGCTTCGGCGAAAGAGATCTTTCCGGCTCGACTCTCGATCTGCTGGCGAACCTGTATCGCATCAAGCGAGTCTTGCGCAAGACCATCAGCGGAAACGTGCTGCGCGAGCTCCGGGTTCGCCGGATGCTCGGCCGCGACACCCGCTGGCTGGACAACAGTGCGGGTTGGCTGACATGCAAAGCCTTAGCATCCTTGTAATTCATAACCGGTATCAACAGGCCGGCGGCGAAGATGCCGTGGTCGGCGCCGAGGTAGAGTTGCTGCGCCGCGCCGGTCACCGAGTGGTGCAGTATGTGCGCGACAACTCGGCCATCGCCAGCTTCACGCCGCTGCGCAAGGCTTCCCTGTTCGTCAGCGCTACCTGGGATCGCGCCGCCTATGCCAGGATTCGCGCCCTCATCCGGAAAGAGCGTCCCGACATCGCGCATTGCCACAATCTGCTTCCGCAAGTGAGCCCGGCTGCCTACTACGCCTGCAAGTCGTCGGGCATACCGGTGGTGCAGACGCTGCACAACTATCGCCTATTCTGTCCGGCCGGCACCTGCTTCCACCAGTCGGCGGTTTGCGGCAAGTGCAGCCGAAGCCTGGCGTACTCCCTGGGACGGGGATGTTATCGGGATTCGCCGCTGCAAACCGCGGCGGTAGCCCTTATGCTAAGCGCTCATCGCTGGCGCGGCACCTGGAACCAGGCGATCGATGCCTACCTGGCTCCCAGCCGGTTTTGTCGCGAGTATTTCGTGGCCGCCGGACTGCCTTCGGCGAAAGTCCACCTCAAACCGAATTTCCTGGTCCGCGATCCGGGGGAACGCACTGCTCGCGGCGACTATGCTCTTTTTGCTGGAAGACTGAGCGCCGAAAAAGGTGTGCTGGAAATGCTCGACGTCTGGCGGCGCCTATCCCATATTCCTTTGGTGATCGCCGGGGATGGCCCGCTCTATGACCAGGCCCGCTGCCTCATTGAGCGTTCCGCCAGCCGACACATCAAATTACTTGGCGGCCTCGACCCGCAGCAAACACTCGCACAAATGAAAGGAGCCCGCTTTCTGGTCTTCCCCAGCCGCTGGAATGAGCCCTTCGGCCTGGGTTTGATCGAGGCCGCTGCCTGTGGCGTTCCGGCCATCGCCTCCCGTATCGGCGCCATCCCGGAACTGGTCATCGACAATCAGACCGGATTGCTCTTCGATCCGCAAAACTTCAACGAACTGGTCGACAAAGCCCAGTGGGCCTGGGCTCATGCCAGCGAGATGGAAGTCATGGGCGGCGCCGCTCGTCAACTCTACCAGCGAGACTTTACGGCAGAAAAAAACTACGAGGCGCTGATAGAGATTTATCGCCGGGTGGCATGCAATTGATGCGGCGGTCAGGCACTGGCTTCCGGTATCTGCTGCTGGCGCTGGTCGCAATCAGTGCTGACTTCAGCCTCGCCCAATCTACGGCAGCCCTCAGCTCGAATGCTCGAGCCCGACTTCTGCGGGACATTGAGATGTCGCAACCTTCAAGTCTGGACGCGATCTCGGCGTCGGTTGGCGAAGCGTTGGACCGGCGAGTCGAGGCCGACGTCCAACCAGTAATCGCCGATCCGAGTCTGAAGGGAGGAAGTACAAGCGAGCCCGATACCCGAGGAGAGAGCTCCTCCCTGTCCCCTGAGGACGATTGGGTCAGGTTTCGCGAAAAGATGCCGGCTGCCACCGCCTGGAGTCCGCTGCAAGCAGCAGGCCTCGAGTCCCAGCCAGACTTAGTGTCGCCGAACAGGTTCGAACATCAGACTTTCCCGATAGCAGGTCCGGGCGCCGCTACAGCTGACGCCGGCAAGGATACCCTGCCCGACGCAGGCATAAATTCTGTTCCCCAAACCAGACCGTCGCGTGCCCAAGTCGAACAACAGCAGCAGCGGGAGAAGCGTCAGGTTCGTGAACTGCAAAAGAAGTCCGAACAGCAATGCGGTCAGTTGCGTTCGGGCCAGCTAGAGTGCCGATTGAAGCTCCGCAAGACCAACGTAGTCCGAAGCACTCATTCCGCGGCGCAACTTCCAGGTCAGCGATAAGTTTGCCATCCATTCACACGAACCTGCGGGGAAGGAGTGGTTTTCGGCTCGGCTAAACAGTTTGCTGACGACCCGGAAAAGCAGATCCCTCGCCGACTGAAGTCGGCTCGTGATGACAAACACAGGGGACTTTCTACGGCGTAGCTGAAGCCACGCCCTTCAAAACCACGAGTCGAGATCAGCCGCAGGACTTAATCCCAAAAACACGTTTCCAATCACTATCTCAAACAAGGACAATTCATGACCATTGCAACGGCTCTTATTTCTTTCCTACTGCTCGTCTTCCCCTTAAATGTAAATACCGTCATCTCCATAACCGGTAACTCCGTTGCCCAGATGCAAGGTGGTTTTCAAACCGACCTGTGGCCGGCGTTACCGGTCAGCGAGATCAGTATCTTCGGTCAGTACAGCATGACTTGCAGAGATTTATTGCAAACCGGTCCTACCGGACTTCCCTTGATTATGGCCATGGCGCCGGCGTCTTCCCAGGTGATTGTTCTGTACGACGTTAGCAATGACGTGCATACCCGGGTTGGAGTACAAGACCATATCGCCTGCATGCGCCAAACCATTCAGGATTTCTACGAACGCAATCCTGCCATCAAGATTGTCATCACCAACCAGCTGCCCTGGGGACAGGGATTTCTGCTCAACGGCCAGTGGTATCAGCGCGGCGACGATGGCGTATTATGCGCCGGCTATTTTGACGCGCGAGCCATCATCGCCCAGTACAACCAGGCTTACGCCACCACCGATTGGAATCAGGGCTTGCCGCCTGGAACCGTCACTCTGGTCGATGTGTGGACCCCTAATGCACTGGCCAACGGGTTTGGAGATCCGCGCTACATCAAAGGCGGCTGTCTGGTCCATCCCGACCTGCCCAATCAATGGACACCGGTCTGGCAGCATTTCACGGCGCCGGTTGTGCAAGCCGTCAACACCCTCATGGGAGACCGTTGATATCTCTCCGAATAGACAACTGAAATCCCGTTGACCGGCACTGTCAGCGCTGGCTATGAGCTGGCAGCCAAGTCCTCGGTCGACCTGACAAATCGATCGAGGGCCCTTGTCGGAGCGGACCTGGTAACACCAAATTCCCTCACGGTCTCAGAACGCAGTTTTCGCATTCCCATCTCCCAACAACAAGGGGCGTATCGACATGAAATCAGCAAGTCGTGTTTTGGTTACCGGCGCCGGCGGCTTCATCGGTCATCATCTGATCAAGCGGCTCAAGGCGGAAGGCTATTGGGTTCGCGGCGTCGACATCAAAGAGCCGGAGTTCGAACCCAGCGCCGCCGATGAATTTGAGCTGCTGGATCTTCGTTTCTGGCATAGCACGCTGCAAGCCACCAGTCATATCAACCAGGTCTACAACCTGGCGGCCGACATGGGCGGTATCGGCTACATCACCGCCAAGCTGGCCGACATTGCTCACAACAACATTCTGATCAACGCTCACATGCTGGAAGCCTGCCGCCTCAACGGCATTAAGCGTTTCCTGTTCTCCTCCTCCGCCTGCGTTTATGCGGGTTACAAACAAGACGACGCCAACGTCATTCCCCTGCGCGAAGAGGACGCTCATCCGGCCGATCCCGAAGCAGGTTATGGCTGGGAAAAGTTGTTTACCGAACAACTCTGCAAGTATTACCGGCACGATCACGGGTTGGAGACGCGAATCGTGCGCTTCCATAATGTCTACGGGCCCTTGGGAACTTACGAAGGCGGCAAAGAGAAAGCTCCGGCCGCCATCTCGCGGAAGGTAGCGCTTACGGCCAACGGCGATCCCATCGAAGTCTGGGGCGATGGTTTGCAAACCCGCTCCTTCATGTACATCGCCGATTGTGTGGAGGGCTTGTTGCGGCTGATGGCCAGCGATTATCGCGAACCACTCAATCTGGGCACAGAGGAAATGGTAAGCGTCGACCAGTTGGTGGACCTGGTTTGCCAAATCGCTGGCAAGAAGCTGGTCAAGCGGCACGACTGCAGCAAACCGCAGGGCGTGCGAGGCCGCAACAGTGACAATTCGCGTTTGCGAACGGTGCTGGGGTGGGAGCCGAAGACTCCGCTTTGCGACGGCTTGAAGATAACCTACGAGTGGATCGAAGACGAGCTGCGAAAGGCAGGGCGCATGGAAGAAGTGGCCCTCGCCTATGCCTCCGACTAGCCAGGCAGCGCCCCCGCGCGCCAACGTACTCGGGGTGGGCATCAGCGCGATCAATATGCAGGACGCGCTGCGCCTCTCCGAGCGCTTGCTCGAAGAACATGGCAAGGGATACATGTGCCTCACGGGCGTACACGGAATCATGGAAGCGCAGCGCGATGAGAGCCTGCGCGCCATTCTGAACCGCGCGTTTCTGTGCGCGCCCGACGGCATGCCCACCGTCTGGATCGGACGTCTACAGGGACATCGCCGGATGCGCCGGGTCTACGGCCCCGACTACATGCTCGAGATGTGCAAGCTGGCGGCCTGGCGAGGCTATCGGCATTTCCTGTACGGGGGAAATCAAGGAGTCGCGCAAACTCTCAGGCAGCGCTTGAAGGAAATGGTGCCAACGATCAATATTGTAGGTACCTACACCCCGCCATTCCGGCAGCCCACCGGCCCGGAAGAAGACGAGTTGGCCGCCCTCGTAAGTGATGCCCGGCCCGATATTTTCTGGGTCGGACTGAGCACTCCCAAGCAGGAACGCTTTATGGCCCAGCATATCGACCGGCTCGATACATCGTTGATGGTGGGCGTGGGCGCGGCCTTCGACATTCACGCCGGAATGCTGGCAGACGCTCCACCCTGGATGAAGGAGTGCGGCTTGCAATGGTTGTTCCGGCTGGGGAAGGAACCGCGCCGGCTGTGGCGCCGCTATCTCTTCAATAATCCGCGATTCCTGTGGCGCATCGGACTGCAGCTGGCGGGATTTAAGAAGTCTCCGTGTGAAACGGTCATGCGACCAGACTTCTGAAATCATCCTTCCCCCTCGCCGACGCACCACGGGTTCAACGGTTGCGTCTCGTAACCGAACTCGCGACGAGAGACACTATTTACTGCGCCAGCCGGAAAGACGACGGCGGCGGACACAAGCTCCCCCAACCAACCGTTGTTCTAAGCAAACACCAACCCAATCTCCTAAGCAGTTGTCGGCGGACCAGCTTCATCGGTCCGCCTTTTTTTTGCGCGACCATTTCCTGTGTGACCGGGGTCACTGCCAGTTTGCAAAATTGCGCAGAGGATTACCTTTCGTGGTTGGCCGATCGTGCTTGCTCTTCGTCCAGCGCCCGTGGACAAGTCCGAGGACTGCCGACCACGCGTGGCAGGTTCTTTTCTCCCCAAGCTGAAACAGATTCAGGTTGTCGCCAGGCCCTCGAGCGACTCTTCGTGTCATTAGGCAGGTGAGTGCTTGAGCCAAAACCGAATTCTCGTCGTCGATGTCGACCCCGTCATTCGTTCCGGTATCTGTAACTTCCTGGGCGTCCAGGGCCTCGTTGTTTGCGAGGCGGTCAGCTGCCGCGACGCCCAACTGCAACTGCAACGCTTCCTGCCGGACGCGGCCATCATCGACTTTTCCCTTCCCAACGGCGATGCTCCGCAATTATTACGGCACATGAAGTCACTCCATCCGTCAGTTCCTGTGCTGGTGCTGACCAATCAGGGCAGCCTGGCCGCCGGGGCCGGCGCCATGCAGCAAGGGGCGGAGCACTTTTTGGTCAAGCCGGTGGATCTTTCCGCTCTGCATTCGGCGCTGTTGCGAATGCTGGGCAACCGAAAGCATGCTCGACCGTTGCCGTCGGTTACGCCCAAGGCAAGGCAGGAGCGGGTGAATCCTTTCGTGGGATCGAGCGCGGCGATTCGCCGCCTGCGACAGATCGCCAGCCGGGTCTTGCAAAGCGAAAGTCCGATTCTGCTGCAAGGCGAAACCGGGGCCGGAAAAGGCGTGCTGGCTAATTGGATCCACCACAACGGGCCGCGCGCCGAACAGCCTTTTCTCGATCTGAACTGTGCCGGCCTGTCGCGCGAGTTGCTGGAGTCGGAGCTGTTCGGTCACGAAAAAGGTGCCTTCACCAGTGCCGTGAGCGCCAAGCAGGGATTACTGGAAGTAGCCAATCACGGCACGGTGTTTCTCGACGAGATCGGCGACATCGATTTGCAGGTGCAGCCGAAGCTGCTGAAGGTGCTGGAGGACCGCGTGTTTCGCCGCCTGGGCGAGGTTCGCGATCGCACCGTCGATATCCGGCTGATTTCCGCTACCCATCGCGAGTTGCTCGAGCTGGTGCGGCAGCAGCGCTTTCGCAGCGATCTCTACTTCCGGCTCAACATCGTTTACATTCAGGTCCCACCCTTGCGCGACCGGGTGGAAGACATCGCGCCGCTGGCGCGACAGTTGCTGCGTGACCTCAGCCGGAACTGCGGCCGGGACGAGCTGACCATCGGGGATTCGGCGGTATTGACCCTGCAGCGGTACGCCTGGCCCGGCAACATCCGCGAGTTGCGCAATGTACTGGAGCGCGCCGTACTGATGGCGGAAGACAAAGTATTAACGGCGCAACACCTGCACTTCCAGGGTCCCTCCGTCCACGAGCCGGTTCGGCTGGGCGCCACCACCGGCACCCTCAAACAGATGGAGCGGGCCTACATCAACCACGTCCTGCACGACGAGGCCGGGTCGATTGAGCGCGCCGCTCGCCGGCTGGGAATTCCGCGCAGTTCTCTTTACAATAAGATGAAGCGCTTCGAGATCCCTCATGGTACCGGGCGTTTGTGACCGCGAATCGCCGGGCGATTTAGCCAACCCTGCGGCCCGCGGACTCTTCCTATAGAGTGGTTACGTTATGCTGGATTTCACCCGGCTTCCGGAATTCAACAGGGCGTACCACGCAGCCGACCTGACGTGGACTCCCAGCGAAGCTGCTGCCAGCTTGCAATTTCCCCAGGGGTTATTGTTTTCTTTTCTGCTGGTCACTCCCTTCTGGGTCATGGTGGGATTGCTACTACATGTCTTGACCAGGTAAGACCCCTTTTGCCCGGACTTATCCAGGCCGGTCAAATCCTTGCCCTGATGCAAAATCTCATTTGCCGGAATTGACGACAGGCGCACGCGTCTCAGCAATCTCCGCTGTCGACGGGGTCATGGAGCCGGGCGCTGAATTTCGCTTGGACGGCGCTAGCCGCCTGCTTGTGCGACAGCCTGCTGCACATCGGGAGCGAGAGTGAAGAGCTGATCAACCCGGGTAACCTTGAGAGAGGTAAGCAAGCGTTCGTTGGCGCCCACCAGCACCAATTTGCGGCCAGAATTCTCGCGCGAGACGTGCGCGCCCACCAGGCAGCCAATACCGGCCGAGTCGATGTAAGGCATGTCGGAGACATCGATGATCAGCACCCGGGAATCGTCGGATCGCACCATGGTTTGCAGCGGAAAGAAGTTGCCTAGCAGAAGTGGCCCATGCAGACGAAGCACCGTGGCCCCTGACTTATCTTCAATAGTCTCTATTTCCAATGGCTTATCTTGCATAACCAACGATTTTATAACGCCCGGTGCGTGCCGAATGTTAATTTCCGGTTACTCGCCATGTCCCCTTGCGGACGACTCGTTCAGGCTGCTGAAAATATCTCAAGAGTAAGTCACCCGCCAGCCAGGCCCGCCTGGCAATAACAAGAATCTGGCCAATCCGCCTTTTCAACTGACTGGGGTCGTTGCGACATCGAACTAGCAGGTTACATTTCTTAGCAAATCCGTTCCCGAGCCGAGTTCCACTTAGCGCATCACAGTCAAGAGATTCAACGCGTTGATGGGACTGCTCGCCGCGCTGGCCACCGCCGGCGCACTATGGTTTCAATGGCTGGTGCCGGAGACATCGCGGCCGGCCATGCCCTTTCAGGAGAGGATTGCAGCCTGACGAATCGCGAACCGCAACCGTCTCATCAAGAAGCTATGTCATTATCGTTTTCGAAAAATGCGTCAAGAAAAGGCGGCGAAGCGTTTGGTATCGGGGCATGGCTTGAGCTATGCCGTAACGGGTCGACCCTGACTGGGGGCTTCAGTCTCGGGCCGACCCTACTCAGCTTGGCTGGTTTAAGTCAGAAAAACATTGATTCGCTCTAAGGGGAAACAAGTATGTCTGATCTTCGCTCGGAATATGTAGAACTGGCGGTTGCCGATGGCAGCACCATGCGGGCCTGGTTTTCCCGGCCGGCCGCCGACAAAACTCGCGCCGGCTTGATGGTGTTTCAAGAGGCCTTTGGCGTCAATTCTCATATCCGCTCGGTTGCCGATCGATTCGCGCAAGCGGGTTACGCAGCCATCGCTCCTGAGCTTTATCACCGTGCCGCACCCGGATTCGAAGGCCAGTATGAAGACAGTACGCCTTCGATTGCACTGGCCCGGCAACTGAAGCCGGAGGAAGTGGAGAACGACATCCGGGCTACGCATGCTTTTCTGCGCCAGACCGTAAGCGACTGGATTGTGAGCGTTGGTTATTGCATGGGAGGCCGGGTGTCTTTCCTCGCCAACGTGACCGTGCCGCTGCGGGCGGCGGCTTCTTACTATGGAGGCGGTTTGGCGGATGTCATGGGCCGCGCCGCCGCGTGCTCGGCGCCCATGCTGTTCTTCTGGGGCGAGCGGGACAAGCACATCACCGGCGAACAGCGCCAGAAAGTTGCGGAAGGAATGCATGCGTCGAAGCACCCTTCGGCGCAGGTTACCTTCTCCGATGCCGACCACGGATTCTTCTGCGATCAGCGCGCCAGCTACAATCCCGCGGCCGCCCGGTTGTCCTGGGATCTGACATTGTCGTACTTCGAGCAATATCTCGAAGGTCGAAAATACAGCCCGTAGGGCGGCTCAGTCTAGCCCAGGACGCAGCCGCAGGCGGAGTCCTGGGGACGCTGGCAATTAATCCGAGTCCTGTAGGGACGACAGAGATTCTCCCGCAGCCTGCTTAGTTCTGAGGTCAGTCCTTTCTAAGCAGGTCGGCCATCTGAGCCACTAGCTTCTTCGCATCGCATGCCCACTCGCCGCCAGCTATCGCCACCCAACCGGGACACTGCCCGCACGGATTGGAAGTTTGCCATCCGCGCGCTGCGCCATCGCAATTATCTGCTGTTCTTTTCCGGCCAGACGGTTTCGCTGATCGGCACCTGGATGACGCGCATCGCCACCGCCTGGCTGGTGTATCGTCTGACTCATTCGGCGTTCCTGCTTGGCCTGGTCGGCTTCTCCGGACAAATTCCTGTCTTCCTGCTGGGACCGTTCGCGGGAGTTTGGGTTGACCGCTGGAACCGCCATCGCGTGCTGGTGGTGACCCAGATCCTGTCGATGCTGCAATCGTTCGCTCTCGCCTTTTTGGCGTTGAGCCATCGCATCACCGTCACCGACATCATTCTGCTCAGCCTGTGCCAGGGCACGATCAACGCTTTCGACATGCCGGCGCGACAGGCGTTCGTGATCCAGATGGTGGAAGACCGCGAGGACTTGCCCAACGCCATCGCGCTGAACTCGTCGATGGTGAACGTCTCCCGGCTGCTGGGCCCCTCGATTGCGGGCGCCGTGATTGCCCTGTCGAGCGAAGGTTATTGCTTTCTCATTGACGGCTTCAGCTACCTGGCCGTGATCGCGTCGTTGCTGGCCATGAGCGGCATCGTAGTGCAGCCGGCGAAAGTCAGGCGGCGGGTGCTGCAGGAACTGGCCGATGGCTGGCGCTACGTCTCGGGCTTCGTGCCAATCCGTTCGATCCTGCTGCTGCTGGCATTGGTGTCGCTGGTGGGCATGCCGTACACGGTGCTGATGCCGTTGTTCGCGGCCCGGGTGTTGCACGGCGGCCCGCATACCCTGGGCTTCCTGATGGGAGCGGCAGGGGTGGGCGCGCTCCTCAGCGCAACCTGGCTGGCGACGCGCAAATCGGTGCTGGGACTGGGCCGGGTGATTCCCTCGATGGCGGCCCTGTTCGGCGCAGCGCTGATTGCATTCTCGTTTTCACACTGGCTGTGGCTGTCGCTGCTGCTGATGGTGGCGACCGGCTTTGGCATGATGCAGGAGATGGCCGCCAGCAACACCGTCCTGCAAACCATTGTGGAGGAGGACAAGCGCGGCCGGGTGATGAGTTTCTATTCCATGGCGATCATGGGCATGACCCCCTTCGGCAGCCTGTTCGCCGGAATCGTCGCTTCGAGGATTGGTGCGCCGTTCACCCTGGCAATCGGCGGAGCTTGCTGTATCGCTGGCGGGTTGTGGTTCCTACGCAAGCTGCCCCAAATTCGTACCCATATCCGTCCGATCTATCGCCGCTTGGGAATCTTGCCGGTGATCGCCGAAGGACTGCAGGCCGCGACCCTGCAGGTGGAGCAGGAAGATTGAGATCGCGCGGAGAGTGTATTACGGGGCGGACCCCGTATTGAAGGGGCGCAGCTTTAGCTGCGCCGCAAAACCCCTCCCATTCTTGTCATCACGAACCGGCTTCAGCCGGTGAGGGATCTGCTTTTCCTCGCGGCGCGGCGGTGTGTATCAGGGCATGGCTTTAGCCGTGCCGAAGAGCAACGTAGGAATGTGAGCTTGAGCCCTGCATACTGTTGGCAGGGGCTCAAGCCCCGATTTTGTTAGCCTATCGGCACGAGTAAACTCGTGCCCTGACACAAAGCGGGTATGCACGGGCGGCCTGATTTTGGCTAGGTTGGGAGACCCCGCCGCCGCTCGCGATAACACTCCGCCGATATCTACATCACTGGTGGAACCGTGATCCCCATCACCGCCAGAACTCGCATCAACTCCCGCCGCACCACCGCTGCCGTGGCCAGCAGGAATTTCTTCCGACCCTCATCGGCTTCAGTCAGGATGTGATGCCGATGATAAAAATTGTTGAACTGCTGCGCCAACTGAAACGCATGTTTAGCGGCAAACGCCGGCTCGGTAGTCGCGATGGACTGTTCGACGACTAACGAGGTTTTACCCGCCACCAGCCATAGCTCCCAGATCTCCGTACCACTCGGCTCAGAGAAATGCCGGGCATAATCCACATCCTCGGCCAGCGCCTGCTCCGGATCGACGCCAGCCTTGCGGAAAATATTCGTCGCGCGTACCACCGCATATTGCGCGTAGGGACCGGTCTCGCCTTCGAAGGCCAGCGCCTCTTTGAAGTCGAAGGCAATCACCGACTGCTTGGTGAATTTCAGCATGAAGTAGCGCAATGCACCAATCGCGATCTGAGTGGAGATTCTTGTGCGCTCGGCCTCGTCCAGTTCGGCATGGCGGCTGTCGACTTCTTTCCTGGCGGCGGTAATCAAGGCATCGAGCAGATCATCAGCCTTGACTCCGAACCCCCTACGTCCAGATACCTCAATGTAGAACTTCGCCCGATCTTCTTCTTTGACGTCATACCCTAGTTCCAGCGCGCAGCGTGGGGTAAGCGCCACCATTTCGTACGAGAAATGGGTGTAGTGCGCGGCCTGTTCGGTGTAGCCCAGCAGGCGAATTGCCTCGACCACGGTATTCTGCGGATCGGATTGCCGCGAGTCGATCACGTTATAGATCGCCGCCACATTGCCGAAGTGTGGATGGTCAGGCTCGCCCTGCTCGGCCGAGATCCAGACCTCATGATGGTTGGGATAGCGATAGAAACGGCGATAACCGAAGTCTCGCCCCAGCAGCCCAAACTTCCACAGGTGATAGGCGATATCTTTGCCGACGTAACCGACGGTCCCATTCGACCGTACGATGACTTTGGCATCTTCGTCCGGGCCGGCCTTCTCTTCGCTTGTCATCCCGAGTTCTTCACTTGTCATCCCGAGCGAAGCCGAGGGATCTGCGGTCTCCAGGTGCCCCATTCTACCGCCCTCTTTTGGCGGTAGGGTGGGAGACGAGGGGGTCGGAACCTTCGACGGCCGCGTCATCACCCAACACCCTTTATTCTTCCCTTCGGTCTCGAAGTACAGCACACCTTTCTGCTTCAGCAGCTCGAAGGCCGACTCCCAGAAATGCAGGTGCAGGATCTCGCTCTCCCGCGGCAGAAAGTCGTACTCGATGTCCAGCCGATCCATGGTCTCCAGATGCCGCCGCAAGACCGCAGTCGAAATCAGCTCGGCAATCTCGGCCAGCTCGTTGCCACCTTGCTCGATGGCATGTAGAGCGTTCGAC
>JBAVSY010000076.1:0-14816 GCA_049695855.1 Candidatus Korobacteraceae bacterium | reverse complement strand
TCGCTCGCGTCGCCCAAAAGAAAAACGGGACGCTGGTCGCGCCCCGCGGGGGCTAAAGCCCCCATTTCTTCTTGCCTGATGACGCCGGCCTGAAGGCCGGCTCTTCCACCGGTCGTAACGCGAACCCTTCGACTTCGCTCAGGGCAGTCTCTGAAGGTTCGCTCTGCCGGCTGAAATCCCTCGCGGGCTAAAGGCCGCTCGGGATGGGAATGAGGGAAGCCTCATCGGCACGACTGAAGTCGTGCCCTGATACAAAGCTCACGTCGCATGACTCGCTCAGTCGTATGAGTCACTCAGTCGTGTGAGCCGCTCAAAGAAAAACGGGACGCTGATCGCGTCCCGCTGGGGCTAAAGCCCCAATCTCTAGATCGCCCTAAACGCGGGCCTGAAGGCCCGCTCTTCCACCGTGCCGCTGGCCTGAAGACCGGCTCTTCCACCGCTTTAGCTGAAAGCTGACGGCTGAGAGCTGACAGCTTTCTTAATCGTGCACGCCGTCCATGAACGCCCGCAGCTTGCGCGACCGCGACGGGTGCCGCAGCTTGCGCAGTGCCTTGGCCTCGATTTGGCGGATGCGCTCGCGAGTGACCGCGAACGACTGGCCCACCTCTTCCAGTGTGTGCTCGGAGCCGTCTTCCAGCCCGAAGCGCATCTTGATCACCTTCTCCTCGCGCGGCGTCAGCGTGCGCAGCACTTGCGCCGTCTGCTCCTTGAGGTTGACGTTGATCACCGCTTCCGCCGGCGAAACCACTGCGCGATCTTCGATGAAGTCGCCCAAGTGCGAATCTTCCTCTTCGCCGATGGGCGTCTCCAGTGAGATCGGTTCCTGCGCGATCTTCAGCACCTTGCGCACCTTGGCCACCGGAATGTCCATGCGCTTGGCAATCTCTTCCGACGTCGGCTCGCGACCGAGTTCCTGCACCAGCTGCCGCGAAGTGCGGATCAGCTTGTTGATGGTCTCGATCATGTGCACCGGAATACGGATGGTGCGCGCCTGGTCGGCGATGGCGCGGGTGATGGCTTGCCGAATCCACCACGTCGCGTAGGTCGAAAATTTGTAGCCGCGGCGATACTCGAACTTGTCCACCGCCTTCATCAGGCCGATGTTGCCCTCCTGAATCAGGTCGAGAAACTGCAGTCCGCGGTTGGTGTACTTCTTTGCAATCGAGACCACCAATCGGAGGTTGGCCTCGATCAATTCGCGCTTGGCGTACTCGGCATCGACGTCGCCCTGCACGATCTCGCGCTGCGTGCGCTTCAGCTCAGGGAAGTTGGCGCCGGCGTCGTGCTCCATGCGCTCCAGGTCGGTGCGGATCTGGCGCGACTGGCGGCGGAACTCCTTCTTCTGCTCTTCCGAGCGAGTGGCGTCGGCC
This sequence comes from Candidatus Korobacteraceae bacterium, assembly GCA_049695855.1. Classification (GTDB taxonomy): domain Bacteria; phylum Acidobacteriota; class Terriglobia; order Terriglobales; family Acidobacteriaceae; genus Bog-257. The sequence goes on along the minus strand of JBAVSY010000076.1, from coordinate 13,446 downwards.
CGCTTCTCGAAGTTGACCGCCTGCTTGTCGAGCCCGCGCATGCTGTCGACCGTCTTGTTGACGCGATCGATCAGGCGCTTGCGTTCGGCGTTGGTGAATCCCAGCTTGCGGATGACCCGCGATACCATGATCTGCTCGCGGCCCAGCGTCCAGCGGCAGCGGCGATAATCGCGAGGGCGCTTCTTCTGCGGGATTTCAGCCAGCTTCTCGAAAAGTTGAATCGACTTTTTGTAGTGGCGTTGCAGTTCGTCGATCCTGCCGGTGATGTCCTGCAGGCGATTGACAACTACTTCTTCGGTGATCTCTTCCTCGTCGAAGAGGACAACTTCCTTGATGGAACGGACGCCACGCTTCAGATCTTCGCCGATGGCGATGATCTCGCGAATCACGATGGGCGAACGCGAGAGCGCTTTCAACACGCGTAGCTGACCGCGCTCAATGCGCTTGGCAATTTCAACTTCGCCTTCGCGCGTGAGCAGCGGAACCGTGCCCATCTCGCGCAGATACATGCGGACCGGGTCATTAGTTTTTTCCAGCGTGCCGGGCGAGAGATCGAGTTCCACATCCTCGCCGGCTTCAATGTCTGTGTCGAACTTTTTGTCACCTGGGATCTTGGGCCCTTCGAGCACATCGATGCCTTGCGTGCCGATGGTGGTCAGCAAGTCTTCAATGTCGTCGGGCGACTGAATATCGTGGGGAATCAGGTCATTCACCTCGTTGTAAGTGAGATAACCTTTCTCTTTTCCCACATCGATCAATTTTTTGATATCGTCGTACTTATCTTCTAGAGCCAAAGCGGAGTTTCCTCTAAATGACGCCAATTGAGAGGCGCCTTTTCTGTGTGCACACCACGGCGGGAGCGGTACTGCAGTACCGGCATATGGAGAAACTTATAGAGTTTATCATAGCCAAGGCCCGCCGACCTAGCCTTTTCTACGGTTTGCAAATCTTTGGTAACCAGCCCCACCGTGCTGCAGCGCGGCGAGAACCTCTACACACTACTTAGAAGTTAGATGTTTCTTCCTTGGACTTGGCTTCACACCTTGGGGTCAACCACTTACAAGCCAGTCAACCACGGCCTAAGACCTTTTCCGTTTCCGGAAGATTTAGGCACTCTCGCCCATGCTGGTCATCTCACGTCGCAGCTTCATCCGCTCCTGCAACAATCTTGCAGCCGAAGCCGGATCCTGCCGCCGCTCGGCTTCTTTCAGTTGATGCTGCAGGTCGTCCATCTGTCGCCGCAGTACCCGTCGCCGCAGTGAGCGAATGGAATTCTCCAGCAACTCCGGCGTCAACTCCTCATGTTCGTCCATGAGGATTGCGGCCAGCAGGTTGCGGTCGGCTTCCTCCAGCGGAAGCGACATGGGATCAAGGCCCTGCTCGTGGGCCAGCAGTAGTGCATCGATTAGGGCTTCGGCGGAAGACCCGGCGTGCAATCGTTCGCGCGTGAGGGCAAAGTGCACCTGCCGCGCCGGTTCAAAGTCCGGATCCACGCCCTCGCGCTTGCTGTCGGGCGTGTGCAACAGTTCCTGGCTTGCCAATGCGCGGATCAGCACCCGCTCACCATCGGCCAAGCCGCCACCGGTCGCCGCACTGACCCGCGAAGCCGAGCGCGATCCCGCTGCATGGCGCAGTTCCTGCCGCAGCACGGCAGAATCGATGCCCAGGCGATGGGAAATCTCATTGGCCAGCTCATCGCGAACAATTCGGCTGGGCACGCGCTGAATGTGTGGCAGCAGATAGTTCAACGCCTTGACCTTGCCCTCCGGCGTGCGAGACGGGAACAGCGTGCGCGCGCGTTCGATGAGGTAATCGAAATATTTTTGTGAATGCCGCAGCGCTTCGTCATAAGCCGCCTTGCCTTTGCGCCGGATGTACAGGTCGGGATCGAAGCCGGCCTCCAGCGTCAGCACCTTGATCTGAAAATCTTCGCTGACCAGCAGTGCCAACGAGCGTTCGGCCGCCGCTGCACCGGCTGTGTCGGGATCAAAGTTCACGACAATGTTCTTGCTGAATCGTCCCAGCAGCCGAGCCTGAATTTCGGTGAACGCGGTTCCGGAACTGGCGATTACGTTGTGGGAGCCCGCGGTATAGACCGAGATGCAGTCCATCTGCCCCTCGACCAGGATCGCGTATTCCAGCTTACGGATCGCGTCCTTGGCTTTGTCCAGATTGAACAGCACCCGCGACTTGGAGTAGATCGGCGTCTCCGGCGAGTTCAGATACTTCGGCCCAGCCTTGTCGTCGGTGGAAAGCGTGCGGCCGGTGAAGGCGATGACTTTGCCTGACTCGTTGGCGATGGGAAACATCACCCGATTGCGGAAGCGGGAGTAGATAGGGGCTAGGGATGAGGGGCTAGGGGTTAGGGCGCGCGACTCGGCGATGTCTTCCGGCTTCTGATCGCCGGCGTCCTGAGGTCCTAGCCGCTGACTCTCTAATCCCTGCCTTTCTAATCCCTGCCCCCTAGCCCCTAGTCCCTGCCTTTCTAATCCCTGACCCCTGGCCCCTAATCCCTCGCCCTTCTCCTTCCACGAAAACAGTCCCGACTCGCGCAGCAGTTCTTCGTCGTACTGATTGCGTAGCGCATCTCGCAGGACGAAGCCTTGCTCCGGCGCATAGCCGATGCGGAACTCGGCTATGTTTTCGGGCGTCAGGCCGCGGGAGGCAAGATACTCGCGAGCATGAGCTGCTTCCGGCCGGCGCAACTGCTCCTGGAAAAAGCTGCAGGCACGCTCGTGGATGTCGATCAGTCCGCCGCGCAGCTTGGCCTCGCGCGCCTCCTCGGGCGAGGAGTAGCTCATCTTCGGCAGCGGGATGTTCAGCTTTTCCGCGACCAGGCGGACGGCTTCAGGAAATGTGATGTTCTCGATTTTCTGCACGAATGCGAAAACGTCTCCCGACGTGCCGCAGCCAAAGCAGTGGAAGAATTGCCGCGTGGCGTGCACCGAGAACGACGGCGTCTTTTCGGAATGGAAAGGACACAGTCCCTGGAAGTTTTGCGCCCCGCTTTTGCGCAGCTTGACGTACTCGCCCACGATGCGGACGATGTCAGCCTGCTCCTTGACGGCGTAGGCAAAATCCCCTGGGTTGGCCATGGTCTTCTAGTGTGAAGCAGATGGAAGGAATCGTCGAATGGGAGATGCTCTTGGCTGTGGAAAAGCCTGTGCCAAACCGAAAGTATCTGTTATCCAGGAGTGGAAAAAACGGTTTAATCTCGGCGGGATTCCGCATCTGAGTCAAAGCCTTCGCCAAGCATCCGTACTAAGGGGCGTGGCGTGCCTACGGCACTCGGGGTCGAGACATGACGTGTCCCCAGCGCTGCGCGCTGGGCTAGACTATTGCGCCCCGCGTTGTGGGGCTCGCATTGGCGCGATCCACCGACCACTGGTCGAATCGTTCGTGGTATGCGGGTGCATCATCGCACGCGAAGTTTCGAGGATGAGTTCAAGGCGATGCTGCAAAAATCCGGAATTGACTACGACCCACGATTTGTTTTCGGGTGACAGACCTGCCGTGCCTACGGCACTCGGATCGAGACATGACGTGTCCCCAGCGCTGCGCGCTGGGCTAGACTATCGCGCCCCGCGTTGCGGGGCGCGCATTGGCGCGGTCCACCGAAAACCTTAAGCGCTGCACTGCGGAATTCGCATTGGCAGGCGACTGACCGCTGGTCGAGTCGATGCGTGTGTTCGTGGTGTACGCGTGCATTTTGCCGCAAATGGCGATTCCACAAGTAAATAATGTCAGAACATCCCGCGAAAAATGCGAGTCCGCGCAGCGGACGATTCCACAAGTAAGATCAGAACATGCCGCGAAAAACGCCAGTCCGCGCAGCGGACGCCATAGTCTAGCCCAGCGTGTAACGCTGGGTTGGATTGGGTTTGAAATGCGAGCCCCGTAGGGGCGGCAGCCACAACCCTTTCATCGTGCGCACCGTCACCGACCATTTCACCAAACCCAAATAGCCTCGAGGGTATGTCGCACACCTACGCTCATACGCTGGTGCATTGTGTTTTCAGTACCAAGGGCAGACTCAACCTGATCCATAAGCCCGAAGAATTGTGGCGCTACGCAGTTGGGTTGGCGTACGCGAAGAGCATCCACGTGGTGGCGGCAGGCGGCACCGCCAATCACCTGCACCTGCTGATTCTGTTACCGCAGACCATGACGTTGGCCAAAGCGATGCAAGAATTAAAGGCAAACACCTCGCGATGGTTGCGCGAGACATCGAGTAGATTTCAATGGCAGGAAGGATACGGAGCGTTCAGTGTCAGCCAATCGCAACGAGCGGTGGTGACGAAATACATCGCGAATCAAGCGGAGCATCATCGCACTCGGACCTTCGAGGATGAGTTCCAGTCGATGCTGCAAAAATCTGGAATTCAGTATGACCCACGATTTGTTTTCGGGTGACAAGCTTTCGTGCCTACGGCACTCGGATCGAGACATGACGTGTCCCCAGCGCTGCGCGCTGGGCTAGACTATCGCGCCCCGCGTTGCGGGGCTCGCATTGGCGCGGTCCACCGAAAATCTTAAGCGCTGCACTGCGGAATTCGCATTGGCGGTCGACTGACCGCTGGTCGAGTCGATGCGTGTGTTCGTGGTATGCGCGTGCATTTTGTCGCGAATTGCGATTCCACAAATAAATAATGTCAGAACATCCCGCGAAAAACGCCAGTCCGCGCAGCGGACGATTCCACAAGTAAGATCAGAACATGCCGCGGAAAATGCCAGTCCGCGCAGCGACGCCATAGTCTAGCCCAGCGTGTAACGCTGGGTTGGATTGGGTATGAAATGCGAGCCCCGTAGGGGCGATAGCCAGGAACCTCCCATCGTGCGCGCGGTCACCGACGACGACAACGACAGCCCGTGCGCTTTGCCCTTATTCTCCCGTCCCCATCAATAGAATCGGCGAGGTCGGCTTGTCAGAGCCGGCGTCGTTCTCCATGGTGATAGCGAAAGCTTTGGCTTCGACCCCTTCGGGCATCTTGTGATCCATCATGACCACGTTGCCGTGCTCGTCGGGCTTGAAGACGCCGGCCGCGATCGGTGCACCTTTCGTCGGGATGATCCACAGCTCGTAGGCCTTGCCCTCCGGCACCGGAGCCAGGTTGCTGGCCATGAACATCATCCGCTTCTGTGAGGGGCTGAAGATGGCCGTGCCACTGGGCTGCTTGGGAGCTTTCTGCGGATTCAGCGAAACATGTACCGCATCGGGCGAGGTGAGCAGGCGAAGATTCTGGTTCAGATTGTCAAGCTGGATTCCCTGATCCTGGTTGCGATTGCTGAGTTCGGCCAGCTGATCTTTCATCCGGCCATTGCTGCGCCATAGGCCAGCCACCACGAAGAGCAGCACGGCGGCCATCAATGTCGGAATCCATGCCCACGACAGGGTTCGCCGCGGAGCCGGAGGGGCTTCGGGCAGGGACACACCTCGGGGCTCGGCGGCGATCGCCCGCATCAGCCGCTCCTTGCTGCGCGCCGGAGGCTGCGGACCGATGGTCGATAATCCCAGCAAGCCGAGATCGCCCCGCAGCGCCTGCAATTCGCGACGGCAGGCAGCACAAGTCTCCAGGTGAGTTTCCAACTCCTGGCGATCGTTGCCGGTCAGTTCGTCCAGCGCATAAACGGCCAGATCGTCGGCGAATTGTTCGTGCGTTTTCATCCTGTAAGTTTCATGGCCTACCTGTAAAGAGCGGCATTGCGATTCGCCGGGGTTAAAGGGTACCGACGAGAACCTTGTGCCGCCCCTACGGGGCTCAGCGTTTTTTCTAGTCCTACCCAGCACTCCGCCTACGGCTCCGTGCTGGGCTAGGCTATTTCGCGCCTACGGCGCTTGTTTTTCGGCTCTTTTATCCCACCGCCGAAAATGGAAGCTAATTAGTAATGCTGTCTCAAAGCCGGGATCTACCCGCCCTCTCAAACTTTCCTTCATCCTGCAAATTTGGCGCGCAAATGCTGCAGCCCAGTGCGAATTCTGGTCTTGACAGTGCCCAATGGTTCGCCCGTCTTGGCGGCGATTTCCGTGTGGGTCAGCCCCTGAAAGAATGCTAACTCCAATACTTTGCGCTGGTCGGGATTCATTTCTGCCAGTACAACTCGTACTTTCTCGATCACCAATGTCCGCTCAGTCTCATCCCGCAAATCGGGACCGCCGGCAATCACGCAATCTTCAATGTCGGTTTCCGGACGTCGCTTGCGCAAGCGATCAATCGAACGATGCCGCGATATTACCGACAGCCACGCAGCCAGACTACCTCGGCTGGCATCGAAGGCGTCGGGATTGCGCCACAGCTGCAGGAACACGTCCTGGAGCACATCTTCGGCGCCGGCCGCGTCCTGAAGAACCCGCAGGGCAACAGCGTAAACCACCTTGGCATACCGGTCGTAAAGCTCGGACATAGCCTGCTGATCGCCGGCGCGGATGCGCGCCACCAACCGCATTTCGTCTCCCGCGTCACCGCGGCTTTGCGGGATCGTCTGGTCCGGTTCCATAGGGTAATACGTTGTCGAGAGGTTAACAGATTGATGCGTCGAAATTTTACAGATGTTGCCGCTAGTCTGCCATCCCTGAGCCCTGTTTTCTCCGGTCCCGCATCTCGCGCAACATATCTTCGCGTGCGCTCGGCTCCAGTGCGCTTTGGATCGCAGGAAAAATGACCTCTTCTTCCATTTGCAAATGAGCGCGAAACATTTCGGCGAGCGCCTTCGTGAGGGAACACATCTCGCCACCCACAGCGTGAATCGTATCCGGATTGTTCTTGACCATCACCAGCAGCGGCAACAGGCGTTCGATCAGCTCGTCGATGGCCTGATGCTGGTCGCCCATGGCCAGCAGCGCGTGCCGGACGCGGGCGTCGGCAACCGCACCCAGCCGAGGATGAAGCGTTTGGTCCTCATCCGCCTCATGCAGCGGCAGCGAGACACTGTAGTAGCGATGAACCCCCGCCGCGGCTTGGGCGATTTCGTCCGGAGTAGCGCCCTGAGCGTGCGCCAGCTTGACCGCGACGCTGGTGAAATGACGAATGCGTTGATGGCAGCTCAACAGTGAGTCAACCGCATCTTCGGGCTTCTTGGGTGGCGAAGTTAGAGGGGTGATCTGATTCAGCATGTGCTTCTATTATCGCGCAGAAAGTAGAGCTGGTGACAAGGCCGGGACATTGCTAACAGGCCACCTGGGAGAGCGGAGCGAAGGCGAACCGCAGGTTCCTCCGCTCGGACTCAACCACCCCGCCAGACGCAAAGGCGGCGCCCGTCGGGGGCCCCGGTAAAGTCCTCGGTCGGGATGACAATGAGAAGGTAGACGCCCACAACCAAAACCGAGTATCGGTAGGAACGTGATAGCAGACCTGTGACAACTGACTACTGGCCACTGGCAACTGAATTACTTCTGAAAATTCATCTCCACGGTGACCTGGACCGGCACCGCGTGTCCGTCTTTTTCAGCCGGCTTGAACTTCCACTTTTTCACCGTGGCGACGGCGCTGTTGTCGAAGGCCTGTTCGTCGCTGTGCACCACGCGGACAGCTTCCACCCGCCCCTTGGTGCCCACTCCAATCAGCATCACCACCGTTCCGTGATCTTCAGCGCCGGCCGGCAAATCGGGGAACTTGGGGTCGGGCGCGGAGATGGCCTTGGGTGGCTTGATGCCCTTGGTCACGCGCTGATACTGAGCGAAAGCCTGATCGTCAGGCAGGTCGGATGGGGTGCTGGAAAAGGTGGAGGAAGATTCAGCCGGAGCGCTGCTGGTTTGCGCCCAACTCCAGCCCGCAGATATGCACATTGAGATCGCTAAGGCAACCGAGAGAAAGCTGCGCATCATTTTTTCCCTGAGAATGAAAAACTTGGGGACATCATACCTGCGCGCCTGGTTCGAGGAAAGCCACATCGGAGTTAGGGAAGCTCTGAATAACTTGCCGAACTTGCCGCAGGGGGCTAAGGTGTTTGCGTGAGAACCTCTGTCGTCCCTACAGGACTAGGATCAATTTCCTATCTGACCCAGGACTGCGCCTGCGGCTCCGTCCTGGGCTGAACTCAGTCGTCCTTACGGACGGGATTCCTGGCTGATATATTCCACTCGCAATCCAAAATTTAATTCTCACGCAGACACTAAAGCCGTGCCCTTTCAAAACCGGAACTTAATCAGAGCGTCCTTAGGTCTTACTACCTTCGTTTCTCCGCCCTCTCCGTGCCTCTGTGGTGAAGCGTTTCGCGTGACGTATTGTAAACTAGTAGTTCCGGTCCCGACTCCCTCCGTTTCGCTGATCGAAGGCGGTTTTCCCCAGAGTTTTCCGCAAGCTGGAAAGGACAGTTTTGAGCACGAGTATTCGCAATATCGCCATCATCGCCCACGTTGACCATGGCAAGACCACCCTGGTCGACGCCATGTTGAACCAGAGCGGCACCTTCCGCGCCAACGAGACCCATGTCGAGCGGGTGATGGATTCCAATGAGCTGGAGCGCGAGCGCGGCATCACCATCCTGGCCAAGAACACCGCTGTCTTCTATCATCCCGCGCCCGGCTCCGGGCATCCGGCTGAGGTCAAGATCAACATTGTCGACACTCCCGGCCACAGCGATTTCGGCGGCGAAGTGGAACGCGCGCTGGAGATGGTCGATGGCGTGATGCTGCTGGTCGACGCCAGCGAAGGGCCGCTGCCGCAGACGCGCTACGTGTTGAGCAAAGCGCTGGAAGCCAAGCTGCCGCCGATTCTGGTGATCAATAAGATTGACCGTCCCGATGCGCGCGCGCAGGAAGTTCTGAACGAAGTTTACGACCTGTTCATCGATCTCGATGCGGGAGAAGATCAGCTCGACTTTCCCGTGCTCTACACCAACGCCAAGCTGGGAACGGCGACGACTGACTTGAGCCAGCCCGGTGAGAATCTGCGTCCGCTGTTCGATGCCATCGTCGACACCATTCCCGTGCCCCGCGGCGACGCCGATGGGCCGCTCCAGATCATGGTGGCCAATCTGGATTACAGCGACTACCTGGGCCGCCTGGCGATCGCGCGCGTGTTTAACGGCACGCTGCGCACCGGTGAAGATGTGGCCATCGCCAAGCGCGACGGCTCGATCGAGAAGATCAGAATCACCAAGCTATTTTCGTTCTCCGGATTGAAGCGCACCGACATCGTTACCACCGAGTTGGGCGACATCGTCGCAGTCGCCGGCGTTACCGGCATCAACATTGGCGAGACCATCACCGACGTGGAGAATCCCGCGCCGCTGCCGGTCATCACTATCGACGAGCCGACCATCGCCATGCAGTTCATGGTCAACACTTCGCCGTTCTCGGGCCGTGAAGGACAGTACGTTACCTCGCGCAACCTGCGCGAACGGCTACAGAAAGAATTGCTGACCAACGTGTCGCTGCGCGTGGAAGAAGCCGACAATACCGATTCGTTCCGGGTGATGGGACGCGGTGAATTGCAACTGGCCATCCTGATCGAGATGATGCGGCGCGAAGGCTACGAGCTGGCAGTCGGCAAGCCGGAAATCGTTACCCGGCACGTTGACGGCAAGCTGATGGAACCAATCGAGCGGCTGACCATCGATATTCCCGAATCGTTTGTGGGCGTGGTCATCGAGAAGCTGGGCTCGCGCAAAGCGCACATGCAGAAGATGCATAACCACGGCTACGGCCGGGTGCGCATGGAGTTTGTTATCCCCAGCCGCGGCCTGATCGGCCTACGCAGCGAACTGCTCACCGACACGCGCGGGACCATCGTGATGAACTCGCTGTTCGATGGCTATACCGAGTGGCAAGGCGATATCCCACATCGTGTGACCGGGGCGCTAGTCGCCGACCGCGCTGGTCTGACCACGGCCTATGCGCTGTGGGGATTGCAGGAGCGTGGCGAGCTGTTTGTCGGTCCGGGGGTGGATGTTTATGAAGGCATGGTGATCGGCGAAAATTCGCGCGACAACGATCTTGATGTCAACGTGGTGCGCGAGAAGAAACTGACCAACATGCGCGCCTCCACTGCCGATGAGGCCATTCGCCTGGTGCCGTTCAAGAACCTGAATCTGGAGCAGGCCATTGAGTTCATCACCGATGACGAACTGGTCGAGGTGACCCCGACCATGCTGCGGCTGCGCAAGAAGATCTTGCAATCGAACCGGCGTCCGCGGCGCAATGCACAGCCTGCCGGAGTGCAAGCCGTATAGCAGCGCAATATTCCGAGCTGTGGCTACCCGGCCAACGGCGCTGGGCCGGCGGCGCGCCGACGTCGCCGTTTATTTGCCTTTCGTCTGATACCAGACCGACAAGCGGCGCTCAGCTCCCTTACATTGTGGGATATACTCACCAAGGTGCTCTTTAAGGGGAACTGACATGCGCTCCCAGTCGGCTCTTCGCACTTCGAAGGAAGGCAGCAGCCTCATCTTGTCGGTCGATGATGAGCCCACCATCCGCTTTAGCCATGAAAAACTTTTGGAGGCAGCCGGGTACGATGTGGTAAGTGCCGCCGATGGCGAAAAAGCCTTGCGCATGCTTGCCGCCCTGCCCATCGACCTGGTGCTGCTGGACTTTTCCATGCCAGGAATGGACGGCGAAGTGGTTGCCAGGGAAGTCAAACGGCGCAAGCCGGAAGTGCACGTGATATTGATTACAGGGCTCGCGGTTCCAAAAGAAGCGCTCGCCTTCGTAGATTCTTTCATGCAAAAAGGGGACGGGCCAGAGGTACTCTTACGGAAAATCAAGCAGCTCCTCCTGCCGTCCCAGCGACTGGCATAGCAGTTCCGCTGCGCCCCAAATTCAGCCTCACCTAAGAACGGCTGAAGCGCCGCTCTACCCGAACTTCGCGACTCCAACTAACTCTTGCTTTGCGCGGCGGGTTCTGCGCCCGGAGAGGGCGACGGTGTCGATCTGGCCCGCTGCTCTCCCGGGCTGCTGGCCCGGTTGAACTCGAAGGCGGCGTTGATCAACGAAATGTGAGAAAGGGCCTGCGGAAAGTTGCCCAATTGCCGCTTGGCCCGAGGATCATACTCCTCGGCCAGCAAACCTACATCGTTGCGCAGCGCCAGCAGACGTTCGAACAGCTGGCGGGCATCGTCGGTGCGATCCAGCATTCGCAGGGCGCTGACCATCCAGAAGCTACAGGCGAGAAAGACGCCCTCGCCAGGCGGGAGCCCGTCGTCCACTTTTTCGGTGCGATAGCGGAGCAGAAAGCCGTCCTGCATCAGGTGCTTCTCGACCGCTTCCACGGTGCCGCGGATGCGAGGGTCGGTCCAGGGCAGAAATCCCACCTGCGGAATCAGCAGCAGCGAGGCGTCGAGCTGGTTGGAGCCATAGGCCTGAGTAAAGCTGCCCAGTTCGGGGTTGTAGGCTTTCTGGCAAATATCGCGATGGACCGTATCGCGCAGTTCGCGCCAGCGGTTTATGTCGCCATGTACACCAAATGTCTCCAGGCCCTTGACGGCGCGATCGAAGGCTACCCAGGCCATGACTTTTGAATAGGTGAAATGCTGGGGATCGCCACGCACCTCCCAGATCCCCTGGTCCGGCTGGTCCCAAATCGTGGCCAGGTGCCTGCTCAAGGAGCGGTGCAAGGACACATCGGCGTCGCTGGGGGGCATGCCGGCCAGATGAGCGTGCAACATGGCATCTGCCACCTCGCCGTAAACGTCGAGCTGAAGCTGTTCGGAAGCGGCATTACCCACCCGCACCGGCTTGGAATTTTCGTATCCGGAAAGCCAGGGAACTTCCCATTCCATCAGGTTTCGCTCGCCGCGAATGCCGTACATAATCTGCACCTGGTCGGGACTTCCGGCCACGGCGCGCAGCAGCCAGTCGCGCCAGGCGTGGGCTTCTTCGAAGTATCCGGCATTCATCAGGGCCAGCAAGGTGAAGGTGGCATCGCGCAGCCAGCAGAAGCGGTAGTCCCAATTTCGTTGTCCGCCAATCCACTCCGGCAGCGAAGTGGTGGGAGCAGCTACGATGCCTCCGGTGTGGCGATAGGTCAGCGCCTTCAGGGTGATTAGGGAACGCACCATATCATCGGCATACTCGCCGCCCAGATGCGCGCGTCCCGTCCACTCTTCCCAGAAGGCAATCGTGTCATGCAATGCCTGTTCGGCATCGGCCGGCGGAGCAATCTCATCGTACGAAGGCCCGTAACTGAGAACGAAATTGACCGACTCGCCAGGGCTGATGGTGAATTCGCTGAGGGTCTTCAGGTTTTCGCCGCGGAGCTCAGTCCCGCTGTACAGTACGGCCATATCGGGGCCGGCAATGGCGCGAAGCACTCCATCCTCCAGCCGAGTCACCCAGGGAACCGTATGCCCGTAATCGAAGCGCAAGACCAGTTCCATGCACATGGCCAGGCTGCCGCGGACCCCGCGAACGATGCGGATCAGGTGAGCATTGCGCCCGCGCAGCGGCATGAAGTCGAGTAGCAGCGCCGAGCCGTCGTCGGTTTCAAAGGTGGTCTCGACGACCAATGTGTGCGGCAGGTAGCGCCGGGTACAGCGAGCCGCAGCCTTCGGCGCGATCGACCAATGCCCGTTGTCTTCTGTCCCCACCAGAGACGCGAAACATGCTGGGGAAGCGAAGTGTGGCAGACACAGCCAGTCGATGGAGCCGCCGCGGCTGACCAGCGCGGCGGTTTCACAGTCGCCAATGAGAGCGTAGTCCTCGATAGGAATGGACATAACGTTTTATTGAGATGCCGGGTTCGCGGTGGCTTCCGTTTTCGACCTCTCCGGTTAGCGATGCAAACGTAGATGCGGAAGCAGGGCCCACGGATGAGTTCCATTTTGAAATGGTTATAGCACCTTCGTAACAGCGATGGTCGGATTTCGCTTGTGAGTCGCAAGCGTAGCCCCGACACTAAGGAGGTTGGGACTGTGCGCCCAATGGTTGTCCGGGTCAATTGCCGGAGGCCTACCGATCTTTGAAAACCAGTTATCAGTAGCCGGTTGTCGGTGTGAGATGGCAATTGGCAGTTGCAGAGTTTCTGATCGCCTCGAGGGGTGCTCATTTTCACAAAATTGGCGCTAAGTCCAATTTCCGGAATACTTTGCGAGAAATGCTCGCGGTTTCGGGTTTTGCGCTTTAGTCGTTTCAATGACTTACGGAGCAAGGCTTGCTGAAGTTTTGCCTAACTTTTTTGTTTTGAATACTTTGCTTGTAACTTCCATGGATTTAATACTTTCCCTATTTGGGCTCAATGTTTTGAATACTTTGCAGCTTTATGGGGGGAGGGGGTAGTCGGGTCGGGCTGGCCAATTCAGAGGCTGCGGAGACTGTGTCGCAACCGGTATGGCCGCTCTGCGGCTCACAATGATCCCCCACTTGACCGGAGGCTTACGAGGCCGTTACGAAACTGTGCCGTCGCTACGCGACTCGGAGATTTTTCCCACTTCACCCAGCACTCCGCCTCCGGCTCCGTGCTGGGCTAGGTTATGTCGTGCCTCCGGCACTCGATTTTCGCGCGGTCTATT
>JBAVSY010000075.1:0-2611 GCA_049695855.1 Candidatus Korobacteraceae bacterium | reverse complement strand
TGGCGGCAGCGCGGCAACGCACGCCCGATCTGGCCATGGTCGACATGAACTACCAGCGCGACAGCACCTCGGGGCTGGAAGGCTTGGAGCTGATTCAAAGATTGCGTGAACTGGACGGCACCGTCCCCATCATCGCGCTCACTGCCTGGGGCAATGTCGATCTGGCGGTGAGTGCCATGAAGCACGGCGCCTCGGACTTCATCGAAAAGCCCTGGCGCAATGACGCTCTGCTGGAGAAGGTGCGATCGCTGACCCGGCGGGTGCAGGAGATCCGCTCGTCGCAGCGTGTCTCCGAATACGAGCGCCACGACGCCCACCAGTTACAGACGCGCATTGTTCCGCAGCGCCATCTGGTGGCGGAAGGCATTGAACTCTTCGGCGACAGCATTCCGGCGGGCGTGGTGGGCGGCGATTATTTCGGCGTATGGCAGCCGACGGCCGATATGTTGCACTTCTGCATCGCCGATGTGTCGGGCAAGGGCACGCCCGGAGCGCTGATCGCAGCCATGCTGTACGCCTCGGTCAGCACCCTGTCTTCATCCAGCAACAGTCCGGAAATCATTCTCGGCCAGGTCGAGACCACGCTGCGCAATCAATTAGGCGAAGGGCATTACGTCACGATTTTCTACGGCGTCCTCGACCTGCGGACACGCGTTCTGCATTTCGTGAATGCCGGGCATTGTCCTCCCATCCTCAGACACAGCAACGGTGCCGTCGAGTCGCTGGGTCCGACGCGTCCGGTGCTCGGCTTCATGCTGGATGAAGGTTTTCGTTCCGAGCGCCTCATCCTGGCGGCTGGCGACTGTCTGCTGCTCTACACTGACGGCGTTACCGAAGCCGCCAACGATTCCGGTGAGGAGTTTGGCCCCGATCGGCTGGCAGCTTTGCTTGACGCTCCGGCAGATCAGAGCTTGCAGCAGCACCACGCTAACATCATGAGCCACGTTCGTGAGCACGCCGCCGGCAACTTTACCGACGATGCCACGCTGCTGCTGATCACTCTGAACGCCGGCTCTCACGCGGCCGTTGCGCAATCTTCCGCGCGTTCTGAAGGAGCGCAGCTTTAGCGCGGACTCGACCTGTCTTGAAAGGGCACAGCTTTAGCTGCGCCGCACCGCCCCTGTTTTGATTTGTCATCCTGAGCGAAGCCGCCCCTGTTTTGATTTGTCATCCCGAGCGAAGCCGAGGGATCTGCTGTTCCGCGCACTTGCAACTCTGCCCTTGATTCACGAAACTCAGGACGTGCTTCAACATCCATTCGACGTCGTGATCCTGGGAGGCGGCGCGGCTGGCCTGATGTGCGCCATCGAGGCTGAAAAGCGCGGCCGCCGCGTCGTCGTGCTCGAACATGCTGAGCGCATCGGCAAAAAGATCCTGATCTCCGGCGGCGGGCGTTGCAACTTCACCAACCTGCATTGCCGGCCGGAAAACTTTCTTTCCGCGAATCCACACTTCTGCAAGTCGGCGCTGGCGCGCTACACTCCCGCCGACTTCGTTGCGTTGGTCACGAAAAACGGCATCACATACCACGAGAAAAAACTCGGCCAACTTTTTTGCGATCGCTCGGCACAAGATATCGTCACCATGTTGGAACAGGAATGCGCTGCGGCTGGAGTGAAAATCCTGCTGAACACGCGGGCCCGGGAAGTTCGGCAGGGTTCGGAATTCGTGGTGCGTACCGACGCCGCCGAGTTCCATGCCCCCGCTCTCGTAGTCGCGACCGGCGGGCTGTCGATCCCCAAGATTGGCGCGACGCCCTTCGGTTACGATCTGGCGCATCAATTCGATATCAAGATTCGCGACCCCCGTCCCGCGCTGGTGCCACTCACTTTCAACCAGCAGGACCGGCAAAACTATTGCGACCTAGCGGGCGTTTCCACCGAGGTCATCGCCGCCATCGGACGCCAGCAGTTTCGTGAGAAGCTGCTGATCACCCATCGCGGGCTCAGCGGCCCTGCCATCCTTCAGATTTCGTCCTACTGGAACGGTCGCGAGCCGATCGCGATCGACCTGGCTCCGGAAAAGCAGATCATGGCGAGCTTGCGTGCGGCGAACGCGCACCGCGACCTGACCGCAGCGAAGTCCGCGCTGCATGAGGCATTACCCATCCGGCTGGCCGAACGTTGGCTCCAATTGCATCCACCGTCACGCTGGACGAACGCCGCTCTCGATGAGATGGAGAACCAGCTCCATCGCTGGCAGGTGCTGCCCAGCGGAACCGAGGGCTACGAGAAGGCTGAGGTCACGGCGGGCGGCGTCGACACCGATGAACTCTCGGCGAAGACTATGGAGTGCCGCAATGTTCCCGGCCTGTATTTCATCGGCGAAGTCGTGGACGTGACTGGACATCTCGGCGGCTTCAACTTCCAGTGGGCCTGGGCCTCGGGATTCTGCGCCGGACAAGCTGTTTGACGGGGGACAACAGGTAGAGGGACGATTTCGAAGGGGCGTACCTTCAGGTACGCCGTTACAAGTACTCTATTCTTGTCATCCCGTCTATAACGAGGTTGGGGTTGTCAAGGCACACTGCGGCGGCGACGCGGTGTGCGCCTGGTTTTTGACGTTCCTTATTCCCCAGCGCCTTGGCTTTTGACGTTGGGGTGGCTTTTGC
>JBAVSY010000074.1:0-23371 GCA_049695855.1 Candidatus Korobacteraceae bacterium | reverse complement strand
CACCCGCCGATAACTGAACACCGCGTCCTGCTGTTCGTCTTCTCCACGCATGTTCATCATGTAACTCATCGCCTTGTGCAAATCAGCTACCTAGCCAGATTCCCCCTGTACTTTTTCAGCAGCCTCTGAAGTCGTGCCCTGATACAAGACAATCGGAAACCCCCATGCTTGGCCACGCGCTCCTGCCGTCGGCAGCCGACGACTGGCTACGGCCTACCAACAACTGACTACTGGCCGCTGACCAGTGACTACTGGCAACTGTCTATTGACTACTGTCCTTCGCCCGCGGGGTGTTGTTGAACCACCATAACAAATCGCGGTCGGAGACGCGGCGGCGGGACTGGATAATCGCTCGCTTGCGGCGAATGCTGTCGCGCACCTTCCACCAGTAGATTACCGCCGACCACAGCCGCCGATCCCGCACCGCGGCATAGCCAAAGGTCATGATGTCGCGCCAGAGCACGGGAAAGAATAGTCGCCGGCAAAGCCATCCGGAAGCATTCTTGCCACGCATGAGAAAGCGGTTCTTCGCCGAGTGCCAATTGATGACGAGCGGCAGATCTTTGCGGCGCTCCGGTGTCACCCGCCGTACATGCCAGGCGACCGCCGTCGGCACGTAGAGGCATTTCCAGCCCATCACTTGCGCACGCCATGCCAGATCGCCGTCTTCACGGAAGGCGAAAAAGTCTTCGTCGAAGAATTCGCCTTCCACCGACACCCCTGCGATGAAGTCGCGACGAAAGAATGCCGCCGCGCCGCTGGCGCCGAAGACGTACTGGACTCGGTCGTACTGACCGCAGTCGATTTCTTCGGCGCCGCGATCCAGATGCCGCATGTTCGGCGTGAAGTAGATGCCGGTGGAGTCGATGATGTTGGTTCTGCGCGGGTCGGCGTCCAGTTCTGATGTTTCTCCGGGAGTGCGTTTTTGAAGGGGTACACCTTCCACCGGTATCCCCAACAGACGCCGTGTTTGCGTCTGCCGGGGCGGACCAGCCGTGCCGTTAAGGCCCGGGTAGAGCGAGCCTTCAGGCCCGAGTTTTTGAAGGGGCACCCCCTCCGGCGCACCGTTAAGCCTCGGGTAGAGCGAGCTTTCAGACTCGCGGTTTTGAAGGGGCACGCCTTTAGGCGTGCCGTCGAGGCTAGCTAGAGAACCGGGCTTTAGCCCCTGCGGAACCTCGCCCTCAGCGCCTAAAGGCGCAATTTGGTCGGCTTGACGGCACGGCTGAAAGCCGTGCCCCTTCAAATCCGAGCCCAGGGACCTTGAGGACGCTCCCGGCGATGGATTCCAGCGCAGCAGCTTGCCGCACAGCGAGCCGGCGTCGGGATGGGCTTGGGCGGCGGCTACCAACTGGGTCACGAAGTCAGGACTCAGCACGACATCGGGATTCAGGCAGAGCACCCATTCGCCCTGCGAAGCACGGATCGCCTGATTCTGCCCGGCGGCGAATCCGACATTGCGATCGTTGTAGATAACGCGCCATTTTGTTTCGACCTGCTTCAGCCGCGCGCGCGTTTCGTCCTCGGAGGCATTGTCGATGATGATCACTTCGAGGTCGGGATAGTCGAGGAGCGCGAGTGCGCCGAAGCATTCGTCGAGGTATTGCGCCGAATTCCAGGTGACGATGGTGATGGAGACCATTAAGCCGGTGCGCCTGTTCGGCGCAAGATTTAGTTTAGGTGAGTTGATTGTGAATGGCGATAGAACGAATCCCACTCACTCCAAAACCAGGAATGAGTGGGGCACCCAGCCATTACAAACTTTAGATTTACGCTACTTCTCGCACGGCGTTATTAGAGGCTCTTCAGAATCGTGGTAATCTCCGTCCTTGCCCAGGTATGTCCAATCGGCTTGATAGCAAGCTCCCCTGAAATATTGCCCATCGCGAAATCGGGCAAGAAACAAAGTTTGTTCGGTGGCCGATTCGTGCCTGCCAAGTACCAAATCGAGGAAGCCATTGCTTCGGGTTGGCTGGATCGTGAAATTCTGAACGCTATCTGCTTGCAACACCAACTTGTATCCGGTTACGGTCTTTTGAAAAATCCATAATGGACAATTTCCGGTCACGCTGCAAACATCGGAACCTATGGCCTGACAAATTATTTCCGGCACGCCATCGCCGTTCAAATCTATGATTTTTGCACCCGTCTCGGCAGCCCTTTCCCGTGGATTGGTATAAGCCTTGAACTGCGAGGCCAAAGCTTCAAGAAGCAAAGCCCGATCCGTCGCGCTGATATCCTTAGACGTGCCAACCGTGTCGGACCCAGTTAAGTGTTGAGCGTCTCGCCAATTCCAGCGAAAATCCAACGTTTGTGTTACACGCGGGTTCTGTGCGTAGGACGTCGAAATTAAAAGAAGTAAAAACAGAACAGAGACGGATTTCACAACAACACTTTACGTCGAATCGTTCGCAAGTTCCACACTAGCTACCGATGCCGACCCCAATTGCAAATCTTGTTTATGGTAAGCTTAGTAAGCCCCCCGCCCGGACAGCACGATGGGAATGGTGCGCAGGAAAATCTTGGTGTCGAGCCACAGCGACCAGTTGTCGATGTACTTCAAGTCGAGCTGCATCCAGCGATTGAAGTCGATGTGATTGCGGCCTTCCAGTACCCATGTACACGTTAGACCGGGACGCATGCGCAGCCGCCGCCGCTGCCAGTCTTCATATTGCTCCACTTCCTCGGGCACCGCCGGTCGCGGGCCGACAAACGACATTTCTCCGCAGAAAATATTCCACAACTGTGGCAGCTCGTCGAGGCTGAAGCGGCGCAGCCAACGGCCGACGGTCGTAATGCGCGGGTCGTCGCTGATCTTGAAGACCGGGCCGTCGAGCTCGTTGAGTTGGTGCAACTCGGCGCGCATCTGCTCGGCGTTGTTGATCATGGAGCGAAATTTATAGAGCGTAAAGCGTCGGCCGCCCAAGCCGCAGCGTGTCTGGCGAAACAGTACCGGGCCGGGCGAGGTGATGCGAATCATGGCGGCGATACAGAGCAACAGCGGCGAGAGCACAAGCAAGGACACTAGCGAAAGCACTACGTCGAAAACCCGTTTGAAGAAGAGGCGCAACTCGCTGTCGGGTGCGCTGGACAGGCTGAGCAGCTGGACCTCACGAAAATTCTCCAGGTACACTCGCGAATAGGCTGCAGGCAGGAATTCCAGCTGCACCCGGGTGCGGATTCCGAGGTCGGCACAATGTTGCAACACCGGCTCCAGGCGGGCCAAATCCTGCAAGTCCACGGCAAAAACAATCTCGTCCACGACACGCTTTTGCAGAATTCCGGCCACGGAACTAAGCGGGTAAACATCGTATCCGCCGAGATTGGCAGTCGCCACGTCGCCGGAGTCGGGATCAACGAAGCCCACCAGCCGCAGCCCCATGCCGCGGCTCTCTTCGATCAAAGTGGCCATTTCGCGCGCCCGTGGTCCGCAGCCGACGATCAGCAGATAGTGGTAGCGACCCAGGCGATCGCGCATCCAGGAGACGCCCGAGTAGGAAGCCGCCCGCCCGATCAGCAGCAGCACGAAATCGCAGACGCCGATCAGCAGAACATAGGTGCGGCTGACGTCTCCGATGCGGGAGACGAACAGGCCGGCGTAGATTACGATCAGCACAATACCCAGCTGGCTGATGATGTTCAGCGTGAGCTGGATGGGATTGCTGAGCTCGATGTCGCGATAGAAGCTGGAAAAATATCCCACCACCGCCCACACCAGCAGAAACGCCAGCAGCAAAGGAAGGTAGTGGCTGAAGGGATAAATTCCCGGCAGATGCGCGCTGAAGAAGTCGAACCGAACCAACTGGGTGCGCAGCAAGTAGGCGACGACGAAGGCAACACACGTCATCCCCAGGTCGTGCAGCAGGGTAATCGTACTGAGAAGTTTGGAACGTCGATCGAACACAATAGCTGTCGTTGCTTACCGTTGGATGCGTTGAATAGCCCGGTCCAGCAGGCTTGCCATCGGGAGACGCCAGCAACGTAGGCGCAGGAACGGAGATGGCTCTAGCTTCAGAATGCGCGTTTCAGCTCTAACTGTAGCAGGATTTCTCGCGATTATGCCAGTAGTGTAGGCTAGATTGGAACTGCACCGTTGAAGCGATGCTCCCGTAGAACTTTTGCTGTCTAAAGCTATACGGCCTTTCATGCGATCTGATCAACCAACCACCTCGGCTGCCACGTTTTCGGTTGCTGTACCAGGCACAGGTCGCCAAAAGCCAAGTCGCACTGGACTTTTACTGGATAGTGCGATTTTCCTGTTCCTCGCGCTGTTCGCCATCTTGTTGCCGCATTCGGTCAAAGGAGCGCAGCACGCCTGGCAAATCGCGTTTGTGCTTTGGCTGACAAAACTGGCGGTGGAACGCCGGCGCCCCTACCCGCAACCGTTGTCGGCGCCGCTGCTGGCCTATATCACGCTCAGCGGAATTTCTACCGCGCTAAGTCCGGATCCTAACCTGAGCTGGGACCGTATGAAGATTGTGTGCCTGGTGCTGGTGAGCATCGTGTTCGCGCAGAATCTGCAGCGGCTGAAACAGGTGCGCACACTGATTTTCCTGCTCATACTTTCCGGGCTGGCGGCCGCCGGCTTTACTGCGTGGCAATATACCTACGGAGTGGGAGTGCGGGTTGCCTATATTTTGCCGGTTACGCAGCTCTATCAGGCGCATGTCGTCCATGACGACATCATCCAGAGCATCGACGGTCACGCGGTGCATACTCCGGCGCAGTTGGAGCGCATGGTGATGGAGAGTCCGCCCGGCAAGTGGCTCCGCATCCTTTACGTTCGCGGCTATCCGTTCCACAAGGAAGAAACCGTCGTTACCCGCGAACAGATCCTGCATAGCGGATTCGGCACGCACTGGCTGCAGTTCGCTCGTGGAAGACCATTCAAAGCCCAGGGCACGCTGGGGCATTACGTGGTTTTCGCTGAGATGATGATGCAGATCGGCTGCATGACCTGGGCCATGCTGTTGTGTATCGGGCCGCGAAACCAAGGGCTGTGGCTATTGTTCATGATCAGCTTCCTGGCCCTGGTGGCGGCGCTGTTCCTGACCGAAACGCGCGCCGCTCTGGCGGGACTGGCGATCGGCTGCTTCGTCAGCGTCCTGACGCTTACCGGAAAGCGAGCGCGGATTTGGGCGTCGGCCGCCCTGCTGCTGCTGGTGATTGCCGCTACTGCCTGGATTTATCACACGCGCGGACCGCTGGGCTTGAGTACTCGCGACCCGGGAACCGAGTTCCGTACCATGATGTGGGAAGATGGGCTACGCCTGATCGGACAACATCCCTGGTTCGGCGTGGGCATGGAAACGATTCGCAATCACTGGATGGAGTGGAACATCCGGGCCTTCACGTTCTTTCATGACGAGAGCCACTTCCACTCGGACCTGATGCAGATTGCGGTGGAGCGCGGCTTGCCGGCGATGGCGGCATGGCTTTGGTTCGTGATCGCCTATCTGATTTTCCTGCTGCGGCTGATTCGCAAGACTCGCGAGCGCAACCGCTTTGCCACCGGCGTAGCCACGGGAGTGCTGGCCAGCTTCGTGGCGTTTCAAACCACGGCGCTGGTTCACTATGACCTGGGAATAGAATCGGTGGCCATGATTCTGTTCTTCTATTTCGGATTGGCCGTCGCGATGGACCGCATGGTGCAAGATCCCGCGGCACTCGATGTACAGTAAATACTCAGCGTGAAGCCGCCGACCGCTATTCCCTCGAGCAGCAAAAGCGATTTGGCCAGCCCGCCAACGCGGCCGAAGTGGTGGATCCCTGTCGTTCTGCTGACTCTCTTCGCGCTGCAGTCGCTGTGGTTCATCCAGACGCAATCGCTAACGTACGATGAGCCGGGCCACATCATCGCCGGGCTGCAAGCCTGGCAACATGGCCAATTCGAGATGTGGACCGACCATCCTCCGCTGGGCCGGTTCTGGCTGATGCTGCCGCTGGCGCGCGCTCGGGTTGCGATTGCCTCAGAGGCGCTGCCGCGCGGCTATCGCGTAACTGCGATGCAGCCGGGACCGGAGTGGCTGGCATGGCACACGCGACCCATGAACACGCTGCTGGGCATCGCGCTCGGAATCACCCTGTGGTTCGCTGCCCGGCGGTTGTTCTCGGAAGGCGCAGCCAACGTGTCGCTGGCGCTGTTTGCCTTTACGCCATCGCTGATCGCTCACTTTTCGGTGACGACCACCGATGGCATCGGCGCGCTATTTGTCTTCCTCACTGCTTGCCAGGTCGTGCTGTGGCGAAGAAATCCTAACCGCGGGCAGACTGCGCTGCTGGGACTGGTGCTGGGCGGATTGCTTTTATCAAAGCTTTACACGCCGCCGGAGATGCTGTTGGCGCTGGTCCTGATGCTGGTGCTGCGACGCGGGGAGGGTCTGGCGAGAGTTCGTGATTGGAATTGGAAAGCAGCGATGGCGGCGTTGGGCATCGCGCTGCTGACCTGGTGGGCAGGATATCTGTTTCACGTGTCGCACCTGAAGGTCGGCGATGGGCAAGTGGTCGCAACCTTTCCTAATCGATCTGTGAAGACCTGGGCGACGAAGTCGAAAACGCAGCTCAGCCTGTTGGTACCGGCGGGCGAATACATTGAAGGATTCCGCGAGGTCGCGCTCAGCAACCGGCGCGGACGCGAGGCGTGGTTCCTGGGAAAGATTTATCCCAAAGGCGGTATCAAGGCTTACTATCCCGTCGCGATCGGGTTGAAGTGGCCGACGGTTTTTCTCCTGCTGTTCTTTGGCAGCCTGACAGTAGGAATTCGCAAAACCTGCCGCGCCCCCGGTGATCTGCTGATCACCTGCCTGTTTGGGCTGGTGTTTCTTGCCTTCGCCTTACAGTCGCGATTTGCGATTGGCGAGCGCCACATTCTGCCGCTGTATCCTTTCGCGCTGCTGATTGCGGGCGGCGTCTGGGAACACGCTCGCAAGTATCGACTGGGCATGGCGGTCTTAATCTTAGCGCTTTGCCTGAATGCCGCCGACACACTGCGCTACGCGCCGGACTATCTGGCTTACTTCAACGTCTTCGTGAAACCGGAGAACAGTTGGCGACTGTTGACCGATAGCAATCTCGACTGGGGGCAGGGTCTGCTCGCCGTCCGCAACTATGAGCGGCAGCATCCAGACCAGACGATTCACCTCGCTTACTTCGGATCGGTCGATCCCACATTGTATGGAGTTCGTGCCGAACCGTTGCCGCCCAGCCAGCCGCTCGACGGCAAGGTTGTGGTGGGAGCGAGTTGCCTTTCGGGACAGGTGCTGGATGATAGCAACGGATATCGCTGGCTGTGGCCGTATCATCCGCGACAAGTATTGGATCACGCCATGTGGATGTTCGATGTCAAGTCCGAAAAACGGTGAAGGCGGCGTTTCCTGCATCTGCATTCGTTGATGCTGGAGGTTACAACCTATCTGGCTTTATTGACATCCTGGGTACCGCCCCCGAAGGGGCTCAATCATGAAATTGCCGCCCACCCAGCGCTGAAGCGCTGGGCTATCCTCTTTCGTCCCACAGGGCGGGACTTGATCTTCGTCGTCAACGTTTCCTTGCTAACCTCGGCCTTTCCGCAGAGCCAACCCATGTCATAAATTGATACCGCTTTGATTGTGTCAAGGCGTAATGACAATCCGCACGTCACTTCCCTGCCCCAATGGCGTCCCACTGAAACTGGATGACGTCGCTGAAATGGCTTATGACGAATTGCGCAGTATGTCCGCCGGGATAGATGTGGAACTCGTGCGGAATGCCGCGCGAGGTCAGCAGCTTATCCAACACCTGCGCTCCCTGCTCAAAGCCATAGTCGTCGTTATTGCCCACGTCGAAGTAGATCTTCATACGCTTGAGGCTGGCCGCACTGTCTGTCCGGGCGAAGTAAAACACGTTGTTGCGATCGAAGTAAGCCGGTGAACCGAAGACCTCACCCAGCAGCGCACCGGGAGAGCCCGGCGCGTCCGAGCTCATGTCCTTGGGTAGCCCGGGCATCAGCGCCGGCATCTGCGCACTGACCGCCGCGAACTCAGCGGGATACTTAAAGGCCAGCCGCAACGCTCCATAACCGCCCATGGAAACCCCGGTGATGCCGCGCGTGGCCCGCTTTCCGTCGGCACGATACTTCTTCTCCATCTGCGGCAGAAACTCCTTCATGAGGAAGTCTTCATAACGCACCTTGCCGTTTTCCGAGTTGATAAAGAAGCTGTGGCCGGCGCTGGGCGCCAGAATCACGAAGTCGCCAACCTTACCCTGGCGGCGCAACTCCGAGACCATGTCCCATCCCCCGAAGTTGAGCAGTGACTGTTCATTGTCGCCCAACCCGTGCAGGAAGTAGAGCACGGGATAGTGGCGTGTCTTGTCCTGGTCGAAGCTGGGCGGCAGAAACGCGCAGTAGCGCACCGGGCGCTTGAGAATTTCTGACTGGATGACCGAGCATTCAGCGCGGCCCTGGGCGTGGAGCAGCGGAGCCAGGCAGAGAGCGAGGAGTAGAGTTGCTGCGAAAGTTATCGAACGCCACTCTTGGGACTGTCGCTTTGAAAATTTGAAATTGGGCATTTTGATTCTTGCTGTCTCAACGACAGCTGGTTCAATGCAGTTTGATCTACCGGCTCGCATGCAAACCAAGCAGGCGTTCATCGATTGGAAATGGTTCGACATTCACGATCTTGGCCTGAAAGCCGGCTGCCTCAGGAAACATCACTACGTTCAACTCTTGGGGAACCACCACGGACGGAACGAGAAAAACCGGAACATCAGGATCTCTGGACGCGGCCAGCGCCTCCTCCGGCGTAGTTTGCCTGAAGGGAACGTTATCCGGGATTTCGATTGTCACCAGCGTGTAATCGAGCGGTACTTCCGGCAATTCAAGATGTACGAGCGCTTCCGCCAGGGCCAGTGAAACATGCTGGGCGGCATAAATAACCCGTATCCCCTTGAAATTGCAACGCTGGCCGGCATACAGGCCACCCGTTCCCGTCAGGTCGCGTGCGTACGCGCTTCGGGTCAGTCTGTAGACAATCAAGCGAACATGCCGTGATCGATCCTGACTAGCTCTTCCTCAACCGCAGCGGGGTCTTGGGTCAAGACTTGGAGGGGACTCTGGTTGTTAAAAATGCGGCTGGGCCGGTTGAGCCATGCATTCGCGCGTATCCGCGAACCAAAGGTTTCGACGGCATGCGCCAACACCTCGGCATATTCCATCACCCGCGAGTCTAAATGTGCCTTCTTTACGACCGTGGAAAGGTTCGTGCCAGATCGAAGCTCTCCCCCGAACTCGCCAGTCGAGTCACGAATGCCGGAGAGCTTGGTCTTCCCAGACACAACCCGCTTCGGCTTGGTTTGAGCGCGTTTCATATTACCGTCATTGTACAAAAGTCTATCCGTTCCCTCTACCTCGAGGCTTCGTTCATTCGTATTTCAGCGTCTGCACCGGATCGAGCCGGGCGGCGCGGCTGGCAGGATACAACCCGGCCAGCAGGCTCACCACGATGGAGAAGGCAATAGCCGCGCCGATCAGCCAGGGCGGCAGAATCCACACGGCCTCCGAAGGAAGCTGATGGTGGTGCAAATAGACGGAGGTCCCCAGGTTGATGGCCTTGCCGATGGCGAAGCCCAACCCAATCCCCAGGATGCCGCCGAAGAAGCCCATGGCTCCGGCTTCGGCAAAGAACAGCCGCTTCACGTCGCGATCGCTGGCGCCAATGGCTTTCATTACGCCAATCTCGCGACGGCGTTCCAGCACCGCCATCACCAGCGTGTTGATGATGGCCAGAGTGGCCACAGCCAGGGCCAGCGATCCAAAGATGCCGAGGAAGAGGTCAAGCACGGTAAAGAAACGTCGCAGACTCTTCGTGGCGTCCAGCACCGAGAAGGTGCGGAAACCCATCTTGTTGATCGCGTCCTGTACCTGCGCGACCTTGCCCGGATCCTTGACCCGAACGGTCAGCGTCATATAGGTTTTGCCGCTGCCGCGCAGCGAGCTGCGCATGTCGGTGAAGTCCGACATATTCAGCTTCTCGGTCAAATCCACCGGCAGAAAGATGCGGCCGCGGGAGACCGTTCTCATGCCGCCATAAGGCTCTTCGTCGATGATGCCTACCACCTTCAAGGGCTGCGCCTTACGCACAACCGAAAAGCCGTAGTCATCACCACTGTTCGTATTACCCGCTGCTCCCGCTGCGCCAGAAAGTTGCGGGCGTCCCGAGCCGTCCGAATCCGAAACCAACTGCTGGTGCTCGCCGTAGCGCAAGGTAACTTCCCTGCCAATCAGCTCCTTCGGATTGTTGGGATCGAGCTCCTTGGCGAAATCGTTGAGCAGGATGACTTCGGCGGCATCCGGGCCAGAAAAGTACTTGCCCTGCAGATTGTCGAATGCTTCGTTCTCGCGGGCCGACATGGGCAGGCCGGTCACGAATCCGAAATGAGTCTGCCCGTCATAGACGATCTGGCCCATGACTCGAACCTCGGGTTCGACCTCGGTGACGTATTGCAGGTGCGCCATCTTGTCGCGCGCAGGCTGGTCAAGCACGGGAGCGTTTTCCGGATGCTGGTCCTTCTGATCTTCATCACGATCGAAGCCGCGGAAATCCTGTTTCGAGGTGACGAAAACAGTGTCGAACATTCCCGATCCGGCCAGACGTTTGGTGGCCAGGGTTTGTAGTCCCACACCGAGGGACAACATGGCTACCAGCGAAGCCACGCCCACGGAAATGCCGACCGTGGTCAATCCATTGCGCAATTTCGATTGCCGCAGGTTGCGCACAGCCAGCTCGAACAGGTCATAGCCCTTCATGCCAGCGCCTCCTGCGACAGCAGCTTGCCATCGCCCAGAAAGATGAGGCGCTGGGCGAAACGCTCGGCCAGGGCGCGCTCGTGCGTCACCATCACTACAGTCATGCCGAGCGACAGGCTGAGGTCGCGAATGAGGTTGAGGATGTCTTCGCCGGTGCGGCTGTCAAGGTTACCCGTGGGCTCGTCGGCCAGCAACAGGGATGGACGATTAGCCAGGGCGCGCGCCAGCGAGACCCGCTGCTGCTCGCCGCCCGACAGTTCCGATGGACGATGCTCCATGCGATTGCCCAGCCCGACCCGCTCCAGTGATTCGCGCACCCGTTGCGCTCGCTCAGCGCGCTCTACTTCGGCAAAGCGCATAGGCAGCTCGACGTTCTCGGTGATGGTCATGGTCGGGATCAGGTGAAACGCCTGGAAGACCATGCCGACGTCGTTGCGACGATAACCGGCCAATTCTTCGGACGACATCCTGGCCAGGTCGCGGCCTTGCACGATCACCGAGCCGGAGCTGGGACGGTCAAGACCGGCGAGCAAATTCAGCAACGTCGATTTTCCGGAACCGGATTGGCCGAGCAGCGCGATGAACTCGCCGCGGGCGATGGTCAGCGAGACTCCGTCAACCGCGCGGATCATGCTGCCGCCCATGGGATAGTAGCGGCAAACGTTTTCGGTCCGCACCGCGGGCGCTGCCTGAGAAATTGGTGAAGAAGCCATCTGTGGTTGATTGGATGCTGCCATGGTAACGTCGGGCGCAATGCCCCTCAATCAACATACGAAAACGGGAGCCTGTTAGCTCCCGGGAAGGTGTAACGATTTGTAAAGAGGTGTCGCCGGCAGAAGCCGGCTTTTGAATGACAAGAGAAACGGTTTCGGCGCACCTATTTTCGGCACATCTATAAGGTGCGCCCCTTCAAGGCTGCACTTATCTCGATCTGAGGAACCGCAGATCCCTTCGCTCGGGCTTAAGCCCTCGGTCGGGATGACAAGTCAAAAGAGCGGGCCGGTATAGAGGTCTTTCGACTCCGCACGAGCAAAATCGGCTCGTGCTCCGCTCAGGATGACACCTCCGATTACCTCAGCCACGCTCAGGATGACAAAGTGAACCTTTAGCGCTCGACGGCCACGCCCACCGCATTGCCGCCGCCGAGGCAGAGCGCTGCGATCCCCTTGTGCACATCGCGGCGAATCATCTCGTAGAGCAGGGTGGTCAGGATGCGTGCGCCACTGGCGCCGATGGGATGCCCGAGTGCGACTGCGCCGCCATTCACGTTCACCTTGTTGAGATCGAGTCCCAGCTCGCGCGTAACCGCAATGGCCGCCACCGAAAATGCTTCGTTGATCTCATAAAGATCGACATCCTCGTTCTTCCATCCTGTCTTCTTCCACAGCTGGCGAACGGTTTCGACCGGCGTCATCATCACCCATTCGGGCGCCAGGCCGCTGGTGGCTTGGGCCACGATGCGCGCCATCGGCTTCAACCCAAGCTCTTTCGCCTTCGCGGCCGACATCACCACTAAGGCCGAGGCGCCGTCGTTAACGCCGGGCGCGTTGCCGGCGGTCACGGTGCCGTCTTTCTTGAAGGCCGGCTTCAGGCTGCGCAGAGCCTCGAGGGTCGAGTCCTTGCGTGGCGATTCATCCTTCATAAACAGGACAGGCGGCGCGCCCTTTTTCTTCGACGGCAGCTCAACCGGCACGATCTGGTCCTTAAAGCGGCACTCGTTCATCGCGCTTATCGCCTTGCGATGCGAGTTCAGCGCGTATTCGTCCTGCTCCTCGCGCGTGATGTGATACTTCTCGGCTACGTTCTCGCCGGTATTGCCCATGTGGTAATCGTTGTAAGCATCCCACAGCCCGTCATGCACCATGGAGTCGACGACCTTCTGATCGCCCAGGCGGAATCCTTTGCGCGCATTCTGCAGGAGGTAGGGCGCGTTGCTCATGCTCTCCATACCGCCGGCGACCACGATTTGCGAGTTGCCAGTCTGGATCGCCTGCTGGCCAAGCGCTACCGCTTTCAGCCCCGAGCCGCAAACCTTGTTGATGGTCATGGCACTGACTTTGTCCGACAGCCCGCCGCCGAGAGCGGCCTGGCGCGCGGGATTCTGACCGAGTCCGGCGGAGACTACGTTGCCCATGATGCACTCGTCAACCGTGTTGGGATCGATTCCGGCGCGCTTTACTGCTTCGCGAACCACGATGGCGCCCAGTTGAGGAGCGGTGAAATCGGAAAGTGAGCCCTGAAATTTTCCCACGGGCGTGCGTACTGCCGAGACGATAACAACGTCTTCCAGAGATGCCATGAATGCGTAGCTCCTGAGAAAAAATAGTTGGCGAACATTATAAGATGGAGCTACCTTGGCCGCGGACGCACAAATCCCGCATGAAATTCAAACCTCTCCTCCCCAGTCCAATCGCCTGCTCGCGCCCTGGTGGCACACCGCCGTCCTGATCGCGGTCCTGCTGCTGGCCTCGGTCAACGGTACGCGCGGCAAGCATCCGCTGGCGGCGAACAGTAAACTGCCGCAATACCTTTGGAGCATAGCCTGGGAATGGATCCTGGTCGGCTTTGTCTGGGTTGGCACGCGCAAACGTATTCGCCTGCGCGATCTGATCGGCGGACGCTGGGCGAACGCGGAAGATTTCTTTCTCGATCTGGTGTACGCGGGAGCGTTCTGGATCTGTGCGCTCGCCGTGTTGGGCACGGGCGCGAAGCTGATGCACCTCGACCAGGCCGGCAAGATCGAAGCCATGCGCAAGCAGCTGGGATTTCTGACTCCGGGATCGAATCTGGAGCTGGCCGTATGGTTCTGCGTCAGTGTGACCGCCGGCTTCTGCGAAGAGATTATTTTTCGCGGATATCTGCAGCGGCAGTTTGCTGCGATGGGCAACTCGATGCTGCTCGGCGTGCTGTTTTCCGCAGTCGTGTTCGGAGCGTCACACGGCTATGAAGGGGTCGCACGCATGATCCTGATCGGAATTTATGGATTAATGTTTGGGCTGCTCGCATGGTGGAGAAAGAGCTTGCGCGCCGGAATGATGGCGCATGCGTGGCACGACGCGTTGAGCGGCGCAGTTTTGCGAATGCTGAAATAGCCAGTGTTTATGAGGCTCTCACGCATGTGAGGATGGGATGATGTGAGGAAGAGAAACGGGTTGCGAGAGATCTTGCGTGCTCCAAAGGCGATGAGCAATCGCAAATGCCGGCAATGATCGCACCTCGACATGCGTTTTTTGCTTGACTATTTTTTTCAATGACTCTATACAACTAACAAATTGCGATGAAATGAAGGTCGCAATGTTCCATGACAAATGGAAAGGGAGAATAGAAACAATGGCAACCAAAAAGGCAGCAAAGAAGGCTAAGAAGGCGGCAAAGAAGTCGAAGAAGCACTAACCGCTTTCGACCGTACGAAACGGGGGACGCGCAAGCGTTCCCCTTCGCTTTGGGGGTTAATTAATTAATTTTGCCGATGCGACTGGCGGGCGGAGCGGCCAGCGGCGCTTCCTGTTCCGGACAGATACTGTGATACGAGCAGCGCCCGCAAGCCGGACCGGGCTTAGGTTCAAATTCTCCGGCGGCAATTTTCGCGGCCACGTCTGCCACCAGTTTTTCCGCCTCCAGCAATTGCTGCGCGGAACGCCGCGACTCGATCGCGATGCCGTTCTGCAGATTGATGAAGACCAGAGCCGAGGGCGTGTGCCCCAGGCTGCGGGCGGCCAGCGCATAGATCGAGAGCTGCAGACTCTCGTCGGCGTCTTCCTGGGTTTTCGGCTTCCCGGTCTTGAAGTCCACGACCTCGACCTCGCCACCATCAACCCGATCCAACCGGTCAAACCTACCTGATACCTGCGCTCCGGCGATCTGCACTTTGAAGCGACGTTCGGTTTCCAGAATCTCGCCGCGCGGGCGGCCCAGTTCCGATCGCAATAGCGCGGTCAATTGATCGCGACCGTCTTTCTCGTACATCTGTCGTTGCAGCGGCTCATCGATTTTCGACTTGGTGAGTTCGTCGAGAAAACAGGCGATCACGGTTTCTTCGTCCGGCGAGTGTCCGGCGCGAACTCCGTCGAAGTAGGCCTTGAGGGCAAGATGCATGGCGCTGCCAAACTGCAAAGCCGCCGAAGCCTCTTCCGGAAGCCGCCAATCGTACTTCAGCTTGTAAGCCAGCGGACAGTTCTCGTATTGCTGGATGGCGCTGGCGCTGAGGGAATGCAAGTGTCCGTCGTCGCGCGGAGGAAGTTGCGTCCACTGGGAAACGTTGAGCAGCGGTTCGGCGGCAGCATGGATGCTGCTGATCAGTTCGGGCTCCAGCAGTCGCGATGTGATGGCACCCTTCAGGACTAACCCCGCCTCGCTGACAAGTTCGCGAATGTACTTGGTGGGAATGGAAGTCTTGCCGCGCGCAATTTTGCCGCACACGTACAGCTCGTCCATCGCGCGGGTCATGGCAACGTAGAAGAGCCGGCGCTCCTCCTGTTCGTGTAGCGTCCTGGGGTCGGCGTCAGCGGCGGTGTCCTTGCTGCGCAGCTGCCGCGGAAATTCGACCAGCGGCTCTTTGTAGTTGCTGGGGAACGATGAGGAGCAGACTCGCGCCACGAAGACACAGGGGAACTCCAGGCCTTTGGCGGCGTGAACCGTCATCAACTGCACAGCGTCCTGGCTGGGCGCGTTGCCCAGTTCCTGGGGAGCGAGGGCAGCCACGGGATCGTCTTCGTCGGTCTCTTCCAGCAGCGCGCCACCCGCCTCCTGGAAGAGACCGACGTAGTCCAGAAATTCGTTGAGTGTGCCGTGTTCCACAATTTGCTTCGGCTTGTTGCTCCAGCGGTCGGCGAAATCGATTAGACGCCGCAGCGGCATCGAGTCAGGCAGCCCGAATTCCTGCTGCGCAATCTTCAGTGCCTCGGCAATGTTGTTGCCGGCACTAATCAGATACCGCCGCGCCCGGCGGATTAGTTCTATTACCGGCTTGCCGCCGGGAGTTTCTTCCAGCGCTGCTTCGGCGGAGCCGTCTCGTCCGGCCAGAGCGAGTTGAGCGCGAAATCGTTCCGCGTCAACGTTGAACTGCGGCAAGGCAGCCACCCGAAACAGCGCCACGGGATGAGCCGAGTCGAGAATACGCAAGACCGCCATGGCGTCGCGCAGCTCCGGGGTATCGAACAGATCGACGCCTTTGACCCGGACCGGAATACCCCGCTGCTGCAACTCGGCGACAATCCTCTCGCGATGATGGTGATTGCGATAGAGCACCGCGATCGTGCCGAACTCCATCTCCGGCCGTTGCGCGCGCATGGCCACGATGGCGTCCGCGATGAAGCTGGCTTCCTGCTCGTAGTTGTTGTAAACCACCGCCTGCACCAGGGGCGCGGCTGCCGCCATAGCATCGCCTTCCAGACGCGCACAGGTAAGCGGTTGGCGCGGCCAGCCACGGTCCGCCGCCTCAACGCTGACAATCGCAGGATTGCACTTGATGGCCTGGTGCGCGCAGCGCAGGATCGGCGGCGTGGAACGTCGGTTCGCCGACATGGTCACTCGCTGCACCCGATGAGCGCCAAAAGTTTTCAGAAACTGGTCGAAGGCGCCGCTGGTGGCTCCGCGAAACTGGTAGATCGCCTGGTCGGGATCGCCAACCGCGAAGACATTGGCCTCGTGACCGCCAAGCAGGCTGGCCAGCTTGATCTGGGCGACATTCGAATCCTGAAACTCGTCGATGAGAATAAAGCGCGCCCGCCTTTGCATTCGCTGCAACACCGATTGCCGGCGGCTAAGCAGATCGACGGCGCGGCTCATGATGTGGCCGAAGGTGCCCAGGCCTTCCTGCTGCAGCAGATTTTCGGCGTAGCGAAAGGCATACGCGACTTCCTGGCAGCGGCCCAGAACCTCCTCGTCCGACATCGCCGCCGCGTCCTTCGTTTTTCCCATGCGGGGCAGAGGAATTTCGCCGCGTTCCAACTGCTTCACGTAAGCGTCGTAGTCGTCCGGCGTGCGCAACTCGTCATGACAGCTGTCGAAAAAGCCGAGTAGCTCCTTGAGAAATTTTCCCGGATCGGCCGACTTGATGTAATGCCGCAGCTTCAGCTCGCCGACCCGACGGCGAAGCAGGACGAACAGGTCGTTGTCGTCAAGCAACTGGAACGTGTTGCCCGCATCGTTCAGCAGACGGTAGCAATAGGAATGAAACGTGTGCGCCTGCAGGCCCTTGGCCATCAGCTTGCGCGCCGCTTTGGGCCGGTTCATCTCCGGATAGAGGGACTGCTGACCTTCTTCGGGATACAAGATGGCAGCGACCCGGTTCATTAACTCGGCGGCGGAGTTACGGGTGTACGTGACGGCGAGGATCTCGTCCGGCCGGGCGGCTTCGCTGCGAATGAGATGAGCGATGCGGCGAGCCAGCACCGTGGTCTTTCCCGTGCCGGCGCCGGCGACCACCAGCATCGGACCATGAACATGTTCGATGGCCTGGCGCTGCTCGTCAGTGGGGACGAAAGTATGATGGCCGTTGCTTGACACCGGGCTTCCCGTCTAAACGAACAAAAAGCGAAGATACTATTATCAAGGATAAGCCGCCGGATGGCAAGGAGAATGAGGGCAGCCAGCATTCAGCATTCAGCAATCAGCAGCCAGCACTCGCCATTCCGCGATCCGCACGCAATACCTCGAGCCTTCTATTCATTTGTCATCCCGAGCGAGGACTTAAGTCCGAGCCGAGGGATCTGCGGTTCCCCGCATCGCGATCAATGCATATCGGCTACCGCGGTGCGAGGGCTGAATGCTGTCTGCTGAATGCTAGATTTCCGCGCGCGCGATGGCCAGCGCGGCGATGGCAGCGGTTTCGGCGCGCAGGATGGTGTCGCCCAGCGAGGCAGCGAACCATTGCGAGGTTGCGAAACTCTGCAACTCATCATCGCTCCAGCCGCCCTCGGGGCCGATGGCAAGAGCTAGGGATGCCATTTGTGGACACGAGCGTAAGACATCGCGGAGTTGCAATTCACGTTCGCTTTCGGCCAGCACGATCCGCAG
Organism: Candidatus Korobacteraceae bacterium; assembly: GCA_049695855.1. GTDB lineage: Bacteria > Acidobacteriota > Terriglobia > Terriglobales > Acidobacteriaceae > Bog-257. Next base: position 5,574 of record JBAVSY010000074.1, on the reverse strand, counting down.
CTGAGCAGCCTCGCTGCCCTTTTCTGCCTTCCCTACAGGACTCAGCTCAATTTGGGCGTCTACCCAGGGCTCACGCCCTGGGCTAAATTCAATTCCGCCCCTGCGGGGCTCGTTCTCGGCGAGCACAGCCCGCAGGCTGCCTCGCGGGGGACCGCAGATCCCTCCGCTCGGGCTAAAGCCGTCGGTCGGGATGACAGCAGTAATGGGACCTTCGCCTTGGTGAAGCAGCGCGAGTGCATCTTTCAGCTTGAGCGGATCGGCTATTTCGGGCGGCGCGACCCGGCGCGATTGCTCCGAGGCCTCGCGAGCGATGCGCCGCCAGCGTTCGACACGCTTTGCGGCGGCGATGGCAAGGTGCTTCTCGGTGCGGCGTGCGATGACCGGAACGATCGTCGTGACGCTCAGCTCGGTACACTTCTCAATCGCCCATTCCATGCGATCGAACTTGAAGATGGCCAGCAGCAAGGTGATCGGTACCACCGTCCCTGCAGCTACTTCCTCGCCCAACGCGAACTCCACTCGAACGTCGCTGACGCTGTCGACGGTTGCGCGTCGCACCTGATCGCCACAGGCGACTTCGAATTCCTGTCCGACCCGCGCCCGCAAGATTCGCGACAGATGAGCGGCGTGCGCTCCGGTCAGGGCGGCGCGGTCAGGGGAAAATTCGTCGGCAATCCAGCGGCGTCGGGTCATCGAGTAAACAGTAGCAGAGCGACGGCGATTGCCATGGCTGCATACACTCCGCCAAAGAGGCGATTCTGGCGGGTCAGCGCCTCCTCGTCAAACAGGCGGCTGTTGAGCAGGAACTCCAGCGCGGAAATGGCACCGACCAGCACGGCCATGATCAGCCAGCGCTCTTCGCGCATCTGGGCGTGCCATAAAACCGGAATGGCGCACAGCGATAGTCCAAGGTAAATGATTCCGCCGATGCGAGCCCGTTTACGGCGTTTGGGATCCTCATAGCGCAGCAGCAGAATGTGCGCCAGTTCACGCGGCTTGGCCAAACGGGCAAGCGCCGGCAGCACGGTGACAACCAGGAGGAACCAGGCGTAGATGCGGAGGGCTTTGTCCAAGGGGAGGTGGCTTTACGGCAAAAAATCGGAGAAAAAGAGACCATTTGCCTCGCGATCGCGGGCATCGACCCAGCAAATTTCGATCTCGGAGCTCCGCCGCAACCGGTTCACCAGTGGCATATGTATTTGCTGCAGATCATTACCGTGTCTGTCTGGCCTCAAGAACGCAACTCTCAATCGCTCTGATTTGAAGCGCCGGAGGAACGCGTCACAAATTCTAACGACGTCAGGCATTCGCTTCGCCGGGTAGGGTTGCAGGGCGCAGAAAACGCTCCACCTTCGGCCACGCTGAGTATTCCTTTTGATTATGTCTTCCGTCTTGTCGAGAAACTCGTTGAGTGACTCCCCCATTTCGTGGGGCGAGGTGAGACGGAAGTATAAACAGCACTCATTCGAGAGCCGGTACGTCTCCGGAATTTTACGCCGCCCGCGAGGAATCTTCCCGTCAGTGCCAAGCCGTACGTCGCGGAAAATGCTTCGCAGTTGGGTGCTCTTCCCCGAATTGGGCTCTCCTACTACGAAGAAGGCGCGTTGTGCGTAGTGAAATTTCACGGTCGGTCCCGCCTTACTGCTAAGAGCCAAGGAGGCTCTGATCAAGTGAAAGCGAGGTCCCCCAGCGGCTAAAGCCGCATTGATTTTCGGGTACTTAACGGACGGCCTGAAAGGCCGTCCCCTTCAAAACGGGACTTAAATCGGAGTTTCCCTAACAGCTAAAAGCTAAGAGCTAAAAAGCTTAACCGCGAAAAGCGAAGAGCGGAAGGCGAAGAGCGTCTTCTCGCCTACCCGAAGATCTCCCTCACCTTGTTGAGCAGCGAACGGCTGACCGGCTTGTTCTCTACCGAGATTGTGGTGTGCAGCTCCTGCATCAGCTCGCGCTGCCGCTTGTTCAGCTTGGCCGGCGTCTGCACCTTCACCTCGACAAACAGATCGCCGCGGCCGCGACCATTCAAGACCGGCACGCCCTGGTTTTTCAGCTTGAAGGTCGATCCGGTTTGCGTGCCTTCGGGAATCTTCAGGGCATAGTCGTTTTCCAGGGTCGGGACTTGAATCTCAGCGCCCAGCGCCGCCTGCGAAAACGAGATGGGCACAACGCAATAAAGATTCTTGCCTTCGCGCTCGAAGAACGAATGCTCCTTGGCATGCAGCACTACGTAGAGATCGCCGGGAGGCCCGCCAAAAACGCCGGCCTCGCCTTCGCCTGAGTACAGAATGCGGGCGCCTTCCTCGACCCCAGCTGGAACCTTCACCGTGACGGTGCGATCCCGCGTGACCCGTCCCTGACCGCGGCAGCTCGTGCAAGGATCGACAATCAGCTTGCCTGATCCGCCGCAGGTACTGCAGGCGCGCGTGATGGAGAAGAAGCCCTGCTGATAACGCATCTGCCCGCGGCCGCCGCAGGTGGTGCAGTTGATCGGCGCTTTGCCGGGAGCCACACCGCTTCCTTTGCACGGTTCGCATTCTTCCAGACGCCGCACTTGCACCTGCTTGGTGACGCCGAAGACCGCTTCCTCGAATTCCAGGGTGAGATCTTCGCGCAGATCGGCGCCCCGTTGGGCGCGTGTCCGGCGACGTCCGCCCTGGCCACCAAACATGTCGCTGAAGCCGAAGATGTCGCCGAAAATATCCTGAAAGTCGGTGAAGACCGAGGCATCGAATCCGCCGGGACCGCCTCCCGGACCGCTGGAGACGCCGGCATGTCCGAAGCGGTCGTAGCGGGCACGCTTCTCGTTGTCGGCGAGAACAGCATAGGCCTCGCTGCACTCCTTGAAGCGCTCTTCGGACTCGGGATTATCAGGATTGCGGTCGGGGTGGTATTGCAGAGCAAGCTTGCGATAGGCGCTCTTGATCTCCTGATCGCCGGCGGTACGCGACACGCCCAGCACCTCGTAGTAATCGCGTTTCACTGTGGTGGCCAGAACTTTTTACCTTCTCAATTTTGATTTATTTGGGATTGCGCGCCACGCGCACCATGGCCGGACGCAGCAGACGGTCTTTCAGTTTGTAGCCACGCTGCAGTTCGTCCAGAATGTGGTTATCCTCGGCCTCGTTGGTGTCGACCATCTGGACCGCTTGATGCAAGCCGGGATCGAACAATGCGCCCTCGGCCGATATGGGCTGGACCCCTAATTTTGCCAACGCGTCGTGGAATTGCTTGTCGATGAGTTCGATGCCCGACTGAAAATCCTCGAGCGAGGCGGCATCGATCTTGGCTGCGCGATCCAGGCTGTCGAGGATGGGCAGCAACTGTTTGAGCGCGTCGGCCAAAGCGTACTCGCGATATTCCATCTGCTCCTTGGCATTGCGCTTGCGAAAGTTATCGAATTCCGCTTGCAGCCGCGCCGCGCGGTCAAGATAGGCCGCGCGCTCGGCGCGAACTTTCTCCAACTCCGATTCCTGGCTGGCAGCGTCTTTCGCGGCCGCACCCGTCTCCGTCGAGGCAGGAGCATCGTTGTCCGCCGGCGGTAATTCGTGATCCAGTTCCAACTCCGTGTTGGAACCACCATTTTGTTTCTTGAATTGCATAAGTCTTCGCTGCTGAAATCTTGTGCCGTCCCTAACGGGACTCGTTTTTTTCTTTGCCGGCTACCCAGCGCTTCCGCGCTGGGCTAATCAGTTTCGCCCTGCGGGCTGGATTCGTACCCTAGCATGCTGCTAAGAAACTCGACAAGTAGATCCCTCAACGGCTGAAGCCGGTTCGGGATGACAAACAAATAAATAAATGCCGCTTACAGCGCAACTAAAGCTGCGCCCCTTCAAAACACTCAGATCGAGTTTCCCGCAAGCTTCACGTCGACTCATTCCACAACTGATCGAACAGCCGCGCGATGTAGGTAACCGCCGTAATCGTGTGCTCGTAATCCATGCGGGTCGGACCGATCACGGCCAGCGAACCCATGACTTCGTCGCCTACTCGCGCCGGCTTGCCAATCAGCACAAAATTACTTAGATGCGGCATAGCGTCTTCCAGACCCACAACCACCCGCACCGCTTCCTGGCGCGTGTCCAGGTAGGCGGAGAGCAGATCGACGATGCGCTGCTTCTCCTCCAGTGTGGCCAGCAGGTGGCGCAACCGCTCCTTGTCCTGTTCGGTCAGCACCAGATTGGATGCGCCTTCCACGTAGACCGACTGCGCCGGGCTTTCGGAGGCCAGCGCGCCTTGCGCGTAAAGCTGCTCCACCGACGCCATCAGGCGATCGTATTCGCTGCGCTCCTGCTGGATGCGCTTGGCAATCTCGTTGCGCAGCGACTCCATTTCCCAGCCGCGAAAGTTCTGGTTGATATAGGCGGCAGCAAACTCCAGGTCGGCGGCGGAAAGATCGTCGGTGAGCCGCAGCACGCGATCGCGCACCAGTCCGTTACGCATGACAACCACTGCCAGAACTTTCTTGTCGGCCATGCGCTGGAAGTACACATGCTCCAGAGCGTTGCGCTGTCCGGGAGCCGAGCTGACCGTGACCCCCACGCCGTGGGAGATCAGCGACAGCACATGCGAGGTGCGCTCCATGAACTCCTGCACGTCCTGCGTTCCCTGCAAGCTGCCCTGAATCAGACTTTCGTCGGCCGGCGACAGGCGAGCTTCGCCAGTCAACTGTTTCACATAAAAACGATATGCCTGCGTAGTGGGGACCCGCCCGGCCGAGGTGTGCGGCTGGTCAAGAAATCCTGCCTCGGCCAGGTCGGCCATGACGTTGCGGATGGAAGCCGCGCTGAGATTTTCGCGATTGTGGCGCGCCAAAGTACGCGAGCCAACCGGTTCACCGGTGGAGATGTAGGTCTCCACAATGGCTGTAAGAATTTCTCGTTCGCGTTTTCCGATACCTGCCGGTGTGTCCATTCGTCAGCTACCCGAGGACTGTAACTTACTCTACCGCAATTATTTATGGGAGCTTCAAGATACAATCCCGCAGCTTTATTCTAGGGAAGTGAGTTGTCCCCTGTCAAGATTGGCACTCTAAGTCTTTGAGTGCCAGCAACTCAAGTTGGGATGAGTCCGTTGTTGAAGACTTCGCAGCGAAAAAAGCAAGGTTTCGGTCAAGTCGATCCCGTTTCTCCATCGAACTAGACCTTGCTGTCACCCGTCAAGCAGGGATCGACCGCAGAACGGGGTGCCCGGTTAAGGGCCATTTGCTTCGGATTTCAAAAATCATTCTGCCGGACGAGGGCACTGAGCCAGCCCGTTTTGTCATCGCGACCGGAAACACCGTCGTGTCTTTGATCGCAAAAACAAAAGGAGCCGAAGAAAAGGTACGTCTACCTTGTTTCGGCCCCACAGGACAGGATGGCATGTTAAGGCCATGCCGTAAATACCACTTTCAGGTCATAACGCAAGACTTGGCTGCCAGCGATTGGCTCATGGCCTGTAGCTCTTAGCTCTTAGGGAAACTCTGATCAAGTCAAAAACGAGGTCCCGCAGCGGCTAAAGCCGTATGATTATGCGGGTACTTAACGGACGGCCTGAAGGCCGTCCCCTTCAAAACAAGCCTTAATCAGAGTTTCCTTA
>JBAVSY010000073.1:0-69494 GCA_049695855.1 Candidatus Korobacteraceae bacterium | reverse complement strand
TGAACCAGGCGGAGATGGAGGTGAGTTTGCTTTCCCGGCAATGCTTAGGGAAACGCCGAATCGGCGACATCGCTGGCTTGCGCCAGCAAACCCGGATCTGGAATCGTCGTATGAATCGCGACCGGGTTACCATCCAGTGGAAGTTCACACGCAAGCAGGCCCGACACAAGTTTCGTTACATAATCAGGCGGTCGCAGCACTAGCCGACTGCCCTCTCAAGACCGTCTTCCCCCCTCGTAGATTGGCGACGTTGCGGTGTTCGATTGGGTCGCATCGAAGAGTTTTTTTCTCTGCTACCGAGCCATTTGGCAGCCATTTCTTCGGCCTGAAGCACTTGATCGACAGTCATCGTTTTCGTTACTTCTTTCCAAGCTTGCGATACCCGTTCACAGGCAATCGAATACCACGCATAGGTATGAAGTATGTCATCCCGGTTAGCTTTGTTAGCCGAGTAGAACTGAGCTAGCACTAGTTGCGCCATGAGTACTCCCTGCTCAGCTGCTCGCTGACAAGCGAGCAAAGTAGCCTCATCGTCGAAACTCACATCGCCGCTGTTCTCGAGGAGATACAACAACCCCGACTGCGCATCGCGATCACGGCTCATGGTCATTAACAGAAGTTCAACCCGGTTTGACACGCCCAATTTGTCAAAAATTCGGAACAGAGAATTCTTGATCGTGTGTGAGCTCAGGTCTAATCGTTCGGCGATCTCGCGATTTGTGAGTCCTTGAGCGACGCTACGAACGATTTCCATCTCCCGTTTGGAAAGCAGATTCATGCCCCGCGCATCTACGGCGCAGACGGTGTGTGAAGACGCCAAAGCGTGCACCAGAAGAGACATCTGCTCGCTATTAGCCCAGATTTGCCCCTCGTGCACTCGCTGCAGGCACTTGTTAAATATGTCCACGGATTCGTGCCGGCCTAAGATTCCGCGCGCCCCAGAGCGAAAGGCTTCCAGTATTGCCTCGGACTTAGAGGAATCCAGTAGCATCACCGCAGGCACATATCCATGCGATGAGTGCAGTTCGCGGAGGACCTCGAATCCACGACCGACATGCTCGTCCATGGTCGAACTGAGAAGGAGAACATCGACGTCATTCAGATCGGGACGTGTCGTCAGCCCCGCTGAACCGGAAGGTGAAGTGGTTACTTGTAAGCTGCCGTCACGTCTTAGTGCATCAGCCAGCAGCTCGGTGTGAACCCGCGTATCGTCGCTCACGAGCACGCGTATCGAAGACGAAATAGACTGGTTGCGCATTACGCTACTCCAAATGAAGCTCTGTTGACTTTCGGCCAGACTTCAGATTGGGAAGTCTTTACAAATAAAAGAAGGCACAAGAGCAAATCCTCCAAATTCCTCGGGGAGCGAGAGTGAATGCCTTTGCACCTTGTAGCTATTGGTAGCAACATACAATAGCTTTCCCAAGAAACACAAGCTAAATTCTTGCATAGCCCACAAGAGCGTCCCGTTATTGCACCTGCGTGGCCTGGCGACGCTGACTTTAGTTTGAGCCCAGGTTGCCGAACGCAAAGCCCACCCCAGCTTCCGTGGCCCAGGGAAAACATTGGATGAGGGGCTTAAGTGCCATTGTTTTCTCACCGACTGGTGGATGTTCACCTCGTCAGCAACGCAAACTCTCAAGCCGTGCTGGCTCTAAATGTCGGGTGGAACAGGCCTTCGTGATCATTGGCCCCTCCGACGGCTCGACCTACCACGTTTGAGATGGAGAGAAAGATTTCTCTGGGCCCATTTTCTTTCTTGGGAGACGTACGCCTCTGGCTGAGTGGAGACATGCGTCGGTGAGTCTGTGTACCTCTTGCAGGATTTTGCGGCTGCCCTCATGCTTCAAAACACCGAAGTCCCTCAAAGCCAAGCCCGCGGGTCTCGAGTAACAGACCGGCTGGCGTGATTTACCGGGTCCACTAATGACCCGGGAAATCTTAGCCGATGAGCTTACAGCATAGAGGAAAGACTTAATTTTAGGGTCAAGTGTTATGTGACTCAGAGGGCGAAGCTATGAGCACCGGCGGTCAATCTTGGGTATCTCCCGATCAGCCTCCGTTTCTTGCCGGGTCGGACACCGAAAAGTGGTTTGCGGTGCAGACGCGCGCTCGACACGAGAAAGTGGTCGTGCAGCGGCTTAGCGACAAGGGCGTTGGGACATTCTTGCCGCTGGTTAAACACCTACATCGCTGGAGCGACCGACAGAAAACTGTCGAGCTACCATTATTCGGTTGTTATGTGTTCGTGAGAGTCATACCAAGCAATCACGAGCGCCAGCGCGTGCTCCTCGTCGACGGGGTGCTGAAATTCGTCGGAACTCTCGGGGAGGGAACTTCAATCCCCGACGAACAGATCGATGCCATTCGAACGCTGTTGGAAGAGCGGCTACCTTACTGTTCCCACCCTTTTCTCAAGGTCGGGCAACGTGTTCGCATCCGCAGTGGCGCGTTGAACGGCGTCGAGGGAGTTCTCGTCTCTCGGAGCGGGGAACGTTCGTTGATTATCTCCTTGGATGCGATTCAGAGGTCTCTGGCCGTACGCATCGAAGGATACGATGTCGAACCAATCTAAGTTCTGTTTGTTTTTTGTGCGCTCTCATGCCATCTTCCGGAACCACTAAACCAGCGGCAGAAAGAACAATCGAAACCTTCCGGCTGCTAATCGTGAGTCGGGAGTCTTCTGTTCTTCGGCCACTGTGGTCACTGGGAGAGGCGAACTCCTGGCAACTGGAAAGCGCGGCTACCGGATGGGGAGCGATGGAGCGAGTGCAGTCAGGACTAGCGCCAGACCTCCTCCTGCTGGACTTGCCGCGCGGCGACACGGATGGCTTGCACATCTTGCGTTGGCTGCGGCGGCTGCGTCCTGAGCTGCCGATCATTCTGATTTGTGATCCGGAAGATACTCCGATGCAGCAAGAAGCCATCCGGCTCGGCGCAAGGGATTACTTGGTCAGGCCCCTCGAGGACCAGCCATTCGAAATGGTGATTAGGCGCCACCTTTCTGCAACGAACGGGGCCGTCGAAGCCGACATTACCAGCGACGACGTAGAGAAGGTTAGCGACGATTTTTTCTTTGTGGGTGCCAGCCCGATCATGCGCAAGCTTCGGACGCAGACCGAGCTGCTGGCAGTGACCAATGTCCCAGTACTGATTCTTGGTGAAAGCGGAAGCGGCAAAGAAACGGTTGCCCGCTTGGTTCACAAATTGTCCGTCAGGTCCGGATTCGAGTTCGCCAAGGTTAACTGCGCGGCGCTCCCAAGCGATTTGCTGGAAATCGAACTATTCGGACAGAAACAAAACGGAGCGGGCCCCCCGCGCGTGAGGCCAGGCAAGCTCGAACTTTGTGAAAAAGGCACGATTCTTCTGGATGAAATTACAGAAATGCCTCTGGCACTGCAGACCAAGCTGATGGAGGTATTGCAGAACAAGCGATTTGTCAGGCCCGGGAATCGGACATCCGTCGAGGTCGACGTCCGCATCTTGGCCTCGAGTACGACGAGTGTTGAGTCGGCAATTTCGGAAAATAAACTTCGCGAGGACCTCTGTTACCGCCTAAGCGCTTACACGCTTCAGGTTCCCCCATTACGTCAACGTAAAGAAGAAGTTCCGCTCTTGTTGCGCCATTTCATGCAACAGGTCGCCAAGCGTTATGGTCTCTCGCCGCGCACTTTTTCCCCAGGCGTGTTGGGTACTTGCCAAACCCATTCCTGGCCCGGGAATCTGCGAGAGTTAGAAAATTTCGTGAAACGTTACCTTATGGCGGGAGGCGAAGAACTGGCTGGGAGTGCCGACAAATCTTTGTCAGAAGAGATAGCTGCGGGTAACACCGTGACGTCGCCGCGTTCCCTGACTCCACTGACGTCGCCGCCGAATCCCTCGAGTATGAGCGTTTCTGGCGGTAATTCCCTCAGGTCTGTTGTGCGAAACGTCAAGTTAGAGGCGGAGAGAAACGCAATTGCCGCAGCTCTGGAAAGCACGAACTGGAATCGAAAGGCGGCGGCCCGCCTGCTGAAGGTCAGCTATCGTTCGTTACTGTACAAAATTGAGCAATACCAGATGAAGCCTTCTGACTCCGCACCGCTTCCAGCGGGCACGGGATTGAGAGGTAACGGGAGTGGATTCCGTTGAGACAGGGCCGGTTGAGGGGAAACGGAGAAGACAGCAGTTGGCAAGGAGGTTGGTTGTGATGATTACAGCGATTGAGCCGTGGGGCGGACGCCTGAGTTTAGGACTGTTTTGCATGTTCCTTGCCGGTTATGCCGGGGCGCAAATGCCAACAGCAAATCAATCTGGAGCTCAAACTCTGGTGTCGACCGCAAAACCTTCTCTCGGGCAACCCACGATGGAGGTGGCCAACAAGCCACACGATGACACCTTTGTCATCGGAAATGACGACGTTCTGGCGATCAATGTGTGGAAGGAGCCGGATCTGTCTCGATCCATTCCGGTGCGGTCCGACGGAAGAATTTCGTTGCCTCTGTTGGGGGATTTGCAGGCAGCTGGCTTGACTCCTTTGAAACTGGAACAGGACATCGCCGACAAACTGCAACCCTATATCGCGCAACCAGAAGTAGCCGTGATGGTTCAGCAGATCAACAGTCAGAAGTTCAACATTCTGGGAAAAGTGGCAAAGCCGGGCACCTATCCGCTTACAAACTCCGCGACGGTTCTGGACGCGATTGCGCTTGCCGGCGGTTGTCGTGATTTTGCCAAGCAGGGGTCAATTTACATCTTGCGACTGACCCCTGATGGTGGTGAGTCACGCATCCCCTTCAATTACAAAGACGTAATCAAAGGTAAGAACACCAGGCAGAACATAAAACTCCAGCCCCATGACACGATTGTCGTCCCCTAGGAGCGGTTATGTTTGCGCGAGCTTGCTTGGGTCTCCTATTACTGCTAGCCACCTATGGATGGTGTCAAGTGGACACTAGTGCTGCAGAAGCTGCCACCACCCCAGCGGCCGACATGCCGATGAGTGCGCCGCCTCCGGTAAGCGGAGCAGATTACTCGACTGCATTCGCTTCTGAAACGCAGTCGAACATCTTGCGTGCCGGCCTGACCTTGAGCACCGCATATTCTAACAATGTTCAGGGAGGCGAAACGCCTATAAGCGACATAAGCTATTCGCTTTGGCCCACGCTTGCCCTCGACCAAACAACTGCTCGGCTACATTGGGTACTCAACTACAGTCCTGGGTTTACGTTTTACCAGCGTGTGAGCTCCCTAAACCAGTCAGACCAGAATGCATCTGTAAATTTCCAAGTTTACTTGAGTCCGCACGTAACCCTGAGTCTCAGGGATTCCTTTCAAAAGACCTCTAATCCGTTGAACCAACCCAATCCGCTTTCGGCCACGCCAGTCTCTGGCTCAGCCCCGTCCTCGAATGCGGCGCTGATCACTCAGGGCGCGGACCAGCTACAAAATGCGGCAAACACGCAACTGACCTACCAATTTAGCGAGAATGGCATGGTCGGGCTGGGTGGAACCTTCAACAATCTGTTCTACCCCAACCCAGCGGAAGTCCCTGGCCTGTTTAGTTCGAGTTCAACCGGAGCATCGGCTTTCCTCTCCCAGCGTATTCGCGAGAAGTACAATATCGGCATTTCATATCAATACCAGCACGTAACGGCATATCAGGCCGGAGCAACTGGCACTCAGACCCAAACCCAAACCCAAACCCAAACCCAAACCCAAACCCAAACCATTTTCTTTTTTGGCACGATTAATCTCAAGCCAACACTATCTTTGTCATTGTCTGGCGGCCCTCAGCACTATGATGCCACTCAGCCGAACCTGCCGGCGTCTCGGTCCTGGTCGCCGATGGTAATGGCGAGCGTTAGCTGGCAGGGGCAACGCACTAGTTTGGCAGCTAGCTACTCCCAAGTCGTAAACAGCGGGGGCGGATTATCTGGAGCATACCACTCGAGCACCGCGAATCTCTCGGGCGCATGGCAATTAAACCGCACTTGGAGCGTTGGGCTATCAGCTGGCTATTCGCTGTCTAGGACGCTGACTCCTTTCTTCCTTGAATCGAGCTCTGGAGGGCATACGATTTCAGGGAGTGCGTCAATCCAGCACCCACTGGGTGAACACTTGACGATACAGGCTGGATATACGCGTATACAGCAAAGCTACGGGGGAATTGCGGCCATATCCGCCGTTCCCGATACAAATCGCGAGTTTTTAACTATTTCCTACCAGTTTGCCCGGCCGCTCAAAAGATAATCATGCCTCCAAATGTTCAACCAACAGGTCCGGAGGCTTTCGACCTCCAACGCTATCTGGGGATAGTTCGCCGTCGCCACTTGCATTTCCTGATACCGATGTTTCTGGGATGGCTCGCAGTGTGGGGATCAAGCTGGATCCTGCCGGTGCGTTACAAGTCGACCACGCTAATCTTGGTGGAGCAGCCCACCATGCCAAAAGATTATGTCACGCCGAACGTTAACGAAGATTTGCAGGGACGGTTGCAGAACATTACCCAACAGATTCTTAGTCGCACCCGCCTCTTGCTTGTTGTTGACGAGTTGAATCTGTACGCGAAAGACCGCACTCGGCTGGGCCCTGACGAGATAGTCGAGCGAATGCGCAAGGACATTGACATCGACCTGGTGCAGGACGCAGGCAAACAGCTGGTCACAGCATTTAAGATTGATTATTCAGCGCACGACCCATCTGTTGCCCAACAGGTGACAGGCAAGCTGGCGAATCTGTTCATCAACGAAAACTTAGAGGTGCGACAGCAGGCATCGGAGGATACCACCAAATTTATGGAGGACCAGTTGCAGGCAGCCGGGGAGAGTCTGGCCGCCCAGGAGCAAAAGATCCGCGAGTTCAAGGGGCAGCACGTTGAAGAACTCCCGTCTCAGTTAGGAAGCAATCTCCAAATATTGAGTGGTCTGCAATCACAATTGCAGACTGAGGAAGAAGCGCTCAACACTGCGAAGCAACAGAAAATCTATTTGGAGACGTTATACCGCGAGTATCGGACGCTGCGAGGGTCTTCCAAGAGTCCAGAAGGTGCCCCGACGGATTTGCCGACGATCGAACAGGAACTTGATAAGTTGAAATCGCAGTTGGCAGACCTTAGCTCTCGTTACAACGATCAATATCCGGAAATCCGTACGTTGAAAAATCAGATTGCGGCAATGGAAAAGACGAGGGACCAGCGTCTGGCGGAACTAAAAACAAGCCCTCCCAATGCGAATCGGGCTGCCGCTACGGAGGAGAGTCAGGATCTCAAAAGCCAGCCCCAATTGCTTCAGTTGCAAAGTCAGCTGCACGCCAACCAGACCGAGATTGAGAACCACGAGCAGATGATTGCCTCGCTTAAATCGAAAATCGATGACTATCAGGCGCGGCTGAATCAAGAGCCGGTGCGGGAGCAACAGCTCGCAGACCTGACTCGGGGCTATGATCAATCCAAGGCAACTTATGATGAACTCCTAAAGAAGAAAAATGAGTCGGCGATGGCGACCAGTATGGAGCTGCTCCAGCAGGGAGAACGGTTTCGAGTTGTTGATCCGCCTAGCCTGCCTACGAGACCGAGTTTTCCCAATCGCTTGAAGTTCTGCGGCATTGGGCTAGCTGTCGGATTGGCGCTGGGAGTGGGAGTGGCTGGGGCTTTCGAGATGATGGATGATCGAGTCTACAGTGAACAGGAACTGAAGAGTTTATTGCCAGTATCAGTGTTTTCAGAAATCCCGGTCATAACTACTCCAACCAACGAAAGGGCAGAACAGAAGAAAATCTGGCTTGGATGGACTGCGGCGGCGGTGACATGTGCCCTTATCTTGGCCGGATCTGCTGTCAGTTATTTGGCGGGCTGAACTCAATCCTGATGTACAAATCTTTTTACAATCTAAAGCGCAACCCCTTTCAGCTCACTCCGGATCCCTATTTCCTGTTTGCCACTCCGAGACACAACGAAGCTTTGGCAACGCTATACCACGGAGTGCGAGGACACAAAGGGTTTGTCGTGTTGACCGGTGAAGTCGGTACGGGGAAGACTCTGTTACTGCGTTGCCTGCTGCAATTGCTGGGACAAAGCAATGATGTCGCTTACGCGTACCTGTTTAACAGTTGTTTGTCGCCAGCGGAGTTTCTTCAGTACATCGCGAGCGACTTTGGCCTTCCGGCCTCGGGCAAGAACAAGGGCGAGATACTGTTCGATCTCAGCAAGTATGTGATCGCCCGTGGCTCGAGAAAGCTCACCACCCTCCTGGTAGTAGACGAGGCGCACCATCTTTCCGCGGACATCCTGGAAGAGATCCGGCTTTTGACGAATCTGGAAACCGCGCAGGAAAAACTGTTGCAGGTTTTGCTGGTCGGACAACCGGAGCTTAACGACAAGCTGGACTCCGCCGCGCTCCGCCAACTGAAGCAGAGGATCGCTCATCGCTCGCACTTGGCACCGTTAAATCTGAACGAAACAAGGGGTTACATCGAGCGCCGTCTCCAGCTGGCGGGGGCAACTTCGAATGGCGGCCCGGTATTTCCTCCCGACACCGCGATGGCTGTTTATCGCCAGTCCCATGGCATTCCTCGGCTGATCAACACCATTTGCGAGAACGCTCTCATCACAGGCTACGCCCGACAGAAGCGAAGCGTGACTCCTGACATTATCGAAGACATCGCCATAGACCTTCGCTTGAACTTAAGTGTGGCGCAACCGGACGACAAGGCCGAGAGCCTCGACGAAATGGATGCTCGACGCACCGCTAAGATACGCGCTTAATAGTAGATGCGTATCTGAGGCGGCTTCGGAGGATGGAGAATTAGGCGCGTCGGCGACTGTCGAGAATTAGAAAACATGAGTCAAATATTTGATGCGTTGCGGATGTCTGAGTCTGAACGGTCAGGAACCGATCTAGCGGAGCTGTCAGCAGCGACAGATTTATTAGAGGTCGCAGAACGTCAGGTTGGACAGTTTGCGGCCGAGTCCGACCGCCCGACTGAGGAAAAACGGGAGACTAAGAACAACCATCTGATCCCGGAAGTGCGGGCTGACCGCTTAAGCCAGTTCAAGCTGGTGCGGGCGCTGGTGCCTCCTCAGAGTAAACTGGTGTGCATCACCGAGCAAGAAAGCCTGGCTGCGGAGAAATTTCGGTTTCTCGGGGTCCGCTTAAAACATCTCCAGCAAAAACAGCCGCTAAAGAGTCTGTTGCTTACCAGTTCGATGCCCGAAGAAGGTAAGAGCACCGTCGCCGCTAACTTGGCATGTACCCTGGCAAAAAGACAGCGGCAGAAAGTATTACTGCTGGAAGGAGATCTCCGACGGCCAACGTTAGCCCAACAATTTGGATTAGGAAAAATTCCTGGCCTCAGTGAGTTGTTAGAGGGAGAGGCGGGGGTGGCAGACATGAATATCTACCAGCTCGAAGCTCTGGGCCTCTACATCCTGCCGGCCGGTAGTCCGCCAAGGGACCCTTTAGGACTTATGCAATCGGGGAAGCTTTCATTACTGATGGATCAATTGTCGAGTTGGTTTGACTGGGTTGTGATCGACTCTCCTCCATTGCTACCCCTCGGGGATACCAGCGTCTGGATGCGTCTGGCCGACGCGGTCCTCCTAGTGACAAGGCCTGGAAAAACTGCTAAACGGCAGCTAAAACGAGCCTTAGAAACGATCGAGCAACCGAAGTTGCTAGGCGTTTTGCTCAATGGGTCTATCGAGGCCACCCTCGGTAACTACTACGGATATTATGCTGGCCCGACGGTTGTTCCTGGCAGCTCGCCAGCCGAAACCATGGTCAAGGGTCATCAATCCAGCAACCTTCAATAACTCCCGGCGCTAATCGGGCGGACAACCCACCAATTCCTCATCACGGACTAATCAGAATAGGTCAACTGCTCCTACGTCCGGAGATCGGGCGGAGAACAGGCGGAGGAAATCGTGATGCAGCAACGTACCGGTAATGGCTCAAGCCTAAGTTCTCTTTCGCCGAAGTCGCGGTCAGGCGGGGAACGCAAGATCCTGGACCAAGAGGCTTTCAGGCAAATGATTTCCGTCGAGCGCAAAAGGACCGAGCGCTCCAGGAAGCCATTTCTGCTTCTGTTGCTGGAGGCGGGGGGATACCGCAGTTCGGAGAATAACGGAAAAATCCTCGCTAATATCTTGTCTGCGATGCTGGCATCTACGAGGGAAATCGATATCGTTGGCTGGTACGAGAATGAAGATACCGTCGGGGTGATGTTTACTGAGCTCGTGATCGATGACAGAAACTCAATCTTGAGCAAAATGCTGACTAGGGTCAGCACGATTCTGCAAGGCATCCTGACTTTTGAGCAATTCAACCAGATTAGTATTTCGTTCCACTTCTTTCCGGACACGTGGGATCACGATATCCCTCAACGGCCCAGCAATCCGACGTTGTACCCCGATCTGTCTGAACGCGACAGTGCCACCCGAGTCCCCACCGGAATAAAGAGAATGATGGACATCATCGGCAGCGCGCTGATCCTTATGGTCGGTGCTCCGCTCCTTCTGATTATCGCGCTGGCAGTCAAAACATCGTCGAAAGGCCCCGTGTTCTTCCGGCAGCAGAGGGTCGGACAATATGGTAAGTGCTTCACATTCCTGAAATTCAGGTCAATGTATGTTAATAACGATTCTAGTGTCCACAAGGAGTACGTAACGCAATTGATTGCCGGCCAGGCGGAGCGCAAGCCCCAAAATGGTAACGGGAATGGTGCAGGCGTCTACAAGCTCACGAACGACGCTAGAATCACGCGGGTAGGGGCGTTCTTGCGGAGGAGTAGCTTGGATGAACTTCCGCAGCTCTTGAATGTGCTCAGAGGAGAAATGTCTCTGGTCGGACCGCGCCCCGCGATTCCATATGAGGTGGCCGCCTATCAGACCTGGCACCGGCGAAGAGTCTTAGAAGTAAAACCAGGCATTACCGGTCTCTGGCAGGTGAACGGTCGATCCCGGATTAAGTTCGATGAGATGGTACGCCTCGATCTTAGGTATGCCAAAATGTGGTCGCCTTGGCTCGACATCCAGATCCTGCTGCGTACGCCTCGAGCTGTACTTGTGGGTGAAGGCGCGTATTAGAGAGATATCCGTCGCGTCCTGCTTTCCGTTCGCATCAAACCACAAACTCAACTTTCAGATGCTCTTGAAATGACAAAGTTGTCATTTACCTGCTGCATGTTCACCGCCCGCACCGATCTCAGAAGGAAGTAAGAATATGGTGAATTTTGGTGTAATTGGCTACGGCTACTGGGGTCCAAACATCGTTAGGAACCTTGATGGCCTGGAAGGGGCTCAGGTCCTGGCTGTTTCGGACAGACTCCCTGCCGCACGAGAACGAGCACAAAAGGCCACTCACGGAATTCAGATAACGGCTGATGCATCCGAGGTAATCTCGTCTCCTGCCATCGACGCAGTTGCGATCATAACGCCCGTTTGGACACACTTCGAGCTTGTCAAAGCTGCTCTTGAGAACGGTAAGCACGTTTTTGTAGAAAAGCCGTTCACGAGCAACGCCGGGCAGGCGGAGGAATTGATCAACCTTGCGGCAAAGAAAAACCTTAAGATCATGGTGGATCACACCTTCCTCTTCACCGGGGCAGTGAGGAAAATCAAGCAACTCCTGCAAGAGGGCACGCTTGGCAAGCTGTATTACTACGACTCAACTCGTGTGAATCTAGGCTTGTTCCAGCACGACGTAAATGTGATTTGGGACCTCGCTCCGCATGATCTTTCGATCATGGACTACCTCATCGGGGAGACGCCTGAGGAAATCGTTGCGACAGGGCAGACCCATCTGAACGGATTCGAGGACGTTGCCTTTATCACTTTGTATTTCCCCAACGAGGTCATCGCGCACATCAACGTAAACTGGTTGTCACCGGTCAAAGTCCGTACCACTCTGATTGGCGGCGAAAAGAAAATGCTCGTATGGAATGATCTTGAAGCCGACGAGAAAATCAAAATCTACGACAAGGGTGTCCAGGTCACGAGTCGGGAAGGTCTGTATAACTTACTCGTGAACTATCGTTCGGGGGACATGTGGGCTCCTAAGCTGGAGCCGGTTGAAGCATTGCGCTTGGAATTAGCCTATTTCGTCGAGTGCATTATCAAAGATCAGACGCCATTCAATGATGGGGCAGCAGGCCTGCGGGTGGTTAAGATGCTGGAAGCTGCCACCCGATCTTTGCGCAATCATGGTGCGGCCCACCACATCCCATCTTTCCATCCGGTTGAACAGGAGCTCGAGATTTCGCGGGCAGTGCGTGCCATTCGATGAACAATACTAGAGTTCGGCTTGGAGCCAGCCACAAAAAGGCATATCTCTGTGTTTCGCCAGACGTAAAGCTTGGACAGGATGTAAAGCTGTCCAGGTTCATCAATCTCTACGGTTGCGAAATTGGAGACGAGACAAAGGTCGGGCCGTTTGTCGAGGTGCAGAAAAACGCCACGATTGGTAGGCGATGCAAGATTTCGAGCCACACCTTTATCTGCGAGGGAGTGACCATTGAGGATGACGTCTTCATCGGCCATGGCGTGACCTTCATCAATGACAGTTATCCTCGCGCAACCGGCGGAGAAGGGAAATTACAGACCGAAGCCGACTGGACGGTTGAACGCACTATAGTCAAAGCTGGGGCTTCAATTGGTTCCGGCGCCACGATCCTCGCTGGGCTGACGATAGGCAAAAAAGCGATTATCGGAGCTGGCAGCACCGTAACTAAAGACGTGCCCGACAATGCCATCGTCGCGGGAAATCCTGCCAGGATCTTAAGATATCTCGGCGGCTACCGACGGGCAGATTTGACCATGAGCAGCGCAAAAAACTGAGCGACCGAGCACCCTTCGCCGGATAACCAACCTACCTTAAGTTGCAACATCATGATACTCAAGCTGGAGGCATAGACGATGAGCAGCAATCGTATCCCATTTCTTGATCTAGTTAGTCCCCATTTGGAGATGGAGGAGGAGTTAGTAAAGGTGTTTCGGACGGCACTCCACCGCGCTGCGTTCATAGGCGGGAAAACGGTTGAGGAGTTTGAAAGTGGGTTTGCGGGGCTGTGCGAGGTTAATCATTGTGTTGGTGTGGGAAGCGGGACAGATGCGCTACGGTTGGCGCTGTTGGCAGTAGGAGTTAGCCTTGGAGATAGCGTACTAACCGTGCCGCATACTTTCATCGCTACTACTGAGGCTATTTCGCAGGCTGGGGCGCAGCCGGAGTTCGTAGATATCGATGAGCTGACCTACAACATGGATCCTGAACAGTTGCTCCAATATCTGGAGAGGTGCGAGCGAGATCACCTGACAGGTAGACCCATTTCGTATCGGACTGGTCGAACGATTTCGGCGATTGTGCCGGTTCATCTTTACGGACAGATGGCGGATATGGATCGGATTTTAGAGTTGGCCACGGCTTACAACCTCATCGTAGTAGAAGACGCCTGCCAGGCACACGGGGCCCAGTACTTTTCGCAAGCGGATAAGTGCTGGCACGCGGCTGGGTCTATGGGGAAAGCCGCAGCCTTCAGTTTCTATCCTGGCAAGAATCTGGGTGCTTGCGGCGAGGCCGGTGCGGTCACGACCGACGACCCAGACCTGGCGCAGAAAATACGCATGCTGCGTGACCACGGCCAAGCAGAAAAGTACTACCACGACATGGAAGGTTATAACGGCAGACTGGACGCGATTCAGGCAGGAATTCTACGCCTAAAACTGGACCGCCTATCACGATGGAACAGTCAACGCCGGGATAGAGCACAGATCTACCGAGAGCTGCTTTGCTCAGTAGATGGAATAGTGCTTCCACTTGAGCCGACGTGGGCGCGGGCAGTCTATCATCTCTTCGTGGTAAGGGCACAAGATCGGCAGGGGCTGCAGGACAGCCTTAAAGCAGCAGGGATCGGTACCGGTATTCATTACCCAATCCCGCTTCACTTGCAAAAAGCCTATCGCCACCTGGGCTATCGAAACGGGGATTTCCCAGTGACCGAGCAAGTCGCAACCGAAATCCTCTCGTTGCCGATGTATCCCCAGCTCGCACGTTCCGAACAGGAAACCGTCGTCCAAGCCGTGAGCCTTTACGTCGCGGCTGGTCAAAAGACGTCATCCCCCGAACTACGGCGCGCGACCGTGGCCTGACGGTCTCGCTGCTGTCCGAGGGAGACTGAGCAATCCAGTGTTACCAGCACTTCATGACTGTCTATGAAATTGATCCCACCAGAGATGAGCGTTGGGATGAATTTCTCCAGAATCATCCGGTTGCTTCCGTCTTTCATACGCGGGGTTGGCTCGAAGCATTGCGGCGGACATACGGCTACCAACCGGTTGCCTTTACGACTGCGGCCCCAGGATGCCCCTTAACGGACGGTCTTGCGTTTTGCCAGATTTCGAGTTGGCTAAACAGGCGCCGTTTGGTGTCGTTGCCATTCTCAGATCACTGCGCGGCGTTGGTTGAAAGTTCGGAACAGCTAGCCAGCCTACTAGGGCATTTACAAGCCAAGGTCGATCGCGGACAGTGGAGTCACATCGAACTGAGGACTCCGGACCTTAGGTTGCCCAGAGAGACGGCATTCAGCGAAAGCGAGAGGTTTGCTTTCCACAAACTGGATCTGCGTCCCGGCTTGAATGCAGTTTTTCATAACTTTCACAAGGATTGCATACAGAGAAAGATTCAACGAGCCACACGAGAAGGTCTCACTTATGAAGAAGGAAGATCGGAGTCGTTAGTAACCAGGTTCTACCATCTTCTTGGATTGACGCGCCGCAGGCATGGACTACCACCGCCGCCGATCCAATGGTTTCGAAATCTAATTGCTTGCTTGGGCGAGAAAGCCAAGATTCAAGTGGCGTCTAAGGCCGGATGGCCTGTCGCCAGCATCGTCACCCTGCGTCACAAAGGCACTCTTGTTTACAAGTATGGCTGCTCCGACCGGAGATTCAGTAACTTGGGCGGCACACAACTGTTGCTCTGGAATGCGATCCAGGAAGCCAGCGATGATCAGCTGTCCGAAGTTGATTTGGGTAGGAGCGATCGTGGAAATGTCGGCTTGGTGGCGTTCAAGGATCGGTGGGGTGCTGCTCGCACCAGCTTATCCTACTTTAGCTATCCCGTAAGACATACCCACGGCGGCTCGGGTGTCAGCCGAACCGAAATTCGCAATTATGTCTGCTCCCATGTGCCCAGCAGCATACTCGCTGTCGCCGGTAGGGTGCTCTACAAGTATATGGGGTAGGCATCGCCCACCTCGGGCGACTCCTGTAACCGACACCCGCCATATGACAACTAGCAGCTCTACATGAACAATCCGAGGAGCCATGGGCGCTGACGTACAGTCAAGAACGCTTCGAGGCAAGAAAGTCTGGATTGATCTTGACAATTCACCTCATGTCCCTTTCTTTGCACCGATCATAGAGCAGCTTAAAAGCCGCGGCTGTACGCTACTGGTCACAGCACGCGACTGTTTCCAGGTCTGCGAACTGGCCGATCTCTTTGGCCTGGAGTACAGGCGGATCGGGCGTCACTATGGCAAGTCCAGGGCTCTCAAGTTGGCTGGCCTGGGAGTACGCGCCCTTCAGTTGGCACCGACGATCTTGAGGGAAAAGCCGGATCTGGCTCTTTCCCATGGATCTCGGGCGCAACTTCTGGTTTCTGCCTTGGCGAGATTGCCGTCCGTCGTCATCGTGGATTATGAATTTGCGAGGGGTTTGATCTTGATGAAGCCGGGCTGGGTTATGGTTCCTGAAGTAATTCCTAATGCCGCAATTCATTTCGATCCTAGCCGAATCCTGAGGTACCCGGGCATCAAGGAAGACGTTTATGTACCGAGATTCAAACCTGACCCAACCATAAAGACGTCTCTGGGCATTAATGGGAAGGACCTGGTGGTGACTGTGCGGCCGCCGGCTAACGAAGCCCACTATCACGCGCCACAGAGTGAGGAACTCTTCGCTGCTGTGATTGATCTTCTCAGCCAGAATCCTGATGCCAGGGTGATCTTGCTGCCACGCAACCGGAGTCAAGAGAGTTCTCTACGGAGCTCATATCCAAACTTGTTTGCCTCCGGGAAACTGATCATTCCACAGCACGCAGTTGATGGTCTGAACCTCATCTGGCATTCGGACTTAGTCATCAGCGGCGGTGGCACCATGAATCGCGAGGCGGCTGCGCTGGGAGTACCTGTCTATAGCATCTTTCGAGGAAAGATTGGCGCGGTGGATCGATATCTGGCAGATACAGGCCGACTGGTGCTCGTGGAAAGCGTCGACGATGTGTGGACCAAGATCGAAGTCGATCGACGGTGTCGCTCCGCCCAGCCGGGCAATTGCGACAGCGGCGCCCTGGGAGCGATAGTCGCTAACGTTGTAGCAGTGATGGAATCGTCCCCTTCTGTACACAATTCCTGACATGCGGGGTGGTTTACCCGCAACCTAACCGCTGGAAGTTAATTCTTAAGGCTTCTCGCAGGTCGTACAACATCCAATGACAAACAACACTACTTATCACACCAGTGATGTGTGTCTGGCCATGCCCGGCACGGACACAAGTCAGCTCTGCGAATTGGCAGTCAAGGGGCTGGTATCAATGTTCGACGCTGAAAGGCAATTGTTTTGCTTTCGGCTCAGGCGAACGCCGCATGGATTGGTACGAGAGGAGCTTTCGCATCGGTACACTATCATTGCGCTTCTCGGACTTCACCAACTTGAAGCCGCGGGCCTACGTTCTCCTATCGATATTAGGGCCGTGCTGGACTCGCTTCTTCGCGACTATGCCTGGATCGATAACCTCGGGGATGCGGGTCTTCTGTTGTGGTTGTGCGCATTGCTCTCTCCAGAACGGATAATGGAAGTAGTTTCTGGTGTCCGATTGGAAACTGCGCTGACCCGATTTCGGGGGGCACGTCGAGGGTCCACTATGGAGTTGGCTTGGTTCTTGTCCGGTCTATCTCACGCAAGTCTGGCTCTCCCACAACAACTCCCGGAACTGACAGAGCTGGCTGTGGATACTTGCGGGCTACTGACCAAGAATCAGGGGGCCCAAGGCATCTTCGGGCACCTGGCTAGAAAGGGAAGCCTTGCCGGCGTACTCAGAGGACATATTGGCAGCTTTGCCGACCAAGTATATCCCATTTATGCGTTGACCAAGTTCGCCGAGGCATACAAGCTTGAATTCGCTCTGGATAGGGCACGGAGCTGCGCCGAGGCGATTTGCCGTGCGAAGGGCCCGCAGGGCCAGTGGTGGTGGCATTACGACTCCTCTACCGGTAAGGTCTTTGAAAAGTACCCTGTTTATTCCGTCCATCAACACGGCATGGCTCCTATGGCACTGTTCGTGTTGGGGGAGGCCGCCCGGGTGGATTTCAGCACGTCGGTACAGAAGGGACTGTCATGGATAAGAGCGAATAACGAGCTTGAGATCGACGTGCGAGACCCGGCCTCAGGCGTGATCTGGCGGAGCATTTACGGGAAGAAACGATACAAGATCTACATTAGGAGAATCTTGAGTTTGTTGGGTTACCGTGGCGACATGGAATCGGTCAGGGACCTGGCAGTCAGGTATGAATGCTGGTCTTACGAGTTGGGCTGGTTACTATATGCCTTGGCCGGACTACAGCGAGCAAGTAGCGAAGCCTTCTGAACTCCCGCTCCTCACCTCCGAAGAGTATCCAAAATGAAAATCATGAGCGTTGTGGGAGCGCGGCCTAATTTCATGAAGGTAGCTCCTATCATTGCTGCGATCAGAAAGCATAACGATGGGACTGGAGCGTTTTCCTCCGCTTACGGAGGCCACGACGCACCGACACCAGTCCAACACGTGCTCGTGCACACTGGCCAGCACTATGACCAGCTTATGTCCGACTCGTTTTTCGCCGATCTGAATCTTCCGACACCGGATGTCCACCTGGGCGTTGGCTCGGATTCGCACACGGTGCAGACGGCGAAAATCATGACGAAGTTTGAAGAAGTATTGCTCCGGGAAAGGCCTGATGTCCTTCTCCTCGTGGGCGACGTGAATTCGACCCTGGCATGCGCTCTGGTCGCGGCGAAGACCTGCTTCGACTCTTCAGGAACGAGGACACTCATCGCTCACGTCGAAGCCGGTCTCAGGTCGTTTGACCGCACCATGCCGGAAGAGGTCAACCGGGTCCTTACGGACCAGCTTTCGGACTTGCTCTTTGTGACAGAAGAAAGTGGACTGCGAAATCTTGCCCGTGAAGCAATACTACCCGAGAAGGTTCATTTTGTGGGCAACACTATGATCGACTCTCTGCTGGCTTACAAAGAGAAGGCTGAAGGGTCCAACATCCTCGATGATCTTGGTCTACGCGACGATCGGACCGAAAACGGCTTAGGACATTCCATCGCGCCCTACGCTTTGCTGACCATTCATCGCCCTGCGAACGTCGATAGTCGTGACGCTTTCGTGAATATCCTGGAAGGGCTTGAAGAGTTATCCCGCGAATGTCCCATTGTCTTCCCCGCCCACCCTCGAACCCAGAAACGCATCGTGGAATTCGGTCTCGATCACTATTTCCAATCGAGCCCCGTGCAGGGCGGTATCAGAACAGTTGGGATAACCAGGCCCAATGCCATCCGCATCACAAAGCCGCTGGGATACCTGGACTTTCTGTGCCTCATGAGCAATGCCAACTTGGTCGTCACCGATTCAGGAGGAATCCAGGAGGAAACCACCTGCCTGGGCATTCCTTGTGTCACCGTGCGCGAAAATACCGAGCGACCTGTCACAGTCACTGTCGGCACGAATGTACTTGGAGGAGTGAGAAAAGAAGGTATTCGTGCTGCCATTGGCCGGCAACTCAAATCGAGGACCGCAGGCACCTTGCCTGACCTGTGGGACGGCAAGAGCGCTGCTCGGATTCTAGATGTGATTAGTCGGGAGCACCAAGAGCGCCATTACCGTCAACGCGGCAAGCCATCCGTAGGCTCACTAGCTTAGGCCCCACGCTTTAGAGCATGCAGGGAAGTCGCAGATTAATCCACGGACAACCAGCGAGACGTGAGTTCTTCGTTTGAAAACGCCAGCCTGAGCATAACTGCTACAGATTCCAGAGACGCCATATGGAAATCAAGGTTGAAAGAAGGGAACTAGAAGACGTTGTGGTCCTGGTGCCCGATATTTTCCAGGATAGCCGCGGCTTTTTCATGGAGACATTTCGAGAAGACCAGTTCGAAGCATTGGGTCTGCCTCTTCACTTTGTGCAGGACAACCACTCGCGCTCAGTAAAGGGAGTTGTACGTGGCCTACACTTTCAATGGGAACCGCCGATGGGCAAGTTAATGCGCGTTACGCTGGGAAGTGGATTTCTGGTTGCTGTGGATATAAGAAAAGGCTCGCCCACTCTGGGACAGTGGTATGGAGCTGAAGTCTCGGCGGAGAACAGGCGCCAAGTCTGGGCTCCCGCCGGTTTTGCCCGGGGCTTTTGTGTGCTCTCGGAAGTCGCTGAAATCCAATACAAGTGCACGGGTCTATACAACAGCAATGCCGAATCTGGGATTCGCTGGGACGATCCGGCCATCGGAATTCAGTGGCCACTTACCGAGGTGCAGGTGTCGGAGAAGGACAGTAAGGCGCAAACCTTAGCGCAGTGGCTCACCACGCCGGCGTCTGACAATTTCCGTTATGAACGAGTAACGTCTACAACCCCTCAAAAGGAGCTGACATGAGAATTCTGGTCGCTGGCGGTGGAGGCTATGTTGGTTCGGCCCTGATACCTAAACTCCTCGACCGAGGCTATAAGGTGGATGTAGTGGACCTGTTCTGGTTTGGCAACCATCTGCCTCCGCAAACAGGCATCCTCACCAAGGACATTTTCCATCTCTCAGGCGAGGACCTCGAACGCTATGACCAGGTCATCTTTCTGGCGGGGCTATCCAATGATCCCATGGCGGAGTATTCGCCAAGCAAGAATTTTACCTTTAATGCAGCGGCGCCGGCTTATCTGGCATATATGGCCAAGATTGCGAAGGTAAAGAGATTTATTTATGCGTCATCCTGCTCGGTCTATGGCTATACCGAAAATGAGCTATACGACGAAAGCCGGCCGGTGGCGTCGATGTATCCCTATGGCATTTCCAAGCTCCAAGGGGAGCAAGCAGCCTTGCAGTTACTTGACGACAGCTATTCCGTTATCTCGCTGCGGAAGGGAACGATTTCCGGATACAGCCCCCGGATGCGCTTTGATCTAATCATCAATACCATGTTTAAAAGCGCGATGAAGAGCCGGGCTATTACGGTGAATAACCCCTCCATCTGGAGGCCAATTCTCAGCATCGAGGATGCTGCCACAGCGTACATCCGAGCCATCGAGGCGAACTACCGAATATCGGGTATTTTTAACATTGCATCCGGTAACTACACCGTGGGAGAGGTCGCAGACTTAGTCAAGCAAGCTATCGAGGGACGTCTTTCCCTTCACGTCAACCTCTGCATCAAACACATGCAAGACTTCCGGAACTACAAAGTCAGTACGGAAAAGGCTAAGAACGTCCTAAGCTTCCATCCGAGTGGTGACGTAAAATCCATCGTGGAGGATCTGATTGACAAAATGGATAAGTATCAGGGTTGGGACAACCCGATCTATTCCAATATGGAGTCTTTCAGAGCGCTGGAAAGCGGCATCGAGATCCATGACATGGTGGGAGCTGCAATCCGATGAAGGTCGCCGTGGTTGGTGCCAGCGGTCAGCTCGGATGCGACTTGGTGAGCACCTTCGCAGGCAGCGGACACGAAGTGTTCGCCTTAAGCCACGGGCAGATCGAGATCGCTGACCTTGATTCCGTGGTGAACACGCTGCGGACCTTACAACCTGATCTTGTCGTGAATACAGCTGCCATGCATCACGTGGAAAACTGTGAGATGCAGCCGGAGAAGGCGTACCTCATCAATGCTCTTGGCGCGAGGAACCTTGCCTTGGCTGTGCGGGACATGGGATCGGTGCTAATACATGTCAGTACGGACTATGTCTTTGATGGGGCCAAAGGCAGACCTTACCAGGAGAGTGACAGTCCAAGGCCATTGAGTGTTTACGGGAACACCAAACTGGCAGGCGAATACTTCGTCAGCACGACTTTGGATAAGTATTTCGTAGTGCGTACCTCGGCCATTTATGGCACGCACCCTTGCCGGGCGAAGGGTATGAACTTCATTGACCTTATGTTGAAGCTGGCGCGGGAGCGGGAAGAAGTGCATGTTGTTGAGGATGAGGTCGTAACTCCTACCTCGACTGCGGAACTGGCCCGGCAAATGTTAGTGCTGAGTAATAGCGACTGCTTTGGGCTCTACCATGCTACGGCAGAAGGGGATTGCTCCTGGTTTGAGTTTGCGCAGACGATATTTTCCCTGACCAATACCAAGGTTAAACTGAAGCCTGCGGCGCCGGGTGAGTTTCCCGCTAAAGTTCCCCGTCCCAAGTATTCCGTTCTTGAAAACCAGGTGTTGAAGAGCCGCGAGTTAAACATATTCTCCCCATGGCAAGATGGCCTCCGACAGTATCTGCAGCAACGTGGCGTGTAGCCATTCGTTAAGACCCGTATCCAGATTCGGCTGCAACAGCGTCATGAGTCAAGCCATAAAATATGTGATCGTCACGCCCGTGCGTGATGAAGAGCGGCATATCGAAGCGACGATTCGCTCAGTCATCGATCAGACGATTACACCGTCCGAGTGGGTAATTGTCGACGATGGCTCGTCCGATGGAACGGGCAAAATCGTCGATGCCTATGCGGCACAGGTGCCATGGATCCGGGCGGTACATCGGGAGAATAGAGGTTTCCGCAAGGCCGGCGGCGGAGTGGTAGAGGCGTTTTATGCAGGTTACGAGGCTCTGCATGGCACAGATTGGCAATTTGTCGTGAAGTTGGACGGCGATCTCACCTTCGCGCCCGACTATTTCGAGCGTAGTTTTCTGCACTTTTGCGGCGAACCGAAGCTTGGCATTGGAGGCGGCGATATTTATCACCGCATCGGGATCAAACTGAAGCTCGAAAAGACCCCACGGTTTCATGTGAGGGGAGCAACCAAGATCTACAAGAAGGACTGCTGGAACGCGATTGGTGGACTTTGGCGAGCGGCAGGTTGGGACACCATCGATGAAGTGAAGGCGAATATGTTGGGTTGGAAAACCTATTCCTTCGCAGAACTTTGTGTGCTCCATCACCGCTTTACCGGCGACGCCGAGGGCCGGATACGGGATAAAGTGAAGCACGGGGTCGCATGTTATGTCTCGGGATATCACCCTCTCTTTGTCTTGGCTAGTTGTGCGTTTCGGGTCCTCCAGAAGCCCTATCTAATAGGTTCGGCGGCAATGGGCTTCGGTTTTCTTAAGGGCTACATTGCAGGTGCGCCACAGGTGGCGGATAAGCAGCTGATAAGTTATATGCGAGCGCAGCAACTCCGGCGGCTCTGCGGGTTACAGACCATTTGGAAGTAAGTCTAAAGAGGGGCATGGCGACCCGAGTATGTGCGGCATTTGTGGAAAGCTGAATTTCGCGACCGGCGTGGCTGTAGAGGCCGGCATTATCCGGACCATGCTGGATACGATTCGTCATCGGGGCCCCGACGATGAAGGACTGTATCTCGGGTCGCAAGTGGGGCTGGGACACAGGCGGCTCTCGATCATCGACCTTAGTAGTGGCCACCAGCCAATTTCTAATGAGGACGGTAGCATCTGGATCGTCTTCAACGGGGAGATCTACAACTACCAGGAGCTACGGTCATTTCTCTTGAATAAAGGTCACCTCTTCAAGACTCGAACGGACACCGAAGTGATCGTGCATTTGTACGAGGAACTTGGGCCGGACTGCCTGGAGAAATTGCGAGGGATGTTTGCCTTTGCCATATGGGACGAGAAGAAGAAGAGCCTTTTCCTGGCAAGGGACCGGGTCGGAATCAAGCCCCTTTATTACGCGTTGAGTGAGAACTCTCTGGTGTTCGCTTCTGAGATCAAAGCAATTCTAGCTGACCCCAGTGTGGGTCGCGAGGTGGCCCCAGAGATCATCGACAGATTTCTCACGTTTCTTTATCTGCCAGGCGAAGAAACCATGCTGAAAGGTGTTCGAAAGCTGGAACCTGGTTTCTACCTGACGACAAAAGATGGTCGAACAGAAGTGCGCCAATACTGGGATCTTAGTTTTTCGAAGCCCTCTGAGGTATCGACCTCAAAGGAATGCGAGACGAAATTACTGGATCTTTTGGGTGAGGCGGTAGAGCAGCACATGATCTCGGACGTGCCGGTTGGAGTGCTGCTGAGTGGTGGAGTGGATTCCACTGCCGTCCTCAGCTTTGCAAAGGAGCGGACAAAGAAAGAAGTTAGTAGCTTCACCGTCGGGTTTTCCGATGCCGGTTTCGCCGACGAAAGGCCGTACGCCCGAACGGCGGCAGAAACGTATCAGACGCAGCATCATGAGATGACGATCACGGCCGCCGATTTTACTGCTTTCCTGCCGCAATATGTCTGGCACATGGAAGAGCCGGTTTGCGAGCCGCCGGCTATCGCGTTGTATTACGTGTCGAAGCTGGCGAGTAGCTACGTCAAGGTTCTCCTCTCCGGAGAAGGAGGGGACGAGGCTTTCGCCGGCTACAGCAATTATCGAAACCTGCTATGGCTGGAACGCATCAAGCGCGGTGTCGGGCCATTTCAAGGCGGTCTCCGGCGAGGTGTGGCTCTCGCAAACCTGCTGTTTCACTCCTCGCGAGTACAGAAATATGTACCCCTGATGAATGCGTCTTTTCCCGACTACTATTACAGCCGCACATCCAATCCTTATCGATACGTTGGGAACGGCTTAGGTAAGTTGTACGCCGCTGACTTCGCCCACTCGATTGACCGAGAACACAGTTTGGAGCCGATACGTCGTCTGCAGGAGAGAGTCAGGGGAGAGAATACGCTCGACGCGATGCTGTATATCGATACAAAGACGTGGCTGCCGGATGATCTGCTGATTAAGGCCGACAAAATGACAATGGCCAACTCTGTCGAGCTTCGGGTGCCGCTGCTAGATCATAAGGTCCTTGAGTTTGCTGCCGCGCTGCCCTCAAACCTCAAGGTTCGGGGTTTGACCACCAAGTACCTAGCCAAGAGAGCGCTGCGGAGTCGCGTGCCCAGATCCATTCTGGATCGCCGCAAGGCTGGCTTTCCGGTTCCTTACGAGTCATGGCTTAGGAATGAAATGCGGGACTGGGTGCATGAGATTCTGTTGGACCGAACGACCACGAATCGGGGCTATTTTGCTACCTCCTCCGTCCGTCAGTTATTGGCCAATGACGAGGCCAGGGGAGGGTACTCCAAGGAGATCTTTTCGTTAGTCACGCTCGAGCTTTGGCAGAGATCGTTTCTGGAGCATAAGGAAGTTGCCGGAGAGAGCAATGCGGTGTCAGTGGGTGACGCCTCCGCAAAACCCGACGACGTGAAAACTATCGGACAGCCAGCACCCGAAGCCGTCGAAAGCGGCTTGCGTATGGGTATCTAGTTTGTTGCCCGGTAACCAAAACCATCACGGTGGCGGTCGACACGCGATTCGCGATTTAACCGCGAGGACCCTCTGGCGCATGCCGGGCCGTTTCGGGGTTATGCGCACGCTCGGCCCTTCTTACTCATTGCGGTGCGTCGTCTTTCATGACATTTCAGTTTCAGAGTCATCGTTTACCAGGGGAATGGGAGTGAGCATCACTCCGAGTAACTTCGAGGCCGCCCTGAAATTCATTACGACGTATTACACGCCCGTCGGCTTAGAAGATGTCTTGAATGACTCGGATGGCAAAGGAGTTCCGCCGCGTGCAATACTGCTGACCTTTGACGACGGCTATGCATCGGTTATGGAGTGGGCAGTCCCGCTCTGCATCAAGTTTGGTGTACCTGCTATCTTCTTCCTCAATGCGGCGTTTCTGGATAATCAGCGCTTAGCACCGGATAATCTTGTATGCTACGCGGCCAACGAACTGGGAATGGAAGCCATTAATACAGCGGTGCGGGTTGTTAAGGGTGCCGACAGCCCTAAGCTAAGGTCTCTCGCTGAGGTCTTCTCGTGTTTCTTCCCTGCGATTTCCCTGTCCGAAAGGAAACTCTTTCTCGACGCCTTGACCCATTTGGGCGGGATCGACGAGCGCCATTTGGCCAGAGAGGCACGGCTGTATCTGACCCGCAAGCAACTTTGCGAACTGGCGTCTTCAGATTTTGAGATAGGCGACCACACCTACACTCATGTGCGGTGCAGATCCTTGACACCCGAGGCCTTCGGCGACGAGGTCGACAGAAACAAGGCAGAGCTCGAAGCCCTGTCGGGGAGGAAAGTGCGATCGTTCAGCGTGCCCTATGGTTCCTCATCAGATCTTACTAGCGACTTGAAGGGGCATCTTCGACGTTCTGGGCATGAGGCGGTCTTCCTAAGCGAAAGTGTCGCCAACCCTCGGAGCGCCAACGCATTTCATCTTGACAGAGTCAGCCCCCGCGCGGACAGCGAAGACAGTTTCTTCTTCGAAATTGAGGTTCTACCTCGGCTTCGTGCAATAAGGAATCGACTTAGCGGTAATTAGGTTTATGGCTTCGCTCAGCGTGCGACGATCAATTTACTTTAGGAGAGCTTGCAATGACCCGCGATGAATTTCTTTTGGAGATGGACGAGATTCTCGGTCTCCCCGTCGGTACGCTTCGAGGCCATGAGAAGCTGGACGAGCTTGAGAATTGGGACTCGACCGCCCTCATCACCTTGATCGCCCTGGCGGAAACCAATAACGGCGCGAACCTTTCCCCCCACCAGATCGTTGGCTGCTCGACGGTTGCCGACCTTCTTCGACTCGCCGACGTGGAAGGCACTTCCATTGACCACGAGCCGGCAAACCGGTAGATGTGAAGACGGCCAACATCAGAGTGGATCGGACGGAATCGGCCTTGACATCGACATCCCGTGACGTCGCTGAATGCGGCTACGCAAGGGTTCATCTAAACCGACTTGCTGAATTAGAAGCAGAATCTTTCTCACCCGGACATTCCAGCCGTGGGGAATTTAACGACAAGCGAACGGGAATGCGCTTTGTGCCGATACGGGTGCTGAAGAGTCAGAGTTGGGTACGCTTGGGAGTAGCCGTAAAACCCAATCTGCGGTTTTTGTGTAGAGGAGATTTCCATTGACATCAGAGACCGAGCCTTTGCGATTAGAGGTTCCGAAAGCTCTGCAGTTTCCGATCGCGGTGTCGGATATCCTGCGGAAGCGCGAGACACTGAAGAAAGAACTGCTCAAACGAACGAACCTCTTACCGACGCGGATTGCAATCCTTGGTGGTTCCACCACAGCTGAATTGAAGAAGATGCTGGAGTTGTTTCTTCTGGCGCAAGGAATCCAGCCTACGTTCTACGAATCGGGATACAACTGCTACTCTGAGGACGTGCGTTTCGAGAATCCTGACCTATGGAATTTCAAGCCCGACATCGTCTTTATCCACACTACATGGCGCAACGTGTCGCAATTCCCTGAATTACTGGAGACTGAGGCTCAGGTTGAACACCGCGTCGATTGTGAAACGGCCAGGTTTGAGTCTCTTTGGGAAAAGATTCACACGGAACTTGGCGCCCTCATCATCCAGAACAACTTCGACCTGCCGCATCTCAGACCACTGGGAAATCTGGAGGCTTCTGAATCGTTCGGCCGCGGGAATTTCTTATTGAGGCTGAATGCTAGGTTCGCGCGGTATGCCCGCAACCACTCGCGTTTCCTAATTAATGACATCCTCTATCTTTCCGCAGAAGTAGGCCTTGCCGAGTGGGTTGGTCACAATTATTGGTACAACTTTCATATGGTCCCGAGTCCGACCGGAACGGTGGCCCTAGCTCGCAACGTTGCTGGGATTGTTAAGTCGGTTTACGGAAAGTCCAAGAAGTGCCTTGTTCTGGACTTAGACAACACGCTTTGGAGCGGGGTCGTTGGCGATGATGGCGTTCAAAATCTGATTCTTGGTCGGGACCATCCGGTGGGCGAGGCCTTCGTAGACTTCCAACAGTATGTAAAGGATTTACAGCGGCGGGGGATTATTCTCGCAGTATGCTCGAAGAACGACGTTGCGAACGCCAAAGAGGGTTTCTCTCACCCGGACAGCGTATTGAAGGTGGAGGATTTCAGCGCTTTCAAAGCCAACTGGAGTCCAAAGCCTGAAAACATCCGGGAGATCGCGATTGAGCTTAACATCGGCCTTGATAGCGTGGTATTCGTCGATGATAACCCGGCCGAGAGGGCTCTGGTGGCAGATCAGTTGCCCGAGGTAGCGGTGCCGGATGTGGGCTCGGATGTTTCTCGCTTCGCACAAGTACTGGAACACGAGCGATACTTCGAAGTGGATAAGCTGGTCCAGGATGATCTCAGCCGCTCATCCTACTACAGCTCGAATGCTCAGCGGAGTGAGTATCAGGCCGGTTTCGGTGATTATGGACAATTCCTCGCCTCGCTCGAAATGACCACGGAGATAGGCCCGTTCCTTCCGATCTACCTGGAACGAATCACGCAGTTGATTAACAAGACCAATCAGTTCAATCTCACAACCAAACGGTATACGAGCGCCGAAGTGGAGTCCATTGCTGGGGACCAGACTTTCATCACTCTTTATGGTCGGCTGATCGACAGATTTGGCGACAATGGCTTGGTGTCGGCCCTGATCGGGCGGATCTTTGACGAATCAGTCGAGTTGGACCTCTGGGTGATGAGCTGCCGTGTGTTGAAGCGCGAAATGGAATTCGCCATGTTTGATGCGCTTGTCGAAAAATGCCAGGAGCTGGCCATCGGCAAGATCGTAGGCGTCTATATCCCATCCAAGAAGAACAGCCTGGTTGCCAGCCACTACGAAAACCTCGGTTTCTATCGAGTGGATGGACCGTCCCAAGACCGCGAGTTGTGGCACTACGAGGTGCTGCAATCCTATTCGATGAGAACGCGCTACATTCGCAGAACTTCGAAAGCGCTCTCAACGGTCGCGAGTGTTTAGAAGGACGGACCGCTTAACCGATACAAAAAAAATATGTGGGGACGGACGATCTGCACCCTCTAGCAAGCTGCTGAAAAACTCATGGGACGTCAAAGCTCGGTGGCGCTGGCGTTCAGACCAGCGTCTAAGTTCTTTGTTCTTGATACCGAGCCGGCTTAGCGCTTTAGCCGGCGGCAGCGACTCTGTTTCTCGAGTTTTTCAGCAGCCGGCTAAAGACCACTTTTCAAGAGTCTCAACGCCATTGATAGTTCTAATGAGACTCGATCGCAATGTGGGCAAAACGCCTTAGCAGCGGTAGAAAAGGCAGGTTGATAATTGTGAAATTCGAGGCGGTGAATGCAGGTTAAGATAGAGGAAATAAGGTCGGAGGGCCGGACGAAGGATACGCCTAGCAGAGCGGGCTCTATGCAGTTTGGTTGCGTGGGACCGCTGCTTAGCCAGAGCGGCGTTCTTCACCATCTGGGTTTTGTTGTGGCGTCGATTTCGAAGGCCGCCGAACCATTCGCGGCATCCGTGGGAGCCCGCTGGGACGGGAAGGTGATTCATGATCCCGTGCAACGAGTTCGAGTGGCGTTCTTTAGCCCTTCAGATGTCCGTAATCCAGTCTTTGAGTTGGTGGAACCGGCTTCCGATCTCTCGCCGGTGAGCAATTTCCTCAAGAAAGGGGCCGGATTGCACCACGTCTGTTATGAAGTCGACGATTTGGAATCAGGACTTAGGGAAGCGAAAGCCACGGGCTTAGCGATCGTGGCTCCTCCAACGCCCGCCGTTGCTTTTGATGGCCGCAGAATAGCCTGGGTTTGTTCCAGGAGTCGCTTGTTGATGGAGTTGCTGGAACGGGACCGGAAATAGCGGCCAATCCATATCAGGCATCCGCCCATGGCCGCACTTATATTTGTGGCCGAAGGAACATCTAGGTCACAAGAAATGCGGTTCAAAGCGCAGTTGTCGACTTAGGTTGAGAAACGGGATTAAACCTTCATGCTGGATCTTACGTGGCAAGTCGAAGTTGATCGTTCAACGCCCGCTGAATGGTCACAGATGCTCGATCTATTCGACGATGCAAACATCTATCAAACCTGGTCGTACGGGGGTGTCCACTGGGGAGAAAAGAGTCTCAGCCACTTGGTTTTGAAACGAGGTGGCGAGGTTTTGGGCATGGCCCAGCTGAGGATCGTTCGCCCGACAAGGTTTAGGTTCGGCATGGCGTACCTGCGATGGGGCCCTGTCTGGCAACGACGGGGCTTGGCGCTTGACTCAAAAGTTTGTACTTATGTGGCACGTGTTCTCCAAGAGGAGTACGTCAGCAAGCGAAAGCTGCTCTTGCGCATTCTCCCAAACGCTTTCGTGAGTTCGCCACGCGCCGATGTGATCCAATCCGCTTTTAGCGCGTTCACACGTGAAATTCCCGTCGCTAGCAATACATACAGGACTTTCGTGCTCGATCTTGCTCCAGACGTCGGGGAATTGCGGAGGAAGCTCGACAAGAAGTGGCGAAATCAGCTCTCGCGCTCCGAAAAGAATAACCTTAGGATCATCGCGGGAAGCGGTTGTGACAAATACCGAATTTTCTGTCAGATTTACAACCAGATGCGAAAGCGCAAGACATTCGAAACCACTGTGGACGTTGAAGAATTTGAGAGGATGCAACAAGACTTGCCAGAGTTCCATCGCATGCAAGTCCTGATTTGCGAGGACCATGGTGTCCCGGTGGCGGGACTGGTGGCCTCGGCAATGGGCGATACCGCAATCTATCTGCTGGGCGCGACGAGCGACGCCGGATTGAATTCAAAAGGCGCTTACTTGCTGCAGTGGACTCTAATTAAGTGGCTAAAAGAGAATGGCATCAAGTGGTACGACTTGGGCGGCATCGACCCCGAGCACAACCCGGGCGTATACCACTTCAAGAGAGGATTGTCCGGCGCAGATATCACTCAAATAAGCCCCCTGAGAGCTTGCACGAGTGCTATATCTTCGGCGGTTGTCAAGGCAGGTTTTGCCGTGCGTGATACTGCACGGGCCTGCAAAGTCGCCATACAATTTGTCCGTCCTCTCAGCCAGCACGCAAGCGCAGATTAGGTCGGAGATTCTCTCTCCATCCATGGATATCTCTGTCGTCATCGTCGGCTGGAATGCCAGACACTATCTGGAGTTGTGTCTGGAAAGTCTACAAGCGGCGCCCCCTCGCCGTAGCATGGAAACGCTTGTGGTGGACAACGCGTCGAGCGACGGCTCTGTGGAGATGATTGAGACCAGGTTCCCCTGGGTCAAACTTATCAAGAGCCCAGAGAACCTGGGTTTTGCCAAAGGCAATAACTTGGCGATACGGCAATGCCAGGGGCGCTACATTGCCCTGGTGAACCCGGACGTAATCGTCTTTCCGGGCTGTCTTGACGCCTTGGCGGATTTCCTTGACCAGAATCCCAAGGTAGGTAATGTCGGTCCCCGCGTTTTCGAACCCGACATGTCGATGCAGAGCACGTGCCGACGATTTCCGACCCTCTGGAACAACTTCTGCGACGCAACCGGCTTGGCGACGAGGTTCAGGAATTCCCGCTTCTTTGCCGGCGAGCATATGTTCTACTTTTCGCATGACCGGACGTTGAAGGTGGATGTGCTGGTGGGGTGTTTCTCCTTTATCCGTCGTGAAGCCTTTGACGCTGTGGGCCTGTTGGACGAGAAGATGTTTATGTATGGCGATGACGTGGATTGGTGCCGGCGTTGTTGGAAAGCGGGCTGGGAGGTTGTTTTCTACCCCGGTGCACAGGCGATCCATGACCGGGGCAAGACTACCGCCCCGTATCCTGTTCGTTTTGCGGTGGCACAACAACGGTCGGTCCTCTACTATTGGTCCAAGTATTATGGCCTTTTCGGCCGGCTGGGAATCGGAAGCATCATCCTTTTCCATCACGTTCTTCGTTACACCGTGGCCGTTCTATCTGGTTTCGGTGACCCCCGGCGACGCGAAGAAAGCGACGTACGAAAACAGGTAAGCGGCGCTTGTCTGCGACAGCTCATCTTTGGGAGTATTCCCCAGAAGGCCTGAGAGCTGCCGGCACCCATCACTATGAGCATTTCCAGTTCTGTCTCACGTCTGGGAGCCTATTACACTCGCCACGGCTTCGTCGATACCATCCGCCGGGCCGGACTGGCGGCAAGACGAGCTTTGTTTTCGAGCCGTAGCGTGCTGTTTTATTGCGACTTGGCCACGCAAGCCCCGCCTCCCGACCTCCCGAGCTTTCTGAAGGTGGAACGTAAGAAAAGCGCCGCTGAACTTAGCCCCGAGGAACTGCAAGCGATGATCAGCGTTTGGAATCCCAAACTGGCCCGGCGCAACATAAAAGAGCGATTTGATCTGGGCGCGTCGCTGTGGTTGATCAAGTCCTACGACAAGCTGGCAGGCTTTGGCTGGACCTTACAGGGATGCACCGTCGACTCCCATTACTTTCCCCTGGGACAGGATGATGTGCATCTTTTCGATTTCCACGTATTCCCTCAATATCGCGGTCGGGGAATGAATCCGCTTTTGGTCGCCCATATCCTTAGCAACCTCGCGGCTGAGTGCAGGGGGCGGGCGTTTATTGAGGCGGCAGAGTGGAACCAGGCACAGTTGGCGTCTCTGGCAAAAACCCCATTTCGTGGTCTGGGTTGGGCAAGCAAGTTGAGCTTTCTCGGCCATACAATGGTATGGTGGAGCGAAGACAGCAATGCGAAACTGTGTTGAACGGACGATTTTCGTCAGCTTTCCCCGAAAGCCTCCTCGCGAGAAGCCTGTAGGCGTGTATTATTTACACCGTAACCAGAGCATTGATTACCTAAGTAATGTATCGGTTATGTTTCCTCCTTCCAAGTTTCAGTCCTGTTGTGGCAGCCTATGTATATGACAGCCGACAGAGGACGCAATCAGCGTGGCATCATATTTATTCTGAACCTTTCTGTGTTCTCTTTGATTTCTATCAGCGCCTTCGCAGCAGGGGGAGCCTGCCCCGTCGGTGCTCCCGTTACCGGGAACAACTGCTATTTCATAGCGGCGAACGGGGCGGACACCAATAACGGAACCAGTGAGGCCACTCCGTGGCTGCACGCGCCAGGAATGCCAAATTGCGCCAACAATTGTGCAGCGGTAAGTTCTGGCTCTGGTGGCATCGGATTCATCTTTAGAGGCGGGGACAGTTGGCACTTCGGAAACTCTGGCGCCTCTCCCTATACTGGAGGTACGTGGGATATTTTCAACTGGTTTATTTATTCGTACTCTCACAACATTTCTAATTGCACTTTTGAGGGGGCCCAGACTGGGTGCGTCTATTTCGGAGTCGATACCACATGGTTCACTGGAGCCTCATGGGTGCGGCCTATCCTGACGGGAGACAACTCTACCTCTACCTCACTGGTAGCCAGTTGCTCCTACCAAATAGCAGGCAGGCCTTCCCCGCTCGCCAATAACAACATGGTCAGCATGGCGAGCGGATCAATTCTGGACAATTTTGAACTTACCGGGGTCTGCTCGTCTGACTCCAGCGTTACGTCCGCCGTGCAGGATACATTTATTGCCTACCCGGGAACATCAACCGGAAGCGGAACCGATGCTTTTCTTACTAATGTCTATATTCATGGGTGGACCGCTACCACCACAGCGGGGCAGGGAAGCAACAATCAGCCATGCACCCTGGTTGGAGGCAGCCCTAATGGAACTCAAACCTTCGATCACATCGTGGTAGACGGCGCAGATTCTAACCCCGGCTCCTGTGCCTGGGCAACCTTCCCCGGATTCGATCACTTCCGTGACAGCGTCATCCGCTACACCAATCAGGGAGTAGGGCAGGCGTGCCACGATATCCATGACAACATCTTTGAGCACATGTACAACCACAATTCCGGGGCGGGCTCACACACCAATGTTCTGGAATGTAATGACGACGCTAACCCGGCGACGGCTAATGTCTTTTATAACAACATCCTACGCCACGACGATGCCAGTTTGATAGGTAGCGGGCAGGTGCACTGGTGGTTCTGTCCAGAATCGGCACCGGAATACTGGTTCAACAACCTTCAGTTCGATGTCGCCTTAACCAACAACTGGGACTACGCCGGTCCTCCAATTTACGGTTGCACTAACACGGGCGGGCAGTACATGTTCAACAACACGCTGGTGGACATAGTCCAGCCCTGCAATGTCTCGAATGTAAATCACGGCGGCCAATACCTGACAGTGTTAAACGAGCACTTGATTAACACTCCTTTTGACACCAACACCGGAACACCCTGCACTGGAAGATCAGATTCCACCAACATCGCAATGTCCGATGCCACCGCAACAACGCAAGGCTATACCACAGGGTCAAGCGGGACTGCGCAGACTGGCAATACCTGTGCAAATGACCCCACCAAGCCTTGCACGCCGATCGCGGCTAGTAATGGCACGGTTGGAGCGGGAGCTAACCACCAGACATATTGCACGGCACTCGCTGCCTATAGTTCGGAGCAAGCTATCGGAATAGACGCTGCCAGTGCTTGCAAGTACGGAACGACGGATGGCTGCACCTATAACACAACGAATCACACTATGACTTGTCCTGGACAAACACCGGTGGCGAGGCCGGCCTCTGGGGCCTGGGATTCCGGTGCCTACGAATATGCGGGTGGTGGCGGTCCGCCGGCTCCTCCTAGCAATTTGCAGGCTATGCCACAGTGAGCCCGAACAACCCCGGTGCTGGATTCGTATTTACATCATAGTGGCACATGGTGGCTGCGGAGGAATGGGTCAATCGAGCCGACGCGTTCAATACTCAACCCACTTCTGTCAAGTTTACGTAAAGACAGCGTCACGATTAGGAACCAGTGAAACTTAGCTACTTACTTATTATGCTTGTGTTCGGCACGACTACATCATTGTCGGCTCAATCCTGTTCGGTCACGGAGCAAAATGCGGACTATAGTGTGGATAATGGATCATCAAATACCGTTACTCTCACCGCCAATATACATGCGGTTGGTGATCTGGTAGCATTTACTGCCTGGTGTTACTCATCCTGTGCTCCTGTGAGTGTGACGATGGGAGGCCAGACTGCCCTTCAGACGAGCGTTTCCGGGATCAATGGTTCAGGAGATCCAGGTACAGGACAAGGATTTATCTATTACATTCTTTCTGCGGCCTCCGCCGGTTCACCAACGATCACTTGGACGGTGAGTGGATCGCATACCGGCATTCAAACTTCTTACATAGATTTCAGCCCAAGTTCAGGATGCACGTTTGCTCACGACGTTGATTCTCCACTTGGCACCGGAACCGGAGAAACCGTTAACACTCCGTCAATTACTCCGACTGCCGGCGATTTGTTATTTAACTTCACCTACAGCAGCGAGCACATCGACAGCGTGAATTCACCCTGGAGTTGCCCGATTTATAGTGGGCCGGGCGAAACCCAGACCTGTGAATTTGTAAACACAATAAATGCCGCCGCTTATATTCTAAGCGCTCAATCCGGTGCAACCGCCAACAACATGACGCTGATTCATCCCAGCGATACCTGGCAGGCATTGATCACGTCATTCTCGATGTCATCGGGATCGGGTGGATTGAATCCTCCTTCGAATCTGCAGGCAATGCCCCAATAGACCTGGTCATTGGGCTCGAACACGATCGAACATCGTGGTTGATTCTAAAGCCACAGCATCCTTGGCTGTCAGCTAACGGTGCACGGGGCGTCCTACCGAACAGCTATTATCGATGGAACCTCAAAACCTACGATTTGGTGGCGGCGCGACTGAGACGCTGATCCATCCGCTGGTCGCGGTGTGGTTACTGGTCGCCATCCTCCTGATCCTTACCCGTCCGCGCGAAAAGGTTATTACGGTTTTCCTGTTGTCTTGTTTTACTATCCCGATCGTACAAGTGGTGGTGGTGGGCAGCCTCCACTTCACCGTGTTGCGAATCCTCATCTTAACCGTGCTGGCTCGGATGGCTGCCTTCCGAGAGGCATCGTCAGAAGGGAGGTTTGCGGGGGGATTTAACGCCGTGGACCAGGTGGTGGTGCTGTGGACGGTTTCGGCGCTCGTCATCCTTTCTCTCCAGTGGATGAACATGCAGTCGCTCATCCATAACTTGGGGGACTTCGTCGATGCGCTGGGCGGCTACTTGGCAGTGAGATTTCTAATCCCCGATGGCGAGGCAATCCGGCGCACGGTCAAAGTGTTAGCTGTGGTTTGCGTAATCCAGGGCGCCTGCATGGTCAACGAGCGAATCGTCCGTGTGAATGTATTCGGCTACCTTGGAGGGATTCCGCTGGCCGTGGTCCTAAGAGACGGGAAGATACGTTCGGAGGGAGTGATGGGCTGTATCTATGCTGGTGCATTCGCGGGCGCCCTGATTCCCTTGTTCCTGTGGTTGTGGACAGAAGGAAGATCCCGGATGACGGCGTTCGCGGGACTTGCCGGCACCATGGCCATGGTGATCGCGTCGAACTCAAGCACGTCGTGGATGGCCTTTAGCGGGAGCTTCGTAGGGCTTAGTTTCTGGCCTCTGCGCCAGCGGATGCGCCTCGTTCGCTGGGGCTTCGTGCTGACCCTGGTGGCGCTGCATCTGGTGATGCATGGTCCGGTTTGGTCCTTGATTGCCCGGGTGGATCTCACCGGGTCTTCCTCTAGCTATCATCGCTATTATTTGTTGGACAACTGCATCCGGCATTTCAGCGATTGGTGGCTTCTCGGATACAGGTATTACAACCTGTGGGGATGGAGTATGTGGGATCTCTGCAACCAGTTTGTAGTCGTCGCCTTGACGGGAGGTCTGCTGACCTTGGTTTTCTACATAGCGATTTTCACCCGGAGCTTTAGAGCAATCGGGACGGCAAGAAAACAGGTGAATGGGGACCGCAAGCAGGAATGGTTCCTCTGGTGTCTGGGTTCAGTCCTGTTTGCCACCGTAGTGGCGCATTTTGGAATTAACTATATGGCTCAAATGATGATGGGCTTCTTTCCCGTGTTGGCCTGCATTTCCGTGGCAACCTTCGAGGCAGCGCAGGCGACAGTTCCAATCGTGGAGGAGCCGGACCAGGAGCACTTCCCATCGGCTTCCGACGCAGTGGGGACTATGTCATGGCAAAAGGCCTGACCTCGAGAACGAATCAGAAGCCCGCGTGAAGGAGAAATAATGAGTGACAAAAACAAGCGCGTGCGGGTCTTGTTTAGTTTTCCCCTCAAGCTGGGTGCAGACAGAATCTGTGGCATTGCCTGGCAACAGGTGAAGGGCCTGGCGGATGCGGGAGCTGAGATTTTGGTTCTTCCTGCCTCCATTTCCAAACCAGTCCGACCTGATGTGAGAGTTTCCCCGACGCTGGCCCGTGGGAGATTGCGGATTCCTTATCGGGTCGTAGGAACAATGCGGGCATGCGCATGGCACGATCATGTTGTTTCGCGTCGCCTCGAGAGATTGGCAGGGCAGATCGACATCATCCACACCTGGCCGCTTGGAGCGCTCCAGACGCTCAGGACGGCCGCGCGACTGGGCATCCCTACCGTGCTGGAAAGGCCGAATGCACATACTGGTTTTGCCATGGCTGTGGTGCAAAAGGAGTGTGAGAGGTTGGGGGTGACCCTTCCGCCCGACCATGAGCACGCCTACAACGAAGAAAAGTTGCGCAGGGAAGAAGAGGAATACCGACTGGCCACACGCCTCTTATGTCCGTGCGATTTTGTCGTGAAAACATTTGTCGACGAGGGTTATCCGAGGGAGCAGTTGGTCCGCCATACCTACGGTTATGACGAGAAGGTTTACTTTCCCAGCAGTGAACCGCGGGATCCGAAGCGCGGATTGACCATGCTGTTTGTGGGAGTATGCGCTGTGCGAAAAGGCGTCCACTATGCCCTCGAAGCGTGGCTTCGGTCTCCTGCCTCGAAAGATGGAAATTTTCTCATTGCCGGGGAGTTTCTGCCAGCCTACCAGGAAAAACTCGCGTCCATGCTTTCACACCCGAGCGTAAAGGTACTAGGGCATCGGAATGACATACCTCAGCTCATGCGAAAAAGCGATGTTCTTATTCTTCCCAGCATCGAGGAAGGCTTCGGTCTGGTTATTGCGGAAGCCATGGGAAGCGGATGCGTGCCTCTGGCCTCAGAAGCCTGCACAGAGATTTGCCGCCACATGAAGACTGGACTCATGCACCGTGTAGGAAACGTCGAAGCTCTGACCCAGCACATCACCATGTTGCATGAAGATCGGGCCCTGCTAGAAAGACTTCGCAGCGCCTGTCTCGAAGCCGCCCCAAGCATCACGTGGACTGCTGCGGGACAGGTACTCCTCGACGCTTATCGCGAAACGATTGCGGCGCATTCCTTAGGCGCGCGACAAGAGACCGGGAGAGTTCGAGACGCTCTCTGGGTCAAGGCGTGAGTTGCGACGATGGCTCAGCGCTTTCCGACTGACCAAAGCAGACCGATCGGCATGAATCCCATATCAGTCATTATGCCCACCTATAACCGGGCAGCCAAGGTCCGAGACAGCATCGAAAGCGGGTGTCCTATTTGCGGGCATACGGGCGCACAGGAATGGCTGCGAGCGCCGGACCGGCTACACGGCAGGCAGGAGAAGTACACACTGGTGCGCTGCCCTGCTTGTTCGCTGGTATGGCTGAGCGATCCGCCCGAGCCTTCAGAAATGTACCTGCATTACACGGATGCGTATCACAAGCTGATTTCGGCCGGGGGCGAGAACTCGCCTTGTCGCTGGCGAGGCCGCAAGGCGGGGCTCGCGCCACACAAGCTGTCTGGGGCGCTCCTGGACCTGGGCTGCAGCTCGGGAGCATTCCTAGAGTCTTTGAAAGATGAACAGTGGAAACTGTATGGAGTCGAGATGTCTGCGGAAAGCGCAAAGTTGGCCGAAGAGAGGAGCGGCGCCCACGTCTTTGTCG
Organism: Candidatus Korobacteraceae bacterium; assembly: GCA_049695855.1. Classification (GTDB taxonomy): domain Bacteria; phylum Acidobacteriota; class Terriglobia; order Terriglobales; family Acidobacteriaceae; genus Bog-257. The sequence goes on along the minus strand of JBAVSY010000073.1, from coordinate 31,624 downwards.
GTGACGTCCTCGAGGCACCATTCCGCCGGGAATCCTTTGACGTGATCACCTGTTTCGACGTGCTGGAGCACCTCTACGAGCCGCGGCGGGTGATGGCGAAGGTGGGAGAGTGGTTGAAGCCGGGGGGCATTTTCTATGTCCTGGTGCCCAATATTGACTCGGCTGAAGCGCACGTATTTGGAACATACTGGCATGGCCTCGAGCTGCCGAGGCACCTGTTTCACTATTCGCCAGCTTCCCTGAGAAACCTGGCCAACAAGGCAGGACTGAGCGAGGTCTCGCTCGTGACACAGCGGAATCCCGCAGTGGGGACCAGTCTCCGTTACGTCTGGGACAATGTTTTCCAAACCGTGGGCATTAGAAGGACACCGACGGCATATCGTGGCGTTCCGGGCCTGCCGTGGAGAGTGGTGCGGAAGCTGCTCCGCATAACGGTGTTGCGGTTGCTCTTGGCGATGGCTCCTTTGGTGGGAGGAGGCGAGTCCATCCATGCGATTTTCCAGAAGCAGGATGCTACTCTGTGAAGTCAGCGTTGCTCTGTGTATCACAGGTATGCCCCTTCGACCACCCAGATTACTAACGGGCTCTTATGAGTGACCCACTCTGAGCCAAGTCCGCGTACGGCGCGCCCCATTGCTACAAGCTGGAGCCTGATGAGCAATGACGTTATCCCCCCTTCGAAATCAACTCTAAGGATCAAGAACGTGCAGCATCCGAATAATCGCCGGCCGCTTGAGGACCCATTGGAGCTTTTTCCGCGGGGACTTAGGAAGATTTATAGCATCTGGGTCAGCCTGACATATCCATTTGCCTCGATAGGGCGTAACGTGTCGTTTCATTTCACGAGTAAGGTGAGTCGACAGCGGGCGCCTAGGATTAGTCTTGGTAATTCGGTAAGCGTGAGCGAGCACGCGTGGCTCAACGTAGCCACCGGCGATTCCACTGGGGAGCCCACGATTGTGATTGATGACAATTGCATCATAGCTGTCGGCAGCATTCTATCCGCCAAGAACCGAATCCACTTAGAACGCAATGTGAACGTCGCCCAGCAGGTCTTAATTATGGACCACAATCATGCGTACGAAGACGTCGAGGTGCCAATCATCAAACAAGGTATTACAGAGGGCGGCAGAATCCGAATTGGCGAAGGATCTTGGATCGGTCATGGGGCAGCCATCCTATGCTCAAGAGGCGAGCTGACAATAGGCCGTCATTGTGTCGTTTCAGCCAACGCCGTGGTGATGCGAAGCATCCCTGACTACTCCGTAGTTTTTGGAGTGCCAGCAACGATAATTAGACAATACGATCCGGAGAGGCGGGCTTGGCGCATGGGTCAGCTTAGGGACTCAGGCGGGGCCGATCGCAAACGTATGGCCACACTCACTTCCACGGGCCGCAACGCAGATGTTATGCAAGAGGGGATGAACCGTCGTTAAAGTAACATTAAATATATGGCAGGTATGACGCGGTCCAACCACGAAATGATTTTTACATCGCAGCCCCTAGTCAGCATCGTCACTCCCGTATACAACGAGGAGGAGCACCTTGCGGAGTGTGTAGAAAGCATTCTGGCGCAGACTTATCAAAACTGGGACTATACCATCGTAGACAACTGCAGCACGGACAGATCCGTGGAAATCGCTCGCCGTTATGCCGCAAAAGACTCTCGAATCCGAATTCATCAGAACGAGCATTTCCTGGAAATGTTACCCAATCACAACGTGGCCGTTCGGCAGATCTCTCCGGTGAGCAAATACTGTAAGGTAGTTTTGGGCGATGATTGGATCTTCCCTCGATGCGTGGAACGAATGGTTGCTGTTGCGGAGGAACATCCCTCCGTCGGGGTCGTCAGCGCCTATGAATTGTGCGGACAGCAAGTTCGGATAACCGGCTTGCCTTTGGAACAGAATCTGGTCGCCGGTGGTGAGGCGTGCTCGCAGTTCCTTTTGGACAAGCTCTTGTTGTTCGGCTCACAAAATTCCGTGCTCTACCGGGCGGACCTCGTTAGAAGGCGTAACCCCTTTTATGTTGAGACCAACATGTATGCGGATTTCGAGGCGTGCTTCGCACTTCTCAGGACGTCCGACCTGGGTTTTGTGCATGAGATTTTGACGTTCTCCAGGCCGCGAGCTAAATCGATTGGAGCGATTTCCGCGGACGTAGGAGCTAATTTCGGAAGCATGTTAGATATTTTATTCACCTATGGCAGGGGATGTCTAACTAGCGAAGAGTTTGAGGACTGTCTTGGCCGCCAGCTGTCTGAATACTACACTTTTCTCGGTAGGCGTCTGTTAGTCGACCGCGACCGCGACTTTTGGTCCTACCATAAGAAAACGCTCGCCAAGGCGGGAATCGGTTTTAGCCGTGTGCGTTTGGCAGAGGCCGCCGTGGGACAGTTGTGGAGATCGGTGCTGGATCCCAAGTCGACAGTGGAAAGCATCAGAAGATTTTTTGTATTGCGAAAGATTAGGAACTGGCAGATGAGAAAAGTGGTACTGGAGGGCAATGCCAGCCCAATCGCTGGACCGCACAGAAAGGAGCGCGGCGATCAATCGCTTAGGCCGATGCCGAATCAACGAGAATCTGCTGCTCATTTCGGTGGGTGTAAGAAGGTCGAAATAGTCGGAGACTCTCAAACCGCAGGCAAGTTGAAGGAATCGATTGGATCATGAACTCCACCCTCGATGGCAAACCGGGCAGGCGCCGGAGTAAGGGACTACGCCAGTTTGGGCAGCCGAAGATCGCCTTCTTCGGACATTTCGATGGAAGCAACTTCGGAAATGAAAGTACCCTCCAGGCAATGCTCCATCATCTTCGCCAGTTGGTACCGGACGCCCACTTTAGTTGCATCTGCACGGGCCCAGAGGCCACTGCAGCGACCTACAACATCACCGCAGTTTACAGCAGGGCCGCTGTGGTTAAGCCCTGGACGCTCCATAGTCCGCTGGTCAGATTGGCGCGTAAACTTATCGTTGGCGTACCCAGTGAAGCTTATCATTGGCTGAAGACCTTCAAAACACTATGGGGCACCGATGCACTGATCGTACCGGGAACTGGTTTGCTGACCGATGCGTATACCTTTTTCAGTTGGGGCCCATATGATATGTTCCGCTGGTCAGTCACCGCGAAGTTATGCGGCTGCAAGCTCCTTTTTGTAAGCGTGGGAGCCGGCCCTGTCTACAGTCGCATTGGCAGATTCTTCGTTAAGACAGCGCTCTCCCTGGCTGACTTTCGCTCCTACCGGGACGCGTCTACCCTGCAATATCTTAAGGGTATTGGCTTCCGGGCTGATCACGACCCCGTCTACCCGGACTTGGCCTTCAGCTTGCCAGCGACGGCGATACCAGATGGTCACGACGCCAATCCAGGCAGACCGGTTGTCGGCCTCGGGCTGATGGAGTACGCCGGAAAGTACAGTATCGAGAGGCCGACCAGCACCGTTCAGTTGGCTTACCTGGAACACCTCGCAGAGTTTGTGAAGTGGTTGCTGGCGCACGAATACGACGTCCGATTATTGATTGGAGACCGAGCGGACACTCGTGTAACACAAGAGTTCAAGTCATTGCTGAAGCGATCAGCGGCGTACGACGAGGGGCGGATTATCGACGCCCCAGTCGAGTCTGCTGCCGACCTGATGTCACAGCTCGCAGCGACCGACTTCGTAGTAGCGACCCGCTTTCACAATGTTCTGCTGTCGATGATTCTCAACAAGCCCGTGATCGCCATTTCGTTCCACCATAAGTGTTCTTCTCTAATGAGCCAGATGGGAGTGGCGGAATATTGCCAGGACATCAATTCCTTGAGCGCGGATACATTGATCGCCCAATTCAGCCAGCTTGAGCAGAATGCAGATTGTGTAAAACGGATGATAAGGGAAAGAGTAGGCGCCTGCCAGGATGCTCTGAACGAGCAGTACAACATTATCTTCAGTGAAATATGTCCTGACAGACAACAGGTCACACAGCCTGTCTCAGAGAGTGCACACAACCCGACTAACAGTGTGCTGTTGTGAAGCCAACCAAGGACTTATGTCGTATATATACACAGTTCCACAGTCTACTTCATTTACTGCCACGGGACTTCAAGGATACAGCTTCGGACCGCTCCGCCAGAAGGATCTGGATATCTATTACATCGAGTCGGAGAAGGGACACGATACCTTCATGGTCAGCAAGAAAATCACTCGTACATATTATGTTCTCTCCGGATATGGGTATTTCACAATAGACAGTCGCAGGTATGATGTCTGCCCTGGTCTGCTGGTGGAGGTCCCGCCAAAGGTGGAATACTCCTATTCGGGAAAAATGACCATGATAGCCTTTGCCAGGCCGCGCTGGTTCAGCGGAAATGACACGCATACCAAATGGAACCCAGATGTCACCAGCCAGAGTTCCACTTCTTTGCCCAGCCATGAATCGCGATTCATGCGGCTGCTGGTGCGCCTTGGAAAATCTAGACTGAACAGTCCGGCGAAGTGACTATCTAAACAGCGGGGAGGTGTGTGATGGAACAAGCGACTGGCGTCTACTACAAAAGAGACTTCTGGGCTGACGAAAACCTGAAATACCGGCGGCCGCATTTCCGACTAGAAAAGGCAGCACGGCTAGCCAACAGGATTGCAAATGGAAGGCAGTGCGACCTTTTGGATGTCGGGTGTGGACCGGCGGCCCTGCTGCATCTTCTCGATCCAAATATCCATTACAGCGGAATTGACATAGCTATCCAGGAACCGTCGCCCGACCTAATTGAGGCGGACTTTGTTGAAGGCCCCATCAAGTTTAAAGACAAACGGTTTGATATCGTTATTGCGCAGGGTGTGTTTGAGTATATCGGCACCGTGCAAACACAAAAGCTGTCGGAAATCCAGGGCCTTCTGGATGATAGGGGCACGTTTATCGCGACCTATGTCAACTTTGATCATCGCAATAAGAACATCTATTGGCCGTACAACAACGTTCAGTCATTCAATAAGTTTCACGATAGCTTGACGCAATTCTTCCGTGTCGATCGATACTTTCCGACCTCGCACCGTTGGCATCACGACGAGCCCAGAGACCGATTTATGTGGATGTTGCAAAAACACATTAACCTTAACATACCTCTGGTCAGCCGGTGGTTTGGGGTCGAGTACTTCTTCATCTGTTCAAAAAAACGGCCGTGAAGCAGGTCGCGGAGATCCCAACTGTTGCCGGCAGCTGTTCTTTCGCAGGTAAAACGCTAGCTTAGCCCCGTCCAGAATCAGTCGTCAGCAATGATCTTTCAGGACAGTAAGATACGAGGGGCCTTCGAAATCCATGTAGAGGCGAAGCCGGATGAGCGCGGCTTCTTCGCGCGCACGTGGTGCCAGGAAGAGTTCGAGAAGAGCGGCTTGAATCCGCGGCTGGTGCAATGCAGCGTCTCATTCAATATTCGAAAGGGCACACTCCGTGGCATGCACTACCAAACGCCCCCTTATGCTGAAGCCAAACTGGTTCGCTGCACGCAAGGTGCTATTTACGATGTCGTGATTGACCTGCGTGCTGATTCGGCGACGTTTAGAAAGTGGATGGCAGTGGAGTTGACGGCTGAAAAGCGAAACATGATCTACGTTCCTGAAGGATGCGCGCACGGCTTCCTGACCATGGCTGACAAGAGCGAAGCGTTCTACCAGATGTCCGAAATATACAATCCCGAATCGGCTCGCGGCGTGCGATGGGACGATCCCGCATTTCAGATCGCTTGGCCTGCGGAAGTGGAAGTGATCTCCGAACGGGATCGGACCTACCCTGATTTCGAGCCGGCGCAGTGAGCGTGTTAAAGGAATTCGATCAGGTGCGCTTGGCAGCGTGGGGACAGGAGCTCTACGGTTTAGCGGCGCACCTTTATCCGATTTGCCGAAGCATTACGGGTGACGGGATTCGGCACACTCTGGGGACGATTGGCGATCGAATCACCCTGCAGACTTTCGCTGTCCCTAGCGGCACACCAGTCTTCGACTGGAACGTGCCCAAAGAATGGAACATCCGAGATGCCTATGTTGCTGATAGTCGCGGGAAGCGGGTGGTGGACTTCCAGGCATGCAACCTGCACGTAATGAGCTACAGCGTGCCCATTCACGCGAGGATGCGATTTAGTGAGCTTAAGTCCCACCTCTTCACGATCCCGGAGCATCCTGACTGGATTCCGTACCGGACGTCGTACTACAAGAAGGATTGGGGATTCTGCCTTTCCCACAATCAGATGCTTGCCCTTGACGATGGCGAATATGAAGTGCACATTGACTCGTCGCTCACGGAAGGGAGTTTGACATACGGAGAGTGCTATCTACCTGGTGAAACAAGCGATGAAGTACTAATTTCTGTTCATGCCTGCCACCCATCGCTGGCGAACGATAACCTCTCGGGAGTTACTATTGCCACATTCTTGGCGAAGCTTCTAACAGGACGGGATTTGCGATACTCGTACAGGTTCTTATTTATTCCCGGGACAATTGGCGCTATTACCTGGCTGGCGCGAAATAGAGAACAGGTTGGGCGAATCTGTCACGGGCTGGTGTTGACCTGTCTTGGCGACGCAGGCGGCTTTAACTACAAGAAGAGCCGCAGAGGCGACGCAGAGATCGATCGGGCTGTAGCTTTAGTTCTGAAGCAGCAACAAGAACCCAACAAGGTTCTAGAGTTCTCTCCGTACGGTTATGATGAGCGTCAATATTGCTCTCCGGGCTTCAACCTTCCGGTAGGCTGCCTGATGCGGAGTGTTTGGGGAACCTTCCCCGAGTATCACACCTCGGCTGACAACCTGGAGTTTATTCGACCAGAGCGCCTTGCCGAGTCTCTTCGTATGTGCCTGTCAATCGTGGAGGTGCTGGAGAACAACCGAAAGTACCGCAATCTGAATCCGTATTGCGAGCCGCAACTCGGTCGGCGAAACCTTTATAGCTCTACTGGTGGCCACGCCATCGGAGAGGAGATCAATGCGCGCCTCTGGGTGCTTAACCTATCGGACGGAGAGCACTCTCTACTCGATATCGCTGAACGATCCGGCATCTCGTTTTCGTTGATTAGCGACGCTGCGGATGTACTGTGCCGGCATAAGCTGTTGTCGGTAGTTCCCAACAACCCTGGAGCGAGCTCGGCCCAAGGCGTCGCGACGCGCGAGCAAACCTTACCGGCCCTATCGTCCAGCTTACTCTGATCGCAGGATCAATCGGAAAACACTTCTAAGGAGTTACATAAGCATGAGAGTGCTGTTGACTGGCCATAAGGGTTACATAGGCGCCGTGGCGGGACCGATGTTGCATGCCGCAGGTCACTCCGTCACCGGATTTGACGCCAATCTGTTCGAGGGTTGCGAATTTGGGGAAGCGGTTCCGGAGATTCCAGAGGTCCGAAAGGACATCCGTGATCTCACATTTGCGGATCTTGAGGGCTTCGACGCAGTAGTACACCTGGCTGCGTTGTCGAATGATCCGCTGGGCAACCTCGACGCAAGCCTTACTTATGACATCAACCATATAGCGTCGGTTCGCCTAGCCGAACTGGCGAAGGCTGCCGGGGTGAAGCGGTTTATTTTCTCTTCGTCTTGCAGCACATATGGCGCGGCAGGAGACACCTTCCACGATGAAACGGCTGCTCTCAACCCAGTGACGCCCTACGGCGAGTCAAAGGTTCTGGTCGAGCGCGATATCGGACGACTGGCAGACGAGCATTTCAGCCCGACCTATTTGCGCAATGCGACCGCTTATGGCATATCTCCACGGTTACGGCTTGACATAGTCTTAAATGACTTGGTGGCGTCGGCGTACACCATGGGCAAAGTTTACATAAAGAGTGATGGTACGCCGTGGCGCCCCATCGTACACATCCGCGACATTGTCGCCGCGATTCTGGCTACGCTGAAAGCACCGCAAGGCGCCATTCACAACGAAACCTTTAACGTTGGCCGCACAGAAGAAAACTATCGTATCAGCGAATTGGCCGCCATCGTAGCCGAGACGGTTACCGGCGCGCGCGTCGAGTATGCTCCCGATGGTAGCCCAGATAAGCGCTGCTACCGTATCAATTGCGACAAGATCCAGCGCTCGCTTCCGGATTTTCGCCCCAATTGGACCGCCCGACAAGGCGCGCAGGAGCTTTATGATGCCTATCGTGCCGCGAGGCTCACTGTAGCTGATGTTGAGGGCGGCCGCTACATCCGGCTCCGGCAAATCCAGCATCTTCTGCGCGCTGGAAAGGTCGATGCTTCTCTACGCTGGAGCCTCAAGCCTGCTGAGACACCCGTTTGCGCCTAATCTCCCTATTCCGAAAGAGTACAACAGCATGAACACGATGACCTTGCCCGTGGACATTCAGCAACAAACCGCCACTCCCCATTGCCGTTTCTGCGGTGCAGGCTTACGGCAAACATTTGTGGATCTGGGGATGTCTCCGCTTTGCGAAACATATCCATCGGTTAACGATCTCAACCACGGTGAAGTCTATTACCCTCTTCACGCCTACGTTTGCTCGGAATGCTTGCTGGTACAACTGGAAGAGTACGAAAGTGGGGAAAACATCTTCAGTGACTACCCGTATTTTTCTTCCTACTCCGACTCATGGCTAAAGCACTGTGAGAATTACTGCGACAAGGTGATCACGCGGTTCGGGCTTAATGAGAACAGCTTTGCAATTGAGGTCGCCAGCAACGACGGTTATTTGTTGCAGTACTTCGTCAAGCGAAACGTGCCGGTGTTGGGAATCGAGCCTGCAGCGAACGTTGCTAAAGTGGCGGTGGAGAAAGGAGTTCCCACGCTGGTGCGGTTCTTCGGTGAGCAATTGGCGAGGGAACTGGCTGCCCAAGGTCGCTCCGCCGACCTTATCGCGGGTAACAATGTGCTAGCCCAGGTCCCAGACCTAAACGACTTTGTAGAGGGGCTCAAGATATTACTAAAGCCTGAAGGGATTCTGACCCTGGAATTTCCCCACCTGCTGCGGCTAATCGAACGTAACGAGTTCGACACAATATACCATGAGCATTTCTCGTATTTCTCAATGCTTACCACATTGCGCATTTTGGAATCTCACGGGCTTAGGGTATTTGATGTCGAGGAGTTGCCGTCGCATGGTGGCTCTCTCCGGATTTACGCTTGCCGCGCAGAGGATCAAACTCACGTTAGCGAAACGAGTGTCCATGAGCTGATCGGAGCGGAAGAAAGGGCCGGTTTGGATTCAATCGAAGGCTACAGGAATTTCAGCCGGCAGGTAAAGGCGACTAAGGTGGCGCTTGTTGATTTTCTACTTAAAGCGGCCAGGGAAGATAAATCGGTAGCGGGGTACGGAGCACCTGGCAAAAGCGCAACACTACTGCACTACTGCGGTATTGGTAAGGACTTGATTGAGTACACGGTCGATCGAAGCCCATACAAGCAAGGCCGGTTCTTGCCTGGCACTCATATTCCGATCTACCATCCCGACCGAATCCGCGATACGAGACCTGATTATGTAGTGATCCTACCTTGGAACCTGAAGGACGAAATCATGAAGCAATTACAGTTCATCCGGGAGTGGGGAGGCCGCTTTGTCGTGCCGGTTCCGGAAGTGGCTATTTATTGATCGAATGGAGCGGAGGTGAGCGAATGAAAGTGGTTCTCTTTTGTGGCGGGGCCGGTATGCGGCTGAGGGGATACGCCGATGACGTGCCGAAGCCGATGGTGACGGTCGGCTCGCGGCCAGTCTTATGGCATGTGATGAAGTACTATGCGCATTTCGGACACAGAGACTTCATCCTATGCCTCGGGTATAAAGGTAACTGCATTAAAGACTACTTTCTGCACTACGACGAGTCCGTCTCCAACGACTTTGTCTGGTCGCATGGGGGAAGGAAAGTCCAATTCATGAACCGCGACATCGACGATTGGACAATAACCTTCGTGGAGACCGGTGCCAACGCCACGATCGGCGAGCGCCTGAAGGCAGTGGAATCCCACTTGCAAGGCGAAGAAATGTTCCTAGCGAACTATGGAGACGGACTCAGCGATCTCCCGCTACCTGCGATGCTGGAGAAGTTTAGGCAGAGTAATGCCTTAGCCTCCCTCTTGCTGGTACAACCCACGGCCAGCTTCGACATCGTTAGCTCCGAGCCCGAAGGACTCGTGACAGGCGTTCGTCCGTTGACTGGGAGCAATATTTGGATCAATGGCGGCTTTTTCATTATGCGGAATGAAGCCTTGCGCTACATTCGACCCGGCGATGAACTGGTGCGGGAACCTTTCCAGCGGTTAATTGAGGAGCGAGCCTTGTTAGCTTACAGGTACACCGGATTCTGGCAATGTATGGATACCTTCAAGGACAAGCAACACCTTGAAGAACTAAACCAGAGCACGGCGCCGTGGAAAGTCTGGAACCACGTGACAATCCCGACTTCAAATGCTCCACAACTGGCGTCGGCCGCTCTATGATCCACCTGAATCTGAGGGGAGAAGGCACGGCGCCGTTAACTGTTCTGTGCTTGGGAGCCCATGCCGACGATATCGAAATCGGGTGCGGCGGCACCATTCTGCGGTTGGCTGAACAGCATCCAGGTACCATATTTCACTGGGTAGTGTTCAGCGCGATCGGGATCCGGGAAGCCGAGGCACGGCGCGCAGCGACATTGTTCGGCGGTCCCGCAGCGGTAAAGGGTCCACTCCTGAAGACGTTTCCTGATGGATTCATGCCCTTTGTTGGAGCAGAGTTGAAAGCTGTTTTCGAGGAGTTGAAGCAGGCGGTGTTCCCGGATCTCATTTTTTGCCCTGCCCGCAAGGATGCTCACCAAGATCATAGACTTATAGCAGAATTGACCTGGAATACTTTTCGCGACCATCTGATCCTGGAGTACGAAATTCCCAAATACGATGGCGACCTTGGACAACCGAGCCTGTTCGTGCCACTCGAAGCCGAACTCTACCAGAAGAAGGTGCGGTACATCATGGACGCGTTCCAGTCGCAGCATGCCAAGCGCTGGTTTGAGGAGAGCACATTTCTATCTCTCATGCGGTTGAGGGGAATGGAATGCAATGCTCTCAGCGGTTATGCCGAAGCTTTCTACTGCCGCAAGATGATTCTGTGAGTGAAGAGATAAGCATCAACGACAGGGAGAGTGGGTGACACTCGCTTGGGAGTCTGAGATTGGGATGAAGGATCTAAAAGAAAAAACGATTCGGGGTGGTTTCGCCAGGCTCTGCGCCCAAGCGGCAAGCCTCTTGCTACGCGTAGGTTCCCTCATGGTATTAGCCCGGCTCCTGGGCCCGAAAGACTTCGGATTGGTAGGTATGGTAACGGCTTTCACTGGTGTCTTAGAGCTGTTCCGAGATTTTGGACTTTCGTCGGCCGCAGTTCAACGTACGACCGTCACGGACGAGCAGATTTCAACATTATTCTGGATCAACGTTTTGGTTGGCACCCTTCTCGGGCTTGTGGCCGTTGCAATTGCACCAGCTATCGCCGCCTTCTACCACGAGCCCCGGCTAGTTGGGGTGACGACCGTCTTGGCGGCTGGGTTCCTTTTCAACGCCGCAGGAGTGCAACACTCAGTGCTTCTCCAACGCCAGATGCGTTTTACTGCCTTGGCGGTGATAAGCGTCGCTTCCTTAATTGTGGGTACCGCAATTGCCATTGGCGGAGCCAAGGCTGGCTACGGATATTGGGCTCTTGTGGCCATGACGGTCGCGCTCCCTCTCACCAACACTATTGGTTTGTGGATAGCCACAGACTGGATTCCGGGGATGCCGCGCAGGCGGGCTGGAATTCGTTCTATGATACGTTTTGGTAGCACTGTCACTTTGAATGGACTCGTCGTATATGTCGCCAGTAACTTTGAGAAAGTTCTGTTAGGTCGATTCTGGGGGGTCGATGCAATTGGGATCTACGGAAGGGCCTATCAACTCGTAAATATTCCAACAGCTAACTTAAACTCAACGGTAGGCGAAGTAGCGTTTTCGGCGCTGTCAAGACTCCAGGACGATCCGGTTCGTCTCAGAAGCTATTTCTTGAAGGGCTACTCGCTAGTCCTTACACTGACGCTACCTATAACAATTGCCTGCGCGCTGTTTGCTGATGATATTGTCTTTGTTTTACTCGGGCCAAAGTGGAAAGCGACGGTCCCTATCTTTCGCTTGCTGGCGCCGACGATCATGGTGTTTGCGATAGCCAACCCTTTATCATGGCTGCTCAATTCGATCGGGCTGGTCAGCCGAAACTTGAAGGCGGCTCTCGTCATCGCACCCGCGATGATTGTGGGTTATGTTATAGGGTTGTCATATGGACCAAGAGGTGTTGCATTTGCCTACTCGGCAGTGTTGACACTGTGCCTCCTGCCTCTTATTGCGTGGTGTGTACACGGCACCACGGTTTCCTTCCGGGATATCCTGATGGCCGTTAGTCGTCCGATGGGTTCAAGCATTGTGGCTGGGATGCTCGCCATTGGAGTACATGTTATCTGTGGCCGCTTATTGTCTTCTTTACCCCGACTCGTACTAGAAAGCATCGTTCTTCTTGTTACGTACTTTGGAATCCTCTTGCTCGTCACAGAACAGAAGGCTTTATACTTGGATCTCCTTCGTGGGCTAAAAGGGCGTTCCTCGGTTGAAGAGAAGAGCTTAGCGTCGGCTTAACGGCAGAACACCACAGTTTGCCCCATTGAGCGTTAGGCGGGTAGAAGGTAGGGGCGATCTTGTGGCACAAAATCGTTTCGAGATTTACAAGTCCACAAGCGACTGGTGAAGCCGGTGCGCGTGGTCCTTGTTGGAACATCAAGCGAGCAACTGGTGGTCTGAAGCTTCTAGTATGGTCAACGCTACAGACGCGCTGTGTATCGCAGGAGTGGGTTGCTTATGTATGCTTCCGTCTTAACTACTTGGCCCGTGCCTGGTTTTCGAAAGGTTATTCACCCCAGAGTTGAGGGAATGGGGTGAGTTGCGATACGAGACAAGAAGCCGGTCCGCTAGGTGGAGGGATTGCTGTAGTCACTGGCGCGAGCAGCGGGATAGGTCAGGCCATTGCTGTCGCGTTGGCACGCGGGGGCGTTCATGTTGTCGCCATCGGAAGAAATGCCGTTGGTCTGGCAAAAACGGTTACGGCAGTGGAACAGTTCTCGCGGGCAACCAGTTTTCAAATCGACTTGACTGTACAACATGGCTTCCAATCTATTCTGAGCCATCTCGAAGACGGCGGAAGGCTCGACATTCTGATACACTGCGCGGGTGTTATTCACCAGGATCGGATGGAGGATGCACGCGTAGAAGATCTTGACCTTCAATATGCAACGAATGTTCGTGCTCCCTATGCCCTCACTAAGTGCCTGCTGCCGCTGCTAACGGCTTCGCGGGGCCAGATCGTCTTCATTAACTCGAGCGCGGCACTGAACGCCGAGCGGGCGGAAGTGGGTCAATACGCTGCTACCAAGCACGCTCTGCGCGGAATCGCCAATAGTCTGCGGGAAGAGGTGAATCCTAAGGGAGTGCGAGTGCTATCCGTCTATTTGGGGCGCACGGCAACTCCAATGCAGGAAGCTCTTTGTCGGGGGGAAGGAAAAACCTATCACCCCGAAATGCTTCTGCAGCCGGAGGATGTAGCTTCGGTAGTGGTGCAGACTCTCATGCTTCCATCTACGGCCGAGGTAACAGACATTAGCATTCGGCCGATGCGCAAGTCGTTCTAACTCTTAGTTTGTGTTGGATCCTTCCATTACATCACTGTCGGTGGGGTCAGTGACGTGTCCAGCCAATATCTAACCTGGTAGCTCTCCGGAAAATAGCAGCGAGCTGGACTAGCTATAACTCCGGTTATGGCCCGGACTTTGTTCGGAAGTGGCGGTTGTGGGGGCTCATCTGAATTCTAAATGAAGATGCGGAGTGGACAATGAAACGATTCACGTTGCGTAATGATCTAGGATACGACAAGGCGACATGTTGGATGGCGTTAGCCATAATGGCAGCCGTTTGCTGTCTGCATCCGGTTGCTATGCTTGCCGCGTCAACCATCACCTATGTTCAGAGTGCCTATGCCGACCCGCAAACTCCGCAGACGACTGTGAATATAGCATTCACTGGCGCGCAGACAGCCGGTGACCTGAACGTTGTCGTGGTGGGATGGAACGACAGTACGGCCACGGTCAGCTCTGTACACGACTCGAAGGGTAATGTCTACACCCGTGCAGTTGGTCCGACAACGATTAACGGCACGCTGTCACAATCTATCTACTATGCCAAGAACATCGTTGCGGCTGCGGCCGGTGCCAACACTGTTACCGTGACGTTTTCTGCTGCCGCAGTCTATCCGGACATCCGCATTCTTGAATACGAAGGCGCAGATCCAAACAACCCTGTCGACGTGACGGCCGCTGGCTCGGGCCACAGCACGTCCAGCAGCAGTGGTTCAGCGACGACCACAAATGCTACTGATCTAATCTTCGGAGCAAACACGGTGACAACTGTGAGTGGAGTTGGCACTGGCTTTACGAGACGTATCTTGACCTCGCCGGATGGCGATATTGCCGAAGATAAAATGGTTACAACTGTGGGCAGCTATAGCGCGACCGCGCCAATAAGTCCGTCCGGGCAGTGGATCATGCAGATGGTCGCCTTCCGCACCGGAGCCAGTTTCACCATAGCGGCTTCGCCAACATCTCTCAGCATCGTGGAGGGCAATCAGGGGACTTCTACCATTACCACCGCAGTCAACGGTGGTTTCAACAGCGCGATCGGCCTGACAGCCTCCGGAGCACCCGCGGGCACGACCGTGAGTTTCAATCCGAGCACGATACCTGCGCCGGGTTCGGGCACGTCGACCATGACGGTTACGGTCGGGGTGAGCACTCCGGTCGGAACCTATCCCATCACGGTAACCGGCAATGGAGGTGGGGTCCAGCAGAATACGACGGTCACGCTCACCGTAACGGCTCCTCCCAACTTCACTATGTCAGCCCTGCCTGCAGCTCTGACTATCGCGCAAGGCAACCAGGGAACCTCTACCATTACCACGACGGTCAGCGGTGGGTTCAACAGCGCGATAGCCCTGTCGGCCACCGGAGCCCCCAGCGGCACGACGGTGAGCTTTAACCCCAGCACGATACCAGCCCCAGGATCGGGCACGTCAACCATGACGATAATGGTGGGGGCGAGCACGCCGACCGGAGCTTATCCAATTACCGTGACTGGGAATGGCGGAGGAATTCAGAGTAGTACGAGTGTCACGCTTACGGTGACCACGCCAGCCAACTTTACGGTCGCGGCGTCACCAACATCTCTTAGCATTGCGCAAGGCAACCAGGGAAACTCCACCATCACCACCACGATCAGTGGTTCGTTCAATAGCGCGATCGCTCTGTCGGCTAACGGAACCCCCAGCGGCACGACGGTGAGTTTTAACCCCAGCACGATACCGGCCCCAGGATCGGGCATGTCAACCATGACGATAACGGTGGGAACGAGCACGCCGACGGGAACTTATCCGATTACGGTGACCGGGAATGGTGGCGGAATCCAGAACAATACCACGGTCACACTTACGGTAACTGCGACACCGAATTTTACAATCTCGGCCTCGCCGGCCACTCTCAGTATTGCGCAAGGCAATCAGGGAACCTCTACGATTACCACCGGGGTCAGTGGTGGGTTCAACAACTCGATCGCGCTTTCGGCTGCGGGGGCTCCCAGCGGCACGACAGTGAGTTTTAATCCGACCACAATACCGACACCTGGTTCGGGTACTTCGACGATGACGATCATGGTCGGTTCCGCTACGCCGACGGGGACCTATCCGATAACTGTGACCGGCAATGGTGGCGGGGTCCAGCAAAACACGACTGTCACGCTGACGGTCACAGCAATAACAGCCCCTACGAACGTATCCGTCACGGATGGCGGTCCCGCGCCTATCGTGGATGCGGTGCAAAGCTACATCAATTCGACGTTCTTGACAGTTCACACGACCGCGCCCTTCAACAGTTCAGGAGGCGATCTGATCGTGATGTACGCCTCGTCGCACGCCGGTGTGACCATGACGCCCAGCGACAACTTCAACAATACCTGGGTCACAATCGCCGGACCTACCAATACCTCCACAGGGTTCGATTTACGGTCGCAGATTTGGTACGTCGCAAACCCGACGGTTGGTCCTAATCAGACCGTGACTTTGACGTTGTCGGCTCCGGAATCCCTGGTGATGTCGATCTTTGTCGTCAAAGGTTCTAACACCTCCTCTCCCATTGACGCCGTTTCGTTGATCGGCAGCGACAACGGGACTCAAACCGTGAACGTCGTCAGTCCCAACATAACTACAGCGATGGTGAACGATCTACTGATGGGATGGGTCAAAGTGTCGGCCGGAGCTACCTTCATGTCCGGTCCCGGCTTTATCCAACAACCTGGTGCCTCTTCCAACTTCCTCGACGCGGAATCGGGCACGGCAGCGACTCCCGGGGCATACGACGCAACATTCACTCTAAACGCGGCGCAGACCTGGCAGTCGGCAATTGTTGCGGCCAACAATCACTCGAACCAGACGACTCTGACGTGGACTCCATCAACTGAGAACGGTGGTACCATCACCGAATACTTGATGGAACGTTGCCAGGGAACAGGTTGCAACAACTTCGTTCAGATCGGCACCACCACGACCACAAGCTACAACGATGATGGCCTGACCGCTTCGACAAGCTACAATTACCGGCTTCGGGCCGAGGATAGCAACGGGAACCTTGGACCCTACTCCTCTGTTGTGTCAATTACGACACCTTCCATAATCCCGTCGTTACCTGGAAATTTGACATCGACAACTCCATCCCAAACAGAGATTGATCTCTCATGGGTGGCCTCAACTGAGACCAACGGTGTGATCGCAGAGTACCTCGTAGAACGCTGTCCGGGTGCCAGTTGCACAAATTTCACCCAGATCGGCACGACGACCGGTACTACTTACGATGACACTGGGTTGACGGCGGGCACATACAACTACCGCGCGAGGGCTCAGGACTCGGCGGGGGGTCTCGGTCCATACTCGAACGTAGCTATTGGAACTACCCAGTCGGCTGGAAGCTTTACGCTTACGGCATCGCCCGCCGCGCTCGATGTCGCGCAGGGCAATCAGGGAGTCTCGACAATTACAACTACCGCTAGCGGTGGATTCAATAGCTCGATCACTCTGTCGGCTAGCGGTGCGCCTGCCGGCACAACCGTAGGCTTCAACCCGAGCACGATTTCTGCCCCTGGTTCAGGCACGTCGACAATGACAATTACCGTGGGGTCGAGCACGCCAGTGGGGAGTTATCCCATCACAGTTACAGGAAATGGCGGAGGGATCCAACAAAACGCCACCGTAACCCTGACGGTGACGTCGACGAGCACGATTATTAGTTATGTACAGGGAAATTCTGCCACGCCTCAAACGCCCCAGACGACAGTGAATGTGCCGTTCACCGCTGCACAAGTTGCTGGCGACCTGAACGTGGTGGTGGTGGGATGGAACGACAGCACGGCCAGCGTGAGCTCGGTTATCGATTCCAAAGGCAACGCCTATACACTCGCGGTTGGTCCAACGAGCATCAGCGGGACGTTGTCGCAGTCTGTCTACTATGCGAAGAACATCGTGTCGGCAGGGGCTGGAACGAACACGGTTACGGTGACGTTCTCGCCTGCTGCAATCTATCCCGATATTCGCGTTCTGGAATACAGCGGGGCGGACCAGAATAGCCCAGTGGACGTAATTGCGGCGAATACCGGCGACAGCGCAATTAGCAGCAGCGGCTCTGCAACCACGACGAACCCGATTGATCTGCTGTTTGGAGCGAACACCGTGACGACCATCACCAGCGGGCCGGGCAGCGGCTTCACCAGTCGCATAATTACCTCACCGGACGGCGACATTGCTGAAGACCAGGTAGTCACGACCACGGGTAGCTACAGCGCAACGGCTCCGCTGTCTTCTGGGGCGTGGATTATGCAGATGGTCGCCTTCAAAGCGAACAGTGGAGGAGGTCCAGTATTAACGTCGATAGGCGTAACGCCGGTCAATCCTTTGATCGCGGTGGGATCGCCCCAGCAATTCACAGCGACGGGAACCTACAGCGATGGCAGCCACCAGGACCTAACGAATTCTGCCACCTGGACCTCGAGCATCCCATCGGTGGCGACAATCAGTAGTACAGGACTGGCCACAGGCGCGGCTCCGGGCAGTACAACGATCCAGGCGGCGCTCGGGGCAATCAATGGTTCCACTAGCCTGACGGTTACAGCGGGCTTCTCGGTCCGTCCGCGAGCCGCTGTCGTGACATTCACCCAGACGCAGCAATTCACGGCGACATCGGGCTTTGGTACCGTTACTTGGTCGGTAGATGGAGTGGTTGGTGGATCGCCTGCCACGGGAACCATCACGACCAACGGTTTGTATACCCCTCCGACCAGCGCCGGTAGCCACACCGTGACCGCAACGACCAATCAGCAGCAGTCGGCAAATGCGACCGTCTACGTGAGCAACTATGCTGGGACGTTCACTTATCACAACGATAACCTGCGAACGGGACAGAATAATAATGAAACGGTTCTGACTCCGGCGAATGTCAACCAGGGTCAGTTCGGAAAACTCTTCTCATTCCCAATCGACGGAATAGCCTTTGCCTCCCCGCTTTACGTCCCGAGCGTTAATATTCCCGGGCAGGGCTATCACAATGTGGTATACGTTGCGACCGAACATGACAGCATCTATGCGTTTGACGCTGATGGCTTGGCCAACGCGCCGCTGTGGCAGATAAGCTTCCTTAGCTCGAATGTCACTACCATCCCCTGCGGCGACACCGGAGAATGTGGCGATATCCCCGTCGAAGTGGGCATCACTGGTACACCGGTCATCGACCCATCCACCGGGACGATGTATGTTGTTGTCAATACTGAAGAGAACGGAACCAACTACTTCCAGCGGCTGCATGCTGTCGATATTACGACCGGTGCGGAGAAATTCGGCGGCCCGGTTGTTCTGTCAGGAAGTGTCGCCGGAACGGGGGACGGATCATCCGGCGGCAATGTGGCGTTCGATCCTCTGCATGAATGTCAGCGGCCCGGCTTGCTTCTGAACAATGGCGTAGTGTACATCGGCTTTGGGTCGCACGGCGATAACCATCCGTGGCACGGCTGGGTCCTCGGATATAACGCGGCTACCCTCCAGCAGGTGATGATTTATAACGCAACTCCGAACGCCTACGGAGGCGGCATCTGGCAGGGTGGAGGAGGGTTGGCAACCGATGCTACTGGGGACATATATTTCACAACCAGTAATGGCCCCTTCGATGTCAATACCGGTGGTGTCGACTATGGAGATTCAGTCGAGAAGCTTGCTCCAAGTGGAAGTGTAGTTGATTATTTCACTCCCCATGACCAGCAAAACCTGAGCTCGAATAATCTCGATCTCGGAGCGGCCGGTCCGGTGCTGCTGGTAGACCAGCCGACGAGCCCCTATCCGCATGAGCTGATTACCGCTGGAAAAGGAGGGACAATTTATGTGATCAACCGAGACAACCTAGGCCACTATAACGGCAACAACGATAACCAAATCATCCAGGTTCTGATAGGCGCACTCCCATATGGGAACCAAGAGATTGGAAATTTCAGTACGCCGGTCTACTTCAATGGGTATGTTTACTTCGCTGCCGTGAATGACTACCTGAAGGCGTTTCAGTTGACCAATGGCTTGTTATCCACTTCGCCCACTTCCCAGTCTCCCGAGATCTATCCAATCCGCGGAGGTTCTTTCGCAGCCTCTGCCAATGGCGGCGCCAATGGGATAATCTGGGCCATACAGAATAACGGCGCAAGCCCAGACAACGATACCGGAGCTCCAGGCGTTCTGTTTGCTTATAATGCAACCAATCTAAGCAATGAGCTTTACAACAGCAGTCAGGCTGGAAGTCGAGATGCTTTTGACCTCGCTGCAAAGTTCATGATCCCGGTGGTGGCAAACGGGAAAGTATTTGTCGCCGGGCAGACGCAATTTATCGCTTATGGGCTGCTGCCTTGACGAGGATGGTAGCTTACCTCGGTGTATACCTGGAGCATATGGCCTTAGACGAAGGGGCATGATCGTGACGACTACGGTACTTATCCGGGATCGCAGTGCACTTGAAATAAACGTGTGGCGATGAATTTGCGAGGGCTCCTTATGCGAGACAACAGATTTTCCCTGGGGTTGGGGGCACCCCTCGTGATCTTTACTGCCGCCCTGCTTGTGACGGGCAGCTGGGCGTCTATCCAAGTAAACGTGCTACATAGCTTCGGCAAGGGCACGGACGGGGCTTGTCCCTACTACGCCGGCCTGATCATCGATGCTACTGGCAATCTCTACGGCACAACCTTCGAGGGCGGCATTCACTCCTCCGGGACGGTGTTCGAGTTGACGCCCCAAGATGGTGGGGGCTGGACAGAGAAGGTGCTGCATAGCTTCGGCAGCGGCACTGACGGGATTTATCCCTACGGCGGCCTGATCCGCGACGCCGCCGGCAATCTGTACGGCACGACCCTTGGGGGCGGCATTCACTCCTCGGGGACGGTGTTCGAGTTGACGCCCCAAGAGGGAGGGGGCTGGACGGAGAAGGTGCTGCATAGCTTCGGCCGTGGCACGGACGGGGCTGGGCCCTACGCCGGCCTGAGCCTCGATGTTTACGGCAATCTCTACGGCACGACCTCCCTGGGCGGCATTCACTCCTCGGGGACGGTGTTCGAGTTGACGCCCCAAGAGGGTGGAGGCTGGACGGAGCAGGTGTTGCATAGCTTCGGCCATGGCACGGACGGGGCTGGGCCCTACGCCGGGCTGATCATCGACGCCGCCGGCAATCTGTACGGCACGACCCTTGGGGGCGGCATTCACTCCTCGGGGACGGTGTTCGAGTTGACGCCCCAAGAGGGAGGGGACTGGACGGAGAAGGTGCTGCATAGCTTCGGCCATGGCACGGATGGGGCAGGCCCTTACGCCGGGCTGATCTTCGATGTTGCCGGCAATCTCTACGGCACGACCTTCGAGGGCGGCATTCACTCTTCCGGGACGGTGTTCGAGTTGGCTCCCCAAGAGGGTGGGGAGTGGACGGAGATAGTGTTGCATAGTTTCGGCAGCGGCACGGACGGGGCTGCCCCCTACGCCGGCCTGATGCGCGGCGCCGTCGGCAATTTGTACGGCACGACCCTGGAGGGCGGCATACACTCTTCCGGGACGGTGTTCGAGTTGACGCCCCAAGAGGGTGGGGGCTGGACAGAGATGGTGTTGCATAGCTTCGGCAGCGGCACGGACGGGGCTGCCCCCTACGCAGGCCTGACCATCGATGCTGCCGGCAATCTCTATGGCACGACCAACGGAGGAGGCATTCACGATGACGGTACAGTGATAAGCTTTAGCGCTCGGGCGTTTCCGATTAGAGCCAGTAACGACCAGCGCTATCTTGTCGATCAAAACAACGTGCCATTTCTTTTGATTGGCGACGCACCCCACGCCATGTTTGCGAACATCAGCGTGGCGGATGCCAGGACCTATATTGCTGACCGGGCGGCGCATGGCATCACAGCGCTATGGTGCGAACTGCTAATAAACCAGTATGTCGGCGGAAGACCTGACGGCAGCACATACGACGGAATAGAGCCTTTTACGGGCACCCTGCCGGACGGTTACTATGATCTCACGACACCCAATCCCGAGTATTTTGCCCGCGTCGATCAGATGATAAGCATCGCCTCATCGTACAACATTGTAATTCTGCTTGATTCACTGGAAACCGGCGGATGGATGGGCATATTTGCGGCGAATGGTGATGCAAGTGCCAATAGCTGGGGTACATACATTGGTGGCCGCTACAAGAATTTCTCCAACGTCATATGGATAATGGGAAATGATTTCCAGGACTGGAACTACAGTGATCAGGACAACACATTGGCGCAGAATGTGATGGAAGGCGTGGCTAGTGCCGACCCAAATTACCTGCAAACTACTGAGCTAAACTACTACATAAGTGGCTCGCTCGACGATTCTCTGCTAGTGCCCTATACAACCTTAGCGGGAGCTTATACATACTATCCAACTTATTATGAAGTGCTTCAAGAGTATAACAGTGGCTTGGCAACAGTGCCAGCGTTCATGGAGGAAGGGTTTTACGACGGTATTAATTCTACGGACTTGATACTGAGAAAACAAGCCTACTGGACAGTTCTTTCAGGAGGCCTGGCCGGCTACATTGGAGGAACGCAGTACTATGACTTTCATTCTGGTTGGCAATCGGGTATCGACGATACGGCTGCCACGCAGTTGGGATACTGGGGTAAGTTCACTACGTCTTACCCGTGGTACAAACTACTGCCCGACCAAACGCACGCGGTAGTGACCGCTGGTTATGGTACTCCCACTGGTGATGGCACAGGAGATATTGAAACGGATAACTATGTGACCACCGGGCGAGATCCAGATGGCTCGGTTATTTTATCTTACTGTCCGGAGAGCACGACGGTCACGGTTGACATGACAAAGATGCGTGGCCCTACCGCTGCGCGCTGGTATGATCCCACCGCAAACACTTATCAGGCAATCTCTGGATCTCCGTTCCCGAATACGGGCATGCAGAATTTCACTACTCCCGGAGTCAATTCTGAGGGGGATTATGACTGGATCCTAGTCTTGACAAGTTACTAAACCCTTTATGGTCAAGGCGGCTAACGAGACCGAGTGGACGTCGCACGTTCTTGTAGCGACGACTTCAGGTCATTTTTCTTTTACTGTATGTCGTTGCTGGCAAGTGGCAATGTGGTGGCTGGCGCAGCGACTTCCGCTAGGTATGCGCAACGTCAACAGTCACGGCATCACGACACAAGCCAAGCGTTGGCAATGTAGGTCTTCATCGGTCGATACCGCAAGGAGTGAAAAAGATGGAACTCAGATGTTAATAGAACGGAATGCGGTTAGGCCGCTTACAGCTGCGGATGTCGGAGTGTGTTCACGTGAGGAGACGACCTTCGGGTTCTGCTGTTTGCATCATCGTCGAAAATTTGCCCGTGCCACTGGATCGTCGCGTGTGGCAAGAGGCACGAGCCCTAAGTGATGCCGGATATCACGTCTCGGTTATCAGTCCCAAAGGACCCGGATTTGCAGGTTCCTACGAGATATTAGATGGTATCGAGGTTTACCGGCACCACCATTGGGAATCAAATGGCACGGTACTTGGGTACGTTCTAGAATACGGATTGGGGCTGATAGTAGAAACCTTACTAGCATCGCTCGTTTACTCACGCACCCGTTTTCGCATTCTCCAAGCCTGTAATCCTCCAGACACAATCTTCCTAATCGCTCTTTTCTTCAAGCTTTTCGGAGTTCGGTTCATATTTGATTTTCACGACCCGAATCCCGAACTTTACGCAGTGAAGTTTCCTCATAACGGCTTCCTCTATTGGCTGGTCTGCTTTGCCGAACGTTGGAGCTTTAGGACCGCCAATGTCGTGATCGCAACAAACAGTTCTGGCCGGGAGATCGCCATCGGTCGAGGCCACGTGTCACCTAACCGCGCCTTCGTCGTGCAGACGTGTCCGGAACTGAATGAGGTCCGTCCGGAACTGCGACAGCCAGAGCTCAGGGAAGGACGAAAGTATGTGGTCGTTTATGTGGGAGTTATGGGCCCGCAGGACGGAGTGGATCTGCTTTTGGAGTCAATTGACTGTTTAGTAAACGAACATAACCGTCGCGACACCCTCTTCGTTCTTATTGGGCCAGGATCGGAACTTCCTCGCTTGAAAGCTAGCTCGGCCGCACGAAATCTCGATTCCTGGGTTAGATTCACCGGTCCCCTCTACGGCGACGACCTGCGTGCCTATCTCGCCACGGCGGACGTTGGCGTCGCACCCGATCCCGCAAACGCGCTCAACGACAAGTTAACCATGATCAAGATCTTCGAGTATATGGCCTACGGACTTCCGGTCGTACTCTATGACCTGATAGAGGGCAGGCGGTCAGCGGGCAACGCCGCACTTTACGCGAAAGGAAACGACCCTGCCGATTTCGCTCGGCAGGTCTCCACGATGCTCGACTCAGAATCGCTGCGCCGTCATCTCGGACTTATCGGCAGGAAGAAGATCACGGAAAGGCTCAACTGGGGAACGGAAAAGTCGACTTTACTAACAGCCTATCGGACCGCGCTGCTGGGAGAGCAGGCGAGCTCGTGCCACGAAGAGTGCTCGGGAGCTCAGGGCGCAGAGCGTACGCCCGATTTGTAAAGTAGTGCGTTCCTAACTTCTTTACGCGGCCAATAGCCTAAGCTAATCATACAAATGGACTAGTGGTTCCTCAAGTCACTTCCCCCGTCGCATAGAATCGGCAGTCAGCGGCAATTGTCGCAGAAGCTCCGGAAAGCCAACTTTTGTAATTACTCGGATGTTTACTTGAAATTAGGTAACCTCTGAGTAAGTCCCTCAGCGCCAAAAGCCGCCATCGAAAGGGGCGAATTTACGGACGGTCTGAAGACCGTTCCCTTCAAAACCAAGCTTAATCAGAGCTTCCTTAGAGTAGGATTACCCCCCAGATAATAGGTGAGTTAAGAGGATATGACCCGATGGTCGGTGAGAGACATGTCTCAAAGTGAGGAAAAGTGATATGAGCGTTAAATCTATCGTGGAGAAGCCGCGGCTTGCCGTGCTAGGTCTTGGCCATGTGGGTCTCCCCACAGCCCTTGGCTTTGTGGAGTTGGGTTGGGAGGTGATCGGGGCCGATGAGGATGCGTCCAAGGTGGAACTGATCCGGTCTGGCCAGACACCCTTCTACGAGCCCGGCTTGGAGGATCTTCTCACCCGCGGACTTGCTAGCGGCCGGCTAACCCTGTGCCAGGGCGTGGAGGAGGCCGTGCGCGCCGCTACAATCTTGTTTGTCTGCGTCGGCACCCCCCAGAAAGAGACAGGCGAAGCCGATTTGAGCCAGGTAGAAGCCATTGCCCGCACTATCGCTCGCAATCTGAACGGGTACAAAGTGATCGTGGAGAAGAGCACGGTGCCAGCCATCACGGCCCAGTGGATCAAGAAGACCATAACCCGATTTTCAAAACTCGACGCTCCTAGCCGGTTGCAGGCTGAGTTCGACGTAGCTTCGAATCCTGAGTTCCTGCAGGAGGGAAGAGCGATCGAGAACATTTTCCATCCGGATCGTGTTGTCGTGGGAGTTGAATCGGAACGAGCTCGCGCTTTGTTGGAGCAGATCTATCAACCACTCGGGTGCCAGATCTTGTTCACCAACATCAGCACCGCGGAGTTAACCAAGCACGCAGCGAACGCCTTTCTTTCGACCAAGATTTCCTTCATCAACATGGTGGCCGACATGTGTGAAGCGGTCGGCGCCGACGTGAGCCAGGTGGCACTTGGGATAGGGCTCGATCCTCGTATCGGGCGTGGGTTTCTGAACGCCGGCATCGGTTTCGGGGGCTACTGCTTCCCTAAGGATCTACGCTCCTTTATGCATCTGGGGCGCGAGTACGGGGTCGATTGTGGGCTGCTTGAAGAAGTGGAGAACATTAACCTGCGGCGCGCAGAGGTGTTTCTGAAGAAAGTCCGGCAGGCCGTGTGGGTGCTGCAAGGAAAGAAAATGGGCGTGCTGGGCCTGGCGTTCAAAGGTGGAACCGACGACATCCGCGAGTCTCCGGCCTTGCGCATCGTAACAGGGTTGTTAGAGGACGGCGCCCGGCTGCGAGTACATGATCCCCAAGCGATGGAGGCTAGCCAGCAAAGGATTCCGCCGCAGACCGGACGCCTGGAATACTGCTCTTCGCCCTACGAAGCGGCACGCGGGGGACACGCCCTACTCATCCTGACCGATTGGAAGGAATATGGCGAACTGGATTTCGTCCGCCTGCGTGAACTCATGGAGGTTCCCGTGATTATTGACGGCCGCAATCTTCTCGACCCCGAAGTGGTACGCTCCGCCGGGTTTGAGTACGTGGATATGGGCCGGAATGGTCTTGCAGGACAGTGGGCTAACTTGGTGGAAAGCGCATCGTAGGGATTCTGCCAAAGAACTCAGTTTGCTCGACCGGTCGGGAGATCATCAAGATCACAGCCAACGGGAGTCCGGTTCACTTCATACCATTGACTAGGACGACTCCCTGCAACACTGCCCAGATGGCACGAGAGCTAGCGCCGCTTAGAGACACGGAGGCCAAGTGAGCCGACGAGAGGAGTTGGACGAAGTTGTGCCGTATTTCGGATCCCAATTGTGGGCAGTCTGTGGACCATAAGTCTGGAGAGAAGGATTCGCGAGAATCCTCTAGGCGGCTGACAACGGAGTGGCTTTACCATCACACCTATATTCCGCGACACGCTATAGGTGATTTTGCTATTTTGATCATATGCGGGGTTCTGGTCGCGGGGCTTTGGCCTTTTCATTCTCCTAGGAATCAAGTTTATTGGTCGGAGAACGAAAACGGCATCCGTTTCGGCCATTACGGCACGATATTGAGCTCCGGCATACTTGAGAGCACGAGTTCGGCTGGGCCATCTTGCGGTCTCGACATTTGGCTGGAACCGGCTTCTGCATGGAAAGCTGGCACTGTTCTTGCGTTTTACCGCCCCCTGGCCTCCAGACAGTTCTCCCTGCAGCAAAGTCACACCGATCTTGCATTGCAACTTAGCATCGGGGACCCGCGGCATCAGGACCGACTCGCGAGAATGTTCGCCGATGAGGTTTTTCGAAAGAGGCAATTGTTCATAACGGTTACTTCAGACGGCCTAAACACGGCAGTCTACATTGACGGCCGTTTGGCAACCAGGTCGTTGAGATTCGGGCTTTCCATGAAAGATCTATCAGGGAAACTCATAATTGCCAACTCGCCCTTTCAGAGCGATAGCTGGTCTGGTCAAGTGCGAGGTTTAGCGCTTTATGGAAGCGAACTTTCCGCGGCCAAGGTTGTCGAGCATTATGAGAGATGGACGCGGCGAGGGAAGCCTTGGGTTGCCGATAATGAGCGCGCGATTGCACTCTACCTTTTTGATGAACACGCCGGGAGCGTCATTCATAACCAGATCAGGTCAGGAATTGATCTGCATATCCCGGAACGGTACATGGTTGTGCATCAAACTCTTCTAGAGCCGTCGTGGAAAGAATTTCGAACGCAGGGTAGCCATCTAAAGAATGCCCTGATCAACATTGGTGGCTTTGCGCCGCTGGGCTTTTCAATGTGCGCGTATTTCTCATCGGTGCGGCGTCTAAGGCGTCCGGCAGCCGCCACGGTAATTGTGGGAGTACTAGTCAGTTTCACTATCGAGGTCCTCCAGTCATATCTTCCAACACGAGATTCCGGCATGACCGACCTAATTACTAATACGCTCGGTACTTGGGTCGGAGTTGTCTCTTTCAAGGCCGCCGCGGTGTCGCTAGGGCGGCTGTTGACCGCAAGACACTGGGCGGGATGCCCCGAAATATCGCCCGGCGCGGAAACTTAAAGACGGAGATCGATGAGAGGGTTAATACCGTTGTTGATTAATACCGATTCAAACTCTAATGTTAAACTTCATCGGCTCTCGGTGACGGCAGATGCAGGCCCCGCCGTCTGCGAGAATAGGGAGTCTCGCGTGGCATATCGGCCTTGGGAGACCGGAGGCGAGAAAAGTTGGCATGCGCTGAGCTCGATGAATACTGCATTGCTTAGTCACTATCGCTGTCCAGATAGCTTTGCAGACTTTCGCTTGACGGGGAAGTTGTCGGAAGACGCAGGTTATTTTCGATTCGGGCGGAACACGATCTGCTATGGTCAGTCCGCGTCAGGTTTTCGGACAACACGATCTGACAATGTCCTCTATGACGTTCTCGACGATGTGACCACTCACGATTCAGGCATTCTTCTACCCTTTAATCCGACGGATGTCATTGACAACCTGCGTCTTGAGCGCTATGCGAGTCAGTTTCGCTGCAGTGCCCTAAACCCATGGAGGCGGTCACTAAGGAATATGTATTACAGCTTGCGGCCATTGATGCACATTAATGTCCGCAAGCACGTGCAGAAAGCTCATTTGAACGGTTGGCGAAACTGTATCTTTCCGCATTGGCCTGTGGACACGACCGTTGAGGACATAAGTGAACAACTGCTATTGCGGTCCATGAAGGCCAAACGTGTTGACAAGGTCCCGTTCGTCTGGTTTTGGCCCAATGGGGCTCGGAGCTGCGTCGCGATGACTCACGACGTCGAAACCCAAAGAGGGCAAGGCTTTTGCGACGAGTTGATGAATATAGATGACGCTTTTGGCGTCAAGGCATCCTTTCAGTTGGTACCCGAGGGACGCTACAAAGTCTCGGCGGCCCTCGTTCACGCCGTCCGTGAAAGGGGCTTCGAGATCGGTATCCAGGATCTGAACCATGACGGTCACCTCTTTCGCGATAAAGAGGAATTCCTACGCCGCGCTCAGAAGATTAACAAATATGGCGAGGCGTACGGCGCTAGGGGTTTCCGATCCGCGGTGTTATATAGAGATCCTGGTTGGTATGATGCGCTGAACTTCTCTTTTGACATGTCGGTTCCGAATGTTGCACATCTCGATCCGCAGCAGGGCGGCTGTTGTACGATAATGCCATACTTCGTCGGCGACGCGCTGGAAATTCCTCTCACAACGACGCAAGATTACACGCTGTTTCACTTGCTCGGTGACTATTCCCTGGATCTGTGGAGGGCGCAAACCGAGGCGATTATGAAAAAGAACGGTATGGTGAGCTTCCTCATCCATCCGGATTACGTTATCGACAAGAGAGCATGCGCTGTCTATCAAGGTCTTTTGGGCTTCTTGCGTCACCTGGGGTCAAGGGAAAAACTGTGGTTCGCTCTTCCAGGAGAAGTTAATCAGTGGTGGCGAGCACGAAGCAAAATGCGCGTGGTAAATCACGATGGTCAGTGGCGAATTGAAGGCCCGGGGGCGGAACGCGCCAACCTAGCTTTTGCAAGGGCGGCTGGCGATCATCTCCAGTATGAAGTCGGTACTTAATCGAGTGCAGCCTATCTATTCGTATTATCCTTCACGTCCGAAGGTCGTTAGGCAAAGGGCAAAGGCGGGTGCATACCACGCATGAGGGACGACCTCGGAGGTGAGAGGTTGCGAATGTTGTCGGAGCATCAATCTCTGGGGTCCAAAGCAGCGAACACATGGCGGTGCAGAGACGATTGTGAAATGGGTCTCTCGTCCCCATACCGCTGTTTCATCATACTGTGTTCGGTCTCTCTAGTCCTCTGGTGGCATACCATCAGAGCAACACTTGCGCTGGCGCTCCGAAACGATGCATACACGCACATTCTCCTGATTCTTCCCATCAGCGTTGCCCTAATCTTCTTGGGGTGGGGGTCGCGAAAGGTACAGCTTAAACCTAATTTCCGTGCCGGCGGCACGCTGATATTTATCGCTGCTCTGATTTACTTTGTCGGCGGTAGATGGTGGGGGGCAGGGAGGCTGGCGGCAGATGAGCAGCTGTCCCTGGCCATGTTGGCTGTCGTTACATGGTGGATTGGGTCGTTCGTCGGTTGTTTCGGTACCCGCTTTTCCAGGACGTCTGTTTTCCCTCTGTGCTTCTTGCTGTGGTTGGTTCCTCTTCCTGAGATTGCGTTGAACCACATCGTAAGCCTGCTAGAACAGGGTTCCGCATATGCTGCCCATCTGCTTTTCGCGATCGCTCGCGTACCAGTAACACAGGATGGTGTCCGACTGTCTATTCCGGGGCTAACGTTCGAGGTTGCAAAGGAGTGCAGCAGTATTCGTTCAAGCTTAATGCTAGTCGTCACTGCTATGGTGATGGCGCACTTGCTGCTTCGTTCACCGTGGGGTAAGGCGTGCGTCATTCTGGCAGTGATTCCTCTTTCCATTGCCAAGAATGGTCTTCGAATCTTCACGGTGTCGACGCTTGGAGTTTATGTAGACCAGGGGTTCCTTCATGGCAGGTTACATCACGACGGCGGAGTGCTGTTCTTTCTTCTATTCTTGGCAGGTCTATTCGGGTTGCTCCGGCTCGTGGGGCGGGCAGAGCAAAGGACGAGAGGCCGTCCGATGACTACTAACACAGTACTCTCAATTAGGATGCCGAAGGTCGATATCTAACAGCTTCCGATGGCGGTGCAGACAACAACTTTCCAACCGTGATGTGCATTGGCATTGGCAGCTTGTGCACGGGTGATGGTTTGCACTCTTTGAAGGACCTTAGAAGAGTTGTCTCAAGTGCTGTCCTCGTGTTTATAAACCTATCGTCGGCCAGCTCATCAGCGTCCAAATCGAGTGACGCGCGCTGTGAGCGATGAGTTGTCTGGAGAGCAAGATAGGTATGATACTTGTGCCACGCGACGGGCCTGGTAAAGCACTGTGTCTCTAAAGAGCAGTTGACGTCCCAGGTGAAAGCCCCGATTTTATGCGGAGGGCAGCTCTACGTTGTTTACGCGGAGTTATCGAAGGAAATAGCAGGTGAGGTCGTCGGAAGAGGCGTCCGCGCGAGAAACCATGAAGGCTACGACAACTCTCAACCGGATGTGGTCATCGAGATACCTAAAGGAGAGAGCAATGGAATGGACTAAGCCGCATTTCGAAGAAATTTGTCTGAACTGCGAGATTAACTGCTACGCCAACGGGGAATTGTGAGCTGGCGCTTCTTTATTTGTGACGAGAGTAGGGATCTGGGAGGCGGTATCGGCACAGAGAACAGGCTGCTGCCCGGCTCAAGCGCGATTCACAGCGCACTCTCTTTAACGACGTCAATCGCGGAAAAGGCAGTCGCCTGGAGCCCAAAACCGTCGGCCGGCGTAAATTGAACATGAGAAACGACATTAAAATAGTCACATTACTTCGGAATGGCATGGGAGTCGTTGTTCTGATCGTTGGAATGACTTTGCAAGCCATTAGCTATGACGACCAGGACAGTCCAAACTGTCGTGGCGTCTCGCAGGCTCCACGCTCTGACCAGAGAGCTCGCGCAAGGCAAATCACAGAGCCTCCAAGCAACAGCACCGCCGTGGACGTGGCGGATACACCATCGCAAGGCAAGGTCTCTTCATCCAGGGCGCACAGTGTAAGGCTGTCGTGGAGCGCAAGTATTCCGGCGAGTAATTCACCGGCCGATGCGATCAAAGGCTGTAATGTATATCGGCGAAAGTCGGGGGAAGAATACGAAAAGCTAAACACAACCCTCATCCGGGGAACTAGTACTTCGACCGCATGGATAGGTAATAAATATATACACTTGGCATGGGTGGTGTCAGGCTTTATAGCTATGGCATGGGTAGAGGCCAAGCACTCCGGATTCAGCTTTCCAGGCGGGATCGAAAGCAATTGGACGAGTTGTTGAGCGGCGGTTTGCAGCCGGTGCGGACGGTGCTGCGAGCCTTGGCCCTACGACAGATGGATACCGGGCAGGCAACCCCTGCGGTGGCTGTCAGTCTGGGGCTTTCGCCTAAAGCGGTGTGGCAGATCGGCAAGCGCTATCCGCAGGGCGGGCTGGAGCGCGCGTTATATGACGCCTCCCGGCCGGGGGCAGCTCCGGCGCTGGATGGGGAGCAGCGACAGCGCATCATCGCGGTGGCCTGCAGTCAGCCGCCGTCCGGACGGGCACGCTGGACGGTGCGTCTGCTGACCGAAGAGGTGATCAAACGCAAGTTGGTACCACGGGTAGGGCGAGAA
>JBAVSY010000072.1:0-6151 GCA_049695855.1 Candidatus Korobacteraceae bacterium | reverse complement strand
AGCCCAGCACGGAGCCGGAGGCGGAGTGCTGGGTGAAGTGGAAAAATCTCCGAGTCGCGTAGCGACGGCACGGTTTCGTAACAGCCTCGTACCGGGGCCCCCAAGCCGCGCCGGTCTTGCGCGGATTAGGGTGGTGAAGCGGCTGCTACGAAACTCGGTCCGCGCTTACATCGGTGGAACCAACCGCGCGAAATCGAGTGCCGAAGGCACGGCATAATCTAGCCCAGCACGGAGCCGGAGGCGGAGTGCTGGGTGAAGTGGAAAAAACCTCCGAGTCGCGTAGCGACGGCACGCTACCCGTCACGCATCGGTTGACAACCGCATTCTGCCGAGGCATTATTCTGCTGCGGCGTAGGGCGCATCGGCATAGCGAAAGGGCAACGCCCGCCTACACAGAAACACAGTCGCGCCTATGCCGAACCTCGAAAATCTCAGGAAGCAAGCCAAACAATATCTGCGTTGGCATCGGGAGCGATATTATCCGGTCGCGCCCCAAATCCGGGCCGCACTACCCCGGTTTCGCCACTTCAGCGACGAGCAGATACTGGAGGCGAACTTCAAGCTTGCCGATGCCCAGGAGCTGGTGGCTCGGCAGATGGGTTTCGAGGGATGGCAGGCGCTCAAATCAGGAGCCCATGTCATGACCCAGGAAGATGAAGCCGGACACCCGGTGCCACGCCCCGTTCTCAATTCCACCGCCGCACAATTGTTCGTTGCCGACATCCAGGCAGCGTGCGATTTCTATACGCACAAGCTCGGCTTCGCCGTCGACTTCGTCTATGGCGATCCGCCCTATTACGGACAGGTCACCCGCGACCAGGCGCGGCTTGCCTTGAGGGTGGTGGGCGAACCCGTGTTCTGTGGCGATATTCGGGAGCGCGAGCATCTGCTCTCGGCTTCTTTCACCGTCGGTACCACCGATGAGATCAAACAGCTCTTCTTGAGTTACCAGGCCGCAGGAGTGCGCTTTCATGAAACTCTGAAGAAGGAGCCTTGGGGCGCTCGAACCTTCATTGTCACGGATCCCGATGGAAATCTCATTCTCTTTGCCGGCCCGGCCGATTGAAGTGACTGGCTGTGCAACGGGCCGATCACGGTTGGGAGTGATATTTAGAATTCAGACACTACCGTCACCCGCAACTAGTTGACGGCAGCGAACCTGCTTGCTATATTGGAAAGGTTCTGCGAGTCAACTTTGGCCTGCCTGTAGTGTTCTGGCTGTGCTGCTTTGCTCTTTATCCTGTAGAATGATTTTGCAGGATCCTCGCTGAAACGTGTCTGCGCTTCCGCTGGAGCTTTCCACCGGGTATGCAGACCGAGGCAACGAAACGGAGCGCCCTCGTTCCCGACCTCCGCAACCGCCATCAGGCTGGTTTGCGGAACGACCACGGCGCCACCGTCGGAAGCCTAACCTGAGCGGAAACCAATATTCCCCGAGTCTGTGCGTGCGGGGAAGCATGGGCAAGATGGCCCACGGGCCATGTGGAAGTGCTGCCCAGTCCCAAATCGTGGGATCGTGATGCTTGCGCCGCGGCTCTAGCCCGGAAGGCAACGGCTGAAGAGAGCGCCCGCGTAGGGACTGGAGAGAGCGTCCGCGTACGGACTGCGTTTTGGTAAAGCAGTCGGAATCGCTGAAAGCCAGCGCCATTAGCCCAGCGCTTCACGGTTTGCTGTGGACGAAAGTTTGGCGTTGTAAGTGGGATATATGAGCTGAACATCGAGCCCGCAAGGGCGACTCAGTCTAGCCCAGGACGCAGCCGCAGGCGGAGTCCTGGGTTTGGTGGGAAATGAGTTCGAGTCCCGTAGGGACGACAGAAATTAAGGCGGGCTTCAGCCCGCGACATAAGGTTTGCCAGCCTGGCTGGCTTGAAGAATTAAGGAGCTGCACAGAGTGCCTACATTTAATCAACTGGTGCGCAAGGGCCGCACGGCGCCGAATTACAAGACGGCCTCGCCGGCGCTGCAGTCCTGCCCGCAAAAGCGCGGTGTCTGCACCCGCGTTTACACCCAGACCCCGAAGAAGCCGAACTCCGCGCTGCGCAAAGTCGCCCGCGTGCGCCTGACCAACGGTATCGAGGTGACGACTTATATTCCCGGTGTCGGCCACAACCTGCAGGAGCACTCGATTGTGCTGATCCGCGGCGGCCGCGTGAAAGATTTGCCGGGTGTTCGCTATCACGTAGTGCGCGGCACGCTGGACTCCGTGGGTGTCGCCAATCGCAAGCAGAGCCGCTCCAAGTACGGAGCCAAGCGGCCAAAGGCGTAAGGGATTGTGTCAGGGCGCAACTGATCGCGCCGTAACCAGCAAGGCCGAAGATCTGAAGGCCGGAAGATCTGGAAGATAAGGTTTGTATCAGGGTGCGACTGATCGTCGCATCCAGCAAGGCCGCAACGTAAGGTTTGTGTCAGGGCACGACTTCAGTCGTGCCGCCAAGGCCTAAATAATTTTGTGGGGCTTTAGCCCCGGTAGGTGTTCGAGGTTCTATGCCGAGAAAAGGACATATCGCGAAGCGTGAGCCGTTGGCCGATCCGGTCTACCAGTCCACGCTGGTCAACAAATTTGTGAACTCCATGATGTGGGACGGCAAGAAGTCGACCGCCCAGGGCATCTTCTACAACGCCATGAAGAAGCTGGAAGACAAAGGTGGCGACGAGGCCATCAAGCTCTTCAAGAAGGCGGTAGAGAACGCCAAGCCGGTGCTGGAAGTCAAGACCCGCCGCGTGGGCGGCGCCAACTACCAGGTTCCGGTCGAAGTGAATGCCGATCGCCGCACGTCGCTGGCGATTCGCTGGATCCTGACCTACAGCCGTGGACGCGGCGAGAAGGGCATGATCGATAAGCTGGCGAACGAGTTGCTCGATGCCGCAAACGGCAAGGGCGCGGCCATCAAGAAGAAGGAAGACGTGCACCGCATGGCCGAGGCCA
Source organism: Candidatus Korobacteraceae bacterium (assembly GCA_049695855.1). Lineage (GTDB taxonomy): Bacteria > Acidobacteriota > Terriglobia > Terriglobales > Acidobacteriaceae > Bog-257. Next base: position 3,225 of record JBAVSY010000072.1, on the reverse strand, counting down.
ATAAGGCCTTCGCCCATTACCGCTGGTAAGGGTGGGTACTTAGCTTAGGTCGCATTACCGGTAGATAGGTACTCGGGTTAGGTAACGAAACGGGAAAAGTCGCAACCGGCGCGGGAACGCTGGAACCGCCGCCGACCCAGCCCGAAGGGCGAAACTGATTAGCCCAGCGCGGAAGCGCTGGGCAGGCGAAGAATAAAGTTCCGAGTCCCGTAGGGACGACACAGGTTCTTCGAGACGCGAACGAAAAGCAGATCCCTCGCCGGCTGAAGCCGGCTCGGGATGACAAACAATAAGGAAATCGTTGAACGCGGACCTGAAGGTCCGCTCTATCAAGATTCACCGCGACGGCAACGTCGCCTAGCAAGAAACGGAAAAGATCGTGCCCAGACAGGTTCCATTAGATCGTTGCAGAAATATCGGCATCATGGCCCACATCGATGCCGGTAAGACCACCACCACGGAGCGCATCCTGTTCTATACCGGACGCACGCACCGCATTGGTGAGGTCCATGAAGGCACGGCGACGATGGACTGGATGGCGCAAGAGCAGGAGCGCGGCATCACCATCACCTCGGCCGCAACTACCTGTGTCTGGAAAGACATTCGCATCAACATCATCGATACGCCCGGCCACGTCGACTTCACCGCCGAGGTGGAACGTTCGCTGCGCGTGCTCGATGGCGCCTGCGCCGTGTTCGATGCCGTGCATGGGGTCGAGCCGCAGTCGGAAACCGTCTGGCGGCAGGCCGACAAATATGGTGTCCCACGCATTTGCTTCATCAACAAGATGGACAAGATGGGCGCCGACTTCGAGCATGCGGTCGACACCATCCGCAAACGCCTCAACGCGCGTCCGGTAGCGATTCAGTTGCCCATCGGCCAGGAAGAAAAGTTCAAGGGCGTCATCGACCTGATGACCATGAAGGCCATCGTGTGGAATGACGAAAGCCTGGGCGCCGAGTTTGAGATCGAAGAAATTCCCGAAGAGCTGAAGAAGAAGGCGCAGGCCTACCATCAGATTCTGGTCGAGACGGTCGTGGAGAACGACGATCAGGACGAGCTGATGCACAAGTACATTGAAGGCGAAACCATTGGCGAGGCCGAGCTGAAAGCGGCCTTGCGCCGGGCCACCTTGAAGATGAAGGTCTTCCCGGTAATCTGCGGCACGGCCTTCAAAAACAAAGGTGTGCAGCCGCTGCTCGACGCCGTCATCGACTACCTGCCATCGCCGCTCGATGTTTCTCCGGTGGTAGGCAAGAACCCCGAGACTGGCGCCGAAGAAATCCGTCCGCCGAAAGACGACGCTCCGTTTGCCGCGCTGGCCTTCAAGATCATGAGCGACCCGTTTGTCGGGCAGCTCACCTTTATCCGGGTGTATTCCGGACATCTGAAGCAGGGCGACAGCGTGAATATCAGCGGCCGTTCGCGCACCGAACGCATTGGCCGCCTGCTGAAGATGCACGCCAACAAGCGCGAAGACATTACCGAGATTTATGCCGGCGACATCTGCGCTTGCGTGGGCTTGAAGCACATCACCACCGGCGACACCATTTGCGATGAGAACCACCCCATCATCCTCGAGTCGATCGAGTTCCCAGCGCCGGTGATTGCGGTTGCGGTCGAGCCCAAGACCAAGAGCGATCAGGAAAAAATGGGTATCGCGCTGGGCAAGCTGGCGCAGGAAGATCCCACGTTCAAGGTCAGCACCGATCCCGATAGCGGCCAGACCATTCTTGAGGGCATGGGCGAACTTCACCTCGAGATTCTGGTCGATCGCATGATGCGCGAGTTCAATGTCCAGGCTAACGTGGGCAAGCCGCAAGTTGCCTATCGCGAGACCATCCGCAAAGAGGCGAAGGCGGAAGGCAAGTACATTCGCCAGACCGGTGGCAGCGGGCAGTACGGTCACGTGCGCATTCGCCTGGAGCCGAACGAGCCGGGCAAGGGCTACGAATTCATCAATGAAGTAGTCGGCGGCGTGATTCCCAAGGAATTCATCAAGCCGGTGGACCAGGGCATCAAGGAAGCCATGGAAGGCGGCGTACTGGCCGGCTACGAAATGGTTGACGTCAAGGCCACGCTGTACGACGGCAGCTATCACGATGTCGATTCCAACGAAATGGCTTTCAAGATTGCCGGTTCGATGGCGTTCAAAGAAGCCGCACGCAAGGCCAGCCCAGTTCTGCTGGAGCCGGTGATGTCGGTCGAAGTGGTGGTGCCGGAAGAGTACATGGGCACGATCATTGGCGATCTCAGCAGCCGCCGTGGCCGCATCGAGGCGCTGGAGCATCGCGCAGGTTCGCAGGTGATCAAGGCGATGGTTCCGCTGGCCGAGATGTTTGGTTACGCGACCAATATGCGCTCGAACACCCAGGGCCGCGCGACCTTCAGCATGCACTTCTCGCGTTACGAAGAAGCGCCGCGCGCGGTAGCCGAAGAAATTGTGGCCAAGGTGCAGGGCAAAAGTCCCGCTGGGACGAAGTGAGCCGTGGCCGCCGTTTGACGACGATTGGTCGGAGTTGACTTGAACGCGGTTGAGAGTTTGACGGCGGTTTTTGGTTTATAGGAAGGCGCGACAGTCGCGCGCGAAGTAGGTTTGTGTCAGGGCACGACCCTGCGGCTTCGCTCAAGGCAGGCTGTTAGCTGTGCCAGAAGAAGTTTAGCTGTGTGCCGAAGGAAGTTTAGCTGCGCCGAAGGAAGTTTAGGTTTGTGTCAGGGCACGACTTTAGTCGTGCCGATAGAGCAGCAATAAAAGATCGGGGCTTTAGCCCCGGCCAAGCGAGGCCAGATTGGAAGTTCGGCGTCGCGGCTGAAGTGAGCAGCTCGACGAAACCAGCGCCGTAGGCGCGGAAATAGTCTAGCCCAGCACATAGCCGAAGGCGGAGTGCTGGGTACAGGACAAAAAGATTCGAGTCCCGTAGGGACGGCAGGGTTTTCCGGGGCTAGAGCCCAGGTCATTATCAAGGCGACTACGGCACGTCTAAAGACGTGCCCTGATACAAAACGGTTTATCGATTTACTAGAAATACGGAGCTCCAATGGCGAAAGAGAAATTTGACCGCAGCAAGCCGCACGTAAACGTAGGCACGATCGGGCACATCGATCATGGCAAGACCACGTTGACGGCGGCCATCACCAAGGTACTGCAGAAGCACAATCCCAAGATCGTGTTTCGCTCCTTCGACTCCATCGACAACGCGCCGGAAGAGCGCGAGCGCGGCATTA
>JBAVSY010000071.1:0-45431 GCA_049695855.1 Candidatus Korobacteraceae bacterium | reverse complement strand
CTGCTTTTAGCGCGAAACCGTCGTCAACCCTTTCGCCGCTCCGCGGCCTTTTCCGCCAGCGCCTGACCGCCGGCTGAGGAGGCCGTTACGAAACCGTGCCGTCGCTACGCGACTCGGAGATTTTTCCCACTTCACCCAGCACTCCGCCTCCGGCTCCGTGCTGGGCTAGGTTATGCCGTGCCTCCGGCACTCGATTTTCGCGCGGTCTATTTCACCGATGCAAGCGGGGACCGACTTTCGCAACGGCCTCTGACGCCCGCGGCTAAAACAAATTCCGCCGCTACGCGGCTAATCCGTCTTAGCCCAAAGCTGACGGCTGACAGCTCTCTTCCACACCGGACTGATCTCCCGCAGCCGCGCCGCCACTTCCGGAACCAGGCCCAGCGCGAAGTCCACATCTTCCGCGGTATTCTGTTTGCCTAAGCTGAAGCGGATGCTGGCTCGCGCCCGATCCGCAGACAGGCCCATGGCGGTCAGCACGTGCGAGGGCTCAATCGCTCCCGACGAACAGGCTGCGCCGGTCGATACCGACAGTCCTTTCAGATCCAGCGCAATCACCATCGCTTCGCCTTCGATGCAATCGAAATAAATATTCGTCGTGTTGGGCACCCGTGGCGCATCGCCGCTGTTCACGCCGACCAGCTCTACGCTTTCGACGATCGACTGCTCCAGCCGATCGCGTAGCGCCGCCACGCGCTGCACGCCACCGTCGGCAAAGCCCTCACGCGCCATCTCCGCAGCTTTGCCCAATCCCACGATGCCGGCCAGGTTCTCCGTTCCCGCTCGCCGCGAACGCTCGTGCCTTCCGCCGTAAAACAGTGGCTGCAGCAGCGTTCCCTTGCGCACAAACAGCGCTCCTGCGCCCTGCGGGCCGTGAATCTTGTGGCTGGCGATGCTTAGCAGATCACAGCCAATCTGTTTCACGTCGAGCGGAATCTTGCCTGCGGCCTGCACCGCGTCGGTATGGAAGTACACGTCAGCTTCCGCCGCAATCTTTCCAATCTCAACCACCGGTTGCAGCGCGCCCGTCTCGTTGTTGGCCAGAATGATGCTGATCAGCCGGGTCTCCGGCCGCAGCGCCCGCCGCACATCATCGGGATCGACCAGCGCGCGCCCGTCCACCGGCAAGTACGTAACGGTGCAGCCCATCTCCTCCAGGCGCTTGCAGGCGTTCAGCACGGCGTGGTGCTCAATCGCCGAGGTGATGGCGTGATCGCCGGGCTTCATCATCCCCAGCAGCGCCAGGTTGTCGCCTTCGGTGCCACCGCTGGTGAAGACGATCTCCGCCGGACGGCAGTTCAGCAGATCGGCCACTTGCTCGCGGGCGCGTTCGACCGCTCCCCGCGCCTGCTGCCCTTGCTGGTGAATCGACGAAGCGTTGCCAAACTTCTCGAAGAAGTAAGGACGCATCGCCTCAAACACTTCGGGCAGAAGCGGAGTGGTGGCATTGTTGTCGAGATACACCCGGTGCATAGTCTCTCTATTCTAACTTTTCATTAGATTCCGTGCGGTGGAGAGGCGATTCGGGAGGCAGCTTTCAGCCATCAGCCGTCCGATTTCAGTAGTGCGGTTTCAGGTTGGAACAGTAAATCCCTTCGGTAGAGCGGACCTTCAGGTCCGCGTTAAAGCTGTTCTCTTCGATCTCTAACCGGCTTTTAGCCGGCGACAGGTTCCTGGACCGTGCGTCTCTATCGTCGGGTGCCATACCCTCGTCCACAAATATCGGGACAAACGAGACTTGGCTGATGGCTGAAAGCTGATGGCTGAAAGCTGATAGCTGACAGCTCTACTGAAAAAACTCCGTCATCTGCGGGGCGCTGCCGGCGCCATTCGGAATCGTACTAACGCCCAGAGCGGTCATACTCAGTCCCAGCAGGCTGCGGTGATCGTATAGGACGCTTCCCTGATATCCCGCTTTTACTCCAGTACCTATCAACACTGTCGCCACGCGTCCGCCTCCGTGGTTGTTGTCGTTACGCGATTCATCGGTGGTCAGTACCAGCAGTCCACTTTGCTGGAAAGCGGAGTTGGTCAACAGTTGCGGCAAGTTTGCCGCGAGCCAGGTATCGGCGGCAGCGACCCGGGTCCCGACATCGCAATCCGACCCTCCGCCGGGGCAGTCATGTGCGTCATGCTCGGCATCGGGAACGATGAAGGAGTAAGCGGGCAACTGGCCGGCTGGCAAGTCGATCGCAAGCTGCGAAAAATTGACGATGTTCATATTCAGCTGCGAAGGCGGCTGGACGTCGGAGAAATACGAAATCGGATTGTGCCGCCGAAGATAGGGATAAACGTCTCCGCCGAGGTAGCCCTGCTGCGGCAGGCTCTGCGCATAAACCTTCCATGACTTCGACGCTGCCTGAAATTCACGAACGACGTTGTCGATGGGCACGACTCCGTCGAAGTTGTCGTCAGTACTGTAGGCGATACCTGTGGTCATGATGAAGTAGTTGCCAATCGAGGGATGCACGTTGGCGTAATACTGCGTGGCCAGGCCCCCCTGCGCTATCAGGCTGTTGATGTAAGGAGCGCTGGTGCTGCCCACGATGTCGCTGTAGTTGCAGTTTTCCAGCACGACGATCGCGACGTGTTGAACCTGAGCAATACCGCCGGTACCGCCGCCCGATCCCGATCCTCCACCACTACCGCCTGAGCCTGAGCCGCCGCTGCCGGCGCCCGAGCCCGAGCCGCCGCTGCCACCGGTGCTTCCACCGCCGCTGGAGCCGCTACCATTCGAGCCGCCGCTACTTAGTGACCCGCTACTTCCCGTCCCGGAAGAGCTATTGCTGGAAGAGCCTCCGCAAGCGGCCAGGAGGAAAAGCAGCACGACGCCGCAAACCAGGAGCAATCTCGACGTTGGATGATTCCATGCTTCCGTGGCCATAGCGCACCCCAAACTTGTGATGCGAATGACCCTGCACGTGCTGTCGAGAAGATCAATCTTGGGGGGTGTATGACTGGAATGTAATGCAAGGCCGGTAATGCTGAAGCCTGCCAACCTTGCATTCCCCGGAAAGAATTACTGCGGAGGCGCGGGCGGCTGACCCTGGCCTTGATTTTGACCTTGGCCTCCTGCCGGCGGCGGAGCGTGACGCGCCATCATCTGCTCGAACTTCGTCTGCTGATCAGGCGTCAAAATCGGCTTGATCTGCTCGGTGGTGGTGTCGCGGAGAGCCAGCATCTTGTCACGCCTTTCCGGTCCGGTCATGGTAGTGTCTTGATGCAAGGCGTTAAGTTGCTGGGTCTCATTCTCCAGGATCGGCCTTATCTTCTGCTGCTGATCGTCCGTCAGATTAAGATATTGGGTCAGACGCTGCAGCCGTTCCTCCGTGGTCAGCTGCTTGCCGGGCCGGTGCCCGGCATTGGGTCCCGGCGGCATTTGAGCATTCAGAGCCGATCCACAGCCTACGATGGCAATTCCTAGCAAAGCGCAAAGCAAGACTTTCTTCATTCGGCAAAACTCCCTCGTCACTCTGCGCCAGGCGCCGCTGGCCACGAACAGAGCCGCCGTCGAAACAGGCGCGCTGGACGTGTTCATCATCAGCACCATGGCATCGAGTTTTCTAAACATCCTAGATGGATTCATTCCTGCAACCGTCTACAAAACTGTTTGCCCGATTGCTGAAACCCCGCCACCAGCGGGAAGTTTCAAGCTTTCGTACGGCAAGAAATATTGGAACTGACGGTACGGATTGGCGGAATAGGGCCGAGCGAAAGAGAGGCGCGATCGCTCGCGCCTGGCATCGTAAACCGAATTCGCAATCCGAACAACTACTGCGGCCGGCTAGCGGGAGGAATGATGTTGTTCATCCGCAGATATTCCACCATCTGCCCGTAATGATCGAACGGATGGCTGATGGCAATCGTCGCCAGTCCCAGCCGGGAGATTTTATTCGTGCCAAACGGGCTAGGCACCTGGCCCAGAACATTGCTCTCGTCGATGGTGTTTAACGCTTTGTGTAAATAAGCAAACGAGTCCTTCATGAACTTCACCACGTCGGCCTTCGAGGTGATGTTATCCGGACCGTTCTCACTGCCAAGCTCAACCGGCGGCTTCTCGGAAAGGATGGCGGCGGCGAACATGTAATTAACCGCAGAAACGTGCTTGATCTGCTGAGCAAATGTCCGCACACCTTTGAAGTCACCCTGAGTCGGCGCGAAATTGAACTTGTCATCGGGCATGGCTTCCGCCGCGGAAACAAATTCGCGCTCCACCCCGCTGAGCGAGTGGTCAAGAACTGCCGAAAAGGTTGGTTTCTGGTCCGTTTTCCCCTGCGGATTCGCTGCCGCCAGATTGCCTGCCGTGCCTAAAGCCAGCAGGAGAAGCGCCATGGCAAATTCCTTCTTCATTCGAAAGCCTCCACTGAGAATATTTTGTTTGAAAACCGTGGCCGGATGTTGCGTGTAAAGGATTCTAGTCCATTCCTACCGTGCTGGGCTGCATTTCTGACGAACCCAGTTTGAACCATGCCGCCGCGACGACGCCAATCAACAGCCCCAGCGCGGCATAGAACAACGAACGTTGCATTCCGACTTTCTCGGCGATTTCTCCCCACAGTGCCGCCCCGCCCGCCAATCCGCCTTGCAGAACCAGCAGGTACATCGAAATAGCGCGAGCTCGCATGTGCCCCGGACACATGGTTTGCGCTGAGACATTCAGGCTGGCGAGAATCTGGATCCAGGCCACTCCGGCGGCGAACAGCGTGACCGACAAGACCGCGAAACTGTGCCAACGCCCCCCAGCGTAAGTCGTGAACGCGAAAATCACGGTCGCCACCGACACCAGCACGTCAGTCGAGATCGCCCGCCGGAAGAACGGCATCAGCGTTGCGCCCAGCAGCGCGCCCAATCCAAAGAAGCCCAGCAGCAGACCGTAACCTTGCGAGCCGAAAGGATGAGCCAGCAGCGGCAACAATGCCGGCAACGCACTGGCGGAAATGCTGAACACCGCGCTGCGGACCAGAACGCTCTTCACCTCCGACGACCCGCGCATATGGCGAATGCCGTCGAACATGGCCTCCGTCATGTGGCTGACCCGCAGCGTGGTTCGCCCCGGCTGCCGCTTCCAGCGATAAAGAAAATAAATTACGCCGAAGAACGAAACCGCATTCAGCAGGAAGGCTATTCCCGATCCTGCCGCGGCAATGACCAGGCCGCCAAGCGCGGGACCGATGGCTCGAGCCACATTGAATCCCGCCGAATTCACCGCGACGCCGGCGGCAAAATTCTGAGGCGAAACCGTTTCCGGCGTAATTGCCTGCCACGCTGGATCGTTCAGCACTGCGCCAATGCCCATCAGCAGCGTGAACAATAACAACAGGGTGGGCGTCATTCTGCCCGCCAGCGTAAGGATGCCGAGGCCGGCCGCCGCCAGCACCATCCAGCTTTGGGTGAACAGCAACAGCTTGCGACGATCCACCATGTCGGCAATGGCGCCCGCGGGCAGCACGACCAGAAACACGGCAATGCTGCCCGCCGCCTGTACCAGTCCCACCATCAGCGGCGACATGGTGAGCGAGGTCATCAGCCAGGCGGCGCCGACGTTCTGCATCCAGGTACCGGTGTAGCTGATGACGGCAGCAATCCAAATCGTGCGGAAGAGCGGCTCGTGCAGCGGTCCCAATACCCTGCGCCGCCCCGGAGGAGCAATAGGGATTTCGGGAAGCGAGCCTAGCTCCGACATGAGCTCAGATCCCCCGGTAGCCGCAGCACCCAATGCCAGCAGAGCCGAATCGCCTTTTGCCGGTGGAGTCAGGGCATTGGAACGGTTGGTCCAAACAGCCGGCTTTCCTGGGGATGCTGAATCTCGCCATGCTCCGCTCGTGGCCATCGAAGATCAGACCTTGCGCGATAACAAAGGTAAGCCACCGTTCGCACAAATTGGTTGCCGACGTTCCCAGCCGGTTACAATTCGTGACCAGTCGCGCTGGATTCGCCGCCGTCACCCGGCTGCCTCGATCCCTGCCGCCGCGGCAGTGAACGGCCACTCATGGCGTCTCCACGAACGCACCAGATAAATCGCCAGGCCGACCACGAGAATCACAATCGCATAGCGAATTTCGCGCAAGCAATTTTTTCGTGCCAGCAGAATGAAGAGGAACCCCGCGATAGCCAGCAGCGCCGGCAGCGGATAAAGCCACATGCGAAACGGCCGCGGCATATCCGGACGGCGCTTACGCAACACCATCAAGCCGATCGCCTGCACGATAAACTGCAGCAGTATCCGGATAACCACCAGCGCCGCAATCACGTCGGCCAATCGCAGAAAGCAGAACAGCATCGCCACTCCGCCCAACGCCAGCAGCGACACTGTGGGAAAACGTCGTTCGGGATCTACCCGCGCGAAGGCCCGGAAGTAATTCCCGTCCAGCGCCGCCGCATAGGGCACACGCGAGTAACCCAGCAAGGTCGAGAAGACCGAGGCAAACGCGGTCCACATAATTAATCCGGTGATCACACGCGCTGCCCAGCTCCCATAGATCCGCTGCATGAACACCGAAATGATGTAGTTGTTCTCCTGGCCTGGATGCTGCACCAGTTCGCGCCATGGAATCACGCCCAGCACCGCGATGTTCATCACGATATAAATCGCCGCGACCGTCAGAATCGAGATGATGAGCGCACGCGGAATCGTGCGGCCTGGGTCCTTCACTTCCCCGCCGAGGAAACAGACATTGTAGTAACCCCAGTAATCGTAGGTCGCGATCAGCAGGGCCGCGCCCATCCCGGTAAAGAATGCGGGCGACAGGGTAAAAGCGCCGCGAGGGAAGTCGAACGCTCGGGCTGCGCTGAAGTGGGTTAATCCTGCGACAATCACCCACCCAACAGCAATCGCGACGCCGACCCATAGCAACTCCGCCAATTTTCCGATAACGGTGATCCGCCGATACAGCAGGAAGATCACCACCGCGCAAGTCGCAATCGCCAGCAGCGTCGCCGGCATCACCAGCACGCTAACCTCCAGCGTGCCGATCAGCGGCAAGCCCAGATGCAGGGTGTGCGCCAGAAAGGTGCGGTCGAGCGACGGCCACAGGTATCCCGCATAGTGGGACAGCCCGATGCAGCCCGACGCTATCGACAGCGGCGCGCTGAACGAAAGCTGCCAGATGAACAGGAACGACAGCATTCGCCCCAGCGATTTCGGTCCGTAAATTTCTTTGAGGTAGCGATACGATCCGCCCGCGCCGGGCATGGCCGCTCCCAGCTCGGCCCACACCAACCCATCGCACAACGCCAATATCGCGCCTGCTATCCAGCCCAGGATGGCTTGCGGACCACCGGCTGCCGCTACGACCAGCGGCAGGGTGATGAACGGCCCCACGCCGATCATGTCGATCATGTTCAGCGTGGTCGCGCCCGCCAGGCCTACTCCGCGGATCAGTTCCGGCTGCGCAGCCGGACTATTTTGGCTCATGTCCTACGCTCAGCAGATTCACATAGAGACGAATGGCCCCGGGAACGCCGAACGGCAACTGACGGAAGAACGCATATCCGGTGTAGATGTAATAGCCCTTGCCGAATTGCGCCAGCAGCAATCCACCCTTCTGCGGCGCCTGATCCGGATCGTTAGACGCCAGCAGCGGCGTGTAGTGCGAGTCCCACTGATCCATGAAGTACAATCCGCGCTCCTGCACCCAGCCGTCAAAATCGTGCTCGGTGATCGGATTGGGATAGTGAAACACGCCGTTCTGCGGATCCAGAATCGTGACCGGAGCTTGCTCGACGGTGACCCGTTCGCGGCTGAGATCGGCGGGATACGGCAAATAATGTCCGCCGTTGAAGTCGCCGGGCGAGGTATTGTATTGCACCAGCAGCGTCCCGCCGTTGCGGACGTAATCCAGCAGCCGCTGATTATTTTTCACCACGTCGTCGCGCGTGTCATACGCGCGAATACCTAGCACGATGGTCCCGAAACGGCTGAGATCGCCATGTCCCACATCGTCAGGGGTCAGCAGTGTGACATCGAGACCCAGTTGCCGCAACACGGTGGGAATATCGTCGCCCGCGCCCATGATATAGCCGATCTTCAGCCCTTGCGGAACTCTTACTTCCACCACGCTGGCGCGCTGCAGGGCCGGCTGATAATAGAAAAATCCGCCGAGATCAGGACGCGCAACCAGGCTGTATCCCTCGCTGTAGTCGCGTCCTCCGGCTTCCAATAGCGCGCGCACCCGATAGCGGGCTTCCTTTGCTCCGTCAGGCAGTTCTTTGAATTCGGCAGCTTGTTGACCGGCCTGCGTGAAGCTGACCGTCGCCGAGGGCGGCTCGACGGTCCATCCCTGCGGCACTTGCGGATGCACCGTTCCGGTCGAACGGTCCGCGGTTGTCCGCACCACAACACTTAATTGCGCAGAAGGATTTGTGCCGGCGAGAATGACTTGCGTGCTGGGCGAGGTTTCCACCGAGAACGGCGGCACCACCGCCAGCGGCATCGACCACACGTCGCCTTTGGCATTGTGCATGGGCGTGCGGGCCACACTGCGAATCACGCCGTCCTCGCCGCCAATGCTATACACCACCTTGGCATCCACCGGTGGGGGTGGCAGCGCCAGAGTCACATATTCCGGCTCGTCGATTTTGTAAATTGCATCCGTCTCGGGATCGTCGCGATGAAAGTAAGCTTTGGTGATCTGCGCGTCGATTGGAGGCGATACGCGGAAAGTCAACGCACAACCATCGCCGGGCGCGATTCGCTTGGGCACATGGTCCATGAAGAGCTCAGCCTTCCAGCCTTCCGGAACCTCCAGGGTGAACTGCTTCAAATCCATGGGCGCGGCGCTGCCATTGTGCAGCTTGGCCATCAGCAGAAACGGTTTGCCTGCGGTGATGACGGCGGCCAGCACATCGCCGTCGCCCGTCGGAAACGACGCGGCCATCGGACGCCCATCGGGAGTTCCCGGTCCCACGCCGAGATCCAGGCCCAGCGCCAGATTCGCGGCCTGTTCAAACTGCTCTTGCTTGGTGCGCAAATTGGCCAGCAAGTCGGACTTCTCCGTCGCGGGCAGCGGCGACTGCTCAACTCTTCTCACCAGCGCGCGGGTCAGGTTCAGTCCCCGCAACAACGGCTTGCCTGCCGATTGCGAATCTTTGTCGGCCGCAGTGGTGGCTTGATCGACCGTGGCCGCAATCGCTTCCAGCTGGGGACGAAGCCAGGGGACTTTCGCTTCATCTGCACCCAGCTGGGTAGCCAATCCCGTTAAGGTCGTGTCGATTCCATCGAAGAAATCTTTCTCATGAAATCCCGCAGCCAACCGGTTGGGCAAGGCCGAGTCAATCAACTTGTAATAGCTGAAGCGCGGTCCCTCCGGCGCGGTCCAGGCTCCCGCGCCTTGCGAAAGCTGATGCCGCAAACCTTTCCAGCCGAATTGCACATAGGTCTCGCCCAACAGCGGATCGAATTGCGACGTCTCCAGCTTGATGGTCCAGTCCTCCGTGGAGCGAACGTTGTCCATGTACAGCTTTTTCGCCTGCCAGGGCTGCAGTCCTTCGCGAATTTGTTCGGGAAACCGGGTGGGATCGGCGGCGGCGCGAAACGCCTCGCGAGTCAGAATGCCCGATGCCTGATGATGCCCGTGCCCATCGCGCGGGGCTCCCTGAAAGCGAGTGCAAATGACGTTGGGACGAAAGGTACGAATCACCCGCACCATGTCGCCCAGGGCGATGTCATGTCCGCCCCACTTCTGAAATGTCTCCTCGGCCGTCTTGGAGAAGCCGAAATCGGCCACGCGGGTGAACCGCTGCTCCACGCCGTAATAGCGATCAGCCGCCAGCAACTCCAGCGTGCGAATGATGCCCAGTTCGTCGAACAGATTGCTGCCAACCTTGTTCTGCCCACCCTCGCCGCGATTCAGTGTCAGCTGCAACGCAGTGACGCCATGGCCGCGCGACTCCAGCGTCAACATGCCTCCATCTTCGTCATCGGGATGAGCGACGGTGTGCATCAGCCGCGCCGTGGTGTGCAGCCGGCGCAGCATCAGCTTCAGTCCGGTGGTACCGGTGTCGACGGAAAGTAGTTTGGTGTCGACCCAGGGAGACGGAACCTGCGCAAACGCCGTCGTCCAGAGAAGCGTCACCGCCAGCAGCACGCAGAAGCCCGCTGGTATGCGGCGAACGCTGCGCAAAATCGGCGTGTGTTGTGTGCTGTGATACACGCCGCGGCGCAACAGCCGGCGTGCAGTGCGATTAGAAAAGATCATCGGTTTTTAGATAAAGCCTGGGACTCCATTCCAATTCCATACAGAGTACACAAGACGGCCGCTTTTCGCTCTTCGCCTTTCGCTTTTCGCCAGAGAGCCCTTCGCGTCCCTTCGCTTTTCGCTTTTCGCCAGAGTTCTTCGCCAGAGAGCTTTTTAAGTTTCCTCGGTTTTCGTTAATTCATCCACCAGACCCTACTTCTCAAGAAGCGCATCCGCGAAAACAAAATGCTAAGGAAGCTCTGATTAAGTTCCAGTTTTGAAAGGGCACGGCTTCAGCCGTGCCGCAAACATCGCAAAACCAACGGGGCTTTAGCCCCTGCGGCAAGTTCGGGAAGTTATTCAGAGCTTCCCTAAGACCTAAAAGCCAAAAGCGAAGAGCCAAAAGCGAAGAGCGAAAGGCGAACAGCGAACGCCGCCTTAGATGTACGCTTCGTGTTCGTAGCACCATTTCCACGATCCGGATTGGAAGGCCTGCATCACTGGATGTCCGGTCTCCTTGAAGTGCTGATTGGCGTGCTGGCCGGGCGAGGAATCGCAGCAGCCTACATGTCCGCAAATTAAGCATTGCCGCAACTGCACCCAGCGCTGGCCGACTTCCAAGCATTCGGCGCAGCCGTCGCCACTGGGCTGTACCTTGGCATCGGCTAGTTTTACGTGCTCACACTTTGCCATCAGGATTCTCCTTAAAATCTTGTTGGATGAGCGCGGTCGCGCGGCGGATTCCGGGATGATGGCTTCGCTGGCGGGTTTATGAATCACGACGCCGTCACGCCCGTTGTCTATAATTAAGCTTCGCGACGAATCAAGCTCCTACGACAGCGTCCACGCCGGACTTCCAACTCGCGACGGATCTATTTCATGATTCAAACTCTGTTTGGCAGCACAGAAGAAAAACCCAGTTTCCTTAAACGCATGAAAGAGGCGGTCACGCGCACCCGTGAAAGCCTCAGCGAACGCATTGAAGAGGTCGTCGCTTTCCGCAAGGAAATCGATCGCGAGACGCTCGACGACCTGGAGGCCACGCTTCTTTCCGCTGACCTGGGCACCGCAACCACGGCGACGATTTTGCAAGCGTTGCGCGAAAAAGTGGATCGTAAGCAAGTAGAGAACGTCGACGAACTGAAGCGCCTGCTGAAAGAAGAGTTGCTCACCATCCTCAACTCGACCAATGAACGGCCGGTGCAAAAAGTCGATGGCGAGCCGGAAGTGATTCTGGTCGTCGGAGTAAACGGAACCGGAAAGACCACTTCCATCGGCAAGCTGACCCATCTGTTACGGGGACAGGGCAAAACCGTCTTGCTGGCCGCAGCCGACACCTTTCGCGCCGCCGCCATCGAGCAACTGGAGATTTGGGGCGACCGCACCGGCACCGAAGTGATCAAGAACAAGCCCGGCAGCGATCCAGCAGCGGTGCTCTTCGACGCTCTCCAGGCCGCGAAGGCGCGCAAGACCGACTACGTCATCGTCGATACCGCCGGCCGTCTGCACACCAAGACCAGCCTGATGGCGGAGCTGGAGAAGATGCGTCGCACCGCCCAACGCTTCAGCGCCACCGCGCCCCACGAAACGCTGTTGGTCATGGACGCGACCACCGGACAGAATGGTTTGCAACAGGCGCGGCTGTTTACCCAGTCGGCCGGGGTAACCGGAATCGTTCTCACCAAGCTGGACGGCACGGCCAAGGGCGGAGTGGTGGTCGCTATCTGTAAGGAGCTGGGCTTGCCCGTGCGCTACGTGGGCGTGGGCGAGAAAGCCGGCGACTTGCTGCCCTTCAATTCGCAGGACTTCGTGAATTCGCTATTTGACTAGAGAGTTACACTTGACAATCACGTGATTATCACCTAGGTTTACCTTGCAGAGTCGCTTTATGAGTATTCACGTACATGAAGAAGTCTTGCGGGCCGCCAAACACATTGCCAGTCAACGAGGCGATTGGACTTTTGCGCCCTATGAGGTGGTTAAAGCTTTGCCAAGCTTGAACGAGAGCTCCGTTCGCACCGACATTGTCAGCCGTTGTTGTGTTAATGCCCCCAAAAATCATCTTCGCCAATGGGACTACTTCCGTCGTGTGGGTCATGGGCGCTATGAGGTTCGCTCCAAGTATCGCGATATGGGAGTCGCCGTGACCGCAACGCCAGCTGGATCGACGGTCTCGTCCAATACGTTGAGATCCGAACGAACAGAATTCAGGCATTCGACGCGGCGCGATGTGATTCATGCCGTTATCCACGCTGGTCAGGACGCATTCACCGCCGAGTGCCTTGAAGTTGCAGCGGTTACGCAAGGAAACACCTTGGACGAGGTCGTTCGCAATTTGAACGAGGCACTTGCTCTTTTTCTCGAGGGAGAGGATCTAGCCGCCTTGGGGCTATCAGACAATCTGCGGGTGCAAGTGATTTTCGAGATGCCCCTGAGCCGATGACCAGCCTCCGGCACCTGTCTGCGCGCGAGGTTCTGAAGGCGCTGGGCAGTTTCGGCTTTCACGTCATCAGCACCCGCGGGAGTCACGCCAAGTTACGACGCATCCTCCCCAGCGGAGAGCGGCAGACGCTGGCTATACCTTTGCACAAGTCCCTGGCGACCGGCACGCTCCATGCCATATTCCGGCAAGCGTGCCGCTACATTCCGGAAGCCGATTTGAAACCATGGTTCTTCACCGATTAGAGAGTTGATGCCTCCAAAACAAATATCGCGCGACGAGCAATTCATGGAGCAGGCATTGGAACTGGCGCGGCAGGGGATCGCGCTGGCTTCTCCCAATCCCTGCGTCGGGGCCATGCTGGTAGCGCCTGACGGCGAGGTCGTTGGCAGCAGCACTCATCTTTACGAAGGCCGCAAACATGCCGAGGTGCTGGCCATCGAAGCAGCCGGCAAGCGGGCGCGCGGAGCTACCCTCTATCTGAATCTGGAGCCCTGCTCGCATACCGGCCGCACTGGGCCCTGCACTGACGCGGTAATCGCCGCCGGGGTGAAACGCGTATTCGCTGCCATGCGCGATCCCAATCCTCGGGAAGGCGGTCGCGGAATCGCCAAGTTACGTGAAGCCGGGATCGAAGTACAGGAGGGGCTTTTTCAGGACGAAGCCAAGAAGCTGAATGAGGCCTTCGCCAAATACATTCGCTGCAAGGTTCCGTTCGTCACCTTAAAGACGGCGATGACGCTCGACGGCAAAATTGCTCCGCCTCCGGGCGATGCTGAACCGGAGCCTGGTCTGGGCTCGCTCGCACCCAGTGGTGGCTGGATCACCAGCGTAATGGCGCGGTCGCATGTTCACGAGATGCGTCACGCCAACGACGCCATCCTGGTCGGCGTGGGCACCATCATCGCCGACGACCCGCTGCTGACCGATCGCACCGGACTGCCCCGCCGCCGTCCTCTGCAACGTGTGGTTCTGGATTCGCGACTGCGTCTGCCCCTGGAATCGCGCGTGGTGAAGACAGCGCGCAAGGACCTCATTGTGTTCTGCTGTTTCGCGGAGGAGAACAAGCGGCGTGAACTGGAGGCCCGTGGCGTGGTGGTGGAACAGGTTCCCATGCGCCGGCCGCTGGACGATGGCACCCTCGTTTTTCCCGGCACCGCGCCGGCGATGGATGGCCGTCCCGACCTTGACCGTGTGATGGCTAACCTTGGCGAACGTGATATCACCAGCCTTATTATCGAAGGTGGGGCCATGGTCAACTGGGCCGCGCTCTCGGAAGGCATCGTGGACAAGATTTTCTTTTATTACGCTCCGAAGATTCTGGCAGGCACAGGCTCGATTCCGTTCGCTTTGGGAGCAGGTTACCGCCGCATCAGTGAAGCAGCGTCCGTAAAGTCGCTCACGCTGCATCGCTTTGGAGAAGATTTTGCCGTCGAGGGATATCTGCGGGATCCCTATGAAGACGAGATCAGATTGGTGTAGAAGAGCGCTGTCAGCTATTCGCTCTTAGCTCTTAGCTTTTAGCTTTTAGCTTTTAGCAATCTGGGCACACCCGCAGGCCTTAATTACGAAAGAATGCTAATAGCTAATACCTAACGGCTAAAAGCTGACTGCTACTTACGAGGTCATCATCATGTTTACCGGATTAGTCGAAGAAGTAGGAACCATTGCCAGCATCGTGGAACGTGGCGGAAATCACCGCATCACCATTCAGGCTCCCAACACAGCCAAGGAGCTGCACACCGGCAACAGTGTTGCGGTCAGCGGCGTCTGCCTGACCGCGCTCGACATCAAGCCTGAATCTTTCTGCGCCGATCTCGCCGCCGAGACCTGGAGGTTGACGTCGCTCTCCCGCATTACCGAGGGTGCGCAGGTCAATCTCGAACTGCCGCTGAAGGCCGACGGCCGCATGGGCGGGCACATGGTGCAGGGGCACGTGGATGGCACGGCGCGCTTCGTCGCCCTCGAACCGATTCCCAACGCCGACGATTTCTGGCTGCTATGCGACATTCCTGAGGACCTGGAGAAATACGTGGTCTTCAAGGGATCGATTGCCGTCGAGGGAATCAGCCTCACCGTAGCCAAGCTGGAAGGGCTGCGGCTCACCATCGCCATCATTCCTCACACCGTGAAGATGACAAACCTGGGATCGCTCAAGCCCGGCGATCCGGTCAACATCGAGACCGACATCGTAGCCAAGTATCTGGAGAAGTGGACGCACCGCGATGAGCAGACTGGAGCGCTGACGGTTGATCGACTGGTGGCCCAGGGATTCTAGAACTGCAAAAGACCGCGGTTCACCACGGAGGCACGGAGGTCACGGAGAGCTTTGGGGTTGAGTTGGCTTTGGACTTTCGCTGGCAGGGAGCAGAGCATAGCAGGTTGCCACCCACGCACCGGCGCAGAGAACACCTTTCAAGAATTCCTCTGTGCTCTCCGTGTCTCCGTGGTGAACCGCTCTTCTATGGCGCTTCGAAGCGCGGCTGGTGAGGCGGACGTCGTGCGCCAAAGTATTTTTCGAAGTCCATGGAATCCAGCTCGAGAAATTCCTGCACGATCGGTTCCTGGCACTTGGCCATCTCCGGAAACGTTCCAAAGAAGATGGCTTTAGCTTCGTGCAAGAAGAGCAGGCGGTCAGCCAGCTTCTTGGCCAGCGCCATGTCATGGGTCACCACGATGCTGGTCAGCTTCAACTGCTTCTTGAGCTTCTTGATCAAGTCGCCCAGCAGGTGCGCCATCAGCGGATCGACCATGGTGGTGGGCTCGTCGTAGAGCACGGCATCGGGCTGCGCCGCCAGCGCCCGGGCAATGGCTACGGAGCGCTTCATCCCGGTCGACAAATCCGAGGGCAACAGATCGCGGAATTCGCGCACTCCCACCATGTCGAGCAAGCCATCAATGATCTGGTAGATCTGTTCTTCTTCCAGCCCGCCGCGCTCGCGCAAAGGAAACGCTACGTTCTCGCCCACGGTCAGCGAATCGAAGAGCGCTCCGTTCTGAAATACCATGGTGACCTTTTTGCGAATGCGCTCCAGATCTGGCTCGCCGTAGTCGGTGATGTCTTCGTTGGCGACCCAGATTCGTCCTTTGTCCGGCTTCAGGAATCCCATGATCTCGTGCAACGAAACCGATTTGCCGACACCGCTTCGTCCCAGAATGCAGACCGTTTCGCCGGGCATGACATCGAAGCTGACGCCATCCAGCACCACGTTGCTGCCGAATGCTTTGTGTACATCCTGAAACTCAATATACGGCTTGGGTTCGTTCACCTGGGGTCGCTGCTCCTTGTCCTGGGCTGCAACGTCATGGGTTGACACCGCGGACTCTTGCCGGCGAATCTCTTCATATTCCTCGGCGGTATTTACGTTCTTGAACACCGTGGTCGAGAATCCGGCGGCGACGATCTCCGGCTCCGAAATCTGCCGTGTCGGTACCCGCGGAAACAAGTTACCGACCTTGTAGTCCCCGCTTTGCAGCGCCTGCTCCGCCGGCGTACTCACCTCGCGGCGATACACTGCGCAGAGCGGCTGCAGTCCACCGAGAGCGTTGGGGACAACGATCTGAGCGTCCGTCGCTCTGGCCTGTTCCACCAGCCACGCCAGGAATTTCTCATTCATCAGTGGCAGGTCGACGGACAGAATCAGGTTCAGCTCGGTGTTGGTTCCGCGCAGTGCCGCATGGATCCCGCTCAGAGGTCCGCGACCCGGATAGATATCTTCGATCACCTCGCCAAATGCTGCGTACCGGTCGCGCGGGCCGACGATGAAAGTCTTCCCGGCAACTGCAGCAGCAGTGTGCAACGCACGCTGCAGCAACGTCTGATTGCCAATCGACAACAATGCCTTGTCCGAGCCCATACGTGAGCTGCGGCCACCCGCCAGGACAAAGGCAGTTACATCGTCCACGCCGACATGATACCGGACTTCGGCTCTTCGCTGTTCGCTTTTCGCTTTTAGCTTTTGGCTTTTAGCTCTTAGCTTTTAGCCGGCAAGGACTCTACCGGCCACAGTTCAGCGCTGTCCCCTGAACGGATTCCCAATTTGTTTCGCAGCAGACCCGCCCCTGAAAAGGCGGCTTTCGCATACCGCCCTCGAGTGCCGATAATGTCGTACGTCGTACCTGGCGAAGGCGAAAAAGGCGTATTTGGCGAAGCGCGAACGGCAAAGCGTTCCTGCGCCAACGCAAATTATCGCTTACTACCGTAGTTCTTGTTTGCTAAACGCTAAGAGCTAATCGCCACAACCTATCTCATAAATCGATACCGCATTGATTTGTGTCAGGGCCTGGCTTTAGGCGGGCCGACAAACACCCTGTTCGTCCGGGCTTTAGCCCCTGCAAAAACGGACCTCAGGGGCCAAAGCCGTTATGCGCCGTTTTGCGGCACGTCTGAAGACGTGCCCTGACACAAATCGCCATTCTTACGATTTATGGGATAGCTTCTAGGAGCCGTTTGCGCATGTAGCAAGAGCCAGGTTGCGAAGAGCGAAAGGCGAATAGCGAATCGCGAAGAGCGGCCCCTACGCGTGCGCCGGCTTAAACGTGCTCGTCTTAGGGATGCAGCCATTGATCTCGATGGCTACAATGCGTCCTGAGTGATCCAGTTCCAAGGTAGCGGGAGCGTTGAAAACGGCATCGCCGCTCAGACCGGGAATAGCGATAAAGACGCGATTCTCAACGCAGGCAGCGTTGGGATCGCGTTTCAAGAAAGACAGTGCATGATCGTTGCGGCACATCTTGGGCAGCATAAAGCTGAGATCGGCGACGTCGCCGGTCTCCGACACCGACAAGGCCGCTTCCACCGAAATCCGCGATTGCACTTCATCGCCCTCCACCTCAACCTGAGGCTTGAAACAGATGTAGTACTCGAATCCGGACTCGGGATCGAACGGACTGCGATCCACCTGAAACGCCATAGGCGGCCTCCTCCGGTGCCGCGCAGCTTGGGATTGCATACTAAACCAACCCCGGCTCGCGTGCAAAGTCGCTCCGGCTGTTCTCCGGCCGTTGGGCGGGCGTCCGCCGGAAAGAATCCTGCCGTGGCCCACAAAGATTCGCTCCGGCCCAACCTCAGCGCGCGATGGCAGGTTGTGATCGTGGTCCCGCAGAGAGCCTCTGGTATATTTCGGTGATAGCCGATTTCGGTCTCAGGATGCCTATCTTCTCGCCCACTGAGTTTGCGAAGGAACAGGTCACGGCGGTGCAGGACTATTCCCTGCTCGCTGGCCGCTCGCTCAGCAACGTCTTCGCGCGTCCGCGCTATTTCGCCGACACTATCATGCAAGCCGATCTGATCGGCGTGGGCTCGCTTCCCATCGTGGTGCTGACCGGCTTCTTTACCGGCGCGGTTCTGGCGCTGCAGACTTCCAGCACCTTGCAGCAGTTCGGCTCGCTGTCGTTGACGGGAAAGCTGGTATCGCTCTCCATGGTGCGGGAACTCGGTCCGGTGCTGACCGGCTTGATGGTGGCCGGGCGCAACTCCAGCGGAATGGCCAGCGAACTCGGATCGATGAAGGTGACCGAGCAGATCGACGCCATGCGGTCTATGGGAGTGGATCCGTCCAAGAAATTAGTTACGCCGCGCGTGATCGCCTGTTGCGTGATGCTTTTCTTTCTCAGCATCATCTCCAACCTGGTCGGTTTGACGGGCGGCTTCATGATTTCCTACGTGCTGCTGGGGCTGGACCCCAATCAGTACTGGACTACCGCTTACCAGGCGCTGCGTTTTGGAGACGTCTTTATGGGCTTGTGCAAGCCCGTGGTGTTCGGCTTCATCATCGCCACCATTGGCTGCTATTACGGCCTGTCGGCTAAGGGCGGTACCCAGGGCGTCGGCCGGGCCACCACGCAAGCCGTGGTAGCGGCCTCGGTGCTCATCCTGGTCAGCGATTTCTTTCTCACCCGGCTGTTGATGGGGTTTTTCCAGTACTGACGACTATGTCGATCCTCACCCCACCCCTGCAGCAGCGCCCGTCTTCGACTTCCTCGTCGGACGGGCCCGTCATACGCTTTAAAGATGTTGCCATCGCCTTCGACCATCCGGTGCTGGAAGGTGTTTCGTTTGAATTGCCGCGGGGCGAGACAAAAATTCTCATGGGGGTCGCAGGTACGGGGAAAACGCTAATCCTGAAAATGGCCATGGGGTTGTTGAAGCCCGACTCCGGCGATATCAAGTTTCTCGACCATGACATTACCCGGATGCGAGAGGAAGAACTGTTCGCTCCGCGCCGGGAAATCGGCATGGTGTTTCAGGAAAGCGCGCTTTTCGATTCTCTTACGGTGGAAGAAAATGTCGCCTATCGCCTGATCGAGGAAACCGGCAAGGTCACGGAGGAAATCCACGCTCGCGTGCTGGAGGCTCTGCGTTTCGTCGAACTGGAGCACACGGTCGACTTGTTTCCATCGGAGCTTTCCGGCGGCATGCGGCGTCGGGTAGCGATTGCGCGTGCCATCATCACCGAGCCCGAAGTGCTGCTCTACGACTCACCCACCGGCGGACTCGATCCGGTGACTTCCAACACCATCATCGAGCTGATCGTGAAGCAGCGCGACGTTTACCAGACCAGTTCCCTGCTGGTCACCCATCGTTTACAAGACGGTTTCACCATGGCCAGCCACTACTTCGATCGCGAGCAGAACAAAATGCTGCCGATCGTCGACGGCAACTATCGCGATGTTCATACCACGTTCCTGATTCTGCGGGACGGCAAAATTATTTTCGAAGGGACCGTTGCGGAACTGTTACGCTGCAACGATCCCTACATTCGCGAATACCTGAGCTAGCTTCCCTGCTTGGCGGCCGCGGCCTGCATACGCGCGAATTCAGCCATGCGCTTGTGCATACGAGCCAATCGCTCGCGTCCTTCGGGCGTACCCTCCACTACTTTCTCGACGTTCTGCAGGAATTCCGGCGAATTCAGCTTCTCCCGCATCTCCTTGAGGAAAGGCTGCACGCGCGCGTACACAAAATTCATTTCCCCTAACGTGTCCTGCGCCAGCTCGGCATTGAGCGTGCCATGAACGATGAGGGAGGCGACCATTTCCCAGTAGCCGAGAACCTGCCGCACATAGGCGTTCTCCTTGGTGCCAAAAGCAAAGGTGACGGCCATCAGTTCGTCAATCGACTTGGGGGCAAAGGTGGCGACAAACTCTCGCGCCTGGCGCATGACCGGTTCGCGGCGAAGATCGTACAGCTTCAGAATAAGTTCGGCATCGTGATGGGTGGCCTGTGAAGTACTCATGAATCCTCCAGATTGGATCTAGTTTGAAAAGCCGTCGTGGCGACGGCTCCTGATTACATAGGTTCGTTCGACATCACATGTGGCAATAGCGAGACTACTTCTGTTGAGGAGGTTTCGGCATGTTCGCGAAAGCTTCCTTGGCACGGCGCTCCATCTCTTCGGGTGAAACATCTTCAATATGCTGTCCCAGCGCCCATGCGTGGCCGAAGGGATCGTCAAGCTGGCCGTAGCGGTCGCCCCAGAACTGATTGGCGAGTGGCATCGTCACCGTGGCGCCAGCCTTGACGGCCTGGTTAAACAGCTCATCGATGTTGTCCCGGTACAGGTTGAGGAGGACCGTACTTCCGCCCAGCGTCGTCGGCGACTTCGAGAATCCCGGAAACTCATCGGCTAGCATGATCGTCGAATCGCCGATCTTCATCTCAGCGTGCATTACCTTACCGTCCGGGGTCTTGTGGACATTCACGATTTCGGCATTGAAGGCATTCTTGTAGAAATCCAGAGCCTTGGATGCACCGCTCACTACCAGATGCGGAGTGATCGAGTGCTGGCCCTCACGCAGTGCTTTCACAGTTCCTGCCATATGGTGTTACCTTCCTTTCAAGAAAAAGCCCGGCACTCTGGCCGGGCGAAGTTTTAGCGAAGCAGCATCCGTCTATGATGCCACAGCTTCGGGCTTTACTTCCCGCGAATAGTCACATTTAACCGTGCTTTCATCAACCGTTTTCTGCTTCCCGCGGCGCTTGGGTTCGTCGCTGTCCGTGCTTTCCGTGCGCTTGTTGTTCGGACAGGTCAGGAAGCTCCCGGACTTCAGGTTTTTCTCCAGCAGATAGGGACTCCCGCACTCCGGACAAGGTTCAGCCACCAGCTTGTAGGCGGAAGTGAATTTGCATTTTGGATAATTGGAGCAGCCGTAGAACAGATTGCCCCGGCGAGCTTTCTTCTCGGCCAAGTCTCCCGTCTTGCACTCCGGACACTTCACCCCAATGTAGTTCTGCTTGACCCACTTGCATTCCGGATATCCGCTACAGGAAATGAATTCCCCAAACCGCCCATGGCGCAGCAGAAGATTGCGTCCGCACTCCGGACACTTCTCGTCCAGCGGAATGTCAGGCACCTTCTTGCCCTGATCCAGCCGCCGCGTGGTCTTGCAATCCGGATAACCCGTGCAAGCCATGAACTGTCCAAAGCGTCCGCGCTTCAGCACCATCGGACGGCCGCAGTTCTCGCAATATTCTTCCTGCGTCGTCTCCTGCACGTCAGCCGAATCCAGGTCCGGCAGGTCGATCGGATTTTCCTTGGTGAAGGTGCAGCTGTTGGGATCGGTCTTATCGTAGGAACTGCAGGCGTAGAACGATCCGTGTTTGCCCCACTTGATGACCAGCGGCGAGCCGCACCGTTCGCACTTCTCGTCGGTGGGCTTCTCCATCCGCTTCACGTTCTCCATGTGCTTTTCGGCGTAATGGAGTTCCTTCTCGAACTTCTTGTAGAAGCCTTTTAGCGCGTCGGTCCAGGTCTCCTTGCCATCCTCGATTTCGTCCAGTTCCTCTTCCAGCCTCGCCGTGTACTGCGGATCGAAGATGTCTTTGAAGTTCTCCACCAAAAGATCGGTGACCACAAATCCGATCTCGGTCGGGATAAACTTCCCGCCGATCTTCTGCACGTACTGCCGCTCCTGAATGGTGCTGATAATGGCCGAGTAAGTCGAAGGCCGGCCGATGCCGCGCTCTTCCAGTTCCTTCACCAGCGATGCCTCGTTGAAGCGCGGAGGCGGCTCGGTGAAATGCTGCTCCGGCTTCAGACCCTTCAGCGTCAACTTCTGTCCTGCAACCAGCAGCGGCAACTTGTGCTTGAGCGCCTCGTCTTCTTCGTCCTTGCTGTCTTTGGATTCCTCGTAAACCTTCAGGAAGCCTTCAAACTTCAGGACAGAGCCGGTCACGCGGAAGCGGTAGGTTTCGTTGCCGTTCTTGGCATCGATATCCACGGTCGTCTGATCGAACACTGCCGGATTCATCTGCGAGGCGACAAAGCGCTGCCAGATCAGCTTGTAGACCTTGTACTCATCTTCCTGGAGGAATTGCTTGACCGAATCCGGATGGCGCGCCACCGACGTCGGACGGATCGCCTCATGCGCTTCCTGCGCTGCTTTTCTCGACTTGTACGTATTCGGCGCCTCAGGCAAGAATTCCTTGCCGAAATCTTTGCCAATGTACTCCCGCACCTCGGCCAAGGCATCGTTCGACACCTGGGGCGAATCGGTCCGCATGTAGGTAATGAGTCCGACCGTGCCTTCTTCGCCACCCAGATCGATGCCTTCATACAGGCGCTGGGCAATCATCATGGCGCGCTTCACGCTGAAACGCAGCTTGCGCGACGCATCCTGCTGGAATTTGCTGGTGGTGAACGGCGCGGCCGCACTGCGGCGGCGCTCGCGCGTATCGACCGAGCGAACGCTCCAGTCGGCGGTCTCCAGCGCGGTCTTGATCTTCTCGGCTTCTTCCCCGTTAGGAATCGCCGTCTTCTCTTCACCGATGCCGACGAACCGGGCATCGAATGCCGGCGGCTTCTGTCCTTGCAGATGCGCGTCGATGGTCCAGTATTCTTCCTTGACGAACGCTTTGATCTCGCGCTCGCGTTCAACAATCAGGCGCAGAGCAACCGTCTGCACGCGTCCAGCCGACAAGCCGCGACGCACTTTGTCCCACAACAAGGGAGAAATCTGGTAGCCCACCAGGCGGTCGAGGACGCGGCGGGTCTGCTGCGCATCCACCAGATTGGTATCGATGTCACGCGGATGCTGAAACGCCTCCTGCACCGCGCGCTTGGTAATCTCGTTGAAGGTCACACGGCGGATGATGACCGCGCCCTTCTTACTCCTTTTCTTGCCGTCAACGCTGTCGCCGCCCAACTCTTCGGCCAGGTGCGCGGCAATGGCCTCGCCTTCGCGGTCCGGATCGGGCGCCAGATAGATTGCATTCGCCGTCTTCGCCAGCTTCTTCAGCCTGGCGACGACCTTCTCCTTGCCGGGAATGACCACGTACTCGGTGGAGAAGTCGTTGTCCAGATCGACGCCCAGAGACTTCTTGGGCAAGTCTTTAATGTGCCCGAGCGAGGCTTCGACTTCGTAGCCCGAGCCGAGATATTTTTGGATCGTCTTCGCCTTGGCCGGCGATTCAACGATGACTAAACCTTTTGCCAATGGAACCTCAATATTGCGGATTACGTGTATGAAGCTAGCATGGTTTCGCCGAATGGCGAAACTCAGCTGTCAGCTGTCAGCCGTCAGCTCTCAGCTAAATCGCTGCGGCTGAGCGCTTTACTGGAGCAGTCGATGTGGCTGTGCTATACCGTATGTCGCGTTGAATTCGCTTCAACAGACAATTCAGCATGCGTTTCACTTCGACCACATTTGCACTTACATCTTCATAGGTTTGGGAATCAATAAACCGCAGATCGCGCGCCAACAGAAGTTGATATTCCACCTCACAAGCCGAGCCGAAGGCGATCTGAAGAAATCTTCCGAATTCCGGTTGCGTTCGGCCACATCCCTCCGCCAGGTTTGTAGCCATCGATGCTGCCGCCCGCCGAATCTGGCTCGACAGACCAAACATTTCCGATCTCGGAAAACCATCGGTCAACCGATATATCTCCAAGGTGATACTGTGCGCCTTAGTCCACACTGCCAGATTTCTAAAATTCTGCACACTTCCTCCTCACGTAACTTCCGGGTTTAGCTGATGGCTGACGGCTGATAGCTGATGGCCAAGGCGCCGTTCCGCGCCTCCCTACATACTCCTGACAAAATACTTCCCCGGCAGCGCTTTGATCCGGCCGCTCAGCTCCAGTTCGAACAAGGCGGTAAAAATCTCCGACGACGACAAATGCGAAGCCAGGCGTTCAACCAGCACGTCGAGATGGGTAGACTCGTCCGACCGCAACAGCGCCAGCACCCTTTTTTCCTGAGGAGGCATCTCTGCTCCCTGAAACAGTGATGCCGAACCCTGCTCCGGCGATGCAGGCTGCTCCAGCGGGGTCAGCGCCAGACGGGTGTCTGCCGGCAGCTCCTCCCACACATCTTCCCAGGTTGCGACCAAGGCAGCCCCCTGTTTAATCAATGTGTTGGGACCCCACGAGAGTTTGTTGGTTACATTGCCGGGAACTGCGTAAACGTCTCTTCCCTGCTCCAGCGCACAACGCGCGGTTACCCGGGTACCGCTATACTCCCCGGCCTCAAGCACCAGAACGCCCACCGAGATACCGCTGATGATTCGATTGCGAATAGGAAAATTCTGTGGCGCCGGAAACGTGCCTAACGGAAACTCGCTGATGATTGCCCCACCGGAATCGAGAATCTGGTCGGCTAGCTTGCGATTTTCCTTGGGATAAACCTCGTCGATTCCTGTCCCCCAGATGGCGACGGTGCGGCCATGGGCGTTCAGGGCTCCGCGATGAGCAGCGGTGTCGACGCCGCGGGCCATGCCGCTGAATATGATGAGCCCATGGGCCGCCAAGT
Source organism: Candidatus Korobacteraceae bacterium (assembly GCA_049695855.1). Classification (GTDB taxonomy): domain Bacteria; phylum Acidobacteriota; class Terriglobia; order Terriglobales; family Acidobacteriaceae; genus Bog-257. Next base: position 21,065 of record JBAVSY010000071.1, on the reverse strand, counting down.
CGCAAGCCAGGCGCTCGGCCATGCCCACGCCATAAGGAGTCGGATGCCGGGTTCCGACAACCGCAACTCCATGCTGATCTATGACTTCCTTGCATCCCTTGAGGTAAAGCACGAGTGGCGGATCATAAATTTCCAGCAGCCGCCGGGGAAACTCCGCATCACCCGGAACAATAATCTCAGCGCCCGCTTCTCGGGCGTGGTCATATTCCGCGGCAGCCAGTTCCAGCGACTTGCCTAACGCGATACTTTGCGCCGCAGCGGCGGGCAGCCCAGCCGCTTCCAGCTCCGTCAACGACACACTGTAGAGCCGGGCAATGCCGCCAAATCGTTCCACCAGCTTCCGGCCGCGCCCCGCTCCCACTCCCGGCGTTAGCGAAAGAGCCAGCCACTGCAACTTAAGGGTAAGGGCAAAGTCCTCTGCCCGGACGGGCACTTCTGCTTGCATCCAAGACTCCTGATTGTTGGTCTTGCGTGGAGGGTAACCGCGAGGCTGGTTACCGTCAAGGATGCCCATCACCAAGCAGGGTGAAAAGCCAACGCGAATCATCTTGGAGTCCGAAGTAAGACCCTCCCGTCCGGCGTTTGTTATTCCGAGCGCAGCCGAGGGATCTGCGGTTCTCGCGCCATGGGACCGCACTCACCTTCATGCTCCGTTTTGTTAGACTCAATCCTTCATGCCGGGCCTACGTATCTCTGCCATTTCCTTTCTCAACACTGCGCCATTAATGTGGGATTTCGAACACGGCGACGCCGCCCGTGATTTCGAAATTGCATACACCGTGCCCTCCGCCTGCGCCGCTGCCCTGGCGGCGAACCAGGCCGACATCGGAATCATCCCCGCTTTCACCTACGCGCAGATCCCTGGACTGGTGATTCTTCCCAACATCGCTATCGCTGCCAAAGACCGGGTGCGCTCGATACTGTTGGTCAGCAAAAAACCCATCGAAGACGTGGTCACGGTTGCGACCGACACCTCTTCGCGAACTTCGGTAGCGCTGCTGCAGGTTCTGTTTACCAAGTTCTTCGGCGGCCCACGCGAGCTCACGCCGCACCCTCCGCAACTGGAAGCGATGCTGCATGATCATGACGCCGCGCTGCTCATCGGAGACGCAGCTCTGGAAGCTGAGTCCGCGACCGGCTACCACTTTTACGATTTGGCCCACCTGTGGCGCGAAGCGACAGCCCAGCCTTTTGTCTTCGCGTTCTGGGCTTTGCGGCTGGACTCACTGGATCGCAAGCCGGAAGGCCTGGATCTGGCAAAAGTTTTTCAGCAATCGCGCGACCACGGGCTTGAGCCGGAGCACCTCGACACAATTGCTCGGGAATGGTCGCCTAAGCTGCAGCTTAGCGAAGCCGACATTCGCAGCTACCTGACCGGGAACATCCATTATTATCTGGATCGCGAGAATCATGCCGGGCTCAAATTATTTCTGCAATATTCGGCGGAGCTAGGCCTGATCGCTGCCTCGCCCGAGCTGCGTTTTCTCGGCCCAGTCGCCTTTGGCGGTGCGCGCAAATAACGGTGGCAACCCAGGTTCCCAACGGTGCTGTCATTTGACGATTGACCTGCTCCCTCTTCCTCTGTTCTGCTTCTAACCAACTGGACATTCCACAGCCGTATTGGCACATGACCATATCTCTCCTCGCTGCCGCGACCGCTAAGAAGACGATCTGGCACGCGGTTCGCCGCTTCGGCGGTCCTGGCCTGATCGCGCTGGGCCTGCTGGACAACTCCGTAATTCCTCTTCCCGGCAGCATGGACGCATGTACCATCCTGCTAGCCGCAGCGCATCGCGAACCCTGGTGGTACTACGCCATCATGGCGACCATAGGAGGCGTTGTCGGCGGCTATGTGACCTACCGCCTCGGTCTCAAAGGGGGCAAGGAATCCCTGGAGAGGAAACTCTCCAAGAAGCGTGCCGACCAGGTTTATGGCATCTTTCGTCGCTACGGATTCTGGTCGGTAGCGGTCAGCGCCGTGCTTCCGCCCCCCGCACCCATCGTGCCCATACTTATCGCCGCCGGCGCCCTGCAATATCCCCGCAATAAATTTCTGGTGGCGCTGGGGTTCGGAAGGGGAGTGCGCTATACCCTGCTGGCCTATCTTGGTTTCCACTATGGACGCCACATCCTCCGCTGGCTCGGAAAGTACTATCAGCCGCTGCTCTACATCCTGATCGCGTTGGCGGTGGTGGGCGGGCTGGTCGGGCTGTATTACTGGCTGCGCTACAAACGCCGCGGTAAGGACCGGTCCAGGGCACGGCCAGTGCAGAAGCCGGCATGATTGGGGAGCGGGCTTTTCGCTCTTCGCTCTAGCTTTCAGCTCTTAGCTCTTAGGGAAACTCTGATTACGTCTTGTTTGAAGGGGACGGCCTTCAGACACTGTGTCGCAACCCAAGAGGAAATTTTGTGGTGGAACAAAGGGTCAAATAACCGATCAAACTAGCCGCAACGCGGCGGGATGAAGTTAGCCGGGCGGCGTAAGCCCCCGGGTCAAGTGGGAGATTATTGTGAGCCGCAGAGCGGCGACACCACTCGCAACACAGTCTCTTCAGGCCGTCCTTAAGTAGCGCAAAATCATCTCGGCTTTAGCCGCTGCGGGACTTCGCCTACACTTAATCAGGCCATCCCTAAGAGCGCCTTACTCCTCAAACTTCCATCGTGTCGGCGCCGTGGCGAACAGTTTCTCGGGAAGCGCAAACACTATCTTGGGTGTGACCTTGAAGACCCAGCCACCTTTGCTCGGCTGTATCGGCCATCCGTATTTCTTCTTGCTCGCAGCCGACAGTGCTGCAGCTACCGCTTTATAGGCAATCTTCTCTGCCGTGCCTTCGACAATCACCAATTCGTCAAGCTGCTCGTTGATGACGATGCAGTTGGGATTCTCCGCCAGGTTCTGCGCTTTCCGAGTTGAATCCGCAGTGCCAAAGTAGAAGGCATCTTCAAACCACAAACCGTGCATGCCCATGGCGTGCGGCCGCCCGTCAGGCCGAACCGTGACGATCACATAATTGTGAGACTTGGTCACCCTCTCCCGCGCCCACTTCCAGTCGAGCATCCCTTTCGCCGATTTCGAAATGCCGTACTGGGCAGGCATCACCGGGCGGCTGGCGACTGGCGATTTCGGTGTGGTTGGCGAGGAGACAGCGTTCTTGGTGACGGACGGTTTGCGCGTGGCAGGCTTACTCGGCATCAGGAAATTGAAGCGCCAAATCACGGGCAGGTCAAGAGGTCCGAAGGACGTTGCTCCGTTGCCCTGAAAAATCTCGAAAAGCAGATCCCTCACCGGCTGAAGCCGGTTCGGGATGACAAAAATAGAGGATTTATGACGCCATAGCTAAAGCTATGCCCCTTCAAAACCAGCTCGGGTCCGGCAGTCGGGGCCACTACGAAACGGTTCCCCCAAAAGCGCAACAGCGGCACACGTGGCCGCTGTCGTCGCAAACTTCCATCGAAACATCTTACTTGGCGCCGTGCTCCTCGGAATGATGTTTGGCCGCTTCCTCCGCGTGATGCGAGGCATAGGCATGATGTCCCTGAGCTACCTGGGCGTGGTGCGCTGCCTTTTCGTGGTCACCGGCTTCGTGATGCTTAGCAGCTTCCCGGTGGTGATTGGCCGCGTGCTCATGATGATCGGCGGCTTCGGAATGGTGATGTGCAGCTTCCTTCGACATGGATTTTTTCCTTTCGCGTCAAGGATTCCGTGTATCGAGCAGGAATCTCCTCGACATTCTGCGTAGCACAAGTTGCAGACAGATTTCCAAGCCGTGAATTGATGGTGAATCGTGTAAAAGGTGCCCAGCCACTCAACCCTTGCAAGCAAGAAAAAAGCGGGGCCAAGGAAAGCCCCGCCTCTCCACGCTGTCACTGCTCAAGGTTTCAGCGATGGAAACCGCCTCCGCCACCACCGTGGAAGCCGCCGCCCATCACGCCAAAGTGAGGAGCGGATACACCGGCGCTGGCCGGTCCACGAAATCCGCTAACCGAACGGCCAACGTATCCCGGGTGGCCAACGTATCCCGAATGCCCATAGGCCGCGCCATATCGTCCGGCAACATAGGGCCTGCCGTATCCCCCGTAAGGATAGGGGCGTCCGTAATATGGGGCGTAGCCCACCCAATAGGGAGAATAGAAGCCCCACCCGAATGGGCTGTAAAAGATTCCATCACCCGGAAGCCAGGTATAACCCAGGAACAACGGATCCCAATACCAGCCTGCGCCATACCATCCCGGACCACCGGGCCAGTACATATTGGCCACATCCACGTTGGCTTCCGCCAGATACTCCGACCGCAAATTGCTGAAGCGATACAGATCGGTGTTCTGGTACTGAGCCTGGTTGAACTTGGTGGACTTCAGGTTCGCCGTATTGTTGACGTCCAACTCGTGACCGCCCTTGACCTTGATCTGGCGGTCTCCATCCTGCACCATGGCTTCACCTTTGAAGACCCGAACATTGCCGTTGTCGGCATCGAAGCCGTAGACACCGGTCTTCAGCAACCGAGTGGTGGCGCCATCCTCCTGCACCTGCAGCAGGTTGTCATTGTGGATCTCGGCCACTTCCACCATCGCCTGTCCCTTAGACAGACCGACTTCGGTATTGGTCAACGTCGGCGACACCATGGTTGCGGCGCTGTTATCGCCAAGGCGGAAAAACACGCCTGGCGTCAACAGAATCTCGGCCTTTCCGGCTTGGGTGGTCAGGGTCTGGCCCGCCTCTAGATTCGCCGATCCGACAGACTTGGCATTCAGTGCTTCTGAACCAATGGCGGCTTGCCCTTCCACATAGTTAACCGTTCCTGGTAGCGCTGGAGTTGCAGCCCACGCGGGCGCAGACAGAATCGCTGCCAGGAAGAAACCTGCAATCCATTTCAACCTTGACAGCCTCATGATGGTTCTCTTTAGCCTCTGCTGATTAGATGTGAAAAGGAAGACTTGGTCGCGGAGGCGTGCCGGCGCAAACTCCACCTAGCCCCAATGTTTATGGGGGTTTGGACGGCAGGCTAAGGATATTTCGTTAATTATTGTTAAGCCAAGCAAAACCGCCGAACCTGGGGGATTCGGCGGCTTTGGCTTGAAGTCGTGCACTGGCCCTAAAAGGCCCAGTACGGTCCGTCGCCTGCTGGTGTAGTCATCGTGTCAATTGCAGTAAATACGTTTCTGCTGTAGAAGAACGACAAACCCCAATCGAAGGCGCAAACAGGATTCGAACCCGTACCGCATGTCGCTGCAGTTGGTCCACCCAGAGTGCTGAATGCGGTGTTGCTGGTGTTAAACAGCGTGGTCGTATCCTCAATGCTGAAGTTGACTGGAACCGCGCTGCCGACTCCCGTGCCTGACGAATTTTGCCCCTGGTTCGTGGCTGTCAGATTGTCGGGCGAAGTCGTCGGGCAGTACCACATATTGAGGTTGCCGCTACACGCGGGAATGCCGGTGATCGTGGGATCAAGGAAGAAGTATCCGTTGGAGCCGCTGTCGACAAAGCTTTGCGGATATGCTTGTCCCGCGTAAGTCGTAATGAAATTGCCAGCGTCGTTTCCCGTATCCGGAACCTGGTAAACCACGGCACTCCCCAAACCATTGTTCGATTCTGTGCCAATGCCGAAAATCAGAGAGCCGTCGACGTTCAATGATCCGCCGTCAGGAACCGAGGGCAACTGAATCAAGACTCCGTTATTGTCGATCGGAAACGTCGTTACCGGGTTTGGCACCTGCTGCGCAATCGTAACGTAAGTCGGGTTGCAACCCGACGACGGGCAAGCGTAGTAAATGTCCGGGATCGAGGAATTCTGTGTGGTGCAAGCCGGACCGCAATCCTGCTGGAACAACCCGACGCCAATAATTGCGTTGGCGCCGAACGCGTCCACACTGCCCCCTTCATTCGGGCCGGTAGTCTGGTTTGAGCAGCTGCCCGGCGGCGCCGGAGAGGTCGTGGACGGAATCATGATTTGCACCGGCACAGCAGTAGACGTTGATTCACCTGCGACCGTAATGTTTGCCGTGGCCACAGATCCCCACACAAAGCCGTCCGCAAATACGGTGCACTCGTAGAGGGGATTGCCGCTGGACAGGTTCTCTGCAGGCAGCGGAATGGTCAGCACACTGGATATTACCCGGAACCCCGACGAACCGGTGTCAACGGTCACGTGATCAATCGTCTGACACGTTGTGGTTCCCGGCACGCAGAGGGTGACCGTGACGAAAGGCACATTGGCAGAAATGAAGGTACTGGGATCAGGCCCTGCGTCGACAACGATGGGCGCAACATTGGCGCCCGCACTTTGCGGGTTCACGGTCACCGCTGCGGTGCCCGAGATGGCAGAATTCTGTACGGAAGTCGCGGTCACCGTCACGGTTGTCGACGACGTGACCGTAGGCGCGGTTAGCAGTCCAGAGCTCGAAATCGAGCCGGCGCTGGCACTCCAGTTCACCGCCGAACTGAAGTTGCCGGTTCCTGTCACCGTCGCCGAGCACTGGCTGGTTTGACCTGAAGCCACGGTCGAGGGCGAGCAACTCACACTCACCGCTGTAACCGTTCCTATACTATTGTTGCTTCCACCACCGCAAGCCGCCAGCAGCGACACAGTTGCCAGTACCAGCAAAAATCCTAGTTTGCGCACGCGATTGTCTCCTTCAGCGAACGTCGCTGGCTTGGACGCCTTGCGGCACTAATTGTGGAATGTAGGCTACGCCGTGGAAGCTGCGCATATGTCCGGTTTGAATCAGCACCAGTCCGGGGGTATCAATCACCAGGGGACCGCGCGCCCGCCGCACCGGCACTCCGGCTTGCTGCGTCTGGCTGGCCGACCGCTGGACTGCGGCTTGCTGCGCCTGCGGGTAGTACGCACCCAGCAACTGCTGGAAGTTAGGAGGAAACTGGCCTTCCCAGGCTACGCCGAAGACCGCGCCACCGGGCGAGACGAACTCGCGTACCTTGGCGCCCGACGTCATCGTGATCTCATGCAGAACGTAGGTGCGATTGTCGACGCTCCTCAGCGTCCCTTTCATCTGAGCCTGGTCGGTGAGGACGGAGGCCGCGGTATCGCCTAGCGCCGCCCAGGCGGGAAAGGGGAGCAACAAAAGAAATGACGCGAGCAGGATGCCGGCGCCATTTGCAGAACGAAGTCCAAACCACCTAAGAGGCTTCATCATTCCTCCTTCACGCGCCGAAAACCACATCGCGGTTCTCGAAACCCGTGAGGCTCAATTATCCTGCAATTTTGATCAGACGAGTACGGATTTGCTGAACTTCAACGTTATAAACGCTGTATGAGGAATATTGTTCCGCTGCTCTGTGTCCAATTCAGGCTATTCACGAGAATCGGCGCTCCAGTCGCTGCAGCTTCCCTACCCTGCCTGAGAACGCTAGAATGGTGACTGGGGTTGTACTGGCCCTGACCTTCTATGTCCCTGACGAGAACTGAAGCGCTCGAGATGTATCGCTCCGATGACCTGATCGGCATCGGGATGGAAGCTGACGCAGTACGCCGCAAGCTGCATCCGGATGGCGTGGTCACCTACATCATCGATCGCAATATTAACTACACCAACTTCTGCACCGAATATTGCACCTTCTGCGCCTTCTATCGTCCGCTGAAAGGCAAGCTGGCGAAAGAAGGCTACATCCTCGACTTCGACACCATCTATGACAAAGTGCGGGAGACGGTGGAACTGGGCGGCACCGGCGTCCTGCTGCAAGGCGGACTTCATCCCGACTTGAAGATCGAGTGGTATGAAGATCTGCTGCGTGGCTTGAAGCAACGCTTCCCGCAGGTTCACATGCACTGCTTCTCGGCGTCGGAGATCATCTGTATCGCCGAAGTCAGCGGTCTCAGTATTGAAGACACGATCAAGCGTTTGCGCGATGCCGGACTGGATTCCATTCCCGGCGGTGGCGCCGAAATTCTGGACGACGAAGTGCGCTACAAGATCGCGCGCCTGAAATGTCTGACCGACGACTGGCTCAACGTTCATCGCACCGCGCACAAGCTCGGCATGAGAACCACCGCGACCATGATGTTCGGCGTGGGCGAAACTTACGAGCATCGCATCAATCATTTTCAGGCTATCTACGATTTGCAGGAGGAGACTGGCGGATTCACGGCGTTCATCCCCTGGTCATTTCAGCCACAGAACACGGCTCTGGGCGGACGCGGATGGGAAGAAGCCACCGCCGTCGAATACCTGAAGACGCTGGCCATCGCACGCATCTACCTCAGCAACTTCGAGAACGTTCAGTCGAGTTGGGTGACGCAGGGATTGAAGGTCTGCCAGACGGGTTTACGCTTCGGCGGCAACGACGTTGGCTCGGTGATGATCGAGGAGAACGTAGTGCGGGCAGCCGGAGTTCGCAATTGCACCACCGAAGAAGAGTTGCGGCGCATCATTCGCGACGCCGGCTTCCGTCCCGCGCAACGCGATACGCTGTACACGAAGTATTTCCTGAACTGAAAATCTGAACCGATTTCTCTTCAGTGAGAACGGTTACCTCAGCGGGTCGTTTCCCGCTCCAGTACATCGAAAAGGCGGCTGGCGTGGCCTGACGCGGCTCGTAGGCGAGAGGGATCAATCTTCTCGATTAGATCGAATCCGTGAGCGGTCTTGCGATACCTACCTTTTTGCGTATGTTGTGACGCGTGCTCAAGTGCGCGAAAGACGTCTCGCTTTGAGATCAGCTCGATATTCGTTTGACCCGGTAATGAATCGCCCAAGAAACCGTGTCCGTAATAGGCAGCCAGAGCTGCCTTATCCGCGAAAAACCAGGACTCCATTACTTGAACCATCAATTGAGCCTGATCGTCGGCAGCCTCGTTCGGGCGACGCCATCGGTCTCCTTCGCGAGCCGCGAGATGTTGCCAAGGGCCTGCAGCGACCGGAGCTTCCGAATCCACCAGCAGGATAATGTAATCGTTTGGGTGTTGTCTTAGCGCCTCGCAGAAATCTCTAAAGGTTGAACCGCGATCTCCTGAGGCTATTACCCTGAATGATCCAGGAGGAACAACCTTTTCGAAGAACAATCGAAAAGCCTTGCGGCAGTCACTCTTCGTGCTTCCTTGAAACCCGCCCTCAAGATAAATCCTAACGCTCACCAGCGGTTTCCTCCGATTTCACCTGTGCGCCATAGCTGTCCCAGCGTGTAGCGTTTTAGCCAATCCGTAAGTTGTTCGGAATTCAGCCGCTTTAGCATTGAAGACGCATTGCGTTTCTCGCAGACTATAACAGCACTCGGGTTCCCGGAAAGTTCATCGACTAGACCGTCAGAATGCGTCGTAACGATCAGCTGCATCCGCTCGGACGCGCTCACCAGCAACTTCGCCAGTGGTTGAATCATGTCCGGATGTAAGCCCAATTCAGGCTCCTCAATGCACACGAGCGGCGGCGGGTCAGGGTGCAGCAAAATTGTCAGCAGAGAAAGCCAGCGAAGGGTACCATCCGAGAGGCGGGAGGCTGGAATGGTAATTCCATTCTCCTCCTCAACACGAACATCTACCAATCCGCCTTGAATTGGCGTCAGAATGTCTTCAGCCCCTTGGTAGAACATCTTCAAGTGACGTAGCAATTCCGGCTTCGCGTTAGGATCAGCTCGCAGCCGATTTAGCATAAGGCCAAGGTTGCTGATGTCTTCTTCGAGAAAGTCATTCTTTTGTTCCGAGCCATATAAATTACGGACCTCGGAATCGGGTCCAAAGTCCCAATTTCTGTACAATCGAAAGCTTCCAAAAAATCTGCCTAAGTATGTGACCTCGGGGTACTGATCAGGGTCTTGACGCTGAGACAGTATTGACCTCTGAGGGTCTACTTCCTCGTGCTTGAGAGAGCGGGGTTGCCCGGCGACGTTAAGTACCGGGCGGCCACCGTTGTAATCAAAGTACAAATAGGGCCGATCATGACCCTCGTCTGGCTTTTCGTTTTCGATCTTCTCGTCGACGATTTTGATCTGAGTGCCGGCCCTAGTGAACGAGAGGCGGTACAGAAGAGTCCGCTTAACCCCGATAGGGTCAGCTCTCACTTCAAGAGTAGCAATAACACTCTTGGCTTTGGGCTTGCCTTTCCATAACAACTCTGAAACTCCGCCGCTATCCGCCACCTCTTCCGAAAAGTCCTTGGGCGCACTCCGAAGCAGCCCAATAATCTCGATAAGATTCGACTTGCCGGAGCCGTTAGGGCCGATTAGGACGTTCAGGTCGCCGAGCTCCACTTCGGGAGAGTCAGCACCAAATGACAAGAGATTCTGAACCCGGAGGCTTTTGAGTCTGTTCTTTCTCATGTTCTTCTTAACGCCAACAACCCGACACTATATACCAGGCAGGGAGACCGAAGCACCGCCGCTTCTTTCGAATGCCGACATGCCGGTAGTAAACAGCGTGATCCTGGCGTTGCGGGACGATTCAATAAGGCAAGTTGTACTAAACAACGGCGAAATGAGAGAGGAAGAATCTCTACCGCAGCGTCCCCAGCTTGGCTACCGGCCAGTAGCCGAAGACCGCTTTACCGTAAATGAAGTCTTCGTCGACCGGGCCGAAGTCGCGGCTGTCGTTCGACAGGTTGCGATGATCGCCCAGCACAAAGTAGGAGTGCGGCGGAACTACGGTCTCGGGATAGGAACGCACGTCCTCGTAAACTTCGGGCACATACGTCTCGCGCAAGCGGTGGCCGTTGACGTAGACCACGCCATCGTCAATCTTGACCCGGTCGCCGGCGACGGCAATCACGCGCTTGATGTAGCTTTTGGCAGGATCACGCGGATAACGGAAAACAATCACGTCTTCGCGCTCGATAGGCTCCAGCTTGTAAACGAACTTGTTGATGAAAACGCGTTCCTGGTCCTGCAGCGTCGGCATCATGCTGGTGCCTTCCACCTTGACCGGCTGGTAGAGAAAGATGATGAAGAAGGCCGACACGGCAAGGGAGATGATCACGTCGCGCAGCCAGCCTGAAACAATAGGCCTTACCCGCGACGAATTTGCGGGCAACGCTGGCGCCACTTTCGCATTATCCGAAGATGTCTGAACACTACCACCGGTCGGATTCTCTGGGTTCGGGACGGGACTCATCTCTATTGGTTAGACGGTAACCAGCCATTATAGTTTCATCATCCCCGATCAGCCCAGCAGTAAGTTTTGTATTGCGCAAACGGCCTAGAAAAGCCTCCAGCTTTTGAATATCGCGGCTGGCCTGACCGGATAGCGTCTGGCGCGGTCGGTGTCAGCGGCAGCGATGGCCTGCTTCGCTTTCGCCAGATCGTTGTGCAGGCTGGCGCGAGCCGCAACCATGTCGCCGCGCAAACCCAGGCCGCTCGGTTGCATCTGCTGCTCCAATTTGTCTAGGCTGCTATTGGCGGCAACCGTGCGGCTCACCGGTTCCGCTGGTCTCCTGGAAGGGTCAGCCTAACCCCAGCACCATTCATCCTGACTGGCACAACCGCCGGAGAGCGCACACCACCCTGGCCCGCAGATGGTTTGGGCAGAGCTGTTATTCTCCGATACAATGCATCGCGAGGATGTGCCCCATGAAGAGACCTGCCCTACTCATGCTGATCGCATTGCTGGCCGTGGTCTGCGTCGCCCAGGGCGACCACGTTCCTGCCTATAACCAGGGACCGTTGAAACCCGGCGACGCCTTGCCTATTCTCCCCCAGGATCAGTTGCGGGGAGAGGCATTCCAGTTCCCCTACCAGGTACGCGCCTATGAAGTGGCCGCGAAAATTCCCGGGGTGCTGAATCAGATGCCGTGTTATTGCTTCTGCGAACGTATCGGGCATCGCAGCCTGCACACTTGCTTCGAAAGTCCGCACGGCGCTCATTGCGGAATTTGCATGAAAGAGGTCTTTTACACTTACGAGCAGACCAAGCTGAAGAAAACGCCGGCGCAGATCCGGGCCGGAATTATCAAGGGTGACTGGAAGGCCATTGACTTGGAATCCGCAGCTAGGAGCGACTGAGGCAAGTTTTCGTTGGCTAGTGTGATTCTTACAGCCGCTTGACGAGTTCCCCGGTTGCGGGTATAACTCAGCCAAACCACCTGCTCGTGATTTGGGGTTTTTCCACAGCCCGCAGCGGTTCTTGGTCGCGAACGACCCAAGGGAAGCCACCGGATGAAGAAAAAAGTCGCGGGAAAAGTTAAGGAAATAGCCTCCAATCCTAACAAAGATAAAAAGTTAAGAATCTCACGATCAGCCTCCGACAACAGCGGCCGAGGACCCAAGCCCATGAAACTAGCCGACGACCCCCGTTTTGCACAGGCTGTGCAAAACTACGAGGCTGGACTGAAAGCTCTTCAGGTTCATAAATATGATCGGGCGAAAGCCTGTTTCGAAAAGGTCGTCGTTGGACCCAGTCCCGAGCTCGCCGATCGCGCCTCGGTTCACCTCAGTACGTGCAATCAGCAGCTAAGCCGGGCTTCCACCACGTTCAAGACGCCAGAGGAACAGTTTGACTACGCCGTGTCGCTCATGAACATGGGAGACTATGTGACCGCGCGCGAGAACTTCGAGGCGCTGGTGAAGCGCTCGCCCAAACTCGACTTCATCTGGTACGGAATGGCATCGTTAAACTGCCTGACCGGCCACTTCCCCGAGGCCATCCAGAGCTTGAACGAAGCCATTCGTCTGAATCCCGCCAACCGCTACCAGGCGCGAAACGATTCTGACTTTAAGAATCTGGCGGACGATCCCAGATTTACGGAACTTCTATATCCTGATATCAGTGCGGAAGCGCCATCTGATTCTGAGAAGTGGCACTTCTAGCGACCGCGAGTCTGGCAAAATCATGCAGAGCGATTCCACGTCTGAAATGCGGGCGCTGAACGTCGTCGCCATGGGCGGAGGCACCGGACTGTCTACCCTGCTACGAGGTTTGAAGCAGTACGTCAGGCCGGCGGCAGCCGAGATCCAGCCAGCAGGAATCTTTCCCTCGATCGCCGACCTGTCCGCGATTGTGACGGTCAGCGACGACGGCGGATCCAGCGGGCGCCTGCGCAAAGAGCTGAACCTGCCCGCTCCCGGCGATGTGCGCAGCTGCATTGTCGCGCTTTCGGAGGAGGAAGCGCTGCTGTCGCGGCTGTTCCAGTACCGCTTCCCGGCCGGCGAAGGACTGGGCGGACACAGTTTCGGCAACCTGTTTCTTTCGGCGATGACCGCGATTACCGGCGATTTCAGCCAGGCGGTGAAACATTCGTCGGCGATTCTCGCCACCCGTGGCCACATTTATCCTGCCACCACCAGTAACGCGCAACTGTATGCCATCATGGACGACGGTTCTTTTGTCGGCGGAGAAACCAATATCACTGCCAGCCAGCGCCGCATCGTCGAGCTTCGCATGGCGCCCGCTAATGCCAGAGCGCTTCCCAGGGCTCTGGAAGCGATCGAGAACGCCGACCTGATCACCATGGGACCGGGATCCCTATTCACCAGCCTGGTTCCGAACCTGCTGGTCCGCGACGTTGCCAAGGCAATCGCCAACTCACACGCTATCAAGGTATTCGTGTGCAATCTGATGACCCAGGCGAATGAGAGTCTCGGGCTTTCCGCCTCCGACCACGTTCGCGCCCTTTACATGCATGCCCGCTATCGTTTCTTCGATTACGCGCTGGTGAATCGGCTTCCGGCATCTCCGGCCCTGGCCGCCAAGTATGCGGAGAAACAACAGTCGCAGATCGAGCCCGATATCGAGGCGATCGAGGCTCTGGGAGTGAAGCCGGTTCTGGGCGAGTATCTGCTGGAAGAGATGCGCCAGGACGGCCTGGTCGCCCGTCACAACACTCATCGGGTTGCGCAAGACCTGCTTCAGCTTATGATGGAGTTGCGCGAAGCCCCGGTTCCCGCGCTCCGCCGGGACTCGTAGCTCGCTCGCACATCTGGATCGAAATGCCCAAGCCCACTTCTCGTCCTGCAAAAGCTGCGAAAGAAAAACCCGTCACCTTTGCGGTTGCCATTCTGGCCGCCGGAAAAGGCACGCGGCTGAAGTCAAACCGCCCTAAGGTGCTGCACGAAATTGCCGGCCGGTCACTGCTGGCCCACGTGGTAGCCGCGGCAGCCGAAGTCGTTCCTCCCAGCAGCATCTTCGCTATCGTCGGCCACGAAGCGGACAGTGTTCGCAAAGCTCTCAAGGCGAGTGGGATCGGTTTCATCCTGCAAAGCGAACAGCTGGGCACCGGACACGCCATGATGATCGCCCGCCCCGCGCTGCAGGGCTTCGATCACGTTCTGGTGCTCTCGGGTGACGTGCCGCTGATCCGAGCAGAGACGATTACGCGGGTCCGCGATTTTCACCTTGCGCATCATGCCGCGATGACCATGCTCACCGCTGAACCCGACGATCCGACTGGTTACGGCCGAGTCTTCCGCAAAATCTCGCGCGGCAAAGAGACGGACGAAGTCGATCGCGTTGTCGAGCACAAGGCGTTGCGCGGCAAAGAAGTAAAGCAGCGGGAAATCAACTCCGGCATTTACGCTTTTGCCACCAAGCCTCTGTATGCGCATATTGGCAAGCTGGGCACTGACAATACGCACCACGAGTATTACCTGACCGACATCGCAGTGCTGTTGCGCCGGGCCGGCGAAAAGGTACTGGCGTTGCGCGCCGAGGATTCCAACGAAGTGCTCGGAGTCAACACGCGCCTGGAGCTGGCCCAGCTTGACGCTCAGCTGCGCGACCAGAAAGCTCGCGAGCTCATGCTCGCCGGCACCACCATCTTTCGCCCCGAAACTTGCGACATCGATGCCGACGTCGAAATCGGCGCCGACACCGTGATCGAGCCTTTCGTGCAGCTGATCGGCAAAACGAAGATTGGCGCGAATTGCCGCATCCGCTCGTTCTCCATCATTACCAATTGCGAGATCGGCGATCACGTGCTGATCAGGCCGGGCTGCATTATGGACGACTCGGTGGTGCGCCGCGGTGCGGAGATCGGACCGTACTCGCGTCTCCGCCCCGGCAGTGACATCGGGGAGGGAGCCCACCTCGGCAACTTCGTCGAGACGAAAAAGGCACGCCTGGGTAAGGGTTCGAAGGCCAACCATCTCTCTTACCTGGGCGACGCCGAGATCGGCGACGGTGTGAACGTGGGAGCAGGCACCATTACCTGCAACTACGATGGCATAAGCAAGCACCTCACCGTCATTGAAGACGGAGTATTTGTGGGCAGCGATTCCACTCTGGTCGCGCCGGTTCGCATCGGGCGCGGAGCCTACATTGGCGCTGCCTCCTGCATCACCGAGGATGTTCCTGCCGACGCTTTGGCGCTGGCCCGCGGCCGCCAGGTCACCAAGGAAGGCTGGACGAAGAATCGCCAAACCAAATTGAAGAGCCCGAAGAGTGATAAAGCCGGCAGCGCCGAATGAGCGAGTTGGAGAGACCACTCGGCCGTGGATTCGCGTCATCCTAAGTCAGCAGGAGCTGACTTATGGCAAAAGACAGGGCGCGAAATCCTCGCCCGAAAGATCCCGGCACGAATCTCGATGTTCAACCGCAAGACGGCGGTATTAATCCTTTCGCGCCTACAACCGGCACCGAAGGCTGGGGTACCACCAGCGACGAGCGGCGCGTGCTATCGGGCAACGACCCGTCTCATACTCGCGCAGGCCAGATGAAAGGCAATCCCGGCGACAACCAGACGGCCGCATCACAGCGCGCGAGCGATGCAGCCTCTACGAACAAAACGCCAGGCAACGATTCTGACGAACGTCAAGCCGAACATTAGGGAAACGCTGATTAAGGCAATGCCGAGGCCCTCAGCGGCTAAAGCCGGATTCATTTACTCGACTTGCGGACCGCCTGAAGGCGGTCCCTTTCAAAGCAATACTTAATCAGAGCTTCTTAGCGCGTGTGAGGGCCTCAACGCTAGCAAGCTAGTCCGAAAAAAGGAGGCCGTCGCGGCCTCCTTTTTCATGCAATCGTGAGTTGGTTTCTAATGATTTGCCGTCTATTCCTGGGACTCCTTCGCCACCCGCTTCACCGTGATCGGATGTGCCAGTCTGAAGGTGACCACTGACTCCGCCGGAATCTGCAAATCTTTGTTTCCGGTAAATGCCGCACCCGCCGTGCCGGCACCGGCGCCGACCAAACCGCCGATCAGCGCACCCTTACCGCCGCCGGCGAGTCCACCAATCAAAGCACCGGCTCCAGTGCCTCCGCCAACCGCGACTGCGGTCCGCTTGCCTTTACCCTTGATCGTTTGGGTATAGGTGGAGCTCTCAATCGTTGTTGGGACACCACGCACGTTGACCGAGGTCAACGCAATCGATAAGATGCCCTCGCCTTTGAACCTGCCCGGCGACTTGGCATCGACCACTGTTCCTGCCACGCCTGCACCAGCCGGAATCGCAACCACACCATTCACGGCAACGGAGTGCGCCAGCACTCCCGTGAAAGAGTCACCCGGATTCGCCGTCTTGGTGTCGATGGTATTGCCCACGCGCACCACCAGACTTGTTCCTGAGGGCACCACCAACGGTGGAGGTGGTGGCGGAGGCGGAGGCGGCGCCTGGGCCATCTGCTGTTGCTGGGCCGGCTGTTGAGCGGGCGCCATTTGCTGCTGTTGCTGTTGCGCCGGAGCCGACATGGCCTGTTGACCTTGCGCTGGCGGATTGCCTGCCGGCGTAGTCGTAGCAGGCTGATTGGCCTGGGCCGAAGACGCGGCGCCGTTGGCCATCGCCGGCTGGTTCTGGCTCTGATTTTTCTTGCTGCAGGCCGCGAAACTTACCACGAGAATTGCACTCAGTACGAGCCCTGCTATTCGAGAACGCATGGGTCCTTCCCTCTTTCGTTGTTGGGGTTAGATCGGGAACGATCCAACCAGCTACTGCGCAGAACAACTGGTCACGCGCTGCCGGAAACTTCCGGCAAGGACATCTACAAGACGTATGCACTGCGGACGGCGTGGCTCGGCAATGAAAGGAGCCGCTAAAATTGTAACGCGTTTGGAGCTTTCCAGTCCTTTCTCTTAAGTCCGCTCCATCCCTGCGAACTATTGCGGATCCAAACCTTCCACCCCTTCCGATTTTGTCACCTGCTCCAACTTTCCTTCCTTGCGCAACCCAAAGTAGCCGAGCACGCCTGCCAGTACCGAGGCCCCCAACACCGCCGTCTTGGCCTGCAAAAGATACGCCGGATCATCGAAGGCCAACGAGCTGATAAAAATCGAGACGGTGAATCCGATCCCGGCGAGTACACCCACAGCGCTGACCTGGCGCCAGGTCACTCCGTTAGGCAGCTGAGCCAGTCGCCCCAGAACCGCCGCCTTGGCGAAACCCACGATTCCCAGCGGCTTTCCGATTACCAGTCCGATCATAATGCCCCAAGCCACGCGGCTGGTGAGCAGTCCGTGCCAGGCTCCTCCGGAAAACGTGACTCCCGCATTCGACAGCGCGAACAGCGGCAACACCAGGAACGAAACCCAGTCGTTCAGGAGGCGAGTCAAACGTTCCGAGGGCGACTCGGTGCTGTTCAACAGTTGATCGAAACCGCCCAGCAGGTTCTTGGCGCTCTTGACGTCGCCCACCGCCATAGCGGCGCGGAAACGTCTCGACATATTCGTCGCGATATCCTGGAAGTCAGTCAACGACAAGGCCGCCGTGGTTGGCACCATGAAGCCCAGAATCACGCCCGCGATGGTGGCATGAATTCCCGAGCGCAGAATCGCGACCCAGAATCCGACGCCCAGGACAAAATACAAAATCGGCTGGGAAATCCCCAGCTTCAGCACCACGAAGATCAGGCCAAGAATTACCAGCCCTACAAACAGCGCCGTCCTATCCAGAGAGCCGCTGTAGAAAACCGCGATCACCAGGATGGCGCCAATATCGTCGGCTATGGCCAGCGAAAGCAGGAAGATCTTCAAATCGGACGGAATACCTTTCACCATTCCCAGGACGCCGAGCGAAAACGCGATATCGGTCGCCATCGGAATGCCCCAACCGTGCTGGCCTTCGTGACCCCAGTTCAACACGGCAAACAGAAGCGCCGGAACGATCATGCCTCCCAAGGCGGCAAAAATGGGAAATGCCGCCCGCCGCATATCCGCAAGTTCGCCGTGTACGATCTCGTGCTTGATCTCCATGCCCACCAGAAAGAAAAAGATGGCCATCAGCATGTCGTTGATCCATTCGTGGATAGGCAAGTGCAGGCGCGACAGGGACAGTTCCATTTCCCAGACGTGATGGTAGGAGTCGTGCCAGGGTGAATTGGCCCAAAGCAGCGCGATCACCGCGGCCGCCAACAGAAAGATGCTGCTGATTCCCTGAATGTGAATGAAGCGCTGGATGGGCAACACCAGCGTGCGAGTCACCAGAGACTCGCGCAGCTTCACTTGTAGTGCACCGTAGGTTCTTGGCGGGATTCCCATAAGCCTTTCGCCGGATGACAGAACTGGCGTCTTCGTTCCATTCAACCTGTAAAGGGTATCGCCGTCAACGACCAGGCGTCGTCGCCAATTGTGTAACCGGAATCGCTAGGCTATGCTGTGAGACTCACATGTATGCCTCCATTCGCAACGCGCTGCTAGTGTTCGCCGCTTTGCTCCCTATTGTGAATCCTCTGGGCATGGCGCCCATCTTCGCCGAGATGACGCTGGAGTATTCCGAAAGCATCCGTCGCACCGTCGCCATGCGGGTCGCGATTAACGGAGTCGTTCTGCTGGTCGCCTCGCTATTCGTCGGATCTTATGTTTTGCAGTTCTTCGGAGTAAGCCTGGCGGCCGTGCAGGTCGGGGGCGGCCTGGTGGTAACGGTGGCGGGCTGGCGAATCCTGAATAAACAAAACGATATGAGTGAGCGTCAGCCCGAATCGCCACCTGACAATCAGGAAATTCTGTCACAAGCGTTTTACCCGCTCACGATGCCGCTGACGGTGGGCCCTGGATCCATTGCCGTGGCTCTCACTCTGGGCAGCAACCTTCACGAAGAGACCCACGTGCAACTGATCGTCAGCGCGCTGACTGCGGTAGTCGGGATTTTGCTGATCGGACTCAGCATCTTCCTCTGCTACTGGCTTTCCGAGCAGTTACAACGGCTGCTGGGTCCCACCGGAACCAGCGTTCTCATCCGCTTGTCCGCCTTCATCGTCGTGTGCATCGGCATACAGATCATGTTCAACGGTTTGGAGGAGTTCTATAAGAAGATTTAACCGCATAAGAAGGCTGGAAAGGAGAGTTCATGTCGGCAAGATTGGATGTGAGGTACCTGGCTGTCCTGATGTTCGCCATTAGCGCTCTGCAGATCATAAGTGCACAGACGCCGCTTCCCTACGGCCCGTCCGTTACCCTGGACACCGCCCAAAAAGCGGCAGCTCCCGCGCTCGCCGAGGCGGCGAAGAACCACTGGAATGTTGCGGTCGCCGTCGTCGATCCTGCGGGCGTTCTCGTGTATTACGAGAAGATGGACAACACGCAATTGGGTAGCGCCGACATCGCCATCGATAAGGCGCGTTCCGCGGCTCGATTCAAGCGGCCGACCAAAGCTTTCCAGGATGCCCTGGCCGCAGGGGGCGAGGGACTTCGTATCTTGGGCCTGCAGGGAGCCGTGCCGGTTGAGGGTGGCTTCCCTCTGGTGGTCGACGGGAAGATTGTAGGCGGGATCGGAGTTTCCGGCGCCGCCAGCTCGCAGGACGCTCAGTGCTCCAAGGCCGGGGCGGACAGTCTGAAATAGCGGTCAGCGGCCTGCTACGGATCACCGCTCGCGAGTCCGCATCGAACCGCATGCATCAGGCGGCAGGGGCGGCAGCCAATGCTTGAATGCTGGCTACCAGTTTCTCGGTGACCGGGACAGGAATTCCGTAGCGCTTTCCTCCGCGAAGAATGGGACCAGCAATGGCATCCAGTTCCAATTGCCGCCGGGCGGCCAGATCCTTAGCCATGGAACTGCGCATGGTTGCGGGCAGAGTATCGAGCAGAGCGTGAATCTTCGCCACATCAACTTCCGCCCCAGATGCCCCGGCCACACTGCATGCTTCGAGGATGGCGGAATCCAGTTGGGCCTTCCACTCCGGGTCAGCGAAGATCTCAGCGACGTTCTTGCCGGAAGCTGAAGTCACCAGAGCAAACGGCGCCAGGAAGCACAGCTTGCCCCATAACAACGTTTGCGGGTTCGCAACAAACTGGCAGATGAATCCTATCTCGCCCAGACGCTGGATAATCGGCCCCAGCACGGGCTCGCCGCTGGCGGCAATGTTCAAGCGAACTGGCGAGCGTTGCACAAAGCGTCCCGGCCCGAGTTGTTCGGCCTCCACTGCAATGGTGGCAGGGACGACACGATCACTTCCGAATCGTGCCTGCAATACCGCAACGTGATCCACTCCATTCAGCAGCGGAACAATAATCTTAGGCGTCGCCTCCACCGCCGTCAGAGCCTCTTCCAGTTGGTAGGCCTTGGTTGCTAGCCACAGCACGTCCACAGATTCCGTCAATTTGCCGGCGGCTCTCACCTTTGCGCTGAGCGTGCCTGAGGGCCGCTCCAAAACAATGGTCTCAGGGTAGCCGGACACTTTTCCGGGCCGTACCAGCAAGGTGACGTTTTCGCCAAGCGATGCTAAAGCCGTCCCTACCAGCCCACCAATTGCGCCCGCTCCCAGGATTGCATGCTTCATGTTGCGTCTCCCTCATCAGTCTCGAATTTCGATTCGCCTTTTGGGTCGTAAGTTTCAAATACCGTTCGCTGGGATCTCCGCGCTTTCCAGTCCAACCAGGGTAGCGCCACGGCTCATCTCAGAGGTTGCGATCCCGCGAGATGCGTGTAGAATGGAGCAGTTTTTTGGGCCAAGCAGGAAATTCCGTATTCAGGGTAAACGGCTGGCCGGGCGGATTCGAACGCTCGACTGAAGAGGCTGCTGAAAACGTCGGAAAAGCAGATCCCTCGCCGACTAAAGTCGGCTCGGGATGACAAAAATGAACGGCTCGCTACGGCGCACCTAAAGGTACGCCCCTTCAAGACTTGTCAAATCCGACCTTTTCAGCTGTCGTCCAGGGCCTACGGCCCGCGAGAGCTCATGAAAATGAGTTCGAGCCTGGGACAGAATAACAGCGGCGCAGAGTGGCAAGATCGAAACAGGAATGGAGAAGTCGAGGCTGTTCAG
>JBAVSY010000070.1:0-3366 GCA_049695855.1 Candidatus Korobacteraceae bacterium | reverse complement strand
GGATCATCAACGGTACGCCGGATGAAGCTATACATACGGTCGCCTTGCGCGTTCAGTTGCAACTGGAGAGCACGCGCCGCGGATACAAGCCGGAAGAGCAGGAGGGATTGCGCGACCTTTTCGGCGAACCGGAGCGCTGGGGAAAGACGCTCAAAACTTTCTTGTGGACGCACACCAGCGTCGTCGTGCCCGCTTTTTCCGAATCCACCGAAGTCAGCCTGCCAGTACCCTGCACCTTCGATTTCAATGTTGCCGCTACCAAGTATTTCGCCGGACTGTCCGAAGGCGAAATTCCGGTGTGCGCGCAATTCAGCGGCACCGTGTTTTATGCCCAGAACGATGGCTCGCTGCAAGTCATGCCGATTCCCTGGGATAAAGAGGTGCGCTTCCGGATTCCGGTAAAAGTTTGGAAAGACCTGATGGATACCTACTATCCGGGAATTGCGTGGCTCTGCCTGGAGCGCCATGCCTTTGATCAGCTCTACCGCTACAAAGTAGAGCGCGGAATTCCCACCTGGGAGCAAGCGCTGGAGAGCCTGCTGCGCGCCGCTCAGGAGGAAGTGAAGTCATGAACTCGGCCGCTGCCGATCGCATTGCCAAAGCCGTGCTCTACGAGGGATACATGCTCTATCCCTACCGGCCATCGGCGGTGAAGAATCAGCAGCGCTTTAATTTCGGAGTGGTGTATCCGCAGCCGTTCAGCGAAGCGCAGAAGGGCACCGATCCCTGGACGATGCAGACGGAGTGCCTGGTGCAGGGAAACCTTGCTGCGAAACTGGAAGTTCAGGTTCGCTTCCTGCAGTTGGTGGAGCGCTCGGTTGAAGCCACAGCCGAGCCAGGAGCGACTTCCACTGACTCCAGAAAGTTTCATCCCGTCAAAGCCCTTGCCGTCGACGGTCAGACGTTTTACTCCTGGCAGGAAGCTGTCGAGCGTGAACTGAAAATTCCTGCCACTGATCTGGAAAGTTTAAGCCGCTATTCGTTGCAGCGTCCTTTGCATCTTGAACCCGATGCCAGTGACGAAGAGCTGCGCAATGCCCAAGGTGCGTTGCTGGGGCGAATCGTGCGAACCCAAGAGTCCATTGCTGGCTTAGTCGAGGCGCGGGCACAGGAAATTGCCGATCAGGTATTCAAGATCACGGTAAGCGTCAGGAACATCACGCCGCTTGAAAATCCGGCGAGCGTCACTCGTGATCATGCGCTGCTGCGTTCGCTGGTGTCGGCCCACGTGGTGCTCGGAATCGAAGGCGGCGAATTTGTCTCGCTACTCGATCCGCCGGAATCGCTGCAGGCCGCAGTCGCCGGTTGCCACAATCAAGGCACGTTTCCCGTGCTAGTTGGCGACGAAGGCCAGCGCGACACGGTCCTGGCTTCTCCGATTATTCTCTACGACTATCCGCAGATCGCCCCGGAAAGCGCCGGCGACCTGTTCGACGGCACCGAGATCGACGAAATTCTTTCACTGCGCATCATGACCATGACCGACGAAGAGAAGAGCGAGATGCGGCAATCGGATGAGCGCGCGCGCCAAATGCTGGAACGCACTGAAGCCATGCCGGCCGAGCAGTTCATGAAGTTGCACGGCGTATTGCGCGGGCTGCGCCCACTCAAGGAGGATTCGCGGTGAACGAGTGGGAATGGCAACTGCTCGAAGACAAATCCGGAGTTGAGAGTGTTGTGGTTGACGGTGTGACCGTCCGCACTGGAGACCGCGTGCGGCTTCGCCCGCGTAAAGGCGGCGACATCATGGATATCGCTTTGGCTGGCCAGACCGCTGCCATCGAAGCCATCGAGCAGGACTACGAAGGCAAGATTCATGTTTGCGTGGTGCTCGATGACGACCCCGGTCGCGACATGGGCCTGCTCCGTCAACCGGGCCACCGCTTCTTCTTCGATGTAGGAGAAGTCGAGCCTCTGCCTCCGGAAGAGCAAGTGCAAACCAGGGCCATCGAGAAGCCGCGCATTCTGGTCGCCGGCATCGGCAATATTTTTATGGGCGATGATGCCTTCGGAGTCGGAGTTGCGCGTCGTCTAGCGCAGCGTGATTTGCCCGCAAGCGTGCGCGTCGCCGACTTCGGCATCCGCGGTTTCGATCTGGCCTACGCGCTGCAGGATGGATATGAGACGACCATTCTGATCGACGCCTATCCGCGCGGCGATGAGCCGGGGACGCTGTATGTGGTCGAACCGGATTTGGCGTCGATGGGTCCGGAACAGGCAGATAGCGGCGACGTAGATGCGCACGGCATGGATCCGGTGAAGATCCTGCGCCTGGCGGCCTCGATGGGCGGCCCGCTGAAACGAATGTTGCTGGTGGGATGTGAACCGGCGACTCTGGGCCCCGACGAAGGACTGATGGGCTTGAGCGAACCAGTTAACGGAGCTCTGACGGAAGCGGTAAATCTGGTTGAGTCAGTAATTAATAAGGTCCTGGCTGGAGAATGGCCGGGCACAAAACAGTAAGATTTTGCGAGGAGACGATATGGCGACAGCAGCTTTGGCACGCGAAACCAATGGATCGACCAGCGATCGGGACACCTTGTTCATGTTGAGTGGAATCGCGCTCATGGTCTTCGGCGCGGGATTGATTTTGTCCAATCCGGTAGCGCAGAAGTACATGGAAAAAATCGGCATCGGCGGCTTGACCCGGGGCGCGCTTCCCGACATCGAGCGCTATCTGAAACTACGGGCCATGTGACCGTCGCTTCTCTTGATAACCCTGCCACTCCTCGGGAAGGAGGCATATTCGCTTGCCCGAAAGCGTAGATGTTCAGCCGAATGCCGGCTCGCCGGATGCGCAAATTGCGGCCACAAATGACCGCTATGTGATCAACAATATGGTCAGCCGGTTTACCGTCCAGGCCTTTGCCAGCGGCTTTCTGTCGGCATTCGGACATGATCCTAAGATCGCGATTCGCGACTTGAAGGGAGAAATCCACTTCGATCCGGAGCACATCGAAAAATCGACCATGCATCTGGCGATTCGCGCCGACTCGCTGAGCGTTACCGACAACATTAGCGACAAGGACCGTCGCGACATCGAGGGCGACATGCGGGCCAAGGTCCTGGAGACCGACAAGTATCCGGAGATCGTCTTCGACGTCTCGGGCGTCACCGTGAACAAGACCGATGGCGGCCAGTCGAACGTGATGTTGAACGGCCAGTTGACGCTGCATGGGGTGACCCGGCCGCAGAGGGTTCCGGCTACGCTGGCTGTCACCGGCGACATGCTGCGGGCTTTTGGCGAGTTTCCTTTGCGCCAGACGGACTACAATATCAAGCCTGTTTCCGCTGCGGGCGGCGGCCTGAAGGTAAAGGACGAAGTGAAGTTCAGCTTCGACATCGTGGCCCGCAAGGATGGTTAGC
>JBAVSY010000069.1:0-12651 GCA_049695855.1 Candidatus Korobacteraceae bacterium | reverse complement strand
GGTCCGCCCGCAGCTCCACCCCACTGGCCGTTACAAGACTGGTCCCATGTGGCACAATCGTCCAAACCCAACGGGTCAGTGGCGTTGAGCGGATTGTTGGCGAGGTAAGCATACCTGTTCCAGGTCTGGGGGTTGGTAATGTCCACCGCAGCTAAGCCTGCCGGATCGGGCACCATCCAGCGGCCTTGCGTACGGCTCTGTTGCCGGAACAGGAAATCGTACAACCCCGGCGTCGTGTCTTCCGTCTGTCCGGTGAAGTTCCGGTTGGTGATTGCCGTCTCGTCGTAGACCTCCCCGAAGGGGGCGTAGGCCCGATCATAGATCACGTTTCCGCTGCCGTCCTGCGCAAAGCGTGACGATCCCAGCCAGTCGGCATGCTGGTAGTATCCCGAGTTAGGAGGTTGCCCGTTGGGACCGTTGTGCACCGCTGCCATGCCCGCCACCATGGGGTCGATGTATTTTATCAGCGTCGATCCGTTCATGAAGGCGAACTTCGCCCCCGACGGGCCATAGAGGATCTGGGTAGAGACTCCGCTTCGGTTCTGTTGGACGGCTCGCCCAAAGGCATCGTACGTAATCAGGATGCTGTCGACCGTGACCGGATGACCTTCGACATCGTAGGCGTAGGTGTCCGCTCCGTTGTTGGTCACGTCGCCCATGCCGTCGTAGCTGAAATCGTTGACCTGCGACGAAAATCCCCACCCAAGCAAACTCGGCTTGGATGGGGCACCCCAGGTTGTTAGGCTGGGCCACCCGCCACCCCAGGTTGTTAGGCTGGGCCACCCGCCTTGGATGGGGCACCCTCAGGTTGGTAGGCTGGGCCACCCGCCGGCTGCGGTTGCGGTTGGGGCTGTGGCTGAGGATGTCCGCCACCACCACCACCACCGCCTCCTCCTCCACCTCCACCGCACCACCAGCAAGGGATGCCGATGCCCCCGCCGCCCACACCACCGTCGCCAGGTGGAAGCGAGCAGTCCCCGCCGTAGTAGTCAGGGGGGCAAACGTCAAGATAAAGCCCCAGGGGATCAGTGCTGTTGAGCGGGTTGTTCGCTACGTAGGCATAGCGGTTCCAGGTCTGAAACATTCTTTGGTACGTTTTCACGTCATATGGGTGAGCACGAAAAGTGCCGAACGTCCACCGAGATAGCCCGCAATTCCTATCCACAGAGTGGAGGCTAAACAAATGCAGGCGATGATAACTCCTTGTGATGATGTGGCAGTGCTTCTTAGCTTCGAGAGCTGCCCGCCCACTTTCCACATTGCAAATGCGGTGCAGACTCCCACGATAATTCCGACAATCAGCGCAACAGCGTATCCTACGACCGAATGCTTGACAGAATTAGCTGCGTCGAGGGCAAATGCGACAGGCATAAGAAAGCAAAGAGCGGTGAGAATTTGCCAAAGTGTCATGTTAGCAGCCGCCTCTCAGGAACCTTGCAATCCCCGCACCGCTTGCGGCTGTCGAACCACCTGCAGCACCAGGATCAGGTCCTGTTCCCAGCCATTTTGTCGCCGGTGGGCCCAGCGCTGGTGTCCAAGTCTTTCCGAATCCGAAGAAGTCTGCGATTCCCGACGGAGCAGACGTCTCTCCAGTGATCCCCGTTCGCACCGGCATCGCTGTTGCACCTCCAGCGACAACACTCCCGAAGAATGATCCGGCGTCGTAAGCCAACCCTGACCAATTCTTGTTGCCGACTTGCTGTTTAACGTCGAGGCCAAGGGCAACGCCCCCGGCTACAGCAAGCACACCGAGAGTTCCTGTTACCACAGCAACTGGAGCACCAACGGTGACTGCTCCTACCGCTAATGCGCCAACAGCTAATGTGGCAACGGCACCGGTAACTGCTCCCCTTGCGAAGCATCCGGTCTTAGTGGCCCCCCCACCCTGACGCCCGTCTCCCGCTATTCCAATTCCTTGTAGCGGGTCACCGTTCCAATTGCCAACGCCGGACTGCCAGAAACTCGTCTCTCCAGTGTCTCCATTTACCGTAACGCTGCTTACATCCATCCATGTCCCACCTCCTTGCACGCACCCGGCATAGCCAACTCCGCCGTCCTCTGGATTGTCATCTTTGGTACCATCGTCCCACATACAGTAAAGTCCTAGGGGATCGACTGCATTGAGCGGGTTGTTAGCGAGGTAGGCGTAACGGTTCCAGGTCTGGGGATTGGTAATGTCCACCGCCGCCATGCCCGCCGGATCGGGCACCAGCCAGCGGCCTTGCGTACGGCTCTGTTGCCGGAACAGGAAATCGTACAACCCCGGCGTCGTGTCTTCCGTCTGTCCGGTGAAATTCCGGTTGGTGATTGCCGTCTCGTCGTAGACCTCCCCGAACGGGGCGTAGGCCCGATCATAGATCACGTTTCCGCTGCTGTCCTGCGCAAAGCGTGACGATCCCAGCCAGTCGGCGTGCTGGTAATATCCCGAGTTAGGGGGTTGCCCGTTGGGACCGTTGTGCACCGCCGCCATGCCCGCCACCATGGGATCGATGTATTTTATCAGCGTCGATCCGTTCAGGAAGGCGAACTTCGCCCCCGACGGCCCATAGAGAATCTGGGTAGAGACCCCGCTTCGGTTCTGCTGGACCGCCCGCCCAAAGGCATCGAAAGTCGTGGTCACGCCGGCGGCCGTCGCCGGACGGCCCTCGGCAGTATAGGTATAGGTGTTTCCCAGGTTGTCGCTCGTTACATTCCCCACGGCGTCGTACTGGAAGCCTAGGTTCAGAATTCGATTGTTGCTAGCGTAGGTAGGCAGGAATGCGATTCCCGTATTCCCATTTGGCACCGTCTTCGCGATGTTTCCAAACGCATCGTAGCTGAAGATTCTTCTTACTACTCGGAGAAGGATGCCGCGTTATCCCACTCATTCGAAGACCGCGAATGAGTGGGGCACCCACCGCCGACTCCAGGCAAGAAAAACTATAGATCAGTTCTGGTTCCCATTCAGGGAATAGAACTGCAGAATGTTACCTTCGTAACTTGACCGGGTAAGAAACAGCTCTGGATACTGGATAGTTAGGGTAGGATCCGCCTCGCCTTGGCGCTCCTGCCCTTCTTGCGTCTTTGGGAGGATTGTTGCCCGGAATCAGTTGTCAGTTGCCGGTTGGCAGATGTCGGAAATCAGTTGTCGGTTGTCCGTTGTCGGCTGTCCGAGGTGTGGACCGGTGAACCGTTCTGCCCAGATCCAGACGCTTTCTGCCAGCTGCAAGTCTAGATTTACCAGTACTTTGCCAACAAATCACGCCGGGTCAATACTTTGCGGAGAATCGAGCAAACTACTCAAAACAAAGGATTTGCTGCGCGAAATAAGTGCAATTATATCAATACTTTACGAGAATTCTGGCAAAGGAGGCGATGCCGCGGTGCGTTGACGAGGAGCCGGAGAAGAAGGCGGTCGCCAGCGTGAAAACGCTGGCGGCAAAACCGAGATCGGCGTGAGGGGTTGTTCCGGGTTGGGGGTAGTGGCCGTGGCGAGGAAAAGCAGATCCCTCGGCTTCGCTTGGGATGACAAATGAAAAAAAGGGATGACAAATCGGAAAAAGAGATGAGAACTGGAAAAGGGGATGTGACGGTGATGCCTCGGCTGGGAATAGGGGTCCTTCGACTCCGGCTCGCGCAAAAACGGCGCGAACCTGCGCTCAGGATGACACGATGGGAGGAGGGGATTGCGAAGCGGTGATACCTCGGCTGGGAATAGGGTCCTTCGACTCCGGTTCGCGCAAAAGCGCTGCGAACCTGCGCTCAAGATGACACGATGGGAGGAGGGGGATTGCGAAGCGGTGATACCTCGGCTGGGAATAGGGGTCCTTCGACTCCGGCTCGCGCAAAAGCGGCGCGAACCTGCGCTCAGGATGACACGATGGGAGGAAGGGGATTTGCGAAGCGGTGATGCCTCGGCTGGGGATAGGGGTCCTTCGACTCCGGTTCGCGCAAAAGCGGCGCGAACCTGCGCTCAGGATGACAAAAATTGAGAAAGGCTATGCTGGGCTCGGGATGAAGAGTTTGCTAAGAAACCCGGAGAAGCAGGTCCGGAGCCGACTAAAGTCAGCCCGGGATGACAGAAATAAAGGGCTTCGTTACGGCGTAGGTGAAGCTACGCCCCTTCAAAACCTGTCAGGAGTGCATAAACGGGAGTTATCGTGATGATAAAAACATTGTATTTCCCAGCCCGCTCGCGCACCCGTATGCTGGAGGGTGGGCCAAGGACCAAGGTTCGCGGCTACACGCACTCCCTAGTTGATGCAGGTCGCAACTCCGACTTCTTACCCCGGAATGTCCAACGGCTCCGCACCTGTAGCAGGCGGAAGCTCGAGCCGACGTTGCCCGAGATATTCACCGCAAGACATAACCTCGCCCTCGCCTACCTACGCGCCCGAGGCGAGCAGTATATAAGGAGAGATTGAATGGCTGATACCAAGCCTGATCCGAAGAAAGTCCTGGACTTTGTGAAAGAGAACAATGTGCAAGTGCTGGACTTGCGCTTCACCGACCTTCCCGGACTGTGGCACCACGTTTCTTATCCCATAGCGCAGTTGAGCGAAGCGTCGTTCGAAGAAGGCTTTGGCATGGATGGATCGTCGATCCGCGGTTGGGCCGCCATTCACGAGAGCGACATGCTGCTGATTCCCGACGCCACCAAGTACATGCTCGATCCCTTCACCGAAGTACCGACGATGGTGATGGTGTGCGACGTGATCGACCCGGTCACCAAGCAGCGTTATGATCGTGACCCCCGTTACATTGCCAAGAAAGCAGAGATGTATCTGATGTCGACCGGCCTGGCCGACACCGCTTATTTCGGCGCCGAAGCCGAGTTCTTCATTTTCGACAACGTACGCTTCGATCAGAATGAGCACGAAGGGTTCTACTTCATCGACGCCGAAGAAGGCCGCTGGAATTCGGGACGGGTGGAGAACAACCAGGGCTACCGGCCTCGCTATAAAGAAGGATATTTTCCAGTTCCTCCCACCGATCACTATCAGGACCTGCGTACCGAGATGGCGATGACCATGCAGAGTTGCGGGTTAGTGGTGGAATGCCATCATCACGAAGTGGCGACGGGTGGTCAGACGGAGATCGATCTGAAGTTCGATTCGCTGATCAAGTCGGCCGACGGCATGATGCTGTACAAGTACATCGTGAAAAATGTCGCCAACCAATATGGCAAGACGGTGACCTTCATGCCCAAGCCGTTGTTCCAGGACAACGGGAGCGGCATGCACACGCACCAGTCGCTGTGGAAGGACGGCAAGCCGCTGTTTGCCGGCGATGGCTATGCCGGCCTGTCGCAAATGGCGTTGTGGTATATCGGCGGACTGATCAAGCATGGGCCGGCGCTGTCGGCGCTGATTGCGCCGACGACGAATTCGTATAAGCGGCTGGTGCCGGGATTTGAAGCTCCGGTGAATCTGGCTTATTCGCGGCGCAATCGCTCGGCAGCCTGCCGTATTCCGATGTATTCGGCTTCACCGAAAGCCAAGCGGGTGGAGTTTCGGCCGCCAGATCCGAGTTGCAATCCGTATCTGGCATTTTCGGCGATGTTGATGGCGGGACTGGACGGTATTGAGAACAAGATCGATCCCGGTCAACCGCTGGATAAGGATATTTACGATCTGGGACCGGAGGAGCTGGCGAAAGTGCCGTCGATGCCGGGCTCGCTGGAGAACGCGCTGGATGCGCTGGCCCGCGACTATCAGTTCCTGCTGAAAGGCGATGTCTTTACCGAGGAGATGCTGAACACCTACATCGATTACAAGCGGGAGAGGGAAGTAAATGCCATGCGTTTGCGTCCGCATCCGTACGAGTTTCAGATGTATTACGACATCTAAAAGTAAGTTACTTTTATAGTGCGAGAGTTACGTGGGTAAGACTCCTATATGGCTCCTGCCGTTCGAAGCTCAGCGGCAGGAGTTTTATGGGAAGCAAATTGGAATTATGGGATCGCTATGACTGGAGAGACGGCCCATTGGTTCGGTAGTGGTTTTGATAGAAAGGAGTAGTAGACGGGGTCGCTGCTGAGGCTTTTCGGGTCGAGCGTTTTTACTCGCTTTCGCACTAGGATTTCAAACTGTTTAGCTGTTTTTTGACCTCGGCAGCCTCGCTATAATCGGGATCGATTTTTAAGACGCGTTCGAAATGCTGACGCGCGAGAAGAGGTTGGTTCGTCTGCTTGTAGGCTAGGCCCAAATGATAATGAATATCTGGGTTATCTGGGGCCTTGTTCTTTTCCTGAAGCTTGAGGGCTTCTTGCAACTGACTAACCGCCGACTGATACGCTCCTTTTTGGTAGTAGACCCAGCCTAGTGTGTCCGCTGCATCAGGCGAGTCAGGCATACCACGACGCGCAGTTTGGGCTAATGACAGTGCCAGGTTGACGTTGCCGGCATTTTGTAGCAAGACATTGGCAAGGTTGTTCGAAGCGAGCGGATCGTTAGGCTTGAGTCCTAATGCGTCCTGATAGGCTTCCTGGGCATTCGTCCAATCACGTCGCGTTCCGTACAATTCGCCCAGGAGGATATAGAATTCGGGCATAGGATGATCGTGGATCGCCTGCTGGTAAGTGGCAATAGCGCGGTCTGTCTCACCCTTTTGCGCTTGCGCCTGACCGAGCTTGATGACCGCATCGTAGTTCTTTTTGTCCAGCTGTATGGATCGCGTGAGAGCGGATTCGGCGCCATTTAAGTCCTTCTTGTTGCGGAGAAGTGTGGTGCCTAACAGGTCGTAGAAGCTACTGTTGTTGGGAGACTTGGTGATTTGCAGATTGGCTGCGGCAAGAGCTTTATCAACCTGGTTTTGAACCAGATAAGTATTCATCAGGCCGCGAAGCGCGTCGCTGGAATTCGGATCGCGCTCGAGAGCTTGCTGGTAGGCTTGGCCAGCTTCGCCGTACTGCTTCTGTACGAACTTTAGGTTTCCTAGTTGTACATAGCCAAGTTGACTCTTTGGATCCACTGCAATGGCTTTGCGAATGTCTTCGTCGGCAGCGCTAAACTGTTTGCGATTGA
Organism: Candidatus Korobacteraceae bacterium; assembly: GCA_049695855.1. Taxonomy (GTDB): domain Bacteria; phylum Acidobacteriota; class Terriglobia; order Terriglobales; family Acidobacteriaceae; genus Bog-257. The sequence continues at coordinate 5,647 of JBAVSY010000069.1, read as the reverse complement.
TATACGAAGTTGCGCGCAACGCATAACCGTCCGGTGAGGAGGGCTGCTTAGTAATAATCTGAGTCGCCGTTTGTTCTAGCGTAGTCATGTCGCCCTGGCGCATCGCCAGCAAGGCCAAGGCGCGCTGAGCTTCCACCAGATCGGGACGAAGACGCACCGCATTTCTCCACTCGCTTTCGGCGTTCGCTAAATTGCCCAGCTGTTGAAAGGCGAGTCCCAGCTGGTAGTGGGCCGCTGCATTATCAAGATCGTTTTTTATGACAGTTTGTAGAGTGCCGGCAGCGGCATTGGCATCACCGACAGCGACTTCCAACTGGCCGCGGTAGAGCAGAGCCTCATTGTCGTTGGGGCTCTCTTTCAGGATCTCCTCATTGAGTTTGCGCGCCTCATCTTGACGGCCTTTTAAAATGAGAAGCTGGACATAATTTTTCTTTACCGCAAGATCTTTAGGGTGCTCCTGGTAAAGTCTTTCATATTCGGCGACAGCCTTGTCTAGGTCACCGGTCGCAAAGTAGAAGTCCCCCAGCATTCGGTAGCCAGTCGAGTTGTCCGGAAAGTCGCGCTTGACCTGCTGCAGGAATTCTTCTGCCTTGGCCTTATTCCCTTCTGCCAGATACAAGCGAGCAAGGGCAGACAGCGCATCAAGATTCTTGGGATCGAGTTCGATGGCATGGCGAAATTCTTGTTCAGCCTGGTCATAGCGGTGACTGGATTGGTAGTACGTGCCGAGCATCATCCATGCGTCCACGACCTTCGGATTGAACTCCACCGCCTTCTTAAAGTTCTCTTCGGCAGCAGCAGGCTGATTGTTCTTCATCAGCATCAGCGCCAGGTTGAGGTATAAGTTTCCGTCGCTGGGATCGAGTGCAATGGCTTTGTGCATTTCTGCAATAGCTGCCGGATACTTGGTTTCAGCAGCTAGGAGACTCGCGGCGGCGAAATGCGCTTGCGCGTCGTTCGGGCGTTCTTTAAGCAGTAAATCCGTTTGTTGCTTCGCCGCTTGCACATCGCCTCCCGCAACCAGCAGCTTGGCTAGATCGACCCGCGCCGGGTAATTCTGGGGTTGTAGCTCGACGGTGCGGGTAAGCTCCTGGTATGCCGGAGCCCAGCGCTGAAGCTTTAGATAGCTCTGCGCTAGTTTGTAGTGGCCCTCGGCATAGTTTTGATCGATCTTAATTGCGTTGGTGAACTCGATCGCGGCCTCGCGATATTTGCCTTTCTCAAAGTAGGCTTGGCCGCTCTGCAGGTATTTCTGCTTGCGTACATTGGGATCACGAGAACAAGCAGTAAGAACGAACCCGATCACAGTAAGAGACAGAAGCAAACGAACAGCGATGGAAATCCTCACTTCGCAACCCCCAGGTCCAAACCCTGTTTTCACCGACTAAAATCGTATCGGCCGTATCGTAAGATACCGCAATCCGAACTGCCGATAGGAGGCTTTTTTATTGATTCTTCATCGCCGACAACAATGAGAGCAGGCATCTACTTGAAACGGCTGGAGTTCGATCTCTGGCTCCTAGAAAATTTCTTGCGCGAAGGAATCGAGCGAAGAGGAACTTATCTTATTGGTATCAAAGGAGTTGTATGGGTTGCAATTGCTTGCAATGGGGTCGCAGAAATTAACAGTCTTGACAAGCTAAGGTTTCGGGATGAAGCTACGCACAAGTCAAGCGTGTTCGGGTGAGGGGTTAAGTTGCGCCACCAACGACCCTCTCTGAAGCGGGTACGGAGAGACGGATATGAAGAGAGCAATGCGAAGTGTGGGGTGGTTGATGATGGGAGCGCTGTTATGTTTGGCGCCGAACCTTTTCGCAGGTACCAGCCTGCAGATAAACGATCCTCCTTCGAATAATGTTCTCGACGGCATCTACGTCGGTTCATACAGCGCCACGAACACGGCAACGGGAACTCAGACACAGATCATCTGCGATGACTTCAAAGACGAGTCCAACTACAGCCAGGCGAGCTACACCGTAAACACATTCAATAATCTCGGTAGCACCTTGTGGGGTTCATGGCTTATGTCCGCGCAAGGCGGCCATGAGAGCTTGGCCTCCGTCACGACCTTGTACGATGAAGCGGCTTGGTTAGCTCTCGGAATGCTTAGCAAGAATGGCACTACGCAGGGTTACTATTCGTACGCAATTTGGGCGGTCTTTGATGCAAGCGAGGTTGCGAACTGGCTGACCCAATCTGGCGATAGCGCAGCTTGTAACGCGGTTTTCGGGGGTGGTAGCTGGGGAACAGGTGGATGTACTCAGGGCAGCGGAGGGCTGGAAGGACTTGCCGATGGGCAGGCATATTATTCCGGCGAGTTTTCCAACCTTGACATATTGACACCGGTCTGCGGCGGTTCGGGCGGCCCTGGCAATTGCCAGGAGCAGGAATTCTTCATGTTGGTGCCCGAGGGAGGTTCGCCTCTGATGTACTTGGTGCTGGCAGGAATTGCCTGCTTCGGAGCTATGTTTTACTCCCGTCGGGCCGGTGTGAAGGGCGGAGTGGCCTGATTTGGCCGCTGTTTCCGTAAACGGAGGTCAAAGTTAGGCTGGCTGTTCGTTTTGCAGATCTTGGACACATGCGCAACGGGCGGTTCGCGCAGAAGTTTAATCAAGCGTTCCGCCCCCACCAGTCGTTAACGAACCGCTGATGTACCTTCAAGCCCTCTCCCAGTACTGGAGAGGGACGTTCGTTTTCAGGGTGCCTCGGCGCTCCAAAGGCACCATTTAATTGCTGAGACCGATTGCGCGTCTTCTGCCGGGGTAAGTCGAATAGGTTCCCGCGTAACTCGGCATTGGAATTGGCCATTACTTCAAAGTGGAACGCGACCACATTTGATCTCAACTCCCGTTGGCGGGTGCGGCCCTTCGCTCCAACTTCGAGTTGTTTCGGACGAACGCGCTCTCGAACAGTGACGAACCAGAAGGCGCATTCCGTTTTGCGCTTCGCACACGATAATTGCCGCCGCATGTGTTGGTCTCCACGGAGTGACGCCTGCGATGGATCATCCGCTGCCCGAGTAAATCATCGGCCCTGACAGTAATCCTTCACGGAATGTCGGGACTGGTGGCGATGGTTAACAGGCGCGGTACCGCGCCGTGGTTATGCCTAAGATGTGATTTCCGCCGGGTATCGCCTGGACGAAAGCGGTCAAAATCACACTTCTGGAATAGATACGTGTGCCACGACGCACCGAGTGGATTGGCATTTCATCATCGCGATAGTGCAGCCGCCTTGCGAGTCGAGGGCTATAACCAAGTGGGATCGACCGAACTCCCGGCTTAGGAGTCTCACATGAGCTCATTGTGGCCTTCCGCCCTTAAGTCTTTCGACGATTCTTTGGCGCTACTCTGTGAAAATTTAGAAAAACTCAAGGCTGCCAAATCAGTCGACATCGCAGAAGTCATCGAGCAGGTGAAGACGGCCGGACAGTCAGCACAGATCGTGCGTGAGTTGTTGTCGTCGGAGCTGCCCGAGGCCTTATGGCAGGACCGAGAGGAACTTGACGCACTCATGGAAGAGATCCGACAGCGTATAGAGGCGAGAAACGTAGAGCAACTGCGCTCCCGTCTGTTGGCTCTCGCGACTGAGTTGGAGCGTGGCAGTATCGTGCACCGTCGGGCCCTCCGGCTAAACGAACTGAATCAGCTCCGTGATCAGGCGATCAACGAATTACGATCCCAGGCCGCTTTAGAGGGAACACCACAAAACTTGCCAGGACCTCCGCCAGACCGGTGGATTGAGTGGGCATGTAGCTTGGAAGAGCCTCAAGATGGCGAATCTCTTCAGAGTCTTCGGAATGGATTTGCATGCCTTGATGACTTTGTTGCCAATCTAGAACCCAACATGTGGATGGCCGCGGGATTGCCAACTTTCCAGACACAGCCAGAAACGGAAAGATCTGCTGAGAAGATACAAGAGGAACAATCCCGACTGGAGACAACCGGGTTCGAAGAAAAGCCGCGACTTCCAGACCGCCTCGATGAGCTATCTCTACCGGCGCTCGAGTCGAATACGTCGGCGCCAAACGATCTTAATCCACCGCAAACCGAAGAAGAGATTCAACGGACGCTAGCGCAGGAGCGCGCACAGCTGGCCAGCATGATGGGCCTCGACAGCAGCTCAGTGCCTGACCGCGAGCATCCCTCGATCGCGGAGGCCCTCTGCGAAACCGGCGTCCCGCCGGCATTCACCGATACCGGCGTCGGAGTTGGAGAGCCTCGGAATGGAAAATGGTGGCTGCTAGCCACCGCCGCGGTGCTGGCGTTTGCTGCAGTGGGCGCCATGCAGTGGCGGTCGCATAGGAACGCTACCAGCAATCGCTCGGTTGAAGCCTCCGAGATAAAGGTCCCTGAACCAACGCGAAGCAATCTTCAGGACAAGGTTTCCTCTCAAGCCAGAGTGTCCACCGTTTCTGAGACGCACACTTCCAGTCCATTGGTCCAGGCCCAAGAACAGCCCAAGTCGCAGGGTCCGAGCGTCGCTCCCAGGCCGCTGTCGAAAGCCGCGCCCGCAAAGCAGCCTGAAGAACTCCACAACGTAGTGTTGCAACCGGCTGCGGCCACTCCGAGAAACATCGCCATGGTCAAGAAGGAAGAACTTCCGCCGAACGACACGGCAGAAATGCCGGTCTCGATCCCCGGTGGCGTACCAAAGGGAGTTCCGAGCAGCTTGTCAAACATGGTCAAGGACATTCCGGTTGCTGTGCCCAAGATTGCGGACAAGGTCAGGGTCTCCTCGGGAGTCGCGCAAGGCCTGTTAGTGCACCAAGTAATGCCGCAATATCCGCCGTTGGCCCGACAGGCGCGCATTCAGGGAACGGTGGTATTCCAGGCGGTCATTGGGAAGGACGGAACCGTGCAAAATCTGCACGTGTTAAGCGGCCATGCCATACTGATCCAGGCGGCAAGGGACGCTGTTAGACAGTGGCGCTACAAGCCCTATTATCTAAATGGGGAACCAGTCGCGGCTGACACTCAGATCAATGTCGACTTCACCCTTCCGGGCGGCTAATCGCACACCCCCTGTGCCTCTCGAAAGCCTCGATATGTGGGGCGGTCGAAGCCGGCAAAGCTCCGTTGCTGCAGCGAGGCTAAACTTCCGAAACACCGTCGCTCGCAAGAGCGTCCGTTCTGGTCAGAGACCCGGATTATCACTGCAATTTGCAACTAGTGCTATGACCGCATAGATAGGTAATCAAGATATACACTTGGCGTACCATGGTGTCAGGCTTTATAGCTATGGCATGGGTAGAGGCCAAGCACTCCGGATTCAGCTTTCCAGGCGGGATCGAAAGCAATTGGACGAGTTGTTGAGCGGCGGGTTGCAGCCGGTACGGACGGTGCTGCGAGCCTTGGCCCTGCGACAGATGGATACGGGGCAGGCAACCCCTGCGGTGGCTGTCAGTCTGGGGCTTTCGGCCAAGGCGGTGTGGCAGATCGGCAAGCGCTATCAGCAGGGCGGGCTGGAGCGTGCGTTATATGACGCCTCCCGGCCGGGGGCAGCTCCGGCGCTGGATGAGGAGCAGCGACAGCGCATCATCGCGGTGGCCTGCAGTCAGCCGCCGTCCGGACGGGCACGCTGGACGGTGCGTCTGCTGACCGAAGAGGTGATCAAACGCAAGTTGGTACCACGGGTAGGGCGAGAA
>JBAVSY010000068.1:0-18680 GCA_049695855.1 Candidatus Korobacteraceae bacterium | reverse complement strand
ACTCTCGTGCCTTGGCAGCGGCATCAGCAGCAGTCTTGGCAGCGTTGAGTGCCGTGATCGCGTTCAGGACTTCGGCAGCCACTTGGGCTTCGAGTTGGGTGGTCCGCAGCTGCTGCTGTCTCAGGAGGGCCCTGTCAGCGCCGAGGTTTGCCTGAGCGACCCGATTTTGTAAGGGAAGGGCGAATTGTATTCCGGCCTCATATAGTGTCGAGGAACGGATGCCTCCGGTCGGGATAGGGTCGGTAGGGGCATTTCCCGTCAAGCTATCTCCACCTATCCCGGTGAGTCCCGGGATCACAACTCCCCGGAGTTCGTAAGTTCCATAGAGATCGATCTCAGGCTTTGCGGCATTGGCAGAGCCGGCAACCTGCCGCTCGCCGTTGCTCACCTGCATTCGTGCCGCCTGCATGTCGGGGCGTTTGGCCCAGGCACTTTGGACCATCTCGTCGACAGATGCTTGGAGCTCAGCCTGTGGTGGAGAGAGCGGGTCGATCGCCACGATTTCCGGCGTTCTGCCTGGGGCGACCGTCATCGACTGCGGATCGAGCAGCGTTCGCAGAATTACCTGCTGCTGGTCTCGCAACGCCGCCACCTGCGTGAGCACCAACTGCGTGCTTGTGACCAGTGCCTGGGCCCGTGCCACCTCGATCGGCGGCATACGGCCTACCTTTAACTGCTCCTCATCGTTATGCAACAACAGCTCGGCGGCAGCGACTGCCTGCCCTTGCACTTTGACCGAATCCTGCAGGCTAACCAAGTCGATGTACAGGTTGGTCACGCCCGCTATGGTGCTGATCATCTGTTGCTCCAGCACCGCCGCGGAGATCTTTTGATTGGTCTTTGCGATGGCGATATAGCGAGTGTTGTTGGCGCGCCCGGCGCCGCGCAACAGCGGTTGCGCGACCAGCGCAAAGGCATTGGGGTGAGTGAACGGAACTGCGCTGGAGCGCCCCGAGTAGAAGCTCTGCACAAAGTTGTTGACGCCAAGCTGAATCGTAGTTCCCGGACTGAAACCCTTGGTAAGGAAAGTATCCGCGAGGGTATTGTTCGTTATAGCGGTGTCCGCTGGCGTCGTCGACGGGGCGCCGTTGGCTATGGCGACGCCCGGATCGCGCCGCAACCATCCGTACGGCCCAGAAGCTGCGCGTCGAAACCGGGGACCGGCGATCCACTCGAATAGGAGCTCGGAACCAAAGATAAGGAATGGGCTTCCCCCAGCACGCGGCTGGTGTTGTAGGACGAAGACACGGTTGAGGTAATTGGGCTCACGCTTAACGGGGATAGCCCCGGAGAGGAGAAGCTGAGCAGGGGCACGGCGACCGGGGCTTCGCCGGCTGGCGTTTCCGCCACTGTGTAGTTGATTGAACGCGGTAGTCCGCCACCCTCGGTCAGCGGCACACCGAACCCTGCGATCCCTTGGTCGACGCGCTCCAGCTCGATGTCAAGGTTGTTTTTAAGCGCCATCTGGAAGGCTTGCTGCAGGGTGAGGTAGAGCCGGCCATCCTGCGAGCCCGCTGGCGCCGTTGCGGCCTGGGGCGCTTGCGACGGCCTCAAGGCGGCCCGGCCTGCGTATGACAGCGCCTCTGGCGCTTGCGGCGTGATCGTGGGCGACTGCGCCCCCGCCAAGCACACCGATGCGCAGACAAGCACGAAACAGCTGAAGGCTTGCCAAACTGCAGCGCGTTTATCGGAACACCGAAACAAACGCTTCATCTCGAGCAGTCCCTCTCCAGCCAGAGCTTTGCCGCGTGTCAATCTTGCGGGCCGTTCCGTACTTTGCTCCGCAGGGTCCGCATGCTAACGGCCCCCGTCATTCTGGGTCTGTCCAGACTGGCTGCCGCCCTTACCTCCCGCGCGGAACCAACGCCAACGAACCGAGGCACACGGCGGCGAACACCGTAAGTGTGATCGCCCGGTGTCCGAGCGCCCACTCCAGCGCGCCATGGTGCTTCTTTGCAAACCAGTCGAATCCTTTCTCGAACTTCTCGTGGAAGCGCCAAATCGGGCTGCGGCTGAGCGGCGACTCCTTTTCTTGACCTTGATACAGAGGAACCTCCTTCGGCAGGAGGAAGTGCATCATGGTGGGCACCAACGTTCGCGAAAGGCCGTAGGAAGCGATCAGCGCCAGCACAACGTTCAGCGCCAGCGGTGTAAAGATGAACTTCGCCGAACCTGACAGCAGCGTCACTGGTACGAACACGATGCAGATCGATAGCGTCGAGATCAATGCGGGCATCGCCACCTGCTCAGCGCTGTCGAGGATTGCCCTGGCCAGAGGCTTCTTCTCTCCGATCCCAAGATTGCGGTGCGTGTTCTCTATTTCCACCGTGGCGTCGTCGACCAGCATGCCCACCGCCAAGGCGAGGCCGCCGAGCGACATGACGTTAATCGTCTCGCCCAGCGACGAAGACACCGCGATGGCAAACAAGACAGCCAGTGGAATGGATGTGCTCACAATCAACGTACTTCGCCAACTACCAAGAAACACCAGGATCATCATGGCGGTCAGAAACGCCGCCGTGATGGCCTCCTGCACCACGTCCTGGATGGAGGCTCGCACCAGCACCGATTGATCGAAAATTGGCGTCAGGGTCAGAGCGCTGGGAAGTCCGGCTTTGATCCTCGGGAGCGCCTTCCGCACGTCGTCCACAATGGTCAGCGTTGAGGAGGCGCCGCTCTTGATTACTGTCAGCAGCGCCGATGCCTGACCGTTCTCGCTCACGTAGCTGGTCTGCGGTTGATAGCCGTTATGGACCCAGGCCACATCCCTGGTCCGAACCACGGCGCCATTGACCGTCCGGATGGGCAGATCATTGAGTTCCTCGATCGTGCCCGGGCTACTGTTGGTTCCCACCAGATACTCGCGGTCGCCGATTTTTTCCGTGCCCGAGGCGGTGACCAGGTTTTGATTATTCAACGCCGCGGATACGTCCGAGGCGGTCAGGTGTTTCGCCGCTAGCTGGGTCGGCTCCAGGTCTACCATGATGGATCGTTGTTCGCCGCCATACGGCAGAGGAACCGCTGCGCCCCGAATAGTCGCGAGTTGCCCGCGGATGAAATTTTGACCAAGATCGTAAAGCTCGGTCTGGGAAAGCCCCTGTCCGCCGAGGCTCACCTGCACGATCGGAACACTGGAAGCGTCGTACTTCAGCACATAGGGCGGCAAGATCCCGGCCGGCATCAGTCGCAGCAGGGACTGCGCTAGTGCCGTAACCTGCGCAATCGCAAGGTCGATCTGGACATTGGGCTGAAAATGAATCTTGATGACGCCGACACCGCTGTAAGACTGTGACTCGGTGTACTGGATGTTATTGACGGAGGTTGGGAGTGCCCGTTCGCATACCCCGACGATCCGCTTGGACATGTCATCCGCGTCCATGCCGCTGTAGGTCCAGATCACGCTGACAATCGGGATATTGATGTCCGGCAGGATGTCGGTCGGGGTCGTCGCAATGGCAGAGCCGCCGAAGATCGCGATCAGCACCGCGACGATAACGAACGTATACGGCCTCTGCAGCGCAAAGCGGACGATCCACATATGACCCTCCTCGCTAGCTGTCTGGAAGCACGCTATTCACGGGAGTGTGATGCATGAAACCACGGCTCCAACCGCGATCCATCCTCGTGCTACGACACGCCACCGCTTTTTGCGCCCCGCAGGGCTCTTTCCAAATTGCTTCCTCGCACGCCGAGTGCTGCTCCTATCACGCTGCTCACACAAAACCCGACTCCATCTCTAATCGAACCAGTTCTTCACACTCCAGCACTGGCTTCCCGCATCTCTCATCTCACTTCAGCACCATTCAAATCCGATAGCCAACGGCTTCCTTCAAGTCGCTGTATCGAAAGCGCCGCCACACTCCAATGTGATTCATGGTTCCTCGCACCGGCGCTGCCGATACAGCCCTGGACCGCGTCGACGGATTTCCGTCCCGTCTTGGCCCACATTCCAATCCGCTCCTCCTTGATAGCGATGAGGCGGGCGCTTCTGTTGAAAATCGATCCTAGAACACGGCAAAAAATGACGATCAATGGCCAAAATCGCCACGAAGGACGAACGTTGCCCGAGGCCTCCGAGCTTCACCCATGCTCCTCGACCTCGGCGGGTAGGGTGAAAGAAAAGCTCGCACCGCGCGGAAGGTTATCGGAAGCCCACAATCGGCCGCCATGCGACTCGATTATGGAGCGGCTGATCCGAAGTCCCATGCCGGTGCCGTGATCCTTGGTGGTGAAGAAGGCATTGAAGATCTGGTCCGCCTGTTGAGAGGGAAGCCCTATACCGGTATCGCTGACCGACACCTGAAGTTGCTCGTTTTCCGCCCGCTGAGACGTGATCGCGATCTCGCGTGTTCCGTCGAGGTCCTTCATCGCATCGATGCTATTAATGATTAGGTTCATGGTGACCTGCTGCAATTGCACGCGATCTCCCATGATCGGCGGAAGATTTTCCGACAGTTCTGTACGCATGGAGATGGAGTATCGGGTCGCCTCGCTGCGCAACAGATCGATCATTTCTCGAATGATGTCGTTTACATCAACCAACTCTCGTTGCAAAATCTCCTTCTTGAAGAGCGAGCGAACTCGGGTCATGATCTCGGCGGCTCGGGCTGCATCCTTGACTACTCTTGATGCAGCCGCGCGTGCCTCTTCCAGATCGGGTTGATCACGCGCCAGCCAGCGCAAGCAAGTATTGGCGTCGGTAGCGGCGGCGGCGATCGGTTGATTCACTTCGTGCGCGAGCGAAGCGGTCAGCTCTCCCATCATGTTTACTCGGTTGATGTGTGCGAGATCTTCCACCGCTTGGCGTAATCTCTCCCGCTGTTCCTCTGTCCGTTTGCGTTCGGTCACGTCAATCACGGTACCCACGAACTCAACCAGATCGCCGGATGGGCTGAGAACAGGATGACCTATGACATGGACGTCCCTGCTGTTGCCGGCCGGATGGACGATTCGGTAATCCAGTTCGTAATCTACTTTTCTACGCGCCGCTACGTCGACCGTTTCCCTAAATTTGGCTTGATCGTCCGGATGGATATGCGGCAGAAACGTTTCGTATCGCGGTTGTTCACCATGCGGGTCAAAACCTAATATGCGGTAGCACTCCTCGGAAAAGTACCTGATCTCGCCCGTGGCAGGTATCCATGCCCAACTGCCCGTGTGGCTGAGTTTCTGCGCTTCCGCCAAGTATGCCTCGCTCCTGCGCAGCGCCCCCTCTGCCCGCATGCGGTCCGTGACGTCCATCACCGTACCCACGAATTCGACGATGTCGCCGGATGGGTTCAGAATAGGATGCCCGATGGCCTGGATGTCTCTGATCTCGCCGCCAGGATGGACGATTCGGTAATCCACCTCGTACCGCACCTTCTCACGCTCCGCTGTTCTGGCTCTTTCCCTGACTTTGCCTCGATCTTCGGGATGGATGTGTTCTAAGAAAGTTTCGAAAGCCGGGAGTCCAGCATGCGGTTCGAAACCCAACACACAGTAGCATTCTTCGGACCAGTACCTGATCTCGCCGGTGGCGGCGACGCGTGCCCAACTGCCCGTGTGGGTCAGTTTCTGCGCTTCCGCTAAGTATGCCTCGCTCTCCCGGAGCGTCTGTTCCACTTGCTTCGCTGCGGTGACATCCATCACTGCTCCTACGAACTCTATGCTGCCCGATTCATCGCTTAAGGCACGAGCGACAACATGGACATACTTGACGGAACCATCCGGCATCAGCAAGCGATATGCATGTTCAAAATTCTTCTCCTCCTGTAACGCCCGCTCGACTGTTTGTCGCACAAGGGTAGCGTCCTCCGGATGAACGCGCTGGAGAATGAGCTGCAGAGTCGGTGTCGTGCTCCGGTCATATTGGAAGATCCGAAAGGTTTCCTCTGACCAGATGATCTCGCCGGTGGAGGGTTTCCACCCGAAACTGCCAGTGTGGCTCAGGCCCTGCGCCTCCGCCAGGTAAGTCTCGCTCCGGCGCAGCGACTCTTCGGCCTTCTTGCGTTCGGCCCTTTCTGTGGCTTCACCCAACGCTCGCCGCACCGACGGCACAAGCCTCGATAGCCCCGTCTTCAAAACATAATCCGTGGCGCCGATTTTGAGGGCTTCAATCGCTACTTCCTCGCCCAGCTTCCCAGAAACAAAGATGAACGGCACGTCCGGGCAGACTTTGCTTGCAAGCTTCAATGCTGAAATGCCGTCGAACGACGGAAGGCTGTAATCTGCCAGAATCAGGTCGACTCCGCCTTGCTGGAGGAGATCCAGCAGTGAGGCCTGATTGTCGACCCGCGTCATTTCGCAGACGATACCCTCTGCCTCAAGCAGACCCTGAATTAACTCCGTGTCTTTAGGATCGTCTTCCACCGATAAAAGCCGCAATGGCTGCGGTATGCTCATGCCTGACGATACTCACTTTCTTATGCTTCCAGGTGGTGGCTCATTGATAATTGCCCAAAAAACGCCTAGCTCCTTGATCGCATTCACAAACTCGTGAAAGTCAACTGGCTTTACCACGTACGCGTTCACTCCGAGTTTGTAACTTGCCACCATGTCCTTTTCTTCTTTCGAGGAGGTGAGCACAACCACTGGAATCATTCTCAGCTCCGCATCGGACTTAAGTTGCTTCAACACCTCCAACCCATCGACCTTGGGTAGCTTCAGATCCAGCAGCATGACTGCCGGGTTGCCGCGGGAGCGCGTCTTGTATTCCCCACGGCAATACAGGTAATCCAGAGCTAGCGCGCCGTCACGGGTGACAATAACCTCATTGGCAAGGTTGTATTCCTCCAGCGCCGATAGCGTAAGCTCTACATCTTTCGGATCGTCTTCAACCATCAAAATACGGCCTAGCTTGTTGCTTGTCTCCATAGTTGTCCTTATGGTCTTGGAGCTGAAATATAGAAAGTTGAGCCGTTGTCAACCACTCCCTCGGCCCAGACCTCCCCTCCGTGACGATGTATTATGCGCTGAACCGTGGCCAGCCCAATGCCGGTACCTTCAAATGCATCGGAATCGTGCAGCCGCTGAAACACGCCAAACAGCTTATTTACGTACTTCATATCAAAGCCCACTCCGTTGTCCCTGACGAATACCACCAAGTCATCCTTGTTTCCGTCGGTGTATCCGATCTCGATTTCAGCTTGCGCGCGCGTGCGCGTAAATTTAATCGCATTGGAAATAAGGTTAACCATGACAAGCCTTAGCATCGAACGGTCGCCATAGAATTCCGGCAGGGCGCCGATTTTCCAGACGATGTTACGTCCCCCCGCGTCTTGCTGAACTTCGGTGATGGCTTCTCTCACGAGCGGCGCCAGGCTAACGATTGTCTTTTGCGTTTCCGCACGCCCGATCCTGGAAAAAGCCAGGAGATCGTCAATCAGATTTCCCATACGCTTGGCCGACTCCAGCATCATCGCCATATAGTGGCTGCTCTTTTGATCCAGGGTGGAGGATACCCTCTTTTGAAGCAGCTCAGTAAAGCCGGCCATATGGCGAAGGGGCGCACGCAGGTCATGCGAGACAGAATAGGCAAACGCTTCCAGTTCCTTGTTGATGGCCTCGAGTTCCGTGGAACGCTCTGCAAGTTGCCGATTGAGACCTTGAATTTCTCGTTCCCGGCGCTTGCGTTCGGTGATGTCATTGTTCGTTTCCAGGACGGCAACCCCTCGCCCGTCCTCGTCCCGCCGCAAGGACCATCGGCTCGCCACGACTACTTCGGTTCCGTCCGCTCTGGTCTTCTTGAGCTCGCCCTCCCAACGGTCGGTCCGCAACAATTCCCCAAAAATCTCATCCACTGGCGCCGGAAAAACCGTCCGCAGGAGTTGTCGAGAATTCTTTCCCACGGCATCTGCGGCCGTCCATCCGTACAACTCCTCCGCGCCGCGATTCCAGTACGTAATGACACCGCTCATATCACGAACAAAAATCGTGTCATGGGTGAGATTGAGCAGGCTAGCCTGCTGGGTTCGTACTGTTACTTCTTTTTCAAGTTCGTAGCGGGATTGCAGAAGCTCTCGCTCGACGCGGCGGCGGACGGCGCTGAACCAGATGATAAGCGATGCAAACAGTATGAAAGAAATATAGTAGGGAGTCTCAGACCTGGCGACGTAGAAAGTGTAAAGGGGCTCAGTGAAGAAGTAGTTGAAAGCCAAGCTTGAGAATACAACCGTAAGAATCGCAGGCCGCACTCCCGCATACCAGCAGGTTATGGCGATGGCAAGCAAGAAGAGCGGGAACGCCGCCTCACTGAAATGATAGTGCTGCAGCAGAAAGGCCGTCCCCAGCGCGGTTGCGACGGACAAGACCGCAAGGCCGTAGCGAAGCACGGGCGAGTGGGCAATCTGCAATTCGAGCTTCGGTCGCGTCATGGCCCTTCACTTTGAATTGCTTCATTTATCGGCGCCAAGTATAACGCGTTTTCGTTCGCTTCATGCCTGTGTAACGGCATCATTTCACTGGCTCAAATTTCTGGACTCTGCGGCCCCAATCGGTCTCGGCTACATAGATATTGCCTTTGGAATCGACCGCCAGAGTGTGGCCGTGGGTAAATTCACCCACCTGGTGACCAGGACGCCCGAAGCTTGAGAGTACTTCTCCACTAGCATGGTCAAGAATTTTGACCTGCTCATCGCCTCCGTCGTCCACGTACATGTACCTCTGTTCCCGGTCGGGAGAAAAGCCGATCCACCAGGTTGTGCCCCAACTATCGGGAAGGTTTTTTCCTCTCCTTATCCAGATGTTCTTCTTGAAGTTTCCCATCTTATCGAAGACTTGGATCCGGTCGCCCTGCCGGTCACAGGCATAGACTAGGCCGTCGTTGCCGATGACCACGCAATGCACAACCCGCATGAACGCACCACCCACCCCTGCATCCGCCTCTTCTTTTGTCCCCTGGTGCCCCCACTGACGAAGGAATTTCCCCGATCGATCGAAAACGACTATGCGGCTGTTGCCATAGCCATCGGCGACATAGAGGTCTCCATTGCTGGGATCCACCGCTATGTCGGAAGGCATATAAAACTGCGTGTGACTCGAATTCAGCGCCCGGCCCTTTAGAGTGCCATCGGAAGTATCGACAACACCCCTTTCTCCGATCTGCATCAGTAGTTTTCCCTCGTGACTGTATTTCTGAACGATTCCATCGCCATTGCCGGCTGTCCAAAAATTGTTCTCATAGTCGATGGTGCAGCCGTGGGTGACATTCGGAACGACTTTCCAATCGCCAAAGCTATTCACTACATTGCCGGCGGGATCGAATTCGACGAACGGCGGCGCCTGCTGCGCAATTTCTGCTTCCTTGTCTGTGATGTCATTCCGATTAACGATGAAAACGTTATCTTGCGCGTCCACGCACACTCCGCTGACTTGCCCGTTTACCCATTTGTCAGGCAACGGCTTTGGCCAGTTGGGATCGACCGCGAATTTCGTACGACCGCCGCGTGCCTGCGCGCGAGTGACGACTCCCACTGCGACCACTAGGGCCATGCACAGCCAAATCTTGGCGAAACGCCCTACGTCTTTCTTCATTTTCCCTCTCCTGGTTGACTGCGGAACAGCAGCATGAGGTTATTGCCAAAGCACCCGGAATACTGAAGACGAATGAGACCCGAAGTGACTCAAGACGACACGACCATTGTCACCACTAAGAATTTAAAAGATCGGCTTCAGTCGTAACAAAGAGTCACTAGTGTTTTAAGCAGAACGGCACGTAGTTCCCTCTGGGCGGTCCAATTTTCGCGTCTTCAGGCGAACAGCCCGGCCCGATCGAGGGCGGGCGTTTGTTCTTGGCATTTGTGGGTCAGACGGGTCTCAAGCTATTCTCCGCCGGGATTCCTTGAGACTGAGGCGAGATAGCGCCGCCTTGATGGCTTCGGCACTTCGCTGTAAACCTTGTTGTTCCGCGGCGGACATTTCGGGCTCGAGCACGCGCTGCACGCCTCCCCGACCAATGACACTTGGCAAGGAAAGTGTTACACCGAACGTTGCGTTGTAGCAGCCGATAGGAATCACCGCTCTCTCATCGCGCAATATCATCTCAGTGAGTCGCGCCGAGACCATCCCTATGCCATACTGGCTCGCTCCGATACCCTCAATGACCGTGATGTTAGCGTAACGCACCTCACGTTCGAGTTCCGCAGGCATCGTTTGTGGCACCGGGCTCTCCCCAAAGATGTCCAATACCTTCCTGCCACCCACTCGCGCTGATGACCATAGGAAAACTGACGAGACACCATGTTCACCTAGGACGAGTGCCTCCACGTCCGACGCACTGACGTTGAGACGCGTCCCCAGATGAAACCGGAACCGCAACGTGTCGAGAGACGTGCCAGTGCTCAGCACGCGCTCGTGTCCCAACATACGAACCACGTCAGCCAGCGCGTCCGGTGGATCGGTTACGACCAGAATCAGCGCATCCGGAGCAGAGTTGTGGATCTTCGGGACGATGTCCTGAAAGATTGCAGCATTCGCATCGAGCAAGCGGAGCCGTCCGACAGGATCGCTGCGATCCGTCGCACCTCCACCTTTCTCGTTGACCCCAGCAGTGATCATCACCACGGACGAGCCCGCCAGGTCGGAATAGTCGCCGTCGCGCACCGTAATCGGCGGAGACAGGACCGCACCGTATTGGACGTCTGTTACGACGCCCTGAGCCCGCTTGCGGTCCCGGTTGATCAGCACGACCTCGCGCGCACATCCACGCATGACCATCGACAAGAGACACGCGGAGCCAACCGCGCCTGCTCCAATAATTCCGACCTTCATACCCGTCCTCCGCCACGTCGACTAACGTTGCAATCCTCTATCCCGTTTGATCGTTGGCCCTCGCATTACAATCGTGCTTCCATCACTGATCTCACTGCAATCGTGACACCAAAACGTCAGGCCATTGATAACGCGGACGCAACCGGTGACCAAACTTACGGAAAAGCGGAAGGCCGTCAGCGAGTGCGTCGCAGTGTCAACTTTTCGACAGTCGTGGCCCATTTTTTCGACATCATCGACTCAGCCTCTGCGACTCTTCCCAAAGAGGCTGGGGTATTGGAGTGTTCCACGCGGACGCCGATTGGAACGTCGCATGCTTCGAACATAGTCAACTTGTCCTAGTAGCCGTAGATCTGGCGTTGGGTGCCAAAGCCGAGATTTGATGGGTTTCCATTCGTTACCCGGGCGAATTCGTGGTTGCTGTCGCAATTCTCATCGGCAGCGGAAGGAGTGAGGAAGATGAGATATAGGAAATTAGGAAATACCGGACTGATCGTCAGTAGCGTGGCCCTTGGCACAATGCAGTTCGGCGGCAAGATGAACATGGGCAACCTCGGTCAGGACGACACAACGCGGATGGTGAAGCTGGCCCTGGAGAGGGGAGTTAACTTCATTGATACGGCGGACGTGTACAGTCTCGGAGAGAGTGAGACTCTGGTAGGCAATGCCTTGAAGGGTGTGAGGGACGAGATCGTCCTCGCCACTAAAGTCCGCCTCCCCATGAGCGAGAACTTCAACCGGAGCGGTGCGACCCGCGTGAACATCATGCGCGAAGTGGAGGGCAGCCTCCGGCGCCTGCAGACCGATTACATCGACCTATACCAGGTGCATGGATGGGACAGCAACACGCCGCTCGAGGAGACGCTGCGAACGCTCGACGATCTTGTACGCCAGGGGAAGGTCCGCTATGTGGGGCTGTCCAACTTCATGTCCTGGCAGGCGGCCACTGCGGTAATGCTGCAGCGGCAATTGGGGTTAGAGAAATACGTAACGGCGCAGATGTACTACAGCCTCGTCGGTCGAGGTCTCGAATACGAGTTCCAGTCGTTCGCCCAGTATCACAACATCGGCATTTTGGTCTGGAGCCCGCTTGCCGGTGGGTTCCTCTCAGGCAAATACACCCGTGCCAACCCTGCTCCCGCCGGTACACGATTCGCGGAGGCAGGTGCGTTCGTGCCCTTCGACAAAGAGATGGGCTACCGCGTCGTAGAGGCGCTGAAAGAGGTGGCTGCTCGGCATGACGCAAGCCCGGCCCGTGTGGCGCTCGCCTGGGTGCTCGGACGGCCGGCGGTCAGCAGCGTGATCGTCGCTGCCCGCAAGGCTGAGCAACTGGAGGACAACATCCGTGCTGTAGACCTTGAGCTCTCGGACGACGACGTCAGGCTCCTCGATGCGGCGTCGGACCCGGGCGTTCCGTATCCGAAGTGGATGGTCCTCCAGCTCGACGCTGCGGAAGATCCTCGTTCGAAGATCCTGCATCCCGAGCGTTACGCAGATGGTGGTCCCTGGAAAGACCTCCGCCGGACTGGGTGGTCCGGTTGAGAAGCCATCAAACGGTGCCGGCGGACGGCGTTTGATGCGAAGGGTGGCCCTGTGTTCTTGTGCAAGAGAAGAACGCCTCGCGCAGTGAGGTCGAAGGCGACACGGCAAGTCCTCGACGTCAAGGCAGAATACGGACGCCAAAGTCGGCGTCGAGCAAGGGAGACCCGCGCGTCAGTTTCAACCTTGCGGACTGTTATCAACTTTTCCCGGCTGCTTGGAGTTGACAGTTACGGGCTTAAGCCGCAACAGGTACGGGAATTGCCCAAGCGCTCCAAGCGGGTTGTGAAATAGGCGCTTTGAAACCGACCAGATTGAGGTTGCTCCGTTTGAGAAAGCTGTTGCATACAGCCGGATCGCTGTCGGTCAGACCAACGCAAAGCAGGGGCTCAGTTTTTGAATGGCGGACCTGACAACAAAGAAGACAGTGAAGATAAACAGCAGCGGCTAAAGGAGGTGGAAGTGAAAGCGTTGCTCATCTCATTCGTGGCAGGCGTGCTTGTGGGTGTTGCATACGGTGTCATTCGCGTGAAGAGTCCAGCCCCGCCGATCATCGCGCTCGTCGGCCTTCTGGGAATGGTGCTCGGGGAACAGCTCGGCGGTTGGATTCTCACAAAAAAGATCACGTCAGCAGTCCGCACGGCATCAGTTTGCGGGCCGGACGCCAGGAGATCGTGCTCGGTTCGGGCCGCTTATTTGACAACAACGAAGGCCCCAACGTGAAGCTGAGTTTCGACGGATTTCGAGTAATCGCCGAAAGTGCTCACGTGAGGTTGGATCTATTCGCAGTCAAACCAGTCGAGAATAATCTCGATTGGTTCGATGATGTACCCAATCCTGCAGAAAGTGTTTGGGGAAGTTATCTGACTGTTCCAGCCCCGATCGTAAGCCGCGGACAGGCCGACTTCTATTACATCGGACTAGACTCGAAGTCATCGACCTACAACCGAGGCACCGCCCCCGAGCTTCGTAACACTGTCGGAACCAGAATGTTCCGCCCAATCGGGAAGGGCTTGGACTATAACTGGGAACCCAATTACCAGTGGGGAAGTTTCGGGAGCGCCTCGATTCGCGCCTGGAGCGTGTCAACGGAAACAGGATTTACCTTTGATCGGGTACGCTTTCATCCTCGACCTTTGCTGCGAGCGGACGTATACAGCGGCGGCGGCAGTTCGGCAAATCAGCCTCTCGGTACGTTCAACCCTCTCTTCCCGCGTGGCGCATACTTTACTCCCAAGGTGGTGCCTTTCCTGGGACCGCAGAATCTGATCGATTTGCATCCGGTGGTTCAATTCCAGTTGAAGACGAATGCCACGGGAGCCTTTGCCTGGGACTGGTATTGGAGGGAATCAACCCACGACGGGATATATGCTTTTGGAAGCGACGCGCTGATTGATCCAGCCGGTGCCAGCCACGCCCGCTATCTCGGCAATCAAGGAGATCTCGAGATTCGCTGGGCTCCCGTGCGACACGTTACCATCGCGTTCAATTTTGCCGGCTTTATGCCGGGGACCTTTTTCAACACGGTGACGTACAACGCCGCACCCATCGCCGCAAATGTCGGCTTTACGTTTCGCTTCTAGCTACCTTCCGGGGCAAAAAGACAGTGTTCTGGTTCGAAGTCTAAATTCCACCGCTGTCGGAGAGCTTGTCCGCCGACCGACAGCGTGACCGTATTTCGACACACCTCACTCGGCTCCAGGACAGCGCCCAGATTGGACTTGTATGTGGCTAGCCCATTGATTTTCAGCAATCGCTCACCCTGGCTCGACTGTTCGGCAGCGTTGACACTTCAAATGCTTCTCAACAGAGTGCGTTCACGCTCTATCTAAAGACGAAGAATTTTCACTGGCATATGAGTGGAAGCGATTTTTGCGACTATCACCTACTTCTCGACGAACATGGCGACCAAATCTTTGCTTTGACGGATGTTATCGGGTAACGGGGCATGATGGTTGGAGAAACCACCATCTTTACAAATAGCCGACGACTTCGCTTTCGGCGTGTCTGGTGGCCATAGTTGGCTTCGCCGTCAAACTTTTGACGCACGGGCAAGTGATTCGACTTGCCCGGCTTCTACAAGTCGTTTGATTCATGAGAGTAAGTCATTCTCCCGTTTGCGAGGGGTTGGGCAGGCGAATTGCTTTCTAAAGAAGCGATTGATCTGACGAAATCGAGGAAGGGTTGCTGGTGTTTTTCAACCAAGTCTTAAAGGACGGCTGCGCAGGCCTGACTCGGGATTGTGATGCGAATGTGGACCCCTTCACGTGCCAGCAACCATGCTCAAAAAACGGACCGGAAGAAGGCTGCCATGAATGCAATCCGTAACGTTACGGTTTTGGGCGTTCGCAAAGAAACCGACAGCCTTGGTGAAGTCGATGTGCCTAGCTCGAAGCTATGGGGGGCACAAACGCAACGGTCACTCGAACATTTCAGCATCGGCACCGACCTGATGCCGCGCGAGATGATCAATGCGTACGCCATCCTGAAGAAAGCTGCCGCCATCGTCAACCACTCAGAGAACCGGCTGGACGAGCAGCGCTGCAAGCTGATTGTGCAGGTTTGCGATGAGATTCTTGCCGGCCAGCATCACGACATGTTTCCGCTGCACGTCTGGATGACGGGTAGCGGGACGCAGTTCAACATGAATGTCAATGAGGTGATTTCGAATCGCTGCTGTCAGCTTGCCGGAACGCCATTGGGAAGCAAGACGCCGGTCCATCCCAATGACCACGTGAACATGTCGCAGTCCTCCAATGACACCTTCCCGTCGGCAGCGCACATCGCGGCCGTAATCGGGGTGAAGCACAATCTGATTCCTGCTGTCACGGCCCTTCGCGATGCAATTACGGTAAAAGCCGAAAGCTGGAAAGACATCGTGAAGATTGGCCGCACCCACATGCAGGACGCCACGCCAATCACCCTTTGCGAGGAGTGGTCGGGTTATGCCGCTATGCTGAGCGAGGATCTCGAGCGCTTCGACGACGCACTTCGCGATGTCTGTTGCTTGGCGCTGGGAGGCACGGCTGTTGGAACGGGCATCAACGCCGCTCCCGGCTTCGGCGAGGCTGGTGCTACTGAAATCGGAAAGCTCACCGGGCTTCCATTCTGTAGCGCTCCAAACAAATATGCCGTGCAAGGATCGCACGATGCTCGGACTTCCCGGCGACTCGCTCAACGGTTTCACGGACGCAATTCGAAGGCATGGAAAGATTGAGTGGATTCATGTACGGCATGAGGAGACCGCGGCATTCGCCGCTGGCGCCGAAGCGCACCTCACAGGAAAACTCGCTGTTTGTGCGGGGAGCTGCGGCCCCGGCAATCTGCACTTGATAAACGGGCTGTACGATTGCCAACGCAGCCGTGTTCCGGTGCTCGCCATTGCGGCGCAGATCCCGAGCAATGAAGTGGGAAGCACCTACTTCCAGGAAACGAAGCCAGAGCACCTGTTTGCCCAATGCAGTCACTACTGCGAGACCATTTCTCATCCGGACCAAATGCCTCGTGTTCTGGAAATTGCAATGCAAACCGCAGAGTCGCGCCGGGGGGTGTCGGTTGTAGCGATCCCAGGAGATATCTTATTGCGTGACGCGGTGGAGAAGGAGCCACGCTTGCATTTTCCACCGCCGTCCCCGGCTGTGTGACCTTCGGAAAACGAGATCGCCAGCTTGGCAAATCTCCTCAATCAAGAGAAGAAGTTCACGATTTTCGGCGGAGCAGGATGTGCCGGAGCTCACAAGGAATTGATTGAACTTGCTGGGAAGCTGAATGCCCCAATCGTGCACGCATTGCGCGGAAAAGAATTCATCGCATACGACAATCCTTTCGATGTGGGTATGACCGGCCTGTTGGGAGTGTCCTCCGGCTATTACGCCATGATGGACAGCGACGTACTGCTCCTGATTGGAACGGACTTTCCTTATCAGCAATTTTTTCCGAAAGAAGCAACGATCGTGCAAATTGACATTCGCGGAGAACAGCTGGGCCGACGCACCAAAGTGGACTACGGCTTTGTGGGGGACACAAACACCACCCTCACAGCGCTCTTGCCGAGGCTAAATCAAAACAAAGACGACTCGCATTTGAAGGCTTCGTTAGAACATTATCGGAGGACAAGCGAAGGTCTCGAGGAACTCGCCACCGCGGGATCTGGCAGGACGCCGCTGCATCCGCAATACGTTACTCGCGTGCTCGACGAACTCGCCGCCAAAGATGCCATCTTCACCTGCGACGTCGGCACACCGACCATCTGGGCGGCCCGCTATCTGACCATGAACGGTCAGCGGCGCCTAATCGGCTCGTTCAATCATGGCTCGATGGCGAGCGCCCTTCCCCACGCCATCGGTGCGCAGGTGAGTCATCCCGGCCGCCAAGTCATATCTCTATCAGGTGACGGCGGATTCGCCATGTTGATGGGAGACGTGCTTTCACTGCGGCAATTGCGGGCACCGGTCAAAGTAATTCTTCTAAAGAATGGTGCTCTGGCTTTTGTGGAACTGGAGATGAAGGCGGCAGGCTTTGTGAATTTCGGAACCGAGTTGCAAGATCCTAACTTCGCGAAGTTAGCCGAGTCGGCCGGCCTACTTGGGCTTACCGCCGAAACCCCGGATCAGGTTCGACCCATGATTGCCCAGGCCCTGCAACACGACGGTCCGGCGCTGGTCGAGGTTTTGGTGAATCGCCTGGAACTTTCCATGCCGCCGACGATCACATTAGAGCAGGCAAGAGGCTTCAGCTTGTTCGCCCTAAGGACCGTCCTAAGCGGTCGAGGCAACGAACTTATCGATCTCGGGGAGAGCAATCTGTTGCGCTAGTCGTTGGGAGATTTTTCTGTGGAGCCATACTTGGAAGGCGAATCGTGGAATTAACAATCTTTTCTGCATCGTATACAACTCGCCTTCGCGATCGCGGTTCATTATCTGTTTCCTCAGCTGACGCTAAGCCTTGTCCCATGGATTGTTGAAATTCCTCGTTCTTTGGTCCTGAAGTGTGCGCAAAGTCCGGATTCTCGCGCAAAACCAATCGCTGAACTCACTTGTTCCAGCAAGCGTCGTTGGGGGTCACCTTCTGATCCAACTGGACGAACATCAGCGTGATGGGCGCGTCGCCCAGCGTCCCCGACAGGTGGCCGACATGACCGGCGGCATTCGGCTTCGAGCCCTGGTCCTCGCCCAGCGAGGCGTCGCCCGGGCCCATCTCGACCCGGTGTCCGTCCATCGTCTCGACGAACCAGCGCCCCGACAGGGGGATGATCCATTGCGGCGCGGGATTCTCATGCCATTGTCCAATC
Source organism: Candidatus Korobacteraceae bacterium (assembly GCA_049695855.1). Taxonomy (GTDB): domain Bacteria; phylum Acidobacteriota; class Terriglobia; order Terriglobales; family Acidobacteriaceae; genus Bog-257. Next base: position 1,102 of record JBAVSY010000068.1, on the reverse strand, counting down.
CATCCCTTCGGGAACTGAGCGATCACAACGTGAGCTGGCGTGTCTGGCAGCCTGTCAATGAAGATCGGCTCCACGCCCTTGCCGAGGGAGAGCGGGGTGAAATCTCTGAAGTCGCACTTGGTTTGATGGGTCGTTCCCGCGCCATCAACCCAGACGTGCCAGTAGCTATGCGGTTGCGGGGTAGGGGACTGCGCCGCTGCTATGCTCCCCGCACCCGCAGCGAACGCAAGGGCGAGCGTCACGATTCCGAAAAATTTCATAGATGCCTCGACAAAACCGGTGCACATTGTGAGAAATTTTCGATCCTGTCAGTTACTTCTATCATAAGAATGAGTTGCTGGCCGAGGACGCAGTCACATGCAACAGACCAGTCTGGCGATCTGCTGGACACATTCTCGATTCCCGCGTGTGGTCTGCTGGATGCCTGGATTTTCTGTCGCCGGGGGCATTTGGGTTGGCAGCTAAACGCTTAATCTGGCCGACAAGCGATATTTCACCGGTTCCTGCAATGATGTGTACGGGCAGCCGGGAAGCCCACACACAACCATTAGCTGGAGGTTTTGAGCAGGGAAGATTGGGCAGATGATGGTTACTTTTCCATGCCAATCTCACGAACAGACCGTGGTTCATCCCCCCGCGAGGGGGCGGATGAAGGGTTCGGTGAACCGGATCAAGTACTAATTGTAGGTCTAGCTTCAAAAACCGTGAAGCCAGGCACTCCGGGAGTGCTTCTGCTCTGCTTTGTCTGTCTTTTTCTTCACGATAAGTCCGTCGGCGCACTCGATACGAGCAAAGCGGATCTCTCAGTATGGGCACACCGCATGGCATATCGAGGATGGAGTTTTTGCCGGGGAGATTCCTCTTAATGTGGCGGGCTCAATGAGTTAGGTTGCGAGCCGACGTAGAGCAGATCGTGTATTCGAACCGAGACAAAACTGTCTTCACGGTTACCTGGCCCGCAGATGATTACAGCCGTTTCACAGTTAGTGTGGTCCTTCCGGCACCTTGAAAGGGCACGGCTTCAGCCGTGCCGTACGCAGCATTCATGCTGTCGGGCTTTAGCCCCTGAGGAAACTCGGTCTACACCTTCTCTGAAAATGCT
>JBAVSY010000067.1:0-185236 GCA_049695855.1 Candidatus Korobacteraceae bacterium | reverse complement strand
CGAGTAATCGATCAAACTAGCCGCAAAGCGGCGAGATGGAGTTAGGCGGGGGCGTCAGCCCCCGCTCAAGTGGGAAATTCTGCCGAGCCGCAGAGCGGCGACACAGGTCGCGACACAGTCTCTGAAGGCCGTCCCCTTCAAAACAAGACTTAATCGGAGTTTCCCTAACGCTCTGGTTTCTGTCGTGAAATGTTGCAGCGGAGAGTCCTATGGCGCATGTGCAAATCACGTTGTTGGCGGGGCGCACCATCGAGCAAAAACGGCGTGCCGTAAAGCGTATTACCGATGCTATGTGCGAGGAGCTTCACGTCAAGGCTGAAAAGTTGACTATTTCGTTCGTGGAAGTGCCGCGCGACAGCTATGCTCGCAATGGAATGCTGCTGTCGGACCGCACTGACTTGAAATGACGCCGGGCGGCGGGGTTGATGGGCGCCACCGGAAAGCTGGCCAAGAACAAGAAAGGCCGTTCCCTGGGGGACGGCCTATTGCTTTCCTGCAGGGAAACTCTGATTAAGTCTCGAGTATCGCCTCAGGGGCTAAAGCCCCAATGATTTGGCGGGGCTTACGGCACGGCTGAAGCCGTGCCCCTGCAAAACCATAACTTGATCAGAGCTTCCCCAGCCGCGATTAGTGTTTCTGTGCCATGGTGTTGCTGGATCCGTTGTTCATTGCTCCTGAATTCTTGCTCATGGCGCTACCGGTTACAGTAGGCGCAACCTTCTCGGCTTCCTGAAGGTGGCTCTCCAAGGTAGGCAGCGTGGTGGTCACCCAATCCTTTAAGTCGGGACTGTGCGCCGCGGTCGCCTCCCGCTTAAACTCGGCGACATCTTTCTCGTGATCGGCGACCATGTCCCGCATGTAGGCCTTATCGAAGGCGGCACCCTTTAATTTGGAAAGGTGCTCTTTGGTTTCCTGGTCTTTTGCGTCAAGGGTGGTAGGAAGCTTCACAGCCTCCTTTGACGCTACTTGTTCCAGTTGATCATTGGCTTTGGTATGGTCCGTCACCATGCGTTTGCCGAAATCCTTCACTTGCTGACTTTGACCGTTTTGCTCGGCCAATTGGCCCAGTTCAACTTCGGCCATGCCGCCCTGCGCGGCCTTATCCATAAAGCTACGGTCGGCAGGCGTGACTGCACTACTCATGTTGGAGTTCCTACCCGACTGTGCCAGCACCATGGTTCCGAACAACAGCAGCGATGCTGCCCCAGCCAGCAGGCTGTTCTTTGTGATCTTCATTGTCGTATTCTCCTTTAGAAGCCCAGAGTTAATGACCCCGCTGAATGTTGGGAGAGACTCGTCAGGGCCGCTGTTCCACTCCGTCAGATAGGATTTCCTGGGGCTGCGGCGGGTTGCCGCACCCGGCCCGGCAACCGGCCAAAAAACGCTACCGCGGACCTAAGCAAACCGGAAAGGCTGGCTTGACGGTGACTCTTACCCCGCAATAGAGTCGAATACCTGGGAGTTGTGAGCTTGGAAACTCTGGTCGGAAAAAGCATTCTGCACTACAGCGTGGTGAAGAAGCTGGGCTCTGGCGGCATGGGAGTGGTGTATGAAGCCGAGGATAGCCGGCTGGGCCGCCAGGTAGCCTTGAAATTTTTGTCTCGTGACTTTGAGCAGGACAGTTACGCTTTGGAGCGCTTTAAGCAGGAAGCGCGTGCCGCTTCCGGGCTGAACCATCCCAACATCTGTACCATCTACGCCATTGAGGAGTGCGATGGGCAACACTTCATCGCCATGGAACTGCTCGAGGGCGAGAGCCTGGACGAGAAGATCGACGGCCATCCCCTGCCAGTCGACAAGATTATCGACATCGGAATCCAGATTACCGACGCACTCGATGTCGCTCACAACAAGGGGATCGTGCATCGCGACCTGAAGCCGGCCAACATTTTTCTAACCACGCGCGGCCAGGCCAAGATCCTCGATTTCGGACTGGCGAAACTGATGCATGACCGTCGGGCCGCGCTGGAAACCGTGGCTGGCGAGGCGGCCACAGTCGCCCCCCTGCATCTCACTTCGCCGGGAATTGCCGTAGGCACGGTAGCCTATATGTCACCCGAGCAGGCGCGAGGCGAGGAACTGGACGGCCGCAGCGATCTGTTCTCCATGGGAGCCATCCTGTATGAGATGACGACCGGCAAGATCCCCTTCGACGGCAATACCTCGGCAGTCATTTTTCAAGGCATCCTCGATCGCAATCCCCGTCCCGTCGACGAACTGAATCCTTCTGTCCCTCTCAAGCTGGTGGAGATTATCGACAAGGCTTTAGAGAAGGATGTCGACCTGCGTTATCAGAGTGCGGCGGAGATGCGGGCTGACTTGAAGCGGCTGAAGCGCGACAACACCGGGCATACGTCGCAAGCACGTATGGCGGCGGCTTCGTCCTCGTCAACTCCGGCGGTGCGCGAGCCGGAACCGGCGGACCCGGCCTCCCGGAGATCCGGCGTACTGGGTGCTGCGCGCCGTCATCGTAGCGGAGCCACGTTAGTCCTGGTGCTGAGTCTGCTGATGATCGCGGCGGGCGTCTACGGCTTCTACAAGAAGTTTTCTGCTTGGTTGGGCGATTCGGGACCGGTGCCCTTTCAGAACATGAGCATGGAGAAGCTCACGAACTCCGGCAAAGCCCTGCTGGCCACCATTTCGCCCGACGGCAAATATGTGGTCAATGTAGTGGATGAAGGCCACGGGCAAGAAAGTCTGTGGATGCGGCACGTTGCTACGGGCAGCAATGCGCAAATCATGCCGGCGGCGGAAATCAACTATAAGGGACTCACTTTTTCACCGAATGGCGACTTTCTCTATTTCGTGAGCACGGACCCGCAACATCCCGGCTTGGGATTTCTAAATCAGATCCCGGTGCTGGGAGGAACACCGCGCAAACTGGTCGACGACGTGGACAGCGCAGTTAGTTTCTCGCCCGACGGACAGCAGATGGTTTATCTGCGGAATAGTCCCAACGACGCCAGTTCCAGGCTCATCCTGGCGCACGCAGACGGTAGCGGCGAGCACGTATTGGCCAGGCTGCCGCTTCCCGGATATGCCGATCCGGCATGGTCTCCCGATGGCAAATCGATCGCCGCGTCAGTGCTTGATCCCGGCAGTCAGAATCTGGGCAGGATGGTGCTGCTCAATCCGCAAACCGGAAAAGAGAAAACCGTGTTTGCAGGCACTGCGATTTTGCAGAAGCCGACATGGATGCCGGACAACGAGCATCTGGTGTTCATCTTTCATGACTCCAGCAGCGACTGGAACGGGCAGGTGGGAGAAATCGCCATCGCCGCCGGCAAGCTGCATCGTATTACCAACGATCTGAACTCCTACAGCAATCTGACCCTCAGCGTGACCAAGGACGGGAAGCAACTTATTGCGGTGCAACTCGCTCCTCAGTCCTCCGTTTACGTCATGAGTTCAGACGCGAATGCCGGTGCAAATCCGACGCAGATCTCCAGTCATGGCGAAGGGGGGGTTGGCTGGCTACCCGATGGACGCCTGGTAACCATGGATTACGAAGGCCACATTGCTATCATGAATGCCGACGGCAGTAACCGTAGCATCATCTATCACGAGAATCTTCCCATGGGAGGGCTGTCGGTTTGCCATGATGGCGCCAACGCATTGTTCTACATGCCAAACACGCAGACCAGGGCAATCAATATCTGGCGCCTCGATCTGCAAAGCGGTAGCGCTACCGCCCTCACCAAAGGGAGACTGGACCAGAACGCATTTTGCGCGCCCGACAGTAAGTATTTCCTATACACCAGTGTTGATAATGGCAAGAAGATGCTAATGAAGATGCCGCTGAATGGTGGCGATGCCAAGCCAGTCACCAACAAACTTTCGGACTTCGGCACCGTTTCGCCCGACGGGCAGCAGATCGCTGCCCTCATCACAGAAGGCACCGGGGTTAACTTTACCGCGCTGATTGCCATCATCCCCGCGAGTGGTGGATTACCAATAAAAACATTTTTCCCCAACCGATACATTTCCAATTTTTTCCAATACTCTTCTGACGGGCAGGCCTTGTACTATCCGGTAACGGAGAAGGGCGTATCCAATATGGTGATGCAGCAAGTTGGCGGTACGACCGTAGCTCCCATGACCAACTTCACCGACCTGACGATTTACGGCTACGACTACGATTGGAAAAACAAGAAATTGGCAATAGCCCGTGGGCAGACGAACCATGACGTTGTTCTGCTTACGCAACAGCAGGGGCAATGATGCTGGTATGGCCTAGTTTTTGCGCAGCCTGTGGCCAGGGTCTGCGGCGGGAAGACAAATTCTGCAGCAACTGCGGTGTGGCTGTCCCACAACAGCCATTCGAGTCAGCGGGAACCATGGCCCGGCCGGCGCTGCGCCAGGAAGTAGTGGAGAGCGTAGCCGCACAGCCAGCACCGTCGCCTGAGCCGGTTGCGCAAGCGCCGCAGCCAGAGCAACCTCCTCAGGTTGTGGAAGCCTTGCAGCCGGTGGAACCTCCGCCCCAGGCATGGAAAGCCAGCACGCCCGCAGCTTTTCCTTCCGTGCCTACGGCCTTTGATTATGTCGCGCCTGTCCCTACGGCGTATGACTATGTTGAGCCAGCGCCCATCGAGAAGCCACGGCGGAAGTCGCGGTCGCGCCTGCCCGTGCTGGAGATCATCGTCATTATCCTGCTGGTGGTGGGCGCTGGCGCGGCCATGTGGATGCTGCGTTCCTCGCTGCCGGCAAAACGGGCTGCCGTTCCTGCGAACGTCGCCGTAACATTGTCGCCCACGACAGCCCGTGTCGCGCCCGGACATGCCGTTGACTTTGCCGCTACGGTGAGCGGCACGGACGATGTCGAGGTCGACTGGACAGTGCAGGAAGGCGACTCCGGCGGGCGAGTCGTTCCCCGCGGAGCCAAAGCTACCGGAGGCCAGGTAGCCTCGCTGGCGGTTTATATTGCGCCCGAGGCCCCGGGCACCTATCACCTGGTAGCGACCAGCCGAGCCGATTCGCAAGAATCAGCCGAGGCGGAGATTACGGTGAAGGCCGGCAGGTCGCGATAGGGCAGTCCATGAGTTTGGCAAGTGCCGCCCAAGCTGATCCTGGCTCTTCGAGCTTGTTTCGGCGTTGAGTCAATCCGGAATTCGGATCCGCCAAGACTACGTCGGCAATCGATAGCATTGAACGACAGTCCAGTAACAGTTCCTCGTCAGTCGTGAGGCTGCGCGGAAATTCCGACGGGGCTGTGAGTCTTAGTTGGACAGCGGCATCGTGGGCTCTTTCCCCGCTATTTCGGACTCTGCCTGGAGCCAATCCTCGAAGTCGTGACCGTGTTCGCAGCCCCGTTGTTCGTAAAAGCGATAGGCGCGTGCCCGAATCAACTCCTGAAAATCTTCTTCCCAATACTCGAACTCGCGTCTTGCCCCCACGGGCCGCTCGATCTCCTCCTGGTTCCGCAGTTCGACTCGGCGGATCTTACCGGAAATGGTCTTGGGGAGTTCGGTGAATTCGATCCGGCGTATGCGTTGGTACGATCCCAGGCGTTTGCGGACAAATGTAAAAATCTCGTGTGCCACTGCGGGTGATGGGTCAATGCCAGGCTTCAGAGCGATATAAGCCTTGGGAACTTTCCAGCGAATTGCGTCCGGAGCCGGCACCACCGCAGCTTCCACGATCGCAGGATGCTCCAGCAGTGCGCTCTCCAGATGGAAGGGACTGATGCGATAGTCGGACGACTTGAACAGATCATCATCGCGCCCAACGTAGGTGTAATATCCGTCAGCGTCGCGACTGGCGATGTCGGCAGTGTGATAGCAGCCACCCTCCATCACCCTCGCCGTCAGCTCCGGATCGTCGACGTAGCCGGCCATCAAACTGATAGGCGCGGGATTCAGGCGAACACAGATTTCACCATCGGCAGATTCGTTTCCTTCAGCGTCCAGCAAAACGATGTCGTGTCCGGGGGAAGGAACACCTGCGGCGCCAGGCTTCACCTTTTGACCGGGGAAGTTGCCGATGACCAGCACAGTCTCGGTCTGTCCGAAACCGTCACGAATGGTCAAGCCCCAGGCTTGCCGCACTTTCTCAATGATTTCCGGATTGAGCGGCTCGCCGGCACCTACCAGTTCTGTGATCTTGACCGGATACTTGTCCAAGTCCTCGAGCACCAGCAGACGCCATACGGTTGGGGGTGCGCACAATGACGTGACTCCGTAGCGGGAGATTACTGCGAGGGTCTTCTTCGCTTCGAATCGCGAGTAGCTATGCACGAAGACCGTCGCTCCAGCATTCCACGGAGCAAAGAAATTGCTCCAGGCATGCTTGCCCCATCCCGGAGAGCTGATGTTGAGGTGAATGTCGTCGGGGCGCAAGCCGATCCAATACATGGTTGCCAGGTGACCGACGGGGTAGCTCTGATGAGTGTGCAAGACGAGTTTCGGATCGGCTGTTGTGCCCGAGGTGAAGTAGAGCAACATGGGATCGGTCACCTTGGTCGCTGCGTCAGGGACGTAAGTTTCAGCTTCGCGATATGCGTCCGCAAAGGAGGTCCAACCGGGAACGGGCTCGTCCACAACAATTCGCGAATAGTTGCCCGGCAGTTGCGAGAACCTGCCGGTGAAGGCGGCTTGGGTGATGACGTGTCGCGCCTGCCCTCGGGTGAGGCGGTCGTTAAGATCGCCGGGGGTGAGCAGTGTAGCGGCTGGAATCATGACCGCGCCTATTTTCATGGCCGCTAGCATGACCTCCCACATAGCTACCACGTTGGGCAGCATAACGATGATGCGATCGCCGCGGCGAACGCCGATTCTGCGAAGAAAGTTGGCTACCTGATTGGAGCGGCGCGACATTCGGTCGTAGCTCAGTTTCACCTCCGAGCCACTTTCGTCCACGATCCACAAGGCGGTCTTCTGGTTGCCACGAGCGATGCCGTCGAAATAATCCAGCGCCCAGTTGAAGTGCGTCAGCTGAGGCCAGCGAAAATTTTGATAAGCGAACGAGTAGTCAGTGCGGTGTTGCAGGAGAAAGTCGCGCGCACTGAGAAAGGCATTCAGGTCTGGATTCGACGGGGATGAGTTCATTCTGCAAACTCCTATGTTCCGCACGTTCCTTGATGTCGAAGGTGGGCGCTCGTGTTCAGTTATCAGCGCTGCAGGCCAGAAAACTGGAACAGCTCTCCGTCGCGTCTTGTTATTCAGAGTCGCCTTATCGGTCGGCCGTAAGGTTTGCCTGCGTGGAGAAGGGCAGGTCAGGAAACGGAAGCCTGCCAGGACTTCCAGTGCCGGTCTCGGCACAGATGCTTTTGCATCCCTTCAAGGATTCCTATGAGAGAGACTCTCCCAGTGTTCATCGGTTGGAGAGTCGCTGTCAGTGATGGCGGTCACGCCCCGAGCGGAGGTCATTTTGAGCAAAGCCGCTGCCCCTGCAGTCTGTGACGGAAAACCCCACCCGCCCTCAAGATGGTAGGCTGGGCCACCCGTCCGGAACTAGTCCTCATACCCAGGTCTCGAAAACCGCGAGACCTGGGCCACCCGCCACCCGCCGTCGTAGCTGAAACCATTGACCCGCGACGAAAATCCCCACCCAAGCAAACCCGGCTTGGATGGGGCACCCTCAGGTTGGTAGGCTGGGCCACCCGCCTGGGCCACCCGCCGACGAAAATCCCCACCCAAGCAAACCCGGCTTGGATGGGGCACCCTCAGGTTGGTAGGCTGGGCCACCCGCCCGACTCTCTCTCTCCCCCTCTTCTCAACCTCTCGCGCTCGCGCTCAACCTTTCAGGCTTCGCTTGGATCGCTCGATCTCGATTGCGCTCCATCGCTTCATTCACGAACTAACCTGTCGAGGGCGGAAGCGAAACTCATTTCAGCTTGTAGAGCATAACCGAAGACATCGCAAAAAGGCCCAATCCGATCAGCCTTGCTGTGAGCAAGACTGATCGAATATCTGCAAGCTCTGGATGTCTGCGTAGCGTCCAACGCAGCATTCGTGCGGGTGTTATCAGAAACAGCAACCCGCTGACACCTAGACACAAGATCCAAAAAATCATACAAGATCCTTAGAGTAGGACTTCGTCGAGGCGGGTGGCCCAGCCTACCATCTTGAGGGTGCCCCATCCAAGCCGGGTTTGCTTGGGTGGGGTAGTTCTTTCGGGTTGTCAAAGGTGATGGGGCTGTCGACGACCTTCACCCGCAGCGGCATACCCATCCGCTCTCGTTTTCTTCCCGTCCACTGCGACTCAATCTCCACCACACCCTCTTCTCCCGTCAGGTAGTGACGAAAACTACTCCAAGGCCAATCTTGTGGCTCTTTGACCAATCCGCGCTTCACCGGATTACGATGCATATACCGCAGCTTCTCGACCCGCTTCTTGCTGGTAAATACGTTGAAGTCGTAATAACGCGCCTGCCAGAAGTGTTCCCGGCCGGCAATCAGTCTACGCGCCACCGATTGTTTCAGCGCCTGCAAGGCGTGGGCCAGCGGAGTGCGCTCCGGCTCGCTCACCAGCAGATGCACGTGCTCGGGCATGATCACGTAGCCGGTGACCCAGAAAGCGTATTGCCGGCGCGTTTGCTCCAGCGCCCGTTCAAAGACTCGCTTGGCGGCTGCCGACTGCAGAAACGGTCGTCGGCGATAGCAACTGAAGGTAACGAAGTGCAGGTCGCGAGCTTGTTGATAGCGCTTCAATCCCCAAGTCATGAGCGCAGCCTACAATGCCTTGCTGTTGGAAGTCAGTGACCAGTGACGAAAAATCCCCACCCAAGCAAAGGAAGCTTGGGTGGGGCACCCGCAGGTTGTTAGGGTGGGCCACCCGCTTGGAAGTCAGTGACCAGACGAAAAGTCCCCACCCAAGCAAAGGAAGCTTGGGTGGGGCACCCTCAAGATGATAAGCTGGGCCACCCGCCACGACCCCAATCACCTCAAGGTTCTAGTACCTTCGTAACTTGACAGATCGACGCAGCGGGGTACGCTGGTAGGTTGGGTTCAGTGTGTCCAACGTTCTCTGGGCTCGCTTGAGAGCGAGGAGGGGTGAGATCTTTGACAAGTCCGTGCGTCGCTGTTCGCTTCCGAAATGACCGGGGTCCCTAACCGAAGTCCCGTATAGGAACCTGATCCTCGATCGGCGGGTGCTAGAGCATTTTCAGAGAAGGTGTAGACCGAGTTTCCTCAGGGGGCTAAAGCCCGACAGCATGAATGCTGCGTACGGCACGGCGGCCGTGCCTTTTCAAGGTGCCGGTAGGACCGCACTAACTGTGAAACGGCTCTAAGCCCTCGCGAATCAGGATTTTGATTGCTAAACCTTTTGGGCTCAAGATTTTGCTGGGTACCACGACGGTAAAATATTTGTTTTCAAGATTTTGCGAAAGAGCCGGGGGGGAGGGGGGTGCAGCTATCCTGACAGAAAAACGGGTTACTCCTTGACCGCGATGCCGAGCGCTTTCATCTTGCGATACATGTGGCTGCGCTCCAGGCCCAGCACTTCGGCGGTGCGGCTGACGCTGCCCTGGTTCTCGTCGAGCTTCTTGAGGATGTAGTCGCGTTCATAAGAGGCGCGGGCTTCGTGCAGGCTGGCAAAATCGCCGGCGGTCCTCCGTCCTCCTTCGCGATAGACCAGGCTGGGGAGGTGCTTGCGCTCGAGCTTGCTGACGGTGGGATTCATGATCACAATGCGCTCGATCAGATTGCGCAGCTCGCGAACATTGCCCGGCCATAGGTAGCGCATCAGCGCCTCGAGGGCTTCGTCGGAGATTTCCCGGGGACGGCGATTGTAGGTCTGCGAGAACTCCTTGAGGAAATAACGGGCCAGCAGGGGAATGTCTTCCTTGCGCTCGCGCAGCGGGGGGACGTAGAAGGGAATCACGTTCAGGCGGTAGAAGAGGTCCTCGCGAAAATTGCCCTTGGAGATCTCCTCTTCCAGATCTTTGTTAGTCGCGGCGATGACGCGAGCGTCCACGGTGACCAGTTCTTCTTCGCCGAGCGGAGCAAACTTCCCTTCGTCGAGGGTGCGCAGAACCTTCGACTGGGTTTTGAGACTCATGTCGCCGACTTCGTCGAGAAAGAGAGTTCCGCCATCGGCCTTGTGGAATTTGCCTTCCTTGTCGGCGGTCGCAGCGGAAAAAGCGCCTTGGCGATGCCCGAAGAGTTCGCTCTCGATGAAATCTTCCGGGATCGCAGCGCAGTTGACCTCGACAAACATGGCATCTTTGCGCAGGCTCTGGGCGTGAATGGCACGCGCGGCCAATTCCTTGCCGGTTCCGGACTCACCATAGATGAGAACGCGGCCGTTGGTGGGAGCCATGAGCGAAATCTGCTGGCGCAGCGCTTTGAGGGGAATGCTGTCGCCGACGATGACGCTACGCGCTTGAAACTGCTTCTTGAATTCCAGGTTTTCGCTGCGCAGCCGCTTGGCTTCGATGGCATTCTTCAGGACGATCAGCGTGCGCTCGATGGACAGCGGTTTTTCGAGGAAGTCGAAGGCGCCGAGTTTGGTAGCGCGGACCGCGGCCTCGATGTTGCCGTGTCCCGAAATCATGATGACTTCAGGATGGTCCTCAATCTCGACCAGCTTTTCCAGGGTTTCCAGGCCATCCATGCCAGGCAACCAAATGTCGAGCAGAACAACGTCGGCGGACTTGCGGTGCAGGATCTCCAGACACTCTTCGCCACTTTCGGCGAGCAGTGTCTTGTAACCTTCATCAGCGAGCACACCTTCCAGGGCAGTGCGGATCTGGGACTCGTCGTCAACGATCAGAATGGTTTGCATCTTGATAGTCAGCCGCGACCGTGATTTCCTGGGCTACAGGTAACTCTACGATGAATCGCGCTCCAACGGGAGAGTTCTCTTCCACTCGAATGGAACCGCGATGATCTTCCACGATGCGGCTGACGATGGCGAGTCCCAAGCCGGTTCCGCGCCGCTTGGTGGAGAAGTAAGGCAGGAAGAGCCGTTCCTTGACTTCGGGAGTAACGCCGTATCCGGTGTCGGCGACCACAATCTCGACCGAATCGCGTTCCAGAAGTGCCGTGGATATGACGATTTCTTTCATCAAGGAGTTGTGCAGGGCTTCAGCGGCATTGTCGACCAGATTGGCGATAGCGCGCTTCATGGCCTCAGGGTCAGCCTGCACCTGCGGCAGGTCTTCGGCCAGAAAAGTCTGAACCCGGATTCCGTCGAGTCGGCCATCGAACAGAAGGAGCGACTGTTTAACGATGGCATTGATGTCAGAGGGTTGCGGCTTGGAGGCGGGGAAGCGAGCGAGGGTGGAAAACTCATCCACCAGAGTGCGAACGGTTTCGACGGATGAGCCAATGGTTGCGGCGCACTGGCGGATCACACTCAGCGATGCGGCATCAGGAGGAGTGGCGCGCTCCAGGTGACGGCGAATGCGCTCGGCGGACAAGGCAAGCGGAGTCAGAGGATTCTTGATCTCGTGCGCAATACGGCGGGCTACTTCGCGCCAGGCGGTTTGCTTTTGCGCGCGGAGAATGTCGGTGAGGTCTTCGAGGACGACGACGTATCCGGTGCGCTGCCTGCCGTTGCGCAAGGAGGACGACGGCGGGTCGAGCGAAGCAACCGTGACCGCAACGTTCAGACTCACGCGAGGAGTGATGATTTCCATCTGACTGGTCGTACTGCCCATGCGGTCGGCTTTGCGCAACATGTGTTCCAGGTCGCCGACGGCATCTTCGGGAAAAAGATCGCTCAGGGTTTGCGCCGAGACCGGCGGATTCTCGTCGAGGCGCAGCAGACGTCGTACCGCGCCGTTGGAATGAACGATGTGCCGCGCCGCATCCAGCGAGAGCACGCCTGAGGGCACACTTTCCAGGATGGTTTCGATGTGGCGCGTGCGCTGTTCCAACTGCACGTTGACGTCGGCCAGATCATGGCGCGAGGCTTCGATACGTCCGCGGCTGGTTTCCAGGTCCGCCGCCATGCGGTTAAACGATTCCACCAGTTGGCCGATTTCGCTACCGGCACGAATGTCCACGCGATAATCGAGACGGCCGCGAGAAATCTCCTGGGTCGCTTCCGCCAGGGCCACGAGAGGACGGGTCACCATCTTAGAGAGATAGAGCGCCAGCCAGGTGGAAGCAAACAATACGCCGACCGTCAGCAACAACAGGAATCCGAGATAGGTACGGCGCAATCGCCGGCGTTGCAACCGTAAGTCACGATATTGATCCTGGCTGTTCTCGATGTCGCGCAGCACTCCGGCATAACTCTGCGGCAATGGCATGGCGACCAGAATCCAGCCGTTGTCGCCCATGCGGGCGCGGCCCAGGACGTACTTGTCACCCAGAATATCGAAGGACTTTGCCTTTCCAGACTTCGTGTTTTGCAATGGCAGAATGTGGCGCAGCAGAGGCCAGGCTTCGGGTGCGTGGAAGCTTCCTTCCGCGCGGTCGTCAACGATGGCGAAAGCAAACCCGCCTTGCAGCGTAATCTCGCTGCGGCGGAATTCGTCCATGATGTAGGTAAAGTTGCCGGTGTGAAACGATTTCTGAGCATCGGGAGTTGCGGCCAGGCGTTCGGCTTCGTCGCGGGCGTTGGTCGCAGCATATTCCGTCAGCAAGGAAGCAATTACGTTGGTGCGGTATTCGACATCTTCCGCCGGACGTGAAAACCATTTATCGATGGAGTGGTTGAGCAGTCCATAGGAGAACAGAAAGAGAAAAATGACCGGCCCCAGCGACAGCAGCAACGCGCCCAGCACCATGCGACTGCGAAACTTCGAACCCATCACGCCCGTCTTGCGTTCGGCATAGAGCCGCAGCAGAGTGCGGATCAATACAAAGGTGAGAGCAATAAAGAGCAAGAAAATCAATGCCGAAAGCGCGGCAAAGATCAGCGTCTCTTCGCTGGTATCGGGCTGAAGGAAGGTGAGCTTAAACGTTGCCTGAGTGAAGATGACGGCGAACAGAAAGAAGGTACAGATGGACAGCGCGATTAGCGCCGGGGTGCGGTTCGGCTTCTTCTGCGGACGAATTGGAGGCGTAGAGGGCAACATTCCTGGCTTAGCAATTTCGTGGCGTGGATCCTGCATCACGATGGGAAGGCCAGATACACGTTTGGGAGCGTAGCGATATTATAGCCGCGTTTTTCGCGGATGATACGAAGATATTGTCCGGCGGGATGAGAAGCACGCTTACTATGAGAACGGCAGCTGTACTTATAGAAGCGTATTCCAAAGCAGTGAAGCGGATCTGGATAATCCAGCCAGCCGGCCTAACCCGCCGGCAGATCTCGTTCGCCAGTTCCATCGCTCATAAGAACACGCCCAGCCCAAAAGGTTTCGGCCCTGGCGATGTCTCCGGCTAGTGGACGAACCGAGCTCGTTGCTCGGGGGTAATGTAGTAAAGCTGGAGCGTGGCAACCCGTTCGGTGGGAGCAATCTGTTCATACCAGGGATGAGGTACGGTCGGACGGCCCAGAAGCTCGGCCTGAAGGCGGAAGGATTTGGCAAACGTCGGACTGATCGCAGTCCAGCCGACAGAGGGTACCGAGTCATCGACATCCTTCACGGTGGGCAAGCCATACCACGATTCCGAATATTCAGGCTTTTCCGCGCCGTCGAGAGAAAGCAGGGAAAATTGCTCGACGCCCAGTTCATGCAGGCGCTTAGCCAGGAACTTCAAATCTTGTCCCCAATCGTAATTGGAATCCACCAAAATATTTTCAGGATGTTTTCCCGCGAAGCCGTTGAAATATGCCAGATAGTCGGGATGATGGACAGCGACGGAAATGATCATCCATAGCAGCAGAATCCCCGCGGTGAAAGCAGAGGCAATGCCAGTGTGTGCCCAACGCAGCAGTTGGACTAAGCCCAGCGCCGCGATTACAGAAAGACCCAGATAGATAGGCTCGATGTGGCGAATGCCGATGTTGATTCTGCCGAACATGGCCGGGGCCAGGATGCCAAGGCTGAAGGCGAGCGGGAAAAGATAAACCAGGCGAGCCCGCTCCCGCAAACAAACGAAAATTCCCAGTCCCACCAGAACCAGGAAAGCAACCGGCATTTTCAGCGCAAGCGCCACAGGGAAGTAATACCACCAGCCAGTCAGCCGGTATTCGCCGAACAGGTAGCCTCCGTGACCCACCCGGTTGTGCGCCCTGGCATCCAGGATGCCACGAAAGAAGTCGGGAGCAGGCAAGTTGATGCGGAGATGGGACACGATTCCGAAGGAAAATCCGTAAGCGGCCCACACCAACAGTGCGGCGGCGATGCCAGCCAGGGCAAACGTGGGTGCGCGCTGCAGCGCGAGTCTCCACAATTGTCGCCAGCCGGGCCAGCGAAAGGCCAGATAGCAGGCTAAAGCCAGGATGACAGTGAAGGCCACATATCCTAACGCGGTGAACTTCGAGAGAATTGCCAAGGCCGCGCACAATCCCATGAGCAGGGCGCGCCACCAGATAGGTCGTTCAGCCCAAATAATGGTGGTCAGGAACGCCGCTCCTACGGTTGCCCCCAAGGCCATATCGGTGGTTGCTAAACCGGCATCGGCCAGAGTGGTGGGTAACAGTGTGAACAATCCGGTGGTCAACACGGCAACTGGCCTACCGAACATTTGCCAGGACCAGGCGCAAACTACCAGACAGCCCAGCAAGAAGAAAGACAGATTGCCCAATCGTAAGAGGAATATATTGCGCTCGACCTTGCCGGAGCGGGCGAGGATGGCACGCCCTTCTTCTCGGATATCGCTCTTTCCCACCGGCCGGCTGCCAGCCAGGTACGGGCCGAGGGCGAGTACCGCGCGTGCGACCGGCGGATTCTCCACGTCGAAACTGAAGGTGTGATCGGCTAGATACTCTATCGCGGCAGCGAAGTGAAACGGCTCGTCAATCGTAAGGCTGAGCGCATTATAAGTAGAAACAATACGTACGCAGGCAATCGCCACCAGACATAGGCATAGCGCCAGGCAATATTTCTCGAGAAACGGAGCAAGGCGAGTCTCCCAAAAACCAGGCGAAGGTCGGCGTGCGGGCGGCAGTAGGCTTACCCTTGACTGGGAATTTCCTGTTGCCATGAACGAAACCCTGATTTCTGTCGTGGAGTTTGAGCGATCTTCCGTGGCCGTCGATGCCAGGAAGAGCGGCGACCAAGGGTCGCACCCAGTTGGACCGACCCAGATCTCTCCGCGTTGTTCAAACTTAAGCTTCCCAGGCCCGTCCTAACCAAACTCAGTTCCTTCGACAACCTCGGGAGCCGACAAGTAGTGTACGACGAAATTGCCAGGAGGGTCTGGGAAATTCCTGAAGCGAGCTTCACGATCTCGGATTGGAACGATTTCTCCCACTCCGGGCAAAAACCCGGTTTCCCTGCCGGGCAAACGATGCTGGATACTGCGGCGTCGCATAGACTATAGTTCTAAGGCATCCAGTCGCAAGACGGTTCTGCTTAAACCGCTGAGGAGATACGCCAGATGGGCGCCACTGGCATGTGGTTGCGCAAATCGGATACCGCCTCCACCGGCGACCCATTGGTCCTGGTGGTGGTGGAAGGTAGCGATCGCCGCACCCTCGTGCTCGACCATTTTCCCTTTACCGTGGGCCGTCGCACCGACCGCGACCTGGTCATGGCCGATCCCCGGGTTTCGCGCGAGCACGCCCACTTCATCCGCGAGCCTGATGGCACCTACATCATCGATCAAGGCAGCCGCCACGGCACCTTCGTCAATGGAGAGCGGATCAACCGCCGCAAGCTAGGGCGCAACGATCGGGTTGAATTCGGCGTGCAGGGTGCTGCCTACACCGTGTTTAGTCCGGATCGCTCTCCTTCCAGCGCGGCCCAGCAGTTCCTCAGCCAGTTCTCTACCTGGAAACCGGCGACTGGCGCGGGTTCTGATCTCGAGATGCTCAACGTATTCCTCGAGGCTGCCCGCAAGCTGAATACCAGCGGGGTGCTTGACGATGTTTTGAACGCCTTACTGGAAGCCGCTCTGCGACTGACTCGCGCCGAGCGGGGATTCGTCTTCCTGCGCCATGCCGACGGCGAACTTCACCTGGCAGCGGGCCGCGACAAGACCGGCGAAAGCATTACCGATGACAGCACCATCTCCCGCTCGGTGCTGCGCGATGCCGCCAGGAGCGCCTCGGAATTCCTGGTCACCGACACCGATGACACCGGCAAGCTGGCCGGCCGCGAGAGCGTGGTGGCTCATAACCTGCATAGCGTGATCTGTATTCCGCTGCGTAAGACGGTTATCCAGGACAAGGCAAAAGAAGACACCAAGTCTGGCGCAGACAATGATGTCCAGGGCGTTTTGTATCTGGATGCCCATTTCCTGTCGGGCAAGCTTTCCTCGGTAAGTCATGACATCCTGCGCACGATTGCGAATGGCGCCGCCACGCTGGTCGAAAATGCTGCCTTAGTTCAGGCGGAAGACGCGGCCAAACGCTATCGCCAGGAACTGGCCATCGCGGCCGAGATTCAACAGCGCCTGATGACCGTGACTGTTCCCGAGGTGCCCTTCGCCAAAGTGAATGCGGTCAGCTACGCCTGCAAAGATATCGGGGGAGATTTTTTCGACCTGGTCTACACCGAAAAGGGCTTGTCGCTGATTGTGGCGGACGTATCGGGTAAAGGAGTTTCCGCGGCAGTGGTGGCTTCCATCCTGCAGGGAATGCTGTATTCGCAACTGGCGCGAGACTCGTCGCTGCCGGAGATGATCTCAGCGGTCAACCGCTTTCTTTGTGAGAAAGTTGGAGGCCAGAAGTACGCTACCCTGGTGGTCGCTCGCCTCCTGGGTAATGGAGAACTGGAGCTGATCAACTGCGGACACGTGCCTCCCTTGCTGGTTTCGGGTAACACCGTAACCAAGCTGGAAGAAGGCAATCTGCCGGTTGGGCTGGTTCCCCTAGCGCAGTTTCAGGCCTCCCGACTGCAGTTGAAGCCGGGCGAGAGACTGGTCCTGGTCACCGACGGGGTGACTGAAGCCGAAGACGCTACCGGCGAATTCTTCGGCAACGAGCGGCTGGAAAACTGCTGTCAGGAAGGGCTGGCTGCGGTCGAACAGGCGGTGACCGCATTTCGTGGCGACACTCCGCTGACCGACGATTTCACGATCACCGAAATGATCTTTCGCGGACAAAGCCACGCCAACTGAGGTTGGCAATGCGGGTTCGGCCCGTTGCACCGCCTAAGCTGGAAGGCCAGAGAACTAACCTGGTACGATTGCCGGCTGCATTGGCTCAACAATTTGAATGCCGAACGAACCTGTTTTTTGCCACGAAATTATCTGTAAAGCCTTGGTTTCTTAGCCACTTGTATGGTCTAATAGAGCTTTATTTGTTGTTGGGCCACTTCAACTGCAGGTTACGCTATTGTTGCCATTTCAAACGGTCTGGTCGTCGGGTCGAATCTCGTCTCAATTCGTGTCGGTGGTTTCGCCACGCAGGCTAAGCTATAGCATGTTTTTTTGCACGTTTGCACTCCTGGCCAGCCTTCCGGTGCTGGCGGTAACCCATACCGGAAAGGTGCACCACACTACCCATCGGTACGCGGTGCGAACCGCCCTTCCCGGTCACTACCAGGTGCAATTCGGAGGCTGGAACTCTATGTTCCCCGGCTCTCACGACATGCTGGTGCGCCAGAACGAAGAGCTGGACCGGCTGCAGCTGCCGCGCATCGCCGACGATTACGAGCTCATGCGCTATGAGATGGCGCAGGAGTTAGTCCCGGTACCCGAGACCGATGCCTTGAAGATCGCCGCTGATCTGCCGGAGAACCGGCGCTATTGCCGTCCCTGGACCCGCGATTTTCTCCAGGATTTCACCCAGGCCTACTACAGCGAGTTTCATAGTCCGCTACAGATCAACTCGCTGGTACGGACCGTTGAGCAGCAGCATCGCCTGCGGCGCTGGAACCGCTTTGCTGCTCCCGAAATCGGGGACACAGCTTCCACCCACCTCACCGGGGTAACCTTCGATATGTCGCGGCGGGGATTGAGTGTCGAAGAGTACGAATGGATCCGCAATTACCTGCTTCCGCTGCAGGCTCAGGGCTTGGTCGACCCCATCGAGGAGCGCCAGCCGGTTCTGCACGTGGTGGTCTACGAGAGATATTCCAGCCGCAATGATCAGAAGAGCTCCTGGTCGGAGGCCAATGAGCCTACCGAGATGGATCCTTACGGCAGTGCTGCAGCCGCCGCAAGCGCAAGTCCAGCCGGAACCCCAGCTGCAACCACAACCGCATCCACAACCGGCGGAAGCCAGCCGTAAACTCTGACGATCGAGTCAATTCCATCGTCACGCATCCACCCTCGCTAGCGTAGGGCCATCACCAGCAGCTTGCGCTCGGTCATGTCTTCGATGGAATAACGCACGCCTTCCCGCCCCAGGCCCGAATCCTTGACGCCGCCATAGGGCATCTGGTCGACCCGGAAGCTGGGAACATCGCCTACGATCACGCCGCCAACTTCCAGTTCTTCGAAGGCCGTCTGGATCAAGACCGCGTCGCGAGTTATCACCCCCGCTTGCAGCCCGTAGTCCGAGTGATTGATGCTGCGCAAGGCTTCATCGAAGGTTTCATAGCGCTCTACAGTGACCACCGGACCAAACACTTCAGCGCAGTTAACCCGCATATTCGGAGTCGTGCCGGTGAGCACGGCCGGTTCTACCAGCGCCCCCTTGCGTTTACCGCCGCACAGCAACTTGGCCCCGGCTTTGACTGCCTCGTCAATCCATTCGGTGACGCGGACCGCGTCCTGCTCGCGAATCAGCGGAGGAACATCGGTGCTTTCCTCCATGGGATCGCCTGACTTCAGCTTGCGGACAGCTTGCACCAGAAGGTCCGTAAATTTGTCGAAGACCGGTTGGTGAACCAGGATTCGCTGCACTGAAATGCAGGTCTGTCCTGCATAGGAGAAGCCGCCGGCAACGCAGCGATGTACCGCATACTGCAGGTCGGCGTCGCTGTGGACGATGACTCCGGCGTTGCCGCCGAGCTCCAGCGTCACCCGCTTCTTGCCGGCCTGACTTTTGAGTTGCCATCCCACCTTGGCGCTGCCAGTAAAGGTCAGCAGCTTGATGCGATCGTCGGCTACCAGCAGGGCCGCATCGTCATTCGACAAAGGCATTACCGCGATGGCTCCCTCTGGCCAGCCGGCTTCGTGCACAATCTCGGCCAGCATGAGCGACGAGATCGGCGTCTGCGGCGCCGGCTTCAGGATGATGGGACACCCCGCGGCAATTGCCGGAGCGACTTTGTGAGCCACCAGATTCAGGGGAAAGTTGAAGGGCGTGATGGCGAACACTGGACCCAACGGAAATCGTTTCATCAGGCCCCAACGTCCGGCGGTGGCTTCCAGGGTGTCGAGGGGAATGTATTCGCCGTAGATGCGGGTGCTTTCCTCGGCTGCAATCTGGAAGGTGTTGAGGCTGCGCTCAACTTCGAGGCGCGCGGTCTTGATCGGCTTGGCGGCTTCCTGGCAGATGGTGCGGGCAAACTCCTCGCGCCGGGCCGAGATGCCGTCCACAATCTTGTGCAGCACGCTGGCGCGTTGATGCGACGCCATGTTGCGGGTGACCCCGAACGCCTGTACTGCCGATTCGATCGCGGTTTCGACCGCATTGTGGTCAGCCTCGCTGACCACGGCGATCACACTGTGATCGTACGGCGAGTTCACCACCGCCTCGCGTCCGTGGGTGCTCCAATTGCCGTTCAGAAAATAACCAAAGCTGCGGGTAATGGTTGCCGTGGTTTGGCTCATGAGGGGGCCTCGCTTATGTCTGAGATTAGCAGCCGGCTAGTAAGGTGGCTACGTTCGTTTTGTGTCAGGGCACGGCTTCACAAGCCGCTGAAAAAGTCGGATTCGGCATGTTTTGAAGGGGCGCAGCTTTAGCTGCGCCGTTGCAGGTCCTTTAAATTTGTGATCCCGAGGCGGCTTTAGCCGCCGAGGGACACGCGGTCTCGAGTTTTTCAGCAAGCTGTTCAGCCGGCTTCAGAAACCGCCGTCTCCGGCTCGCCAGAGGCTTGCGCCAGTCTGCGCCGCCTCGCCCAAAAGAAGACCGGCAGTCCCGCAGCAATCAGCACGATACCCCGAAGCGCGGTTCTTGGATCCCCAACCACGACGTCTGCAACAATTGCCGCGCAGACAATCACGAAAACTGCGGGCGCGATCATTTCGAGCCAAAGCCTGCGGTCCGACCGCAACTCTTGGCGGCGAGCCACGAACAGTCCCGCTACCGCCGCGCCCGAGCACAACAGAATCATGAAACCGGTATACATCAGGATTTGCTCAAAGCTGCCGGTCATGACCAGCACAATGCTCCATGCCGCTTGCAGCGCGATGGCCAGCGCAGGAGTGCCGAATTTCGTACTGGTGCGGGCGAACATGGGAACAAACGCGCCGTCGCGTGCCATGGCAAAGTACACTCGCGGGCCCGCAATGGTCATGGCGCTGATCGCGCCCAGCAACGCGATAATCAGTACCGGAGTGATGAAATTGCTGCCCACGCCGAACAGAGCATGGGCCGCCACGTCGCCCACATTCACCGCGTTCTGCATGGCGGCAGCAGGTATGGCGTAGAGGTATAGCGTGTTCAAAACCGCATAGAGAACGACAATGACCGATGTCCCAATCAGCAGGGCGGGACCGATGGTCCGGCGGGTGTCGTACATTTCCTCGGAAATATAGGATGCCGCATTCCAGCCGCTATAGGTAAACATGATCGGGATCAGCGCCAGCAGGCAGTTCATCGGCCGCAGCGGCACGTGTGTCGATTGGAAATGCGACCACGATCCGGTGCCCGTCGCAAAGCCGACAATGCAGAAGATCACAATGATCGCCAGGATCAGCAAGGCCAGCATGTTTTGGGTTACCTTGCCGGCTCCCAGATTGCAGGCGTGCAGCAACGCAAAGATGATGATGATGAACGCAGCCGTCAGTGCGCGGGGTGAGATCGTGAACGTTCCCACGTAGAAGTTGATGGAGAGCAGAGCATGATCTGCGGCCAAGGCAGGGAAGTAGCGTCCCAGGTAAATCATGAGGCCCACGGCACTGGCAGCCACCGCTCCGGAAAAGCCGGCGATCAGCGAGGTCCAGCCGGAAAGAAATCCTGCGGTTGGGCCGTAGGCTTTGGAGAGGTAGATGTATTCGCCGCCGGCCGCCGGCCATCTCCGCCCCAGCTGAGCATAAGACATTGCCCCGGCGAGGGCCAGACATCCGCCTGCGATCCACAGCGCCAACATCGCACTCGGTTCCGGTACCAGCTTGGCAATAATCGCCGGAGTAGTGAAAATGCCCACGCCGACCACGTTGGAAACGATGAGCGCCACGCCGTCTCTTACCCGAAACGTCCGGCGCAGTTGATGGCCGCTGGCAGCCGGCGCCTCTTGACTCGACCCTGGCGCTTCGATCGCGCTTGCCTTAGACTGAGTTCCCGGCAACAGTTCTCCCTCAGGCCTGCTCCCGACGAAACGGAGAGACGCTCGAAAGTGTAGCATGGGATGCGGCTGCGAATGGGCATGTGCCCACGCCGGAGTAGGCGGCCACTTCGGAGATTGCCGGGCCTGCTACTTCTGCGAATGCGCCGCAGCATAGTACTATTCAAACGGTGGCAGCCCACCGACTTTTCCTCCGGAGCTCTCCGAAGTCTGACCGTTATGCACAGCCAACATAGCCGGGCCCTTGCTTCGCTTCTCTTCTGTCTTTTTGCTCTCAGCCTTGCGGTCGCGCAGACGCCTCAGTTCGTTCCTTTTTCAGCGGCGCAACCAGTCCTGAATGCTTACTTGAACACTCTGCCGGCGGAGTTGAAACCGGGAGGGCAGCCTACCGCTGCTGCCTGGGACAACTGGGTCCGTAGCCAGGATAAGGAAATCCGCATTCGCATCGAGGCTGGTGAGGAAAACACGCTGACCAACCTGTTGCGGCTGGGCGTCACTTATACTCAGGAGCCGCGCATCTCTTATGAATATCTGGCCCGCTATGGACATGACAGCTTCGTTGACTCTATCGCCGACAAGCGAGCCAACGACCTCATCAAGGCCCTGGCTGGTCCGCATCCCAGCGAAGGCATGATGGAGATGCGGGCGTTGCTGGAAAAAAAAGGCTACAGCCTGAAGACTCCCGAGGAGCAGAAGAAGGTCAAGGCTTACATGCTGGCCAATCTGGGGCGCCTGCGGGATGACGTGGAACACGACAAAAAGCTGGCTCAGGTTAATCGCTATCAGGCTTTCCAAGACCGCGGCATCTCTACGGACAGCAATCTCTATCCCGACTACCTTCTCGATCTGCATTTTCGGCACATGATGGACCAAGGGCTGCTGAAGCCGGGTAGCATTCATCGCATTGCCATCGTTGGCCCCGGCCTCGACTTCGTCAATAAGAAGTCCGGCTCCGACTTCTATCCGCCGCAGACGACGCAGCCCTTCGCGGTGATCGACTCTCTCATACGCCTGGGCCTAACCGAACCGAACTCTATCGAGGTCTATACCTTCGACATCAGTGCCCGGGTGAACAAGCATCTGGAGAAGGCGCGTCGCGAGGCCGCTGCCGGCAAGCCTTATACCATCCAGTTGCTATCGAGTCCTTCGGAAGGTTGGGCTAAGACCTACCTGTCGGGCTTCCTGGAATATTGGCAGAGGCTGGGAAGTGAAGTAGGGAAGTCGGTGCCTCCGATTCCGGTGCCCGAAGGCGCATCGGATATCTGGAACCGCGCGGTCAGTGTACGTCCCAGCGTAGTTAAAGACGTCGTTCCGGTGGACATGAATATTGTGTTCCAGACCGAAACGCTACCCCCGGACAAACAGTTTGACCTGATTATCGGCACCAACATTTTCGTGTATTACGGCGGACTGGAACAATCGCTGGCGCGCGCCAATCTCGGTACCATGATCAAGCCCGGAGGATTTCTGCTGACTAACGAAGCTTTGCCGGGCAACGCTCCCTCGAAGCTGACCGATTCGCTGAAAACTTCGGTGGTCGTAACCAGTAATCCTCAGGCTAGCGACTACATGTACAGTTATGTGCGTCAGAAGTAATTGATTGCGAGCGATGGCGGCGCATTGGCGCGGCAGGTCCCATGGCAAAGCTTCCAGATCTGCGGAGCCGAGCCTTCTTGACGCCCCACTTTTTTCCGGAGTAGTTATCCGGTATGCTCTGCTATCCAGAAATTCCTGACATTCGAAGCCGATCAGTGCAAGGAGCACCCATGAGCAAAGCCTCTTCGTCGAAGAAAAAGAAGCCAGCCGCTACTCCCGATGTCGAGCCCCGTCCGGAAGGAATGCCGAACACCCGGACCATGGCCGTGGATATTGGAGGCAGCGGCGTGAAGACCATGCTGCTCGACGAAGCGGGCAAGCCGCTCACCGACCGGCTGCGTGCGAAGACGCCGAATCCCTCCACTCCCAAGGCGATCACTAGGATCATTGCCGATTTCGCCAAGCAACTGGGCGAGTTCGATCGCGTGTCGGTAGGCTTCCCCGGCGTGATCAAGAAGGGAACCGTCTACACCGCGGCGAACCTCAACAAGAAGTGGATCGAATATCCCTTCGCCGAGGCCCTTGGGAAAGAGTTGGGCAAACCGGTGCGGGTGGCCAACGACGCTGTCGTGCAAGGCTTGGGCGCAGTCACCGGCGTCGGCGTCGAATTAGTGATCACGCTGGGAACCGGCATGGGTTCGGCGCTTTATCTGGATGGCGTGCCGATTCCCTCGCTGGAATTAGCGCATCATCCTTTTCACAACGGAAAAACCTACGAAGACGAACTGGGACGTCGCGCTCTCGATAAGTATGGCCGCAAGAAATGGAACAAGCATCTCCGCGAGGCGATCACCCAACTGCACGAGCTGTTCTATTACGACCGGCTCTACATCGGCGGCGGCAATGCTACCGAGATCAAGATCAAGCTGCCCAATAACGCCGCCACGATTTCCAATGAGGACGGGCTACTGGGCGGTATCAAGCTGTGGGAGCGCAATCTGGACGAATTGAACCAATAAGGGTTCGCTGCGCCCCGAACAAGTGGTCAAGTCCTTCGGGTTTGTCATCCTGAGCGGAGCGACCGCAAGGAGCGCAGTCGAAGGACCGCTATCGCCGCGACAAACCTTGGACCAACCATAGAGGTGCTTCGACTCGCGTTCGCTGACCCCGGCGAACACTCGCTCAGCATGACATGTGTTTAAAGTGCCATTCTAAGTGAGTGCTCGGCTTCGACTCTCTCTGCCGATTGTGTTATAACCACCTGTTTCGCCTTATACGCGACGGCCACCAGCAGCCCTCACCCCTGAGGATGCCAGCGCGTTCCACTAACCGGAGGAATAGTTTGGATTTCCAGCTGTCAGATGAACAGTTACACCTGAAGAAGATGGTGCGCGAATTTGCCGAACGCGAGATTGCGCCCAACGTGATGAAGTGGGACGAGCCTGGTACGTTTCCTCTGGAGACCATCAAGCAATTAGGCAAGCTTGGCCTGATGGGCACCATCTTTCCCACCGAGTACGGCGGCGCCGGCATGGGCTACGTCGAATACGTGACCGCGATCGAGGAACTGTCTCGCGTGGATGGCTCGGTCGGTATCATTGTGGCCGCGCACACTTCACTGGGCGCCAATCACATCTTCGTTGCCGGAAACGAGGATCAGAAGCGCAAGTACATTCCCAAACTTGCCACCGGCGAATTCATCGGCGCCTGGGGACTGACGGAACCAGGATCAGGTTCGGATGCCGGCGGCGCACGCTGTACGGCGGTGCGCAAAGGCAAAAAGTGGCTGCTGAACGGTACCAAGACGTTTATTACCAATGGCCGTTATGCCGATGTCATGGTCGTCATTGCCGTGACCGACAAGACGGCGCACACTCACGGACTCTCGGCGTTCGTGGTCGAGAAGGGCACCCAGGGTTTTCGCGCCGGCAAGAAAGAAGACAAGCTGGGACTGCGCGCCAGCGACACTTCGGAGATGATCTTTGAAGACTGCGAAATTCCGCTCGAGAATCTGCTGGGCCACGAAGGCGAAGGCTTCATCGATGCGATGAAGGTTCTGGACGGCGGCCGCATCTCGATTGCCGCACTTGGGCTGGGCATGGCACAAGGCGCTTACGAAGCTGCCCTGAATTACTCTAAGGAACGCAAGCAATTCGGCAAACCGATCAGCGAATTTCAAGCTATCGGATTCAAGCTGGCCGACCAGGCTACCGAGATAGACGCCGCTCGCCTGCTAACCCATCGCGCCGCTGCTATGAAAGATGCCGGCATGAAGACCACGCTGGAGTCGTCGATGGCGAAGCTCTACACCAGCGAAGTCGCGGTGCGTTGTGCTAACGAGTGCGTGCAAATTCACGGCGGTTACGGCTTCATCAAAGACTATCCCGCTGAAAAGTTCTATCGCGACGTGAAGCTGTGCACCATCGGCGAAGGCACCAGCGAAATCCAGCGCCTGGTCATCGCACGGCAGATCCTGAAGGACTAAGAACCGTTGAATACTTTGGAACTGCACCAGAAAGCTGCATCGGGGAGTTTAGTAAATCGCTGCGCTGACGACTATTACCAATGCGATTCATCGGTTTGTGTCAGGGCACGGCTTCAGCCGTGCCGCTCAGTCTTTAACTTTTTTGTTTTGTCATCCCGAGCGGAGTGAGGCTGATCGCGAAACGATCAGTCTTACGTAGTCGAGGGACCTGCTTCCCGCTCGCGGCATTTGTGTACTGTGGGCGAAGAGCAGATCCCTCCTCGGCCTGGAGGCCTCCTCGTGATGACAATTCTGAAGGTACGGTCAACGGTTTCAAATTTGGTCACGCCTCCATAAATTTATTCGTGGCTAACAACTCCCACATCGCCGACATGGTTCGCCGCATTCGTGCGGGAGAGGTCCGTGCTCTTTCTCGCGCCATTTCCACCGTCGAAGATCACACGCCGGAATCGACCGAGTTGCTGAAAGCCTTGTTTCCTTATAGCGGGAACGCCGTGCTGCTTGGACTGACCGGCTCTCCGGGAGCGGGCAAGAGTACTCTGGTCGATCAGGTTGCGCACGCCTATCGCAAGCAAGGTAAGACCATCGGCATCGTCGCCGTCGATCCCACCAGCCCCTTCAGCGGCGGCGCGATCCTGGGTGATCGCATTCGCATGCAGTCTCATCATGCCGACCCCGGCATCTACATTCGCAGCATGGCTACGCGCGGCTCATTGGGTGGACTGGCGAGCACGACTGCCGACGTGGCCACCGTTCTCGATGCCAGCGGCCGCGACCTGGTGATGATCGAGACCGTGGGCGTTGGCCAGGATGAAGTCGACATCGTCAGGCTTGCCGATGTCACGATTGTCGTGCTGGTGCCTGGCATGGGGGACGACGTGCAGACCATCAAGGCCGGCATCATGGAGATTGCCGACATTTTCGTGATCAACAAGTCTGACCGCGAAGGCGCCGAGCGGGTGGAGCGCGAGATTCGCGCCATGCAGACGCTGGCGGTTCGCCACGACGACTGGACGCCGCCGATCGTGAAGACTGTGGCTAGCGACGGAACGGGCGTGACGGAACTGCTGGATGCCATCGAGAAGTATCGGGAGTATCTGGCGCAGGGCGACCGGGCGAGAGCACGCCGCATCGAAAACTGGCGGGAGCGCATTGCCGAAATGTTGCGCGACGCATTGTTCCAGCGCATATTGTCTTACTATCTGAGTGAGGGCGAGGCGACACGATTCGCTACCGAGGTTGCCGAGCATAAGCGCGACCCGTATTCTCTAGTGGAGAAGATTGTCGACGAATTGGGGAAACCATCATGAGCCAGATTGATCATCTCGGTATTGCGGTGAAGTCGCTGGCCGAAGCCAGGAAGTTTTACGAGAAGCTCGGCCTGGAAGTCATGCCGGAGGAAACGGTTGAAGCCGAGAAAGTGCGGCTGGCAATGGTGCCGCTCGGCGAAAGCCGCATCGAGTTGCTGGAGCCGACATCCCCTGATTCCACAATTGCCAGATTTCTCGACAAGCGCGGCGAAGGTCTACACCACGTTGCGCTGCAGGTCGACGATCTTTCGGGCACAGTGGAGCGGCTAAAAGCCAGTGGGACGCGCCTCATCTCCGATGAAATTAAAGTTGGAGCCGGAGGACATCTGTACGTCTTCGTTCATCCCTCCAGCACCGGCGGCGTGCTGCTGGAACTGGTGGAAGATGCGCCTCAGGGCGTCTAGTAATGCTCGTGATCGCTATCGACACCTCGGGCCGAAAGGGTAGCGTCGCTCTGTGCCGCGGGGAGGCCGACAGTTTCGAAGTTCTGCAACTCACCCACCTTGAAGGCGGGACATATTCCGCCCGGTTGATGCCGGTAATTTCTCAGGCGCTCGCTGATCATCATCTCGACAAAACGGCGGTGGACGGATTCGTTGTGGTCTCCGGCCCCGGCTCCTTTACCGGGTTGCGGGTGGGGCTGGCGACGGTCAAAGGCCTTTGCGAAGTGCTGCAGAAACCTCTGGCTACGGTTTCCATGTTGGAGGCGGTAGCTCTCACTTATGGTCAGCCGGGCGAAACAGCGACCGCGATCCTCGATGCCGGCCGCGGCGAGGTTTACATTGGCGAGTATCGAGTTTTGGCTCAGGAGGCCAGCGTGGTTCGCGAGTACATCGCCAAGCTCGATGAGTTTGGGGACGCAGCGTGCGCCATCAAAAGTGATCTGCTTACTCCAGATGGCAGCGTCGCCGATATCCTGGTAGCCGCGAAGGTCAAGGTGAAACTCGTCGCTCGTTTGCAAGCCGGCCAGATCGGCCGGATTGGGCTTCGCAAGTTGCTTGCGGAAGATGTCGCTGATCCTGGGTCGGTTGACGTCAACTACATTCGCCGCTCGGACGCGGAAATCTTTTCCACGCCCAAGCCTTGATCTCGTGCTGATTCGCCAAGCCATCCCCGACGACCTTCCCGCCATCCGAAAATTAGAGCAGGAGGCACCTACCGCAGCCCATTGGGCGGAGCGAGAATATGACGCTCTGTTCTCGCCGGAAGCTCCACGCCGCATGGCGCTGGTTGCAATTGCCGAGGAAGATTGTGGCCGCATTCATGGATTCGTCATCGCGCGTTGCGCGGGGCCGGAGTGGGAAATCGAAAATGTGGTTGTGGCTGGTGGTTGGCGGCGAACCGGGGTAGCGAGTGCACTGCTTCGTGAACTTCTACGCGCCGCCCGGGGCGGGGCCACTTCGGTCGAGCTGGAAGTGAGGGAGTCGAACGTTACAGCTCGACAACTCTATGAAAAACTTGGGTTTAGCGAGATTGGCCGGCGGACCTGCTACTACCGCGACCCGCTCGAGGACGGCTTGCTTTTGAGAATTTCTATTGCAGTTCCATGACAAAATCGCTTGAAGCCGGATAGGGCCTGTGCTAGCGTTTTGTGTGGTATCTCTCTGGAGGTCTACTGAATGGCAACTCAGGTACGCGATCAGCTTTTGGCAAGCAATGACGAGTTCCGTCGCCTGGCGCAGGAACATACCCAGTATTCGCAGCGTCTGGACTCTTTGATTGAGAAGAAGTATCTCTCTGAGGACGAGAAACTCGAGGAAGTGCGGCTGAAGAAGCTGAAGCTCCGCCTGAAGGACCAGATGGAAAGTCTGGAACAGAAGTTCCGGACTGATAGTCCGGTCGTTTAGCCACGGTTAACCGCTTTCCTGCGGCGGAAAAGATTGGAGTCTTTGCCGCCTCGCCCCATCTGTGTGTGCTTCCTCTGAACTTTGGCCCCGTCGGTTGCTGTATCCTGAGTTCTATCCGCCAAATCCTTTCCTATTGATGAGGTACGTCTTGCGATATTGGTTGCGGCTGGGAGTAGGCAGCGTCGTTGTCTGCCTGGGAATCGTTGCTGTCTCATTGGGAGTGTCGGCCCAGACGAAATCGCAACCGCCGCTTGGCCTTTGGGATGGAACCGTTCAGGGCAAAGCAGGCGAGGTGAACTTCGGCATCGAGCTCCAGCAGCGGGGAGCTGCGATTCGCGCGACATTAATCAACGCCACTGACCGGCAGCCGTTCAGCAGCGCAAGCTGGAACGGCGAAGTGTTGACCCTTCATCTCGACTACTACGACGGCACTATTACGGCGCACATGGTTTCTTCGCAGCACATGGAGGGCGAGTATTCCCGGCAGAGTGGCAAGGGAATGGTTCACATACCGCTGACTCTCGTGCCCCACCATGAGGCGGCCTCGGGCAAAGCGTGGACGGGTGCGACCCTCGCGGGTGATTGGATTATGCATCCGGCAGACGCTGAAGGCGCGGAGAAGAACACGCTGGTCAGCTTTCAACAGCAGACGATGGCCACCGCGGATGGCAAAGTGCCGGTAACCGGGAATATCGAGTACGTGAGCGGCGATACCGGGTTGTTGCATGGCGCGGTGTTCCAGGCCGCAAATGGACAGGCTCATTTTCATCTGAGCCGATTCGACGGTATCCACGTGTTGGCGCTGGATGGTGAATTTCAGCCGGATGGCAGCCTGAAAGGGCAGATGGGCGGCTTCGTAAGCCTCACGACCTTCACGGCGGAGCGCAGCAAAGACGTAGCCAGCGCCGACCCCAATGCGCTCGCCGAGGGCCTCACGAAAGTCAAAGATCCGCAGGAAGCTTTTCGTTTTAGTGGAGTGGATCAATCCGGCAAGACGGTTGACCAGAGCAGCCCCGAGTTCAAAGGCAAAGCGATAATCATCGATATCTTCGGCACCTGGTGCCCGAATTGCCATGATGAAGCGCCCGTGCTGGAAAAGCTCTACCGCAAATATCACGACCAAGGTCTGG
Source organism: Candidatus Korobacteraceae bacterium (assembly GCA_049695855.1). Taxonomy (GTDB): domain Bacteria; phylum Acidobacteriota; class Terriglobia; order Terriglobales; family Acidobacteriaceae; genus Bog-257. The sequence goes on along the minus strand of JBAVSY010000067.1, from coordinate 155,582 downwards.
AGATTGTGGGTCTGGCCTACGAATACACCGACGACACCGCGCGTAATCTGCGGCAAATCGCTATATATCGCGCCAAGTTTGGACTGACTTATCCGTTGTTGCTAACCGGAACCACTGCGGAAGGGCAGATCGCGAAGACGCTGCCGCAGTTGGTGAACTTCGGCGCGTTTCCTACATCAATCTTCATTGACCGCTCGGGCCACGTACACGCCATCCTTGCCGGCTTCTCCGGGCCCTCAACTGGCGACAAGTATCAGCAGGTGCAGCAACGAATGGATGAACTGGCGCGGGAAATCGTAGGCCAGTAGATTTCCCTTGACATCCTCGAATTTCTTGTTATATTAAATATAGCTCGGGTTGCCGAGCATTATTTTAGAGCTCGTTAGAGGTGAAAAGTGAATATTGAAGAGGTGGAGTCAGAAATCTCCAAGAATCTGTCCAGCGGATTAAGTTTGAAAGACAGTCTGGACAAAGTCGGCTATGCAGTCCCACAGCAAAGACAGCCTCACGTTACTCTGTCGGATGCGAAGGGACGTAAGAAAAAGCGCAATGCTTCAGCAGATAACTGGTCGGCTGAATCCGGGCAAATCGTAGTTCGCTACGAATCGATACCGCAAGAGGATAAGCACTTGGATTCCCAGTCCTTCCGAGGAATTGGGAATGCTTCCCAGGCTCAAGATCGGGAGTCATCTGAACAGGCTTCTGATGGCAAGACATCAATGCACCCCGCAGAAATGCACCCCGCAGAAATGCACCCCGCAGAGGCTCAACTAGTAAGAGCTCTGGATCGGGCCGAGTCTCGTCCGGGTTGGAATTTTGTTCCCCTGAGGAAATTTCGCGATGAGATTTTACCCCTTGAATCGCCTGAGCTAATCCCTTCCCTGCGCACCGATGTCGAACAAAAGCACATCCTTCAGTCTGCAATCGACAAAAGATATGTTTTGGTTGGCAAAGTGCCGAATCCCAAGGCACCCCAATTCCCGGTGACGACCATCCGACTGAATCGGCTCATCCCAGAGGTGGCGGCCGCTCTCGGGCAGCGTGGCGGCAACGATTTGGAATTCGCTCCAGTAGAGATTCGCGGCGAACCTTTGTCCACTACCATTCTTCGCGAGAGGCGCTGATCGTTGACGCTCTACTATCTGGAGACAAGCGCGCTTGTCAAGCTGTACGTTCGCGAGCAGGGAACAGAGCGCTTGTTAGCTTTGGCTAGCCGCATAGCCGATAACCGATTGGCCATCTTCGCCTTGGCGCAGATTGAATTGCGGTCCGCCATTCGAAGACGCGAAAGGAACGGGGAAATACCACCTGTTATCGCAGCCCAACTGCTGGAGTTGTTTGGCCGCCAGATTGAAAGCAGGTTTCTTACCCAACCGGTTACCGACTTCGTGCTCGATATTGCCGCCGCAGTAGTCGACCGTTACGCACTTCGAGCTTACGACGCAGCTCAATTGGCTGGATATCTGGCACTGAGAAATTCATCGGGAGGTGACGTTCCGGTCTTTGTCTGTTCTGATCAAGAACTACTTTCTGCCGCACTGCAGGAAGGAATACCGATTCTTGATCCCACAGCGTAGTCAGAGCCTAATCCAGGTTCGGGCGCACGGCAGGCACTATAATCAGAGAGCCCCATGGTTCGCGACGGCATCTATTACGGGCTGGCGTTTGTGATCGTTGCCGGGCTGGTAGGCTGGCTGACCCTGCCCATCCTGGCCATCGTTCCCTTGCTGCTGGCGGCCTTTTTTCTCTGGTTCTTTCGTGATCCGGAACGCAGAATTCCTGCCATCCAGGGGGCCATTGTGTCTCCGGCGGATGGGAAAATTACCGACATTTCCGTCTTCCAGGAAAATGGGGAAACGCGAACCCGCATCAGCATCTTCTTGAACGTTTTCGATGTGCACGTGAATCGCTCGCCGGTAACCGGCGTCATCGAAGATGTGCAGTACAGAAAAGGAAAATTCGGCAATGCGATGGACGCAGCTTCTGCCGAACTGAACGAGCAAAATGTCGTGACCCTGCGGGGCGATGCGGGCACACTGGTGTTCAAGCAAATAGCCGGGCTGCTGGCGCGGCGTATTGTCTTTACCAGGAAGGTTGGGGATAGGGTGGAGCGAGGGGAGCGGGTGGGATTGATCAAGTTTGGCTCACGCACCGATGTGATCTTCGCTGCCGATGCCGAAATGAAAGTGCGAGTTGGCGATCGGGTGAAAGGCGGCTCCAGCGTGCTGGCTCTCGCGCAGCCTCGTTCCGTGGCGCCCCTGGTGCGCCATGCGGCGGAGGTGCGATGAACCCCCGGCCGGTGCAGACCGATCCCGATTCGACCCGCCAACGTGGCGTCAGGAAGGGGCTTTACATCCTGCCCTCGATGTTCACGGCCGGAAATATGGCCGCCGGCTATTATGCGATTTCGCAGGCCATTCAGGGCACGTCCAGCGATCCCTGGCACTTCGATCTGGCGGCCAAGGCAATTGGAGTTGCCATCGTACTCGATTTCTTCGACGGCGGTATTGCGCGGCTGACGAACACTGCCAGCGCTTTCGGGGGCGAACTCGATTCGCTCGCCGATGTCATCGCCTTCGGGGTTGCCCCTGCCGTCCTGGCGTGGATGTGGGGATTTCGCATGTTGCCCCAGGCAGGCGATCCCAATCTGCGTTCCCGGGTCATTCAGCTGGGAGCGATCGCTACTTTCGTTTTTCTGCTCGCCGGAGCTTCTCGTTTAGCCCGGTTCAACATCCAGGTAAATCCGCAGCCCTCGAATCCTGGCCGGCCCGGCCGTAAGTATTTCGTGGGAATGCCGATTCCGGCCGGAGCTGGAGCGGTCGCAGCGGTAGTTCATTTAGTAGAAGGTAACCCACTGCAGATTTGGTGGCTTTCGATTGGCTGGGGCGTGTTCGTTTTCGCCATCGCTTTTCTGATGGTGAGCACTTGGCGCTTCTTCAGCCTGAAAGGCATTAATTTTCGCCAGCGGCAGAATTTTCGTTGGCTGATCGTGATCGGCCTGGTCATGGCCCTGATCTGGTTCTCCTCGCAATATGTACTGTTCGCGCTGGCACTGATTTACATTCTTTCCGGAGTGCTGGCCCGGCTTTCCTTCGTATTCCGCCGGCCCCCGATGCCGCCTCCACCACCTCAAGATGAGGCCTCACACGCCTGATGAAAAACGAACCAAACAATCCCTCCGCAGCCCGTGCCGATGGAGGACATTGGGGCGGCCTGTTCCGGGTCGCCATCGTGGGAGCTGCTACCCTCAAGGGCCGGGAGCTGAAGGACGTCCTCAGCGATCGCAACTTTCCGGCGCAAGACATACGTCTGCTTGACGACGAAGAATCGCTAGGCCAATTGGAAGCCGTGGGCGAAGAGCCTACCTTCATTCAGAGCGTTATTCCCGAACACCTGGAAAACGTGGACTTCACTTTTTTCGCCGCGGACGAAAACTTCACCCGCAATATCTGGCAGATGGTGCGCAAGGCGGGCAGCGACATCATCGATCTTTCCTATGGCCTGGACGGCCAGCCAGGAGTTTTGCTGCGGGCGCCGTGGATCGAGCGCGAACTGGGCGCCGCCCCCAAACTCGATTTCATCGAAGCTCCCGTCACCATCGCCAATCCGGCTGCGATTGTGCTTGCCCTGTTGCTATTGCGAGCGCAGAAGGTGGGCAAGATCGCGCGCGCAGCGGCCACCGTGTTCGAGCCTGCGTCGGAACATGGCCGGCGCGGCATGGACGAATTGCACGAGCAGACGGTAAATCTGCTCTCCTTCCAGCAGCTTCCCAAGGGAGTGTTCGACGCCCAGGTAGCGTTTAATCTGCTCGACCGCTATGGCGAGAAGTCATTGCCATCTCTGGCTAGCGTCGAAAGCCGTATCCAACGCCACTTTCAGAGCCTTGTCCAAGGTAAGGTAGCCGTGCCTTCGCTGATGCTCTTGCAGGCCCCCATCTTCCATGGTCATGCCTTCTCGCTATATCTTGAGCTGGACAATCCGGGGCAAGTTGAGGAGCTGACCGCTGCCATCTCGGGAGAGCATGTGGATGTGCTCCAGAGTGCAGAAGAATCGCCGAGCAACGTGAATGCCGCGGGACAGGAACAGGTCCAGGTATTTGTCCGTGCCGATGCGCAAAATCCCCAAGGCTTCTGGCTGTGGGCGGCGTCGGACAATTTGCGAATCGCCGCTCTGGCCGCAGTCGAGTGTGCCGAAAACATGATCGCTTCCCGGCCGCGGGGGACCGTACAGTGAGCGATCATTCGGTTTGCCGTCGCGTTTTCTTAACCTGGGGTGCCGCACTGTTGCTGCTGACGACGGCATGTGGCTATCACACCGCAGGTACGGCGGTACGCCTGCCGTCCGACCTGCACACTGTCTACGTGCCGGCATTTTCGAATATGACGCAAGCCTACAATGTCGGACAAATCTTTACCGAGGCCGTAATCAAAGAACTGCGCAGCCGAACCAACTATCGGATCGTGACCGTGAACGACGGCACGGCCGACGCCACTCTGTCGGGAATGATTACCAGCGTCTTCAGTGCGCCCTTGACCTACGACAACACCACCGGCGCCATTACATCTTCGATCGTGGTGCTGAACGTGAGGGCTTCGCTTACCGCCCGGGATGGAAAGGTGCTGTGGAGCGATCCAAACTTCTTGTACCGGGAGCAATACCAGGAGTCGAATGACACGGCCAGCTTTTTCGAAGAGGCAACTCCGGCGATACAACGGATCGCCGGCACCTTTTCCAAGGCGTTGGTCAGCAACATTCTGGAGGCGTACTAGATGCGCAGTTTTGCGGCTTCCGACAGGTTCGTAGCCGATATGAAAGCGCGCAAGCTGGCTCCGGGATACGTGTTCATCGGAGACGAGGCGTTTTTCCGCCAGCGTTGCCGGGAGGCGATCCTGCAGCATCTGGTGCCCGCAGAGGTTCGCGAGCTCAGCCTGTACGACATGGATCTGGCTGAGGTGGACTTGCAACAGGTGCTGGATCGGGCCCGCACGCCCTCGCTGATGTCGCCGTTCCAGGTCTTCTTTATTCGCGGAGTCAAGAACCTGTATGGCCGGGGCAAGCACGATGACGAATTCGCCGCCATTGGCGACTACTTCAAAGATCCCAATCCCGATGCGTTGCTGGTCTTCATCGCCGACTACATCAGTATTCCAGCCGATGTTCGCCGGATGGACCTGACTGACAAAGAACGTTATGAGCGAATCCGCGAGACCCTGGGCGAGTACTGTCCGGTACTGGAATTCGCGCGGGTGGAGGAAGGTGACGCGGTGAAATGGGCGATTGAGACCGCCGGCGCCCAAGATGTCAGGCTCGATACGGACGCCGCACGTGAGTTGGTGGATTCGTTGGGCAATGACATGATGATGATCGCCAACGAGCTGGAGAAGCTGGTGCTTTACGTTGGCGACAAGAAGCGCATCACTCTGGGCGACGTGGAGACCCTGGTGCTGGCGGCCAAGCAGAGATCGTTTTACGAATTGACCGACGCCATCTCCGCCCGCGATCGAGGTCGTGCCTTGGCCGTTCTGGATGCCATCCTGAGCACCGGTGATGGCGATGAGGCTGCGATCGGACACCTGTATATGCTGGCGCGCACCTTCCGCCAGATGCTGGTGATCCTGGAGCGCAACGTGCGGGACTCGCGCGCGCTGTGGCAAGCTTTGTGGCAGGGGTTTCGCATTCCGCCCTTTGCCGCGGAAGACATCATTCGCCAGGCGCGGCGCTACAAATCGCGGCGCGAGCTGACCAGCGCTATTCGGCGGGTGGCACGGGCCGATCTGGCTCTGCGCTCCAATCCTCCCAGCAAGCGGCTGATCCTGGAGCACCTGGTGCTCGACCTGACCGCCGAACCGAAATTGCAGGAGGGCGGCTGGCTGCAGGATGAGCTGCCGGTTTGACCATGGATGTTGAGGCGTATCTGCGCCGGATTCAGTACGACGGACCGCGCGAGCCATCTTCCATCACCCTGGGCAACTTGCACCGGCAGCATCTGTTCCACGTTCCATTCGAGAATCTCGATATCCCGCTGGGCACGCCAATCGGGCTGGAACTGCCCAATCTCTACCAAAAGATCGTGGTCAGAAGGCGAGGCGGCTTTTGTTACGAACTCAATGGCTTGTTCGCGGAACTGCTGAGGGCGATGGGCTTCCGTGTCGAAATGCTTTCGGCCCGGGTGCGTCGCGAAGACGGTGGCTTCGGTCCTGAGTTCGACCACATGCTGCTGAAAGTCGCACTGGAAGAGCCGTGGCTGGTCGATGTCGGCTTCGGCGACTCGTTCGTTGACCCTATCGTCTTTCATGCCGGCGGCGCCGACCAGTTAAACGGACACCGGTACGTAGTGTTGGCGAAGGGAGAAGAAGAGTGGGAGCTGATGCGCGAAGATGACAAAGGGCAGGTTCCGCTCTACGTTTTCCGCGATATTCCCCATCCACTCAGCGATTACCAGGGAACGTGCCTCTTCCACCAAATCTCTCCCGAATCGCACTTCACGAAAAGCTGGATCTGTAGCCGGGCAACCTCCGATGGCCGCATCACGCTGGCCAATATGCGGCTGATCGTGACTCGCGAGGGCAGTCGCGAGGAAGTTCTGCTGAGCACGGAAGGCGACCTGCGTCGTTGCCTGCGGGAGGCCTTCGGAGTGGAGTTCGACGATTCGACATCGCTGGCGAAGCTCATTATGTAACAACCACGGAGCAGGCCAAGCGCGGCCAACCTTGCGAGCGCTCAACTCCAAAATGCCAGGGAGCGCTTGGGCTTTGGTTGGACATCCAGCCGCATCGGGTTGCCTGATTGGGTTAAGCCGGTGGCCCACTTTCTGATCTGCCTGGAAAACTCTGAATTTCCTCCTGGGCCGAGAGGCTTGCCGGAATTCATGGCCGCAATCAGCTCAACCGAGCTATTGGGAATGGTGACCGCTACCGGCTGCCTCACTGCTTTTTCAATTTCTTCCAGCCTCACTTCACCCTTGGACCGAAAACGGTTGATGGCAATATTCAGCTTTCCGGGAGGGAAGTGATACTGCGACAGCCGGTCAACATAGCGGGAGAGATCGCGCAGTGCCGGGATATCGGGTGTTGCCACCAGAAACAATTTGTCGCAGTCGTCGATGGTGGCCACATTCAGCCTGCCCAGCCCGTGCGGACAGTCGATAAGAATATATTCGTAGACTCCGCGCAGGAATTTGTGAGTCTGATGCACCTCGTCCAAGGTCGCCTCGGTGAGGGCAAAAAGTTCGTCGGGCGCGGCGATCACATCCACCCCGTTGGCCGGACGCATCAGGAAACCGCGCAGCAGGTCCTCGTCCAGCCGTTCGACGTTTCTCACTAAATCATAAAAATGATACTTGGGTGTGGGCAGCCCCATGTAAAGGGCAACGTGTCCCAGTTGCCGCTGTTGGTCGATGATGAGCGTTTTCTTGCCGCAGAGCTGCACCAGGAAGGTGGCAAGGTGAATGGCAATGGTGGTTGTTCCCGCTCCACCCCGGGCTCCCAGGAAAGCCAGGACTTGGCCAGTGGGTGCAGCAGCATGAACCGGAGTCCAGCGCAGTCGCAGCCGTATGATCGCCTGCGTGAGTTGCTCCCTCTCCACGGGTTTGTTTAGGTATTCCACGCAGCCCGCTCGCATAGCATCGATGATCAGGCCGGCACTCGACTTTCTCGACACCGCGATCGACATTACTTTCGCGCCGAGCAGTTGCTGGAACGACGTTACCGTCTCGATTGCGAGATCGCGATCGAGATCGAAATCGATGATGCAGACACAGAAATCGGCATTCTGCATTTCCTCGAAAATGCTCAAATCCTGATTCTGTGGCAGGTAGCGGCGCATGGTTGCCGTAGTCGGATTTGTAAACAACTGGGCCGCAACACTCGACACCGAGTTAATGGTTTCGACTTCTGCACACACCGTGATCACACACACTTTGCTGTTGGATGGAATACCGCGAAGCGGAATCTCGACCTTTCCGTTTCCGTTGTTCATAGGGCCTCTTTCCCGGCAGGGCGAGTCGCTATGAGCGCGCATTCCTCGATGCTGCAGAAATGCTGCGCTTCAACGACGCCGCAGGACACACAAAATCGAGGCTAATCGTCGTTGAAGCGCAGGTATTCCAGAAATTGACAGGAGTTTGCAGAATCTTTCGTCGAGACTCGGGGAAACGAACTTCCCGGGTTGTAGCCTCGTGCCGGCGAATCCTCCTACTTCTTTTCCTGCACCTCCACGCGGGCCAGGGTGTTTTCCCATTCCAGCTTGAGAATGGCAGAGTCGCCGCCGGTCTTGTCGAAGGAAATCGTGAACAGCTCGAGACCCGAGGGACGCTGTGTGACCTTCATAGGAATTCGCGCCAGGTCTTGACCTTGACTGTACTCGGTGCCCCATTGTCCATTTTGTTTGTTGATGATCAATTGCCAGCTATTCATGCCCGGCAGCGTATAAAGCGTGTAGCTGCCTTTGGGAACGGTTGTTCCGCCGATGTCCAGGTCGACATCAGTCTTGAGACTAGTGGCAGCGTTGGCCCCGGTACGCCAAACCTGTTCATAAGGAACCAGGCCGCCGAAGATTTTGCGGCCACGCATGGAAGGGCGGCTGTAATCAATAGTGACCGTGTGCCCGTCGGCAAACTTTACGGTGGCTTGCCCCGGTGGGCTTAGCGGCGGCTTTTTATCCTGCGCGATCAGAACGGTGGTTAGCGCGGCAATCGCGATCAGGGTCAACATCCACAAACGGCTCTTCGGCATTACACTCTCCTCATCAGGCTTCACTTGCCGTTCCATTATTCACGTCCCGGCCCAACAGCACAATTGAGGGATGGGCATTCTGGACGAAAAGCGGGAAGAACCGGATCAGTACGAGTTCATGATGGGCATGCCGCGGGGACGGCTGGCGGTCGCACTCGATGTCTTCACCGATGCGCTGACTATGGCGGGTGTATGCACAGGTGGTCTCAATGCTGCGAACTGGCTACTTCACGTCTTCCTGTGGGCACCAAGTCGATCTTTGCTCACGAACCAGATTTCCACCATGGGTCGTTCGCCTCCATCAAGGAAGCGTCGGACAAGTCTCGGACTGGAAATAGAGTTTGCACTCACCGGCCGTGAAGTGGCGAGTAACTCGGCTGTCGGCTAAGTCGAGCAACTGGCGAATGTCTAACACGTAAATCTGAACGGTTCCGTCCCCACTAGCCGCTGCCAGGCGCTTGCCATCCGGGCTGAAGGCCATAGGGGAAACAGATCCTGCACGGCTGCGCAAGATTAGCAACTCCTGCCCGCTGAGCGCGTCCCACAACTTGGCTGCTTTCTCGGCAGCGGCGGCGGCCAGGCGCTGGTTATTTGGGCTGACGGCCACCGGGTTGACAGTAAGGCCGCCAGGGGCCTTCAGCATCACCAACGGCGGTCCCGAGCGGAATGCGTCCCACAGCTTAACTGTGTGGTCCGCAGTGGCAGTGGCCAGGCGCTGGCCATCGGGGCTGAAGGCCACACTGAAAACAGCGCCCGTGCGGGGGTTTATTGACAGCAAAGCCTGTCCGCTGACCGCGTCCCACACCTTGGCCGTGTGGTCCAAACTGGCGGTGGCCAGGCGCTGGCCATCGGGGCTGAAGGCCACTGCGGTCACAGCGCCTGAGTGGCCACGCAGAGTCAACAAAGACTGTCCGCTGACCGCGTCCCACACCTTGGCCGTGTCGTCCAAACTGGCAGTGGCCAGGCGCTGGCCATCGGGGCTGAAGGCCACTGCGGTAACGCCATCCGTGTGACCACGCAAGGTCAGCAAAACCTGCCCGCTGACCGCATCCCACACCTTGGCCGTGCCGTCCAAACTGGCAGTAGCCAGGCGCTTGCCATCGGGGCTGAATGCCACACCGGTAACGGCGTCCGTGTGGCCGCGCAAGGTTAGCAAGACCTGCCCGTTGAGCGCGTCCCACAGCTTGACCGTTTTGTCCCAGCTGGCAGTAGCCAGGCGCTGGCCATCGGGGCTGAAGGCTACACCAGAAACAGCGTCCGTGTGGCCGCGCAAGGTCAGCAAAACCTGCCCGTTGACCACGTCCCACAGCTTGACCGTTTTGTCCAAACTGGCGGTGGCCAGGCGCTTGTCATCGGGGCTGAAGGCCACGCCGGATACGGCGTCCGTGTGGCCGCGTAAGGTCAGCAACTCCTGCCCGGTGACAGCCCATACCTTGGCCGTGCCGTCCCAGCTGGCAGTGGCCAAGCGCTCGTCATCGGGCCTGAAAGCCACACCGGATACGGCGTCCGTGTGGCCGCGCAAGGTCAGCAACTGCTGCCCGCTGACCGCGTCCCACAGCTTGGCCGTGCCGTCCCAGCTGGCGGTGGCCACGCGTTTGCCATCGGGACTAAAGGCCACACCGGACACAGCGTCCGTATGGCCGCGCAGCGTCAGCACCATCCTTCCGCTGACCGCGTCCCACACCTTGGCGGTGCCGTCCAAACTGGCGGTGGCCAGGCGCTGGCCATCGGAACTGAAGGCCGCACCGGTTACAGCGTCCGTATGGCCGCGCAAGGTCAGCAGCACCTGTCCGCTGACCGCGTCCCACAGCTTGGCCGTGCCGTCCAAGCTGGCGGTGACCAGGCGCTGGCCATCGGGGCTGAAGGCCACTGCGGAAACAGCATTGGTGTGGCCGCGCAGAGTCAGCAAAGCCTGTCCGCTGACCGCGTCCCACACCTTGGCCGTGTCGTCCAAACTGCCAGTGGCCAGGCGCTGGCCGTCGGGGCTGAAGGTCACTGCGGTTACAGCGTCCGTGTGGCCACGCAAGGTCAACAGCACCTGTCCGCTGGCCGCGTCCCACACCTTGGCCGTGTGGTCATCACTGGCGCTGGCCAGGCGCTGGCCATCGGGGCTGAAGGCCACTGCGGATACAGCGTCCGTGTGGCCGCGCAGGACTAGCAAAGGCTGTCTGCTGACCATGTCCCACACCTTGACCGTTTTGTCCGCATTGGCGGTGGCCAGGCGCGTGCCATCCGGGCTAAAGGCTACCGCGGAGACACTGCCGGCGTGACCGCGTAACGTTATACGGACTTGGGACGACAAGATGGCCTGGTGCAGCGCGGCTTCCGCTACGGGCACAGGAGGTTGCCCGGAGGCAATAACCGCTCGTTCGGCCAGAAGGATACTGCGCTCCGGATCCCCGGTCAGGCTCTCGTTTGCAATCGCGGCCAGCTCTCTGACCTTGGATTCCCGGGCATTTCGTTGAGCAACGTTCTTTTGCGAGAAGGCGTATATGGCCAGGCCCAAGGCCAGGAGAAACGCAACCGCTACCGCCCCAGCGACGATCCCCTGCGCCTTGGTCGCGGATTGGCGGCTGGCCAGGATGTACTGCGACTGGAGCGTAGTCGGCTTGGGCTCTTTTTCGGCGCTCTCGGCTAACCACTGCTCGGCCTCGCGCAGATCTTTGCCGCGAAGCAGGAAACTGGTATCTTTCTTCTCCTGCTCCCACTGCTTGGCCCGGGTCAGTAGACGGGTATGCGCCTGTACCCAAGTCTGCAGCTTGCGTGGCAACTGCGGATTTCCAACTTCCTTCGTGTACAGGTTGTAGATGTGTATTTGGACGCCATGATTGACCTCGACCTCGCCCAGGTCTTGCCGCATCAAGTTCTTCGAGGCGGTGAGCTCGGCGATCACATCGGCCTCCACGTTCGAAATGAGGATATGACCCGCGTCGCCGCAGTCCATCACCCGCTGCGCCATGTTGATGCCGCCACCGGCGACGTTGCGGTTGGCGTTAATGTCGGCCACGCGATACACCGGCCCGGCGTGGATACCCATGCGCAACTTGATTTTCGGATGATCGCGGAGGGCACGCGCCAACTCCAGCGCGCAGGTCACAGGAGAGTCAGGGCAGCCGAAGAAGACAAGCGCCATGCCATCTCCCGTAGGCAGCGCAATCAGATTCTCTTCGGCATGAGCGCAGGTGAGTTCCGGGTTGCTTCGTACCGTGTCCTGTAGTTCGGCCAGAATTCCGGGCTGCTCGTCGGTGGGCAACAGCGAGTAGGCCACGATGTCCATGAACAGCACATAGGCCATCTCCAGTTTGGGGGGCGTTGCTAACGCAGGCTGCGCGCCCGACGGGTTACTTGACGTCACATGTCGCTCCAAACCCGAGGGTCCGGGGCTCGGGCAGGGTAAGGGGCTCGGTAAGGAAAACTTGGCGGCCTGCTGGGCAAGATGTTACTTGAGAGCCCCAGACGGTCGCAATGTCTTTGTCACGCCTTCCGCCAAGCGTGCCCCCCGCGCCCGCTCCTTTCGGTTCACCTCCAGGAAAATCAAAACTCAGATCCTGCGGACTCTAATGTTAAGAACTTCACGGGAGTAATCTTCACATGCCGGTCTTTAGCCAACTTCGGCAGCGCACGCAGGGCGTTTGGAACGGCTACTACAGCATGGGATCCATCTGGCAATGATCGCGTTTCATTAAGTCGGCGAAGGGCCGCTTGACATTCGTCTTGATTTCCAAAATCTACCGGCAGACGTACGCGGACACGGGTATTGCCGCTGGGCACGTTGGCTCGCGGGTAGACCATGAGCCGCGCGCAGTCAGCTGCAGTAGGTGACATAGAGTGGGTCACAAGAAAGGAGATTTCTGTGACCTCACTTCGCCAACGTGTGCTGGACGAACTCCAGCGCCGTAACTACTCGCCAGCCACGACTCGTGGCTACATCCTCGCAATCAAACAGTTCGCGGATTACTTCGGAAAATCGCCGGAACGCTTGGGCGGCAACGAGATCCGTCATTTTGAAACCTACTGACTCCGCGATAAGAAGCTTGCCTCCGGCACGGTCGAAGGACGCATGTCGGCGCTGCGATTTCTCTACAAGAAGACACTGAAGCGGCGGGACATTGCCTACGATGACTTGATCTTTCCCAAGACTCCCCGAAAACTGCCGGTCGTGCTTAGTCCTTGTGCCCAGAATCCTCGAAAATGTCCGCATTTTCGCGCGTCCGTGCAAACAAAGCGGACCAGAGAAAAGTGAACACTGGACCATTGCGCTCCTATTTGGCCGATTTTCTCTGCTGCCATCAGTCGTAGTCCGCTTTCAAGGACCGCAGAAGGCGAACGCTTCGCGATCACAATTCGAACATAAGGCGATAGCCGACTTGACTGTAGGGCTCAAACCTAGCCTGAGAGGAGAGTGTCTTGGAATAGCTGAATGTCTGGCTAACCTTCGTTATGAAGCACTGGCGGAGGGAGAGGGATTCGAACCCCCGGTATGGTTTCCCGTACAGCGGTTTTCAGGTTTTCCAGTTAGGAGATGATGGCTCCAGATCGCTCGGCGGGATTCGCTCCGGGCACGGCCATCAACCGCTCGGCGAGCATGAAACCTACCGTGCCGACAAGAATCCCCGCGAACACGTCGGCAATGTAGTGGTAGCGACCGTAAATTGTAGACACGCACATCGCGATGAAGAACGGGAGGAACACCCAGAACAAGTAGCGGCGGTAGCGCCAAGCACCGAGCAGTGCTACGAACGATCCCAAAACATGGCCGGAAGGAAACGCGCCGCCGCGCACCCGTCCCCAGCTTTCAATAAAATCGATCAAGCCGGTGGCGGGGCCGCCCACAAGCGGAGGTAAATCGAATGAGCGCATGGCAAAGAACGGCGCTTCAACAGGAAAGAAAATCGAAATCATATAGCCGATCGAGTAGCCGATGATCGAAGCGGTCATCACCGTCCAGAACGCGCGCAACCCGACAATTCCAGACGGATCGGGTGGGACAGCAGAGCAGACCGGACGGCGGCGATAAATCGAGGCTCCGAGAATCGTGAGATACAGATAGTAGCTCATGTAGGCGACTTGCATCGCCTCGTTGACCCAGATGCTGGAGAACTGTGAGAGCCACACTGCCGGATAAACGCCCGTAAGCCGGCGGTCGAATGCAATGAGGACGGAATCCCGCCACTCCTGATCAGTCAGGTGAACCAGAACTTGCAGTTCTTCGAAGCAGAAAAGAAAGAGAGCCTGCGGGTACCAATCGCGCACCCAGGTAAGAGTCCGGGCAAGTTGAGAGCCCGAGCGTTCGCCGCGGCTGACGCGATCCGCGACATTCACGAGGGCAAGAATTGCGGCAAAGACTCCGAAGTGTGCGGTGATATGCAATGCAGAGTGCGCCAGATTCTTGTGGAAAATGAGCATCAGGGCTCCGCTGAGTCCTAGATAGAAAAGCGCGACCCATTCAAATGCGCCGCACGGTTCGAGGATGGCGCTCGCCAGCGACCATGCACGGATGAACGAGCACATGATGATTTGGCGGTTGGGTGCCGCCGTTGTCATTCGCCAAAACCTTGCAGGTCCACAGAATAAATCCTTTCGCTGATCCCGCGGTCTTTGGAGCTTCCGCTAAGATTCTCATGTTCGTGAGCCTTCGATCTCTTTTTGCCCGGGTCATTTCCGCCATTCAGTCCCGCGGAGACCTCACTTTGGAGACCCTCGCCCTTCAGCAACAACTGTTGCCGGAGTTAGAAGGGAACATCCGGGAAGGCCAAACCGGCGACATTGAGAAAAACGGCTCCGACCAAGTCGGCTTTACAGCTTGATTAGCTTTGCCAAGTCCACCTCTAAAAGGGTACCGAAAGTTCAAATCCACTTCCCTCCGCCAGCAAGTCTCAACTGCAGAAAAATTCTGCTACCTTGTCCGTGAAACACGCGAAACAGGCCGGACTTTGCAAGCCGAGGGGCGCGCGACGGCACCAACAGTGGCGGCTGAATAGCACGCGATGATCGCAACGCTGTCGGATTCTTCATCGACATAATTTCGCCCTTGCCGGTCCGCGTGTCACTGCGCAAATCTCATTTGCAGAATATTGTCGGTATGCCTCCCTACCTCCCTACGCTAGGTCGGCCGTTTTCGTATTGCAGAAAGGCCATAAAAGTCAGGCCAGAACAAGTACGGTAGGTCGGCCCGTTTTTCATATTGCACAAAGAACATAAAGGTCACGCTAGAACTAGGTACAGAACCAGACGATTCTGACGTTGCTTCCAAATGAAGAGAATCTACGGCCGAATCAGACTCTCTGCCACAATAGTAATCAGTGGCTGGTACTCACGGCTAGTGTGACTGTCCCGCTATCCGGTTCGAGTCTCCTGCGGTTGAATCGACTGCCTCCTCCATCTGACGCAAAGATATCATCATGGCATTCTTCGAAACTCTGCGCACAATGGGATTGACCACCCAGCGAACAGCAACTGGGATGTCCCGGCTCAGGACAATCACCTCCAGTTCAACGTAGACTCCACTGTCTCTCTGTTCGAACCGTGCAAAACTGTAAATGCGCCAGATGTAGCCACTGCCTTGGTCGCATGGAAACGCCTGCGCGCCAGGCTGGCCATAGTGTCGAATCTCCTGCATTCGCGTGGTATGCGCGATGCTGTACCAACGCCGGTCGTCGAGAGGCTATCTGCTGTTTCAAGATGGCCATTCGTCGCCTAAGCGACAATGATGGGGTACCATTGATAAGCAGCCACTTCTGCCGGCAGGGATTCCAAAGCTTATCTCCGCTTTCGAGTTTGTCGCGCGGACGGGGGAGCACCGCTTGCAGGCCACTGGAACGAAGTATCGGACTTCGGTACCGAGCGGGGCAAAGGCGCGTTGAGTGAATCGACGTCGCCCCCTTTTTGCCTCAGTCAAATCTACAAAAGTGCATCAGGAGTTCGAATTCACTTCCCTCCGCCAGATTCCCCCGGTCCAATCACTTAGCGACCTAAAGTTAGCATTGGGGCCGCCGGTTAGATGAGTTCTCGAGTTGGCTGCAACCTCCATCGGTTCATCCGGCAATTGCGATTCTTTGACATGAGGGTGCTCCTTCGCCAAATGCTGGGGTTTGGGACTCGCGTACCAGAAAAGTTGATTCTACGGATCTTCTAAGTCGTTGATAACTGGGAGGCGAAAGGTGGTGAAAACTAGGTGTTTCCAGTGTGCCTTAACCGCTCCCGTCTTCACTACGATAAATGAAGTCCGTCGAGATGACCTAATTCTTCTTACTACTCCCCAGCTATATGACGGCGTATCCCAAAGTCTCTGTCTTCGTCGAGGCAACGGACCGGACCGTAAGTCTGATTGAGGAGCGATTTGATATCGCCATCCGGGCGCAGCCAATGGTAGAGGACGTTGCGGGGCGACCGGAAAATCCAGCCGACTTGTCGAACTTCGCCACCGTCGCCAGCAGCGACGATACATTCGACCGTGGGGCGCGCTGGAACTTAACGAACGTAGACAATCAAGTGCAACAGATCGAGCTGAAGCCGAGACTTGTGACCAGTGATCTGCGCGTGAGACTTCAAGCTGCGATCCTGAAGCCGGACGCGGACTGTTGCCTGTGATTCAATAGCCGCATTTCTGGTGTCGACACGCGGATTGGACTTTAACTCGATAAAATATATTATCGCGTTTAAACAACTCGCGCAGGGCAGTGAGCGATTTAGTTCCTATTAGTAAGGAGGCATTAACTACTGCGCAGTACAGTAAGCTGGCCGGCGCGCCGCCTGAAATCGAGTGGATCGTCAACATCACCAACCCGAAAACGCGGCGCGCCTACAAGGTTGACGTCGCCGAATTCCCCGGATTCATCGGGCTCCATCAGCTCACGCAGCTGTGCACGGTCAGGGCGCGCATGTCATCGCTTGGCGCAAAGCCATGGAGTCGCGCGGCCTGGAGCCTTCCAGTATCCGGCGCAAGCTCCCGCATTGTCATCACTTTTCGATTAGCTCTGTGAGCGTAACGACATTTTCGACGAATTTTATGCGGACGATATTGAAGTGAGGAGCGAAGCCCTCACAATTCTATCTGGTTTTCGGCTCGCCAGCAGTCTCCTCCTGCTGCTCTTCAAGCTTTTGCCAAGTGGTATCGGGGTTATATTCCTTCACGGCTTTGGCCAGAGCCTGGGTTTTCTTGCCGAGGTCTTTCTGATACACCACTCCATCCTGGCCAACGATGAAGGTCATGACGCCGGACGACCGGTACTCCGCCGGATAGGCCAGGAAAGCGAAACCGTCGGTCATTTTGCCGTCGACAATGTAACTTTTCGCGCCGCCGGGGCCGTATTTCCCCTGGCGCGTGAGGATGTGGTAATAGTAACCACGGTAAGGAGTGGGAACGCCATTTTGGTGTTCGGGATAGCCTTCGTAGGCGGCTGCTGCCACCAGCGGTCCAATGGGGCTCTCGGGTTCGCCCCCGGCGGCTTTCCAATAAAGGCCGTTGTGCTGGCCTTCATCGCTGAAGATTCTCTGGGCGTACTCATTGTGTGAGGCGTAATATTCCTTCTGCGCCGCCACCAGGTGCTGACAAACGCGAATGGCCGACATTTCGTTGCGGCCAATGCGCCTGAACAGGATTTCTTTCTCGCCCGCCGCAGTGTCGAAATACCACGAGTTACCCTTGTTCAGCAACGGTATGGGCGTGGGCCAATTCTCCGCCCCGATATACAAGGTTGTGGTGCCATCCGGTTCCCTTACCAGGCGGTGGCACTGCTGATATTTCTGCACGAAATTCGCACGACCTTCCGCGTCCGCGGTTTCGTCTCCTGAGGAAACGATTCGCTTTCCGTCTGGTCCGAGAATCTCCAGCAGCGCTCTCTCGTCATTGCTCTGCATCGCCGTGAAAAGCGCATGGCTGGCTTCTTCCGGCGATGAAAACGTTTTCTGGCTGCGTTGTTGGGCCAGGGAACTCGTGGGAAAGCAGACCATCAGAAGGACAGCGACCGCAGCCAAGGCAGCAAGATTGGGCCCATGAAATTTCTCGATGTTCAGCATGGTTCGGCGCATACAACTTCTCTCCATTTCCAGTTCTTAAATCACCGGCGACATAACGCGACGACGGTTACCTGCGACCACCGCCGCCGTGGAATCCGCCTCCCCCGCCGTGAAATCCTCCGCCGAAGCTCCCTCTACCGCTTGACGAAAAGCTCCTTGCGTCTCCGCCATGGTTGTACGGGCTAAACGCGCCGGAGCGGGTGCCGCTCTGACCGCGGGGTTCAGCGTATCCTCGAGCCGCTCGGTCGTCTCCGTTGAAAGGCATGGGCCTTGCGCCGGGATGGTTGAAAACCCCGCCATAGCCGCGGTTGCCGGCCATTCCGCGCTGCACGTTCCTGGCTACGCCGTGTTCGCCGCCGGCCCGGTAGTAATTGTTCCGGTTATAAAACGTTCTGCTCATGGAGTAGTATCGCCCGCCGTGGTAAAGGGGATATCCGTGATGCCAATCGAATCCCCAATGCGGCCACCCCCATCCAAAACCGCCGAACCAACCGATTCCGAAGCCGATTCCGAACGACAGATATGGTCCGCCAAACCAAATTCCAGGATATGGGTACCAGAAGGGCCATGGAGCGATGGGGTATCCGTAAACTACCCAGGGGTTATACGCAGGAACGTAAACCACATCGGGACTGGCCGGCTGAATAATGATGGTCGAGCCTTGGTTCGTTACAGTCTGCTGCGGTGTGGTCTTGAGATTGCCAGCTTCTTGCGCCTTCTGACGCATTACTTGTATGGCATTCATCACATCCTGCTGCTGGTTGTAGTAGGCGTCCCCTAGAGATGACGTCCAGGAGAGGTTCTTGTCCATATTTCCAAGGACGGACGGAAATGCGGTGAGCGCCTTCACGCTGGGGTCCCAGGGTTGCTGATCCACAGCTTGCGCTAGAGCCTCACCCTTCAAATCCGGGTGGGCCTGCAACCATCTGTCGGCCTCGACGACTTCTTCGGGAAAGGTGGACGCCGCCAGGATCTGCGCCACCAGCGAATCCGGATAGAGCGCAATCGGCGCTACCAGCCGCTGCAACTCCTCCGGGGTCTGTTGCGCGTATGGCGCTCCCTGCTCCTGTTGGGGTTGCTGCACCGGGGCTTGCGTGTCTTGGTAGGCCGACAGGCTCTGAGGCCAAGTTGCGAACAGGAGAGCCAGCGACAGGAGGGGAACCAAAATCTGCTTGTCCGATCGAGGCCCTGAGGATCCTACGGCTTGTCCGATAATGCTCATGTTCTTGAACCTCCCGTGCCCCTGAGCCTCCAACCCGTAAGATGTTGAAAACGCCGTCAACGATTCCCCGAGACATTTCCGGCCGAAGACCGCACTCTTGCCGAGCTGGCTAGCGGTTCGCAACGGTCAACGAGCAGTCAGTTTTCACCGCGCATTCTGGAAGCGACACATTGGCGGCCCGGTGCAAGTTCTTTTCCATTCCATGCAAACCGCGCATCGGCGACAAACCAACACCAGCATCACCGGTCCGATCAATTAGTGATTGAGTTCCACTGTTGTTACTCGTCGCGCGCCGAAGTCCTGCGTCGCGATAGCGACGCAGGCAAATCACGGACTCAATCGCTTTCCCTCGCCGCGATCACATGAACGCCACAGAGCGGCGTGAAGACAACCCAGTAACACGCGAGTCTAGGCGCGGGTATATCAGCCGAACTTCCCTGGTCTTACGTTTCTTCTGTCTCGGATTGTGGATTCTGGGCTGACAAACGTCGCTTGCCATAGACTTCTGGCGCCGGGAAGGCCTCAAAGTACCACAGAAACAGCGGCCGCGAGGGCGGCTGTGGCTGAACGATGGCAGCTGTGTAAGGCTACGACCGGAGCATGAGAATCACGTCTGGAGCTACGATTTTGTGCGCGCCGGCACGCACGATCGCAGGACGCTGCGGCTCTTGACCCTGATTGACGAGTACACCAGGAAGTGCCTGGCGATCCGGGTGGGTGCAGGGCGCCGATCCTGGATAAACACACAATCTTTCGATTTCTGAATGTCCAAGTGGCTGGGATCAAAGATGAAATTTTGGACTGGATGCTCCGTGATGACCTGGAAGCGATCATTCTTCGGGGCCTTCAAGACTCCAACCTGCGCGTCATAGACCACCTCTCCGATGGTCTTGCGGTAGTCGGCAGTCCTACCCTCTGCAAGATCGATTCGAGCGAGCGGCATGGTAGGTCTCCTTTACAGTCCAATACATCGAATTTTCATGCATGAGGTACGAAAAACGAGATCGTAGCGCTTCAGTGCCAGCTCTAAGAGACCCGCGCGTATTGCATAGCTTTGGAGGGAACGCTCGCCAGCAAGAAGACCAACCCCTCCGCGACAGTGGGATGCGTGAAAATCGCATCGCGCAGCACCGTATACGGCAACCCACCCAACATTGCCGTCTGAACCGCCGCGACCATCTCACTCGCTTCAACACCAAACGCGGTAATTCCCAGGATACGGTCGCTATGTGCGTCGATCAGCATCTTCACAAAACCACGAGTTTCGACAAGCGCAACAGCTCGCAGAACGTCCGCCATGGGTATCTTGGCCAGACGATAGGCGATGCCGCGCTTCTTCGCCTCGGATTCGTTCAAACCAACTCGCGCGAGCTCAGGATCGGTGAACATGCAGAACGGGATGAGCCGGTCTCGGGTCGTGCGATTGCCCCCGTTCAGGTTGTCGCGGACCACGCGGAAATCGTCATAGGCGACGTGCGTGAACTGCGGGCTCCCGGCGCAATCGCCCATGGCCCAAACGCCCGCCGCGGTAGTTTCCAAGCGCTCGTTCACCTTGATGTAGCCGCGCCCGTCCAGTTCGACTCCTGCCGTTTCCAGCCCGATCCCCTGCGTGTTCGGCGTTCGCCCGGTAGCGACCAGCAGATCGGTTCCCTCGATGGTCAGGTCGCCGTGGCTGTATTCGGCACGGACTCGAACCTTCTGCCCAGAGAGGCCCTCCACTTCGCGCACTCGGGTCTCGAGCAGCACTTCGATTCCTTCGTTTTGGAAACTCTCCAAAACCGCCTGGCCAACGTCGGGATCTTCCGCTGCGGCTACCTGCCGGCTACGCTCGATCATCGTCACCTCTGACCCGAAGCGGCTCAGGGCCTGCGCCAGTTCAAGACCGACGTATCCTCCACCGAGAACGATCACGTGTCCCGGCAAGCGGTCGAGATCGAGAGCATCCACGTGAGTCATGGGTTTCGCAGCAGTAAGGCCATGAATATCCGGAATTACGGCGCGCGATCCCAGGTCGAGAAAGACCCGGTCGCCTGTCATCGTCCGTCGGCCACCCTCGTTCAGTTGCACCTCAACCGTCTTCGGAGCCACAAACTGGGCTACCCCCCTGATTAATTCCGCTCCGGTAGCTTTGAAGCGATCGACATGAAACTGAACCTGGCCTTCCACCATCTTCCGCTTGCGGGCGAGGACGCCTCTCATGTCCGTCGACACGGGTCCTGTTTGAATCCCGTATTCCGCGCCATGCCGGGCGAACCAGTTGGCCTTGGCGCTGCGAATCACGTTCTTGCTGGGTAAGCAGGCAATGTTCGGACACGATCCGCCGATGTACTTACGCTCCACCACCGCCGTACGGTGGCCAGCTTGCGCCAGGGTCCAGGTCAGTTGCTTTCCGGACTCTCCACTGCCAATAACGAGAATCTCGTAGCGTTCGATCTCGGGCATAATCCACACGCCCCCTCTTCACGATGGCGGCTATAGCACTACCGGAGGGCGAGAAGTCCACAGGGAACAGAATGTTCTGGATAGTCCTCATGGGTCCAATTCGCAAAATCGAATCGATAACATCACTGGTCACTCCGGAATGCCAAAGTGCTCTTTCTATGCAGCTCGACCGTCAAGCAGTGCTTTCATCTCGCGTTTCCTCTCCTCTGACACCTCGCCGCCCATCTCCTTGAGCAGTTCGCTGAGAGGCAGAATCTTGCCCCCGTTAGCCCAGTGCCCAGCAGGAACCTCCTCGTAGATTGCAAAGATTCCAGAGCTGTCATCGTCATCTTCGGCACCCATCGCGACACGCAGATTCTTCGTGACTTCGGCCAGCGCCTTCGACTTGAGTTCACGGTTCAGGATGCCCTCGGGAGCAATGATTCGAGCGTATCCCATCTTTCTACCCTTGATGTAGGTGTCATCAAACCGACCGCCTACGGCCCCATGCGGTTCCAGGTAGAGTGTGGAACCATACCCAACCGATCGCCCGTGCATGATCGGTTGGGTGGCCGATTTCGAGGTTCATCATCGTAACCAATAGAGTTTCGGCAAGCTTGGCGCGCGCCGCGTCTGACAGTTCTTCTCGGGTGAATACTTCTACGAATGGCATGGACGCACCTCCTCTATGTTCAATGTTGTTCGCTTCTCATGAAGCAGCCTTCGTCTCCCGCAGCGCCAATCCGATGTGCCTCTGTCCGAACCTAAACTAAGTGCACATTTCGCTCGATGGTCTTGATGACCGTGTCCATGTGGCCGGACAGCACCTGCTTGGCCATGCTCAGCGTGTAACCCGTCGCCGTGTGCAAGGGCACGTGCGATGGCAGCGACAATGCAAAGCGATCGACAACCGCATCCACCACCACCGGTCCATCGCTGTATGCGAGGGCCTCAGTCCGTGCTTGTGGTTCCCATGACCCCTCTGCTGGCTAGACTTGGGCTCGATGCCGTGATGGCAGCCGGTTGAGGGTTTCGATTCGATTTTTATCGTGGCCAGAAAGAAAAAGTGGTTCGATTTTTTGGACTCCACACTAGTGTCGTGATGAACCTGCGCCCACTGGGGTTGCCCTACGATGTCTCGAGATTCAATGAATTTTGGGCGCGGAGAGCTCCACGACTCAATAATCTTTACCCAGGGCTTCAGCCCGAGCGGAGGGATCTGCGGTCCGCCACGAGTATGTGATCGGCCAGCCGTGACGTAGGCGGTACCTTCTCTCGCGCCAATCGCTTCATGAATCTCTTGGCTGAATCTGCGTGTTTCGTTGCGGCTCGATGAACCGCAGATTCCTCGGCTGCGCTCGGGATGACACTCTTAAATTGGAAACAAAAGCCTCACTGCAAGTAAATTGGAAAAAACCTACTATAAGCCTGGCTTGTCGCTGCTCTGCGGCTGGTAGGGACTTTGTAAATACTTCCGTGCTGTGTCCAGGGCGTTCTGTGTATTGTCGTTGGTTTGCAGTGCCTGGCGGTATTCGTTGGTGGCGCGCTCGCGCTGTCCGGTCAGATCGAAAATCATCCCTAGCTGGATATGGCTCCATACCTCGGTCCAGCGCGGCTCGCCATCGCCGTTGAGCGATTCGCGGTAAGCGTTGGCCGCCGACTGATAATTGTGCTGAAGAAAGAACACTTCCGCAATCCGGTAGTGCGCCAGCGAGCTGTTCCGGTTGATATCGAGCGCCTTCTGGTATTCCTTCAAGGCCTCGGTCAAGTCGCCCTGCTCTGTATCCTGTTGGCCGCGCATGATCGACGTGCGTACCTGCAAGTCGGTGGAATTCTGCAGCACATCATTGTTCGGATCGATGCTAATCCGGCGCGGCTTGCCGAAGGTCTCGATCGCATAAGCCGAATTCGTACCCTCAACTTCCACCCGCTTGGTTTCAGTCTTGCCGTCGGTATCGACGCGCAACTCTATCGGCATGCGAAACAGATCCATGTCCTGCGAAATTTCGCCAACCACGCGGAAGCCCTTTTGCGTGCGATACACGGTGTACTTGTTTTTGAACTCGGGAGCGCCGGTCGAGTCCAGCCACTGGGTGAAGAACCAGGCCAGCTGCTGTCCCGACGCCTGCTCGGCCACTTTTCGGAGGTCGTCCACGGTTACCGACTTACCCGCATACTGCGACACAAACGTCCGCATGGTCTTGTCGAAGGCCTCGTCGCCAATCACCCAGCGCAGCATTTGCAGGATCATCCCACCTTTGTCCGTGACCAGCGATTGGAACTCCGGCGAAAAGGTGTCCAGTTTGCCGACGTCGGCCAGTGGAACCGACACGTAGGCCAGCGCTCCCACCGACATGTCTTTAGTCACTTCCTGGAAGCCCGCGGTGCCGGCGACGTGTTCGACGTACAGCGCTTCGGAATAGCGCGCCGCGCCGTCATTCAGCCACCAGTCATTCTTGGTGGCCGGGCTCAGCATGGTTCCGAACCATTGATGGGCAACCGTATTCGCCAGCAGCCGATAGTCTCCTTTTTCCGTGAAGTGGCGTCCGGCAAGCGCGGCAATCTCCGGCGCCCAGGCCGATGGTACGGTGTCATTGGGCAACTCAACCACGCTCAGCTTCTGGTCGAACGGCGGCCCGTAGGTCGTCGTGAAAAAGAAAAACTCTTTCACCGCGGTATCGGCGTATTGCGAGGCCACTGCTTTGTGCTCCGGCGTTGTGTATACGCTGATGCTCAAGCCGCCTTCGGTGCTCTTGGTTTCCACATACTTGCCGATGAGGATGGTGCCCGGAAAACTCGGCTTGTCTTCATAGGTGAAGGTGACCGTTTGTCCGCCGGCAGGAATCGCCAGCCGGTTCAGGCCGCCCGGCGAACTGCCCTTGCGACTCGCTGCAGCGCCTTCCTCAGCTTCCGGACCCGGCCCGGCGCTCTGCTTGCCGCTGCCGATTACGGTGTAACCCGCGGGCACGCTGACGCTGATAATCGCGGTAAATCGGTCCGTACCGTAACCCACCATCGGGAACCAGCGTCCGGCATAGAGCAGATAAGTAATCGGATCACCGACGTAAGCCAGTTTCAATCCTTGCACTGGGCTGTCATCGGCCGACTGAATGGCTCCCTCGTACTCAAAGATAAGGGTGTCAGAGCTTCCCTTGGTTAATCCGTTGGGCAGCGAAATGCGAACCGTCGAATCCTGGCTGACACGCTCGACCGAAAGTGACTGTCCATTGGTATCGATCACGCGCGTCGGTCTTAGCGCATTGTGCAACTCAAAGGTCGCAATATTGATGTCTTCCAGGGCGGTGAATTTTACGCGCGCCTGGGCTTTCAGCTGGTGAGTTTGCGGCGAGACCACCACATGGATGATGTAATCGTTGACCTGAATCCGCTGCTTCTCCGCTGCCAGGCAAACGCTGGCCACCGCAAACAGAGCGACGAAAGCAATCCGGGCAAGAGCGCGCGCATTCACAGCGAAACTGCGGCGATTCATGAGCTGGGTCCTGGTCACCATAATCCGGGCACAATATTCGACTACGTTTATGATACAGGGAAAAACCACGCGATAACTTACGCGCGCTGTTCCACCACCGATAGTACGGCCCTCGCTGCCCTTTCGGATGCACTGCCTCCTGCTTGGTTGGAAGCCAGCCGTTGCCTGACTTCGTGGAAGCCGGCGATCATATTCGCACGGGCTTCGCCTTCAGGCAGGATCCGCCGCAGTTCGGCGCAGACTCTTTGCGGGGTAAATTCCGTTTGCACCAATTCGGGAACCACGTCCCGTTCGGCAATCAGGTTCACCATGGCGAAGCGGTCCACCTTTACTAGACGTCGGCCCAAGGTCCAGGTGAGCGGCGCCACCTGGTAAACCATCGCAAAAGGTGTCCCGATCAGGGCCGCTTCCAACGTGGAAGTTCCGCTGGCGACCACGGCTGCCTGGGCATGCAGCAGGGTCGCGCGGGCATCGCGGGTAAACGTAATCGGCGGTCCCGAATAGCCGCGCAAGAACGAGGCGACCCAGTCAGCCGCGAGAGTGGAAGCGACCGGTATCGTGTAAACGTAGTCAGGGCCAAGAAGTTGCGCCGCCTGCAGCAGTACGGGAAGAATCCGTGAAACCTCGCCATGCCGGCTGCCGGGGAGAAGCGCAATCCATTGGCGCTCTGCATCCAGCATGTACTCGGCAGCAAACTGTTCGCGCGTCACACTGGGAGCGGGCAGATCAGCCAGGGGATGGCCGACGAATTTGGCCGTGATGCCGCGCTCTCTGTAAAACTTTTCTTCGAAGGGAAAGATCACCAGCATCTGGCGAACGTGTTTCCGTACCCGCTCAATGCGCCGCTGCTTCCATGCCCACAGTTGCGGGCTGACGTAGTAGATGACCGGCACTCCGCGCTGGTGCAGCTCGCGCGCCAGGCGCAGATTGAAGTCGGGAAAATCGATAAGCACGGCCGCATCGGGCCGGCGCCTTTCTGCCGCACGCACGACCTGGCGAAACCGGCGATAGATGGTGGGAATGTGTTTGACGACCTCGACGATCCCGACTTCGGTGATCTCTCTGGCGTCGACCAGCAGATCGCAGCCGGCCGCGCGCATCAGGTCTCCGCCGACCCCGAAGAACTCGATATCCGTGTTGGGCTCGGTCTGCGAGAGCTGTCGGCGCAAAGCCTGCATCAGCTCTGCCCCATAGAATTCGCCAGACGCCTCTCCCGCGGAGATCAGAATTCGCACAGATGATTATGACAGGTGGGGATGGAGCAGCTGTCAGCCGTCAGCTATCGGCCATCAGCTAAATCGAAGTCTGCGCGAGAGATTGGCCAAGCGAATGAGTTCGAGCCGGCGCGCTTAATCCGCGCCTGCCACTGCAACCGCCGGCGCCGCGGCCAACTCTGTTTTTCTATGCGAGAATCGGATCGCCGACGACATCTCCTGCGATGGCTTCTCGATCCATTGGTAGAGAACCCAGGCCGCCCACGCCGACGCTGCCACTCCGATCACATCGAGAATCCCGATGTAGTAACTCGAGAAGGGCAGCCAATGTGACAGGCAGCCAATTACCGCAACTCCGATCGGCAGGTGCAACAGGTACAGCGAATAGCTCACATCACCCACCCGGTCCATGGCGTGGCTGTGGAAGTGGGAGAGCGCAATCAGCAATCCGGTGATGACGGCCACTACCACCACGATAGAGCCCAGCGGCCGCAGCGTGGACAGGCAGATCACCGCAATCAGCCCCAGCATCTCCCGCAGGTCGATTAAGCGCGCCCGGTACTGGAAGACGAAGACGCCAATCATGAAAACCGGCAGGTGATGGAAGATCAGCCGATTGTTGTGCGGAAACGCGAAGAAGAGAGCGATCGCGGTCGTCGCTCCCACAAAACGCAGCAGTTTGCCCTTGCCGGCAAACAGTGGAAGCGCCAGTCCTACCAGCAAATACCATTGAAGCTCGATGGCCAGCGTCCAGTACGCCACGTTGATCCAGGGCACGTGAACCAGATCGTTCAAGTAGCCGAGATGCAGCAACAGGTCGCGTCCAGTCACCGTCATGTGGGGGATGTGGAAGACCGGTACCAGTACGAAATTTGTGGCCAGGATGGTGATGGCGATCGACGCCAGATACGGCGGATACAGGCGCACATTGCGCTTCAGCAGGAACTTGGGGTAATCACGCAGAACGTACTGCGAACGATAGAGGCTCCAGGGAATTACAAATCCAGAGATGACAAAAAAGATGTCGACGCCCAGGTAGCCGTATTTTCCCGACATCCCAAGATATTTTCCTTGTCCAGCCACGAAGTGCCCCCAGGCGACGGCCAGTGCAGCGAATGCACGGAGCGCGTTGATAATGCCAATGCGTTGCCTGGGGTCGGGTATCTGCACTTTACAGCCATGTTAAATGGCCGCCTCTACACCCCGTCAATCACCGAGGAGTGTGAGGAGCGATCTTCGTTACCGCCGGTGTCGCCGAAGAGGTTATGGCGGAAGATTAGTCGTCTGCCGAAACGTTGACGCCGGAGGAGGAATACTCGCTGGCTCGGATCGCCGCCGGCGTTGGAATTTCCTGGTCCTTGTACTGCAACTGATACAGCTTCCGGTAAATCCCATGCTGTGCCAGCAGTTGCTGATGCGAGCCGATCTCGCGCACCTTGCCTTTGTGCATGACGATGATCTTATTGGCGCGTTGGATCGTGCTCAGCCGGTGCGCAATGATGATCGAGGTTCGCCCCTCGACCATGCGGGTCAGCGCCTCGCGTACGCGAAACTCGGTGTCAGTATCGACGCTGGAAGTGGCTTCATCCAGCACTAGAATCTTGGGACTGTGGGCCAGCGCCCGGGCGAACGAGATGAGCTGCTTCTGTCCGGTGGAAAGCGTGCTGCCGCGCTCGCGGACTTCTTCGTCGAAACCGCCGGGCAGCGAGCGAATGAAATCGGCCACGTTGACCTGTTCGGCCGCATTTTCTACCGCCGCATCCTCGATCCAACGCGATCCGAGACGAATGTTGGCTGCGACCGTTCCCGAAAACAGGAATGGATCTTGCAGCACGACACCGTAACGCCGCCGCAAATCGTTCAAGTCCATCTCGCGAATGTCCACGCCATCGATGCGGATTGCGCCTTTCTGCACATCGTAGAAGCGCAATAGCAGGGAGATGATCGTGGTCTTGCCGGCGCCGGTGTGCCCGACGATGGCGACTGTTTCGCCCGGATCGATGGTGAACGACACATCGCGCAGCACCCAGTCATATTCTGTTCCGAGATCTCCATTGCCCGCCACCGCCGCGGTCAACTTCTCACCCTTGCTCGCGGCCTCTTCCGCGGCCTGCGCCAGGGTGCGATAGGCAAACCACACATGATCGAACTCGATGCGACCCGGTCCCTGCGGTACTTTGGGCGCAGATGGGGTCACGATCTCCGCCGGGGTATCCAACAGTTTGAAGACGCGCTCGCTCGACGCCATTGCCGATTGCAGAATGTTGTACTTCTCGCTCAGGTCCTGGATGGGACGGAAGAAGCGCTGCGCGTATTGCATGAACGCGACCAGCACGCCCAAGGTCACCAGATTGCGGATGACCTGACTGCCGCCGAACCACACCACCAGAGCGATGGCCGTCGCCGACAACACTTCCACCACCGGGTAGTAAACGGCGTGCGCCAGGATTGCGTCTTTGAAGGCGTCCATGTGCGTACGGTTGATCTTCTCGAAGCGCTCGTAGGACCGTTTCTCGCGGTTGAACAGTTGCAAAACGACGATGCCGGTTACGTGCTCCTGCAGATAGGCGTTGATCTTGGCGATGGCGACGCGAATGCGCCGGTAGCTCTCGCGCACCTTACGGCGGAAGATCGACGTAGCGTAGAAGATGATCGGCAGCACGGCAAAGGTGATCAGCGCCAGCCGCCAACTCATGTTTAACATGATCACCAGAATGCCCAGAAGCACGAATACGTCTTCGACGATGGAGACCACGCCGGCGGTGAACATCTCATTCAGCGCGTCCACGTCGCTGGTGACGCGGGTGACCAGACGTCCGACCGGGTTCTTGTCGAAAAACGAGACGTGCAGGCGTTGCAGGTGGCGAAAGATCTGCGCCCGCAGATCGAACATCACCTTCTGCCCGGTCCACTGCATGATGTAAGTCTGGGCAAATTCCAGCAGGAAGCTGAACAGCAGCAGGCCGACGTACATGCCTGCAATCTGGGCAATGCCGGTCAGCGGATTGCGGCTGAGGAAGCGGTCAAGCAGCGAATGCGCTTCGGTATGGTTGGCCAGATACTTATCGATGGCAACCTTGGTGAGATAGGGGCCAAGGACGTCGGCCCCCGCCTTCAACACGATGGCGACCAGCGCCACGCTGACTTGCCAACGGTACTTGTGCAAATAGGTCAGCAAACGCCGCATCAGCCGGGCGTCGTATGCCTTGCCTAATACCTCTTCTTCCTGGATTCCAGCCATGGGCCTGATTCAATTGTAAACAATTGTCGGAAAGCATATAGACGAGAGCGGCTGGGGACAGGATGGAAAAGTTCACGCGCGTTAGGGAAATACGCAGTGTGGAGTGTGCCCCAGGTTCGCCCGCTTTTGGCTAACCTGGGACAGCAGCGGAAGCCCTCGATTCGTTTCAATCCACTTTGCGTAGCACCAGCGCTGAATTCTTTGACCCGAACGCAATGCAATTGCACACCGCATGTTCAATCTCTGCCTGCCGTCCAGCTTCCGGCACATAGTCCAAATCGCACTCCGGATCAGGCTTCTCCAGGTTGATGGTTGGCGGGATCTGCCGGTGATGCATTGCGATTAGTGTTGCCGCAATTCCCGCGGCGCCGCAGGCACCTTGCGGATGCCCAATCTGCGATTTGAGACTGGACATCGGTGTCTGATATGCCTTCTCGCCCAGCGCCAGCTTCAACGCTCGCGTCTCGATGCGATCGTTGAGTTGCGTTGAGGTTCCATGCAAGTTGACGTAGTCGACGTCAATGGCTGCGATGCCCGCGTCTTCCATCGCCATCTGGATAGCGCGCGCCGGCTCCTCGCCACATTCCTGCAGCCTGACGCGATGAAAAGCCTCGCAGGTCGAGCCGTATCCCGCCACTTCGGCCAGAATATGCACTCCGCGCGCCCGCGCATGTTCGTATTCTTCCAGGAAGAACATCCACGAGCCTTCGGCGACCACAAAGCCGTCGCGATCCGCGGAGAATGGCCGCGACGCCCGTTCCGGCGCATCATTCCACGACGAAGTCATAATCTTCATCAAGGTGAAGCCCTTCATGATTCCAGGAGCGATGGGAGCATCGACTCCGCCGACCAGCATCATGGGCAGAAATCCAAACTGGATCTGTCGCAACGCATATCCGAACGCGTCAGTCGACGAGGTGCAGCCGGTAGTGATCACGTGGCTCATGCCGCGCAGCCCGAAACGCATGCTGACTTCGCTCGACAGCGTGCCCATGGTGCCGCTGGGAATGCAAAACAGGCTGACCTGCTTGACCTTGCCGGTCAGCCACAACCGAACCTGCTCTTCGGAAAACTCCTGCGCGCCGCCGCCCGAGCCCAGCACCACGCCAATCTCGCGTTGCTGCTCCAGCGACAGTTGCGAAGTTTCGATACCCGCATCACCTAGCGCCTCGCTCGACGCCGCCAGGGCCAGCGGCACGACACGCGACACATGCTTGCGCTCATGCGCGTCCACCCAGGATAGCTCGTCGAAGCCCTCGACTTCACCGGCAATCTGCACCGGCAGTTCGCTGGGATCGAAGCTGCTAACGCGCTTGACTCCGCTGGTGCCGGCGAGGATGGCGCGGCAGAAGGCCTCATTGCCGATGCCATTCGGGCTGATTACACCCATTCCCGTGATGACGACGCGTTTTTTCATAAAGGCAGCACTTAGCACTTGGCACTTAGCATCTGGCACTTAGCAACAACGTCAGCCGTCAGCTGTGAGTCGGCCGTCAGCCATGACCAAACCATCCAGTTATCGTCCCACCCGGAGCAGCAACCCTGCATATTTTGTCACCCCGAGCATGGCTGCGGTCCTTACATCGTTGTCATCCCGAGCCTAGCCGAGGGATCTGCGATCCGTGGTATGGAGACGATGCCCGTTTCTTGAAACGGCGCCTAACCAGAATCGCCCAGCCCCTGATGCTATCAGCTAATTGCCAAATGCCAACTGCCAACTGCCGCTCTCCCCCTGCTACTCTATTACCTGAAAGCGTGTTCCGCGAGCCTCTTGTCCCTGGGAATCTACATTTCGGTCCCGTTTTGCCGCACCAAGTGCAGCTTCTGCAACTTCGCTTCGGGCGTGTTTTCGGCCGCCATCTTCGAGCGATATGTTGCCCAAGTAGGCTCCGACATTGCGGCTGCCGAGCAGACAGCTATGCAACTCGGCGGCGCTATTGAGCGGCAAGTAGACTCGATTTACTTCGGCGGTGGCACGCCCTCAGTGCTCGCGCCCGACCAGTTGGAGCGAGTCTTCCAAGCTGTTCGCGAGAGCTTTGATATCGAACCTGCCGCCGAGATCACGGTCGAATGCGCGCCCGGAACCATCAGCGACGAAATCCTGGAAGCACTGCTCCGCTGTGGCGTCAATCGAGTCAGTCTGGGAGTGCAGTCGTTTGTCGACAAGGAATGCTCGTCGGTGGGGCGGTTGCACACCCGACACACCACGCTGGCTGACATCGCCCGCCTGCGCGCCCACGGCATTGGCAATATCAGCGTCGATCTCATCGCTGGTCTGCCTCACCAGACGCCGGAGAGTTGGGACCTTTCGCTGACCGAAACGCTGGCCACCGGCGTGCCCCACATCAGTGTTTACATGCTGGAAGTCGACGAGGATTCCCGCCTGGGCAGCGAGCTGCTTGCCGGGGGCAGCCGCTACCATGCGCATCATGTTCCCGACGACGACCTCACTGCCGATCTATACCTCATCGCCTGTGATCGTCTGGAGAAAACCGGCGTATTGCAGTATGAGATTTCGAACTTCGCCCGGCCGGTAACGCACGGCATCGGGTTGCGTAACTCGCGGCATAATCTCAAATACTGGACGCGCCAACCCTATCTCGGCTTTGGGGTCGATGCGCATTCCATGCTGCGGGCGGGGCCTGAATTGGAGCAGAAAGGTGTGGACGCCGTCCGCTTCGCGACTCCCGATTCGCTGGAAGCGTATTCCGCCGCTGCAAGTCAGATCGATTCCGGCGAGGTGCGTCGGCGGCAGCTTATGGCATCGCAGACTCCAATCGACGCGCAAGCTGCGTTGGAGGAGTCGTTCTTCCTGGGACTGCGCCTCAATAGTGGCGTGTCGCTCGAGGACCTCAACACGAAGTTCGGGAGGGAGACGATCCAGGGCCATCGGCCTATCATCGCGGAACTGATCGAAAATGGTTTGATGGAGAATTGTGCAGATCGCCTGCGTCTCACGCCGCGAGGCCGGTTGCTATCGAACGAGGTCTTCGAGCGCTTCCTGCGCGACAAGGTCGTTCACCATGGAGACACCGCGTCATAGAGGTAGCACAGACTTTGCGGCGTTCTGAACCCCAACCTTTCGGGATTCGATTGCGGCACGTCTGAAGCCGTGCCCTGATACAAACCAAAATAATCGCTTCTCCCCTCGATCCCTCCGTGCCCTCCGTGTCTCCGTGGTGAATTCCTTCCGCTCTGATTACACTAGATTCCATGTATACCTCTGCCCCTGAATCCGGCGTCAAATCGAGCAAGCGGTCCACGCCCGCCATTGATCTACGCAGCGACACCGTTACCAAGCCTTCGCCCGAAATGCGCCGCGCCATGTTTGAAGCCGAGGTCGGCGATGATGTGTACGCCGAAGATCCCACCATCAATCGCCTGGAGAAGCGGGCAGCCGAGATCTTCGGCCGCGAAGCGGCACTTTTTGTCCCCAGCGGAACCATGGGCAACCAGATTGCGATCAAGCTGCACACCCATCACGGGCAAGAGGTCATCTGCGAAGAACGCGGACACGTCTTCAACTACGAGATGGCAATGATGGCGCACTTTTCCGGCGTGGTGCCGCGTACCGTTTGGGCTGAAGATGGCATTCTCACCTGGGAGCACGTCAAGTCGAAGCTCAAGACCAAGAGTTACCACGCCGCCAAAACCGGCCTGGTTTCGCTGGAGAACACTCACAATATGGCCGGAGGCACAATCACGCCTCCGGCAGTATTTGACGAAGTTTGCCACAACGTACACGCCGCCGGATTGCCGGTGCATCTGGACGGGGCGCGCGTGTTCAATGCCGCCGTCGCGCTCGGAATTCCAGTTGCACAACTGACAGCCAAAGCCGACACGGTGATGTTTTGCCTCTCGAAGGGGCTGGGCGCGCCGGTGGGATCGCTGCTCGTCGGCAATGCCGAGCTGATCGATCGTGGCCGCAATTATCGCAAGGCTCTCGGCGGAGGCATGCGGCAGGCGGGCATTCTTGCGGCGGCAGGCCTCATCGCGCTGGAGCAGGGGCCGCAGAAGCTGACCCAGGATCACGCCAACGCAAAATTCCTCGCCGAAGGCTTAACGCAAATCGACGGCATCAAGATCGACGCCTCAAAGGTGCAGACCAACATTCTGATTTGCGACATCTCCGGCACGGGCCTGAGTTCGTCCGACTTGTCCCGTGAACTGGCCCAGCATAACGTTCTGGCCAACGGCGTGGGACCGCAACTGATACGCTTGGTCACCCACCTGGACGTAGGCCGCGATCAATGCGCTCAGGCGCTGGAAGTCATCGGCTCGATCTGCACCAGCCAAGCGCGAGGCTCTGCCACCTCGTCAGGCCGGAGTTAACTGTTCGAAGAATGGCCAGTTAATTACCCCCACGGCTTCGCAACTGCCCTATAATGAGACGTTCTCCCTGCCCGCGACATCCATCTGTCTGTAGTAAGGGGTATTGATGGCCACAACCGAAATTGCAGTACACGGCGCCGAGCATGACGCCGTGCGTGAGCCCGTGGTTAACGATTTCAGCATCCAGGTTGCAACCGTAAATGGTTCCGGTTCGCAGAGCGCGAACACCGTTCTGCTGCGTACCATTTTCCAGATGGGCGTGCCGGTTTCCGGCAAGAATATGTTTCCCTCGAACATTGCCGGGCTGCCTACCTGGTACACCATCCGCGCCAGCAAGAAGGGTTACATCGCCCGCAAGAAGGAAATCGATTTCCTGGTGGCGATGAATCCCGAGACCGCGCGGGAGGACGTGATGTCGCTGGCTCCGGGCGCGGTGGCGCTGTACGACGAGCCGCTCAAGCTTAACGAGCTGCGCTCTGATCTCACGTTTTATCCGGTGCCCTACGACAAGATCACCGCCGCAGTCTGTCCCGAGTCCAAGCTGCGCAAGCTGGTCAGAAACATGGTGTACGTGGGCGTCGTGGCACGGCTGCTCAACCTCGAAATGGCGGAAGTAGAGAAGGCACTGCGCAAGCAGTTTGCCAAGAAGGTCAAGGCCGCCGAGCTCAACTGGAACGCTGCCAAGGCTGGTTACGATTACGCCGCTGCGTCGCTCACCAAGGCCGATCCGTTCACGGTTGAGCGCATGGACAAGACGGCCGGCATGATCATCATCGACGGCAACTCGGCTGCGGCAATGGGCTCAATGTTCGCCGGCGTGACGGTGGTGACCTGGTATCCCATCACACCTTCGTCGTCGCTGGTTGAGACGCTAATCGAATACATGAAGGCCTATCGGGTCGGTCCCGACGGCAAGGCGACTTTCGCTATTGTCCAGGCGGAGGATGAACTCGCCGCCATCGGCATGGTCCTGGGCGCGGGATGGGCGGGAGCACGCTCCATGACAGCGACCGCCGGGCCCGGCATTTCGCTGATGGCCGAGTTTGCCGGCCTGGGTTACTACGTTGAGATTCCCGGCGTCATCTGGGACATTCAGCGCGTTGGCCCCTCGACCGGTTTGCCCACTCGCACCTCGCAAGGAGATATCTCCTTCGTGGCCCGTCTGTCGCATGGTGACACTTGCCATCCCATGCTCATTCCCTGCAGCGTCAGCGAATGTTTCACCATGGCTAACGATGCTTTCGATTTGACGGAACAGTTGCAGACGCCGGTGTTCGTCATGTCCGATCTCGATCTGGGCATGAACAACTGGATGTCAGAGCCGTTCCAGTATCCCGAGAAGCCGCAGAACCGCGGCAAGGTTTTGACCGCCGAAGATCTCGAACGGTTGGGCGGATTCGCACGTTACAAAGATGTGGACGGTGATGCCATCGGCTACCGCACGTTGCCGGGTACCGATCATTCCGGCGCGGCCTGGTTTGCCCGCGGAAGTGGCCACAACGAGAAGTCGCAGTACAGCGAGCGTCCCGACGACTACGCCAACAACATGGATCGCCTGGCGCGCAAGTTTGAGCACGCACGTACTCTGGTTCCCAAGCCGGAGATCGTGCGCAATGAAGGCGGCGAAATCGGCATCATCGCCTACGGAACGTCGCATCACGCGGTGGTTGAGACCCTCGATCAGCTGCAATCCGAATACGGAGTCCACGCCGATTATCTTCGCCTGCGTGCCTATCCCTTCACCCAGGGGACGCACGATTTCATTGCCACGCACCAGCGGATTTACATTGTCGATCAGAACCGCGACGCGCAGATGCACGAGCTGATTAAGCTCGACATCGCGATCGAAGACATCCCCCGGCTGCGCAGTGTTCGTCACTACAACGGACTTCCCATCGACGCGCGCTCGATCACTGACAACATCATTTCCCAGGAGGGCAAGTAAATGGCGACCAGAGCTACCCCGCCGCCCCAGCCCAAGACCAATCGCATCGGACTCACCGTGCTCGACTATCGCGGAGGCAAGACCACGCTCTGCGCCGGTTGCGGCCACAATGCCATCTCCGAGCGCATCATCGACGCCTTCTACGAAATGGGTATTGCGCCCGAGCGTGTGGTAAAGATGTCGGGTATCGGCTGCTCGTCCAAGAGCCCGGCCTACTTCATGGGCCGCTCGCACAGCTTCAATTCGGTGCACGGACGCATGCCCTCGGTCACGACGGGTGCGGTGCTGGCGAACTCGAACGTCGTGGCCCTCGGGGTTAGCGGCGACGGCGATACCGCCTCGATCGGCATCGGACAATTTGTTCACCTCATGCGGCGCAATCTGCCGATGATCTACATCATCGAAGATAACGGCGTTTATGGACTGACTAAGGGCCAATTCTCCGCTACCGCCGATCTGGGATCGAAGCTGAAGACCGGTGTCATCAACGATCTTCCGCCCATCGACACGTGCGCGCTTGCGATCATGTTGGGCGCAACCTTCGTGGGCCGTTCCTTCTCCGGCGACAAGAAGCAGTTGCATACCATGTTGAAGGCAGCGCTGTCGCATCGCGGCACGGTGATGCTCGATGTGATCTCGCCCTGCACCACCTTCAACGATCACGAGGGTTCGACCAAATCGTACAAGTTCGTGATCGACCACGAAGAACCGCTGCATGACCTCAACTTCGTTCCCCACTTTAACGAGATCGATGTGGAGTACGATGCCGGCACCAGCCTCGACGTCACCATGCATGATGGTTCGCACTTGCGTCTGCGCAAGCTGGAGAAAGATTACGACCCCACCCACAAGACGGAGTCGATCAAGCGCATCATGGAGTCGCACGAAGCGGGCGAGGTGCTGACCGGCGTCTTCTACCTGAACACCACCGCGCCCAACTTCCTCGACATGATCGACATGACCGACCGTCCGCTGGCCACACTGCCGGAGAGCGTCACTCGTCCTTCGCGCCAGGTGTTGGAGGAGTGCATGGAGGAGTTGCGATAGACAAGCGCTCAGCAGTCAGCAAGCAGTCTTCAGCTTGATAATCTGAGTCACCACGACCTCAGTCCGGGGCTGGCGAAAAGCACTGCGGGCAAGCCTGCCCGATCTACCACGCGTGAGAAACTGTTGCGGGAACATTCAGAACTACAGGAACGATTCATGACCGCCGAAGCACAGCAGATGATCGAACACATTGTGGGCATGATTCGAAAACCGAATCTGGCGATCGACGAGAACACGCGGCTGGTTTCCTCCGGACTGATCGACTCCATGGCGCTGGTGGACTTGCTGCTCAAGCTGGAGGACCTTACTCATTTGCGGATTCCGGCCGGCAAGGTTCAGCCCAAGGACATGGACACCGTGTCGCTGATGTTCGCGACCGCGCAGCGTGTGGGTAAACCGCGCAAGTAAGAGTTTGGTATAGGGCCGGTTTGAGAACAAACTTGCATTCGTAAGCGAACTGCGCAGGTCGATAGTCGAGCCCGTAGGGCGGAATAGTTTAGCCCAGCATGGAGCCCCAGGCGGAGTGCTGGGTAAAGCGGACAATCGACCCAAGCCCTGTAGGGACGGCACCAACTTTTCGCACTGACTTTAAAATGCCGCTTACAAAATCCACACTGCCGCCCGCGCCGCTCGCGATTCCCGTGGCTTCGGACCGGTGACATATTGACGGAGACCTTGAGCACCACCCCGACCAACACGGTATCCGCCCATGCTATTGCCTTGGATCCCAAGCGGCAACTGCGGCTGAAGCTGACATTGTTTGTGGTGTCGCTGGCATTCAGCGTTGCCGGCTTTGTCACTTTCGATTACTTCTACAGCGCGGCAATTCTGGGCTCGGCGGTTTCCGGCGGGCCGCATGGATTTTGTTTCAGTCGCGATCCGGTGCGCGCCTTTGCCTTCCTGCCGAACTGTTCGTGCATTCGACCCTGGCTGGGAAGCTCGTATGAGTTCAATACCAATAGCCTCGGGTTTCGCGACGAGCACATCCGCCAAGTGCCCCTCACCAGCGCTCAGCCCCGCATTCTCATTTTGGGGGATTCGGCGCCGGAAGGCATGACCAGTTGGCGCGACAGCTTTATCGGACGGCTGGCCGCCAACTTCCCGCAATATGAATTCCTCAACAGCAGCGTGGAAGGCTATTCGCCTTCGAACTACCTCAATACGGCGAGAATGTTGATCAAAGAAGGTGTCGATTTTGACGAAGCCATCATATTTATTGACATTTCGGATGCCCAGGACGAGGCTGCCTTCTTTCACGATGTCGGCCCATCAGGAGCAGTGGCGATTGCCGGTCAGAAGGCCGCTAAAACCAGCAAGTATTCCAATCTGCGCCTCTGGATTAACAACCACCTGCTGCTAACCAACGACGTCTTCGACTTCTTTGAGAAAGCTCTGGTGCGCGTCGGTTGGTATCACCTCGATCTCGGACATGGTGGCAACGAGTTCGATCTGGAGCGCTCGGCCTGGACTTACCGGAAAGTTTCCGACAGCGAACCCTACGAAACTGGATATGCGCCGCTCGGGCTGGAAGGTGGCATCCGCAGGGAAAAAGAGAAAATGGATCTCCTGTGGCAGGACCTGAAGGAACGCAACATCCCGATCAGCGTTGTGGTTTATCCCTGGCCGGCGCAGTTGGCTCACGATACCGTGGATTCTCGCCAGGTCCGCATCTGGCAAGATTGGTGCCAAGGCAAGTGTAAGCGCTTTGTCACGCTGTTTCCGGCATTCTTTGCCATTAAAGACCAATGTCCCCGCACCCAGCCCGGCTGCTGGTATCTGAGTCACTTCATCTTCGGAGATACGCACTACAACTCGGCGGGTGACGCCGTGGTTGCTAACGTGATGGGCAAGGCGCTGCTGGTGAGCCCAGCCAGCAAGCGCCAGCCCATTTCAAATCGTGATGCAGAGAATCAACCTGGGCGCGAGTCCAATAACCCGTCGGGCGGTCGCCAATGAGCGGCGGGCACGACATGCTTTACCGGGCGTTCTCCTACATTCTTGCGCTAGTACTGGGACTGCTGGTCCTGGCGAAAGTGCGCTCGCCAGGTGTGCGGCAAAGTGTGCTGCTCATCGTCAGCTACGCGCTGTATCTCACCTGGGGCCCATGGTTCCTGATTGTGCTTCTGGGTTCGACGGTCATGAACTTCCTGATGGGCCGACGGATGAGGCGCGATCCTTCGGTGGGCGCACTGTGGACAGGGCTGGCTTTCAATTTGCTTTTATTGGCGACGTTCAAGTACGTTCCGGGAATCGCCGTCTCGATCCCACTCGGTTCGCTGCAGAAGTTTTCCCATCTGGCGTTGCCGCTCGGCATCTCGTTCTGGACGTTTCAGGCGATGAGCTATCTCTTCGACCTGTACCGTGGGGAAGAACTGGACCCATCTTTCGTCGAATTCGCCCTCTACATGGCGTTCTTTCCGGTGGTGATTTCCGGACCGATCTGCCGCCTGCCTGACATGCTTCCGCAATTCCGCTCCGGGCAGCGGCCGTCGCGCGACGACCTAAGTCGCGGCCTGTGCCGCATCGCTACTGGGCTTCTGATGATGCAGGTCGCGCAGCTCCTCGGCAAAGGGATGCTTAGCGGACAAGGCATTAACGCCGGCTTCGACCAGGCCACAAACTGGAGCGGCCCGGATGTGTGGTGTCTGGCGTTTGGCTATGGCTTGCAGGTGTTCTTCGATTTTGCCGGCTACTCGCATATCGCGATTGGCGCTGCGCGGATGCTAGGTTTTACGGTGCCGGAAAACTTTGCCCGCCCGTTCACCTCAATCACGCCCTCGATCTTCTGGACCCGCTGGCATATGTCGCTGTCATTTTGGATACGCGACTACGTATTTCTGCCGCTGGCCGTGTTGCGCCGCCAGGAGTGGTGGCGAAAGTTCTGTCTGCTGGTGGCGATGGTTTCGTTCGGAATCTGGCACAAAGGGACGCTGCTATTCCTGTTGTTTGGCTGTTATCACGGGGTGCTTCTGATCCTGCACCGGCAAGTGCAACAGGTGGAGCGAAAGCTGGATTGGCAGCCTTCGGCAAAAGCTTGGACAGCGCTCTCATGGATGCTGACCATGGCCCTGATCAGCCTGGGATGGCTCTTCTTCCGCGCCCATTCGCTGGCGCAGTCGGGAGAAATGTTTTCGGCGCTGCTCTCTCCCGCCAGTTATTCCCATCACGTTCTGCATTCAAGTCTGTATCTGCTCGTACTGAGTTTGGCGGTCTCTTATGCTGTGGTACTTGTCGTGATCGATGCGCTCGACCGCTATTCAGAACAGTTGGAAACGCAAAAGATGACCTCCCGCTCGCAGTTGATTGCGGCCGCCGTGCGCGACCGCTGGGTCTGGATTGCTCCTATGTGGGCGGCAGCCTGTGTGCTGGTGCTGACAATGATTCCGCACCAAAGCCGGGCTGCTAACGTGTTCATGTACCGCTTCTTCTAGAAGAGGCGCTGAACCAGTCATGACG
Source organism: Candidatus Korobacteraceae bacterium (assembly GCA_049695855.1). Lineage (GTDB taxonomy): Bacteria > Acidobacteriota > Terriglobia > Terriglobales > Acidobacteriaceae > Bog-257. The sequence continues at coordinate 115,464 of JBAVSY010000067.1, read as the reverse complement.
AGTCCCATGGCGACTAAAACCGGAATGGTTCCGCGGTATTTGCCGGCAGCCTGAAGGCCATCTCTTCCTACGCCCCCGCTCCTTCGCTGGCACGCCTCGGCCCGGCTGCGGTAAGATTCCGCCATGCCTAAGAATCTCCCTCCATTCGAGGTAGCCTGCCCGTGTTGTGGTGCGTTGCTCAAGATCGACGCCGAAACGAAGGCCGTAATCGCGCACACGCCCAAGGCCGTGCCCAAGACCTTTGAAGATCTGGAAGCGGCGGCCAAAGCTATGAAGGACCAGGACAACCGTAAAGAGTCCCTCTTCCGCCAATCGGTGGAGGCGCAGAAACACTCGGGCGATTTGCTGGAGAAAAAGTTTCAGGAAGCGCTGAAGCGCGCCAAGGAAACGCCGGATACCGGCAAGCCGCTGCGTGACTTCGATCTGGATTGAAAGAGCAGCAACTAGCGAATGGCACTTAGCACTTAGCACTTAAGCACTTAGCGTTTGGCTTGAGGCAGTCATGTGGTATTGATGGCTAAAAGCTAAGAGCTAAAAGCTAAGAGCTTAAAGCGAAAAGCGGCCCGCCTCCCTGTGGTGAACACCAACCCACGTCCGCTGCTTCTCGGTCATCGCGGAGTCCGGCCGCTACCTTGCCTCGGACTGCGTTGGCGCAAGCCCGGATTTCCCGTGGAAAACACCTTAGGGGCGTTCCGCTATGCCATGGCTAACGGCTGCGACGGCTTCGAGTTCGACGTGCGCTACACTCGCGATCGCCGCTCCGTGCTCTCCCACGATCCGCAACTCAATCACAAGGAAGTCGCGAACACCGAATACGCGGGCCTGGAACGGCGCTGTGGTTACACTCTCGCCTGCCTCGAGGATGTGCTGGCTCGCTTTGGCAGCACCGCTTATCTCGATATCGAGTTGAAGGTCACGGGCAATGAGGAAGCGGTGGCCGCTGCATTGCGCGCACATCCGCCCCAGTGCGGATACGTGGTGTCATCGTTTCTTCCCGAAGTGTTGCGATGCCTGCACGAAGTTGATGCGTCGATCCCGCTGGGTTTCATCTGCGAACACAGCCAAGACGTGGAGCCCTGGACGGTGCTTCCCATCGCCGCGTTCATACCGCACTGCTCGCTGGTCTCGCAACCCCTGATCGACAAGGTTCACGCTCGGGAGAAGAAGCTGCTCACCTGGACGGTGAACAATGTGCACGATCTATTGCGTCTGGCCAGTTGGGGAGTAGACGGGATTATCTCGGACGATCCGCGTCTGCTAGCGCGCACGTTTTCGCGGCAGCTGGAGGCGTCGTAGTCGGAGTTTCATCAGTGGCGTGTAAGACGCAGCGTCGAGGTTCGCTGCATTTTCGAAAAAACAGATCCCTCACCGGCTGAAGCCGGGTCGTGATGACAAAATAATAAAGCATGTCTTACGGCGCAGCTGAAGCTACGCCCTTCGATTAAGCCCCTTGAACTAGGGCCTTTCCCAATCGCCTCCGCATCATGGACTCGCTTCTTCGCCATTTTGCGTCGCCGCCAAGGGTCATTTAGATTGTTTGTAATGGCGACCACAGGCGAACGATTCGAGCGCGCCGTCTCTATCATGGCGCGACTGCGTGGCCCCGGCGGATGTCCGTGGGACCGCGACCAAACCTTTGACACCATCAAGCCTTACACCCTGGAAGAAGCCTACGAGGTGGTGGAAGCCATCGACGCGCGCGACTGGGATGAGCTGACTGGTGAGCTCGGCGATCTGCTGCTGCAGGTGCTCTTCTATGCGGAAATGGCGGCCGAGGAGAAGCGTTTCTCCATCGACGATGTCCTCGACCGGCTGTCGAAGAAGCTGATCGATCGGCATCCTCATGTCTTCGGCGAAGTGAAAGCCGACACCCCGGGCGAGGTGCTGCGCAATTGGCAGGCGCTCAAAGCCGAGGAGAAAAAGAACCGCCAGCCGTGGACGGGCGAGGAGCGGCGCGCCACCGCGCCGGATCGTTCCGATTCCGTTCTGGCCGGAGTGTCGTCGAAAACGCCGGCGCTGATGGAGGCGCACAAGATCAGCTCGCGGGTGGCGCACGTGGGATTCGATTGGCCGAACATCGAAGGTCTGTTCCAGAAGCTGAACGAAGAGACTGCGGAGCTGCGCAAGAATCTTGAAGACTATCCCGCGCCCGGTCCGCAGCCGGAGTCGGCGGCGGGCATTGCCGGCGCCCGTGGTGAGAAGATTTCGCCCGAGCTGCGGGCCCGGCTGGAAGATGAAGTCGGCGACTTGTTCTTTGTTATGGTCAACCTGGCGCGTTATCTCTCGCTCGATCCCGAGTCGGCGCTGCGCAAGACCAATCGCAAATTCCGCCGCCGCTTCGAATATCTGGAAGAGAAGCTGCGCGAGCAGGGCCGCAAGCCGGCTGAAGCCTCGCTCGACGAAATGGAAGTGCTGTGGCAGCAGTCCAAGCAACAGGAACAGCCGTGACCGCCGCCGCTATCGTGGTGCGCAACTGCTCGGCACTGGAAGAGTTTCGCGCTTGCGTGGCGCTGCAGAAAGAAGTTTGGGGATTCGCCGACAACGAGCTGGTGCCGCTGCGAATTTTCTCTCTCGCGCCAAAAATTGGCGGGCAGGTGATTGGCGCCTTCGAGGGCGAAACGCTGGTCGGCTTTGCCTTCTCGATTCCCGGCACGCGCAGTGGGCACGCCTATCTGCACTCTCACATGCTGGCGGTGCGGAGCGATTACCGCAACAGCGGTCTGGGCCGGCGCATCAAGCTATTTCAGCGCGAGGATGCGATCGCGCAAGGCTACGAGCTGATGGAGTGGACCTTCGACCCGCTGGAAATCAAGAATTCCTATTTCAACCTGGAACGGCTGGGAGCGATCGCCCGCCGCTACAACATCAACCAGTACGGCATCACCTCGTCGCCGTTGCAGGGGTTTCTGCCCACCGACCGCTTGGTGGCCGAGTGGTGGTTGAACTCGGAGCGGGTTGAGACCCTGCTCAAACAGGGCCAGCGGCCGGCGTTTCATCCAGAGTTCCAAATCGAAGTGCCGGGCGAGATCTACGCCTGGAAGGCGGGAGCGGAAACTCGGCAGCGAGCGGCGGACGTGCAGTTGCGCAATCGCGAACAATTCCTCAAGGCATTTTCCGATGGGTTGGCGTGCCTGGGGTACGAACACGACACCAGCAGCAACGGGACGTTCCTGCTGGGGCATTGGGATGAGAGCCGGTCGTATGGCGGGTAGAGCAGGTCTCCGGGCCTGGTTGCCAGAATCCCAACCTGATCAGGAAGTTCAGTCCCACAATGTATGACATTCCCATTTTATGAAAATTGAAGCTATCACCCTGCGCGAGCTAAAAATTCCTCTGGTCCATTTCTTCGAGACCAGCTTCGGACGCACCTACACCCGTCGAGTTTTGCTGTTCACTCTGCATGGCGGCGGAGTGGAGGGCTGGGGCGAGTGCGTGGCCGGGGAAGATCCCTATTACAGTGAGGAGTACATCGAGGGCGCGTGGGATGTGACGACGCGCTACCTGGCTCCGGCGCTGTTGGGCAAGACGGTGCAGGTGGGGCGCGAAGTTCCGGCGTTGTTGGGGCGGGTGCGGGAGCATCGCATGGCCAAGACAGCGCTAGAGAACGCTGCCTGGGACGCCGAGGCGCAGGAGAAGGGAATTCCGCTGTGGAAGCTGCTGGGCGGCTCGCAGCGCGAAATCGCCTGCGGGGTCAGCATCGGCATTCAGGATTCGCATGAGCAACTGTTGCAGAAGATCGAAACTGAGTTGGCGGCGGGATATCAGCGCATCAAGATCAAAGTAAAGCCGGGATGGGACATTGAACTGCTGGAGAAGATTCGTGCGCGCTGGCCTGAGATCACCTTGAGCTGCGATGCTAATTCCGCCTACACGCTAGCCGATGAAGCACACCTGAAGAGCTTCGACCAATTCAAGCTGCTGATGATTGAGCAACCGTTGTGGGCCGACGACTTTTACTTCCACGCGCGCCTGCAGAAGCAGTTACAGACGGCGCTCTGCCTTGACGAAGCGATTCGCAGCGCCCGCGATGCCGAAGCCGCGCTGGAACTAGGCGCCTGCCGCATCGTCAACATCAAGGTGGGACGAGTGGGAGGATTCTCCGAGGCGATTGCGGTTCACGATGTCGCCCAACGATTCGGTATTCCGGTTTGGTGCGGAGGGATGCTCGAGTCGGGAATCGGCCGCTCCCACAATGTGGCACTGTCGACGCTGCCGAATTTCACATTACCTGGTGATGTTTCGGCGTCGAAGCGCTACTGGAAGCTGGACATTATCGAGCCGGAAGTCGAGGTCTCGCCACGGGGGACCATTGCCATCGGCGACGAGCCGGGGCGGGGGTACGATTTGCGGCTGCCGTTGATTGAGGAGTTGACGGTGAGGAAGGAAACGTTGCGGGCCTGATGACTATCGGCAATCGAACCGCAGGTCCCTCGGCTCGCTTCGCTCGCTCGGGATGACAATAATGAAAAGAGCTACTACGGCGTGGCTAAAGCTACGCCCCTTCAAATCGCCTCCGGCTGAATCTTCCTGATCGCCGCTGGCGAAATCTTTCCGGCAAGGCGCTACTTGTGACCGTTCTGGGCTTCCTTGACGCCGCCGCCGTTCTCGGCGACTACTTCATCGCTCTTATGCAGCATATCAAGGGCCTGGGCGACCGTCAGGTTCGAGGGTATAGGCTGAAAGTCGGTCATGGTCTCCGTCGACCAGATGGTCAACGGCTTGATCAGGAGAACCTTGCCATAGAACTGCAGGGTTTCCTGCACCTCTTCCCAGTGGCCGCCGCCGACGTCGCGCTGCACGATGATGAATTTGCCGCCCTTGTAGAGTTTGCCCAGAATTCCCCAGCCGAAGTCGACATCTTTGAATAGCGTGCCGTCGATCTTGGCGATGCGCATGGCCTTGCGGTCGATCAGCATATCGCCTTCCATGCCCTGATAGACGGCAGTCTCGTGATTGGGCGGATTGAAATTGGGATTCGGCCTGAATTTCAGATGCACGAGTTCGTCGCCATTGGGGCCGCGCTCGGTGCCGAGGTAGGTATAGAGAAAGGCGTCCGGCAGGCTGCTCAACATGGTCTCGGCCCGCTTGTCGTCTTCCTTATTGGAATCGCGCCGTTTACGTCGCGCATCGGGATCGTTAGCGAATTTCTGCAGCCGCTCATTGTCTTTCTGGCGCTGCTCGGGTGTCAGGGGCCGGCCGTTGATGAGCAGGGTGCTGGTCAGGCCGCCGTCTTTGGTACGCAGAATTTCCTTGGTGATGGAGTGATCTTTGTACTGGGTCGTGTCCTTAAACATCGCGTAGTACTGAACATCGCTGGCTTTGATTTCGTTGTGTGCGGCGCGACGCACCAGTTCCAGCGGATCGATGTCCAGTTTCTGCTGAGCATGACCGAAAGCGGCCAGCAGAAATGCGACGAAGGTTATCGCCAGCCCACGGCGCCAATGAAACCCAGGTAAAGCCACAATACCCCTTCGGGAGAAAATTACCGCTTCTTTCTATCTTAGAACTTCTGTCTACAGTTAGACGGGCCGCCGGCACGCTTCGTTGCTTTATTGACAAGCCGCTTTTCTTTTCTTGGGGATGCGGCGCTGCTTTCCGCCGGCTTCCAGCCGGGTTTTCCAGCACTTCCGATGGCCTGAGACGCCTGCGGAGGCTACCGGTCGACTGGTCGGTGCGGAGATTCGTGGTTCATTCGGCCAGCGGCTAATTGCTGTATCCCCGGGTTGATACCATCGAAACGTCGAAATTCCAGTCGCGTCACATCACTTACATGCAGCGCAAAGTCATTGCCGAGATGCTCGATGCCGACGGTGGAAGTCCTGCCGACGTAGCTGCCTCACTCAACGATCTGAAGCACGTCAACAACTGGCTTGGAGGAACGCGGACCACCATCGACCTGCTGAGCCGGGTCGCGTCTGAGGCCAATTGCCAGAAACTGTCGGTGTTGGACGTCGGCTCGGGAGCCGGCGATGTGCCGCTGGCTGCAAAGCGGGCGCTGGCTGGGCGTGGGATTCATTTGCGGGTGACTCTGCTGGATCGTATGGGCTCGCATTTGCCGGTCAATGGCACGGCGGCGGTTGCGGGAGATGCTTTGCATTTGCCGTTTCGCGACGGCACCTTCGACGTGGTGAGCTCATCGCTGTTCGCCCATCACTTCGAGCCTGGCGAGCTGCCGCTATTCGCGCGCGAGGCATTGCGGGTGTGCCGGCGGGCGGTGCTGATCAACGACTTGATTCGCAGCCGCTGGCATCTGGCGCTGGTCTACGCCGGGTTGCCGCTGTTTCGCAGCCCTATCACCTGGCACGATGCCCCGGCCTCGGTGCGCAGAGCTTACACTCGAGATGAAATGCGGGGCATGCTGGAAGGATTGCCGGCGCACGGGATCGAGATATCACGGCACTATTTGTATCGCATGGGAGTGTTGTTGTGGAAAGGCAGTCATTAGCAGTTGGCACTTGGCAGTTGGCAAAAGCTTGAACCATCCGGGTGGTCGATTGATGATGGCGCTCGCTGACTGGAAGTTCTCGGAGTGCGATGCCAAATGCTAAGGAAACTCCGATCAAGTGAAAGCGAGGTTCCGCAGCGGCTAAAGCCGGATGATTTTCGGATACTTAACGGACGGTCTGAAGACCGTCCCCTTCAAAACAAGACCCGGTCAGAGTTTTCCGAACTGCCGACTGCCAACTGCCAAATGCTAACTGCCAAACGCCAAATGCGAAGTGCTAGCCCCTCCCTCTTCGATCTGGCGGTTATCGGCGGCGGCCCGGCGGGAAGCTCGGCGGCGATCACTGCCGCGCGGCTGGGAGCTCGCGTCGTTCTGCTGGAGGCGCGTGAGTTTCCCCGGCATAAGGTTTGTGGCGAATTCGTGTCGGCGGAAGCGCTCGGGGTGCTTGCCGGACTGCTGCGCGAGGCGCCGTCGGCCAAATCGTTGTTCGACAACGCGCCGGTCATGGATCGCACTCGTCTGCTACGGGGAAATCGCAGCCTCGAAGCGCCGGTTGTGCCGGCGGCGCTTAGCATTACCCGCTACGATCTGGACGCCGCGCTTTGGAAAGCCGCGCAGGTCGCCGGGCTAGAGACTCGCGCTAACTGCGAAGTGGTGGCCAGCGACGGCGATGGGCCTTTCCGTTTGCAAACTTCCGACGGAGAGCTCGGCGCCAAAGCTCTGGTGGTGGCGGCCGGCCGCTGGTCGCAGTTCACCGCCGATCGTTCGATGCCTCCCGGTCCCAAGTGGATTGGGCTGAAAGCGCACTTTCACGAATCGCGTCCCTTGCGATCCACCGACCTGTACTTCTTCCGACATGGCTATTGCGGGGTTCAGCCGGTGGCGGCTGATCTGGTAAGCGCCTGCGCCATGGTGCGCTCCGATCGCGCGACATCGCTACAGGAGGTGTTCGCGCTGCATCCGCAACTGGCCAAGCGAGCGGCCGGATGGAAAGCTGTGACCCAGCCGGTCAGCACGGCGCCGTTGATTTATCGGCCGCCGCAAGCGACCCGCGGCAATGTCATATTCGTCGGAGACGCGGCGGCGTTCATCGATCCGTTCGCCGGCGATGGCATATCAATCGCGCTGCGCAGTGGAGAAGCGGCGGGGCAGTCGATAGGCAGGCTGCTGGCAGGGGAGCTGACATTGGCGGAGTCGGTCGCCGCCTATCGCGCCGAGTATGCGCGGCAGTTTGTCCCGTTGTTGTCGGCGGCGGCGCGGGTGCGTTCGCTGATGTCGCTGCCGGAATTCGCCAAACCTGCGGCTTTCGAGCTGCTGCGGTTTCCCGGCGTCATTCCCTTCTTCATGCGCAAGACGCGCCGGGCCGGCTGATTCTACTGCCGCGGCGAAGCTGTCTCGCAGTAAACTACGGGACTCGATTTGCCGACAGGAAGTACGAGGAACCCGAATGGCCGATCCCCAGGAAGCTGTGTCTGTGCGCAACACCGCGCCGCGCGATTTTGCCGGCATCACCGATCTGTGCCGCCGGATTTATCCCGACACGCCGCCGTGGAATGCCGGGCAGTTGTCATCGCACCTGCAGCTTTTTCCGGACGGGCAATTCGTGGCCGTGCATGGAGCGGAGGAGAACGTCGTTGGCATGGCGGCCAGCCTGATCGTCGACTGGAACCACTACGACATGCTGGAGAACTGGGAGCAGTTCACTGCCGACGGCATGTTTACCAACCACGATCCGAAAAACGGCCAGACATTGTATGGCGCGGAGGTGATTGTCGATCCCACGCTGCAGCACCACGGCATTGGAGACAAGCTATATCGCTCGCGGCGCAATCTCACCGAGTCGCTGAAGCTGTTGCGAATTCGGGCGGGATCGCGCCTCCGCGGCTATCACACCTGCGCCCGTCAGTTGAAGCCGGAGGAATATGTCGCCGAAGTTGTGGAAGGTGTAGAATACGATCCGACGCTGAGCTTTCAACTGAAGGAAGGTTTTCACGTTCTGGCCGTCGTGCCGCATTACCTGAGCGACGATCCGGAAAGCCTAGGGTATGCCGCGGTGATCGAGTGGCTGAATCCCGAGTTGGTGCGGCCGGAGCACGTAGCGGACAGACCGACGCGATTTCTGCCGAAGGCGCAAAGCCGGTCGGCCGGCGCGTAGTGACCAGGGCCGGTTGGTTTTCGGCGCGTGCAAGCCGGTTGAGCATGCCTTCAGCCGCTGCGGTGAAAAGCAGATCCCTCACCGGCTGAAGCCGGTTCGTGATGACAAAAATAAAGGGCTTGTGACGGCGCATTTTCATAGAAGGTGTAGAGCGAGTTCCCTCAGGGGCTAAAGCCCGACAGCGTAAATGCCGCGTAGGGCACGGCTGAAGCCGTGCCCTTTCAAGGCGCCGCAAGGATTACTGTGAAACGGCTAAGAGCGAAAAGCTGAGAGCCAAAAGCGGCCTCTACCGGATGACCAGCACTTCACGGATATTGTCTCGCCCCAGGAAGAACTTGATGGAGGAGTAATCGCGGAAAAGATTTTCCACGTGCCGGTTGTTGAAGACGCGTTGCAGGCGGAAGGCGCGCACTGGCTGGAGCTCCAGGGTATCTTTAGCGGCGATGTTGTAGCGATAGAACGGAGCCTCGGGGCCGGCGTCTTTGGTGTGAAAGAACGCCAGCATGATGCCGCCGGGCTTCATGGCGACATGAATGCGCTCGATCAGCGGCTTCACCAGCGGTTCAGGCAGGAAGTCGGCCAGGTCCCAAAACATGACGGCATCGAATTCTTCGCGCCCGAAGTTGAGGTTTTCGCGCAGGAAGCGCTCCACATCAATCGTGCTGCCGCCGTCGCCATTGGGAATGATCAGGGACTTATCGCTCGACAGGCGCAACACGTCTTCCTGATGGAAGCGATGTCCCAGGCCGGTCATGAAGGTAATATTGGCGGGCGAGGTTGAGCCCAGGTCGAGGATCTTCAAGCCCTCCTCGCGCGAGATAGCGCGAATGAATTCGTTGAAGCCCGTCGAGCGACGGCTGATCTTCTGTCCGGAAACGACTTCTTCGTCTACACCCTGCCGGCCAGAGCCACCGAATAATCTGCTGAAGATGCCGGGAGCCACAGGGCTCCATTGTATGGGGAGAGTGGCGTAGCCATCAAACACTGTTTCTCGTAGGCGGGGCGAACAGACAGCCGGCGGCAAAGCGCAAAGCCGTGGGGCACATAGCTCGATGCGCCCCGGCAAGAATAACTAACGGCAGGCTAGAGCTTCTTGGGTTCCAGCAAAGTACCCTGCGCCGCGATCGAGGCTGGAGCTGCGGTCGCGACCGCTTGCGGTTTCGCCTCAATCTTGGCAGCAGGTTCCGGCTTCTGGATATCGATGCCACCTTTGAAGAAGGCCCCGTCCTCGATCGATATACGCGCGGTGGAGATGTCTCCGGTCAGCGAGGCGCTCTTGCGCAGCTCGACTCGGTCGCTGGCATGGATATTGCCATCCAGACGGCCGTGAACGATTACGTTGCGGGCCTCTATGTTGGCGCGGACCCGTCCGTTGGGGCCAATGGTCAGGCTCTGGCCCCGCAGGGTGATGGAGCCTTCGACTTCGCCGTCCACGATCAAATCTTCGCTGCCCGAAAGCTCGCCTTTTACCACCACGGACTTACCGATGGTGGCGATTTCATTGCTGCGCAAAGAATCGCTGCGCATAGGTTCGGCCGGACGCGATGGCGCCGTCGTGGCCGGGATCGATGAGGAGCCGCTCGTGATAGGCTCGTTAGGGCTGGGGTAATCGTCTTCTTTCCGCTTCCACATAGGTATGAGCTCCGTCGGGCGGTCGCAGCGCCGGCCAGCAGACGTCCGCAATGCACCCTCCCGGGTGCATTTAAACCGCACTGAAGAGGATACCCAACCGCAAGCGCCGCCGCAAACTCTTTTCCGAGCGCAATGTGAATTTTGGCATGACTTTCCGGATGACCAGGGCAGTTGGCCGAAGATTTCCCGAGGCTGGGTTGCAGGTCACCGATATCCCGCGGGAGCTCCCGTATAATGGCTGGTTTCCTACCAACTCCCGCCTCGCGCAAGCAAATTTCCGGCGAGAGATAGAGGACTTTTATGACTCAAATTGAGCTGATTGTAGCCCGCGAGATTCTTGATTCCCGCGGAAATCCCACCATTGAAGCCGATGTCATCCTGGAGAGCGGTGCGCGCGGCCGTGCAGCCGTGCCCAGCGGCGCTTCCACCGGCGAGCACGAAGCGCTGGAGCTGCGCGACGGCGACAAGTCGCGCTATGCCGGCAAAGGCGTGCTGAAGGCCGTCGACAATGTCAACGAGCTGATCGCGCCTGAACTGGAAGGCATGGACGCCAGCGAGCAGCGTGAGATCGACAACACCATGCTTGCCCTGGACGGGACGCCGACCAAGAGCAAGCTGGGCGCAAACGCGATTCTGGCGGTGTCGATGGCCGCAGCCCGCGCTATGGCCGACCATCTCGGCATCGAGCTGTATCAGTACCTCGGCGGATTTACTGCCGGGCTGCTGCCCACCCCGATGATGAACATCCTGAACGGCGGCGCCCATGCCGACAACAACGTCGACTTCCAGGAGTTCATGGTGATGCCCGTGGGAGCGACGTCGTTCGCGGAAGGTCTGCGCTGGGGGGTTGAGACCTTCCATGTGCTGAAAGGCGTGCTGAAGAAGCGCGGCTACAACACGGCAGTCGGCGATGAGGGCGGCTTCGCGCCGTCGGTGAAATCAAATGTCGAAGCGATTGAGGCCATCCTCGAGGCCATCACCCAGGCTGGTTACAAGCCGGGCGAGCAGATCGCAATTGCGCTCGATCCGGCGGCCAGCGAATTCTACGACAGCGCCAAGAAAAAATATGTCTTCAAGAAGTCGGACAAGAGCGAGCACTCCAGCGAAGACATGGTGAAGTTCTGGGCCGACTGGGTCCGGCAATATCCTATCGTCTCTCTGGAAGACGCCTTCGCCGAAGACGATTGGGAAGGCTGGAAGTTGCAGACCGAAGAACTGGGCAGCAAGATTCAGTTGGTCGGCGACGACATCTTCGTCACCAACATCGAGATTTTCCAGCGCGGCATCGACGCCGGCATCGCCAACTCGATTCTGATCAAGCTGAATCAGATTGGCTCGGTCAGTGAGACTCTGGACGCGGTGAACCTGGCCCACCAGAACCGCTACACCACGGTGATTTCGCACCGCTCCGGCGAAACCGAAGATACCTTCATCGCCGATTTCGCGGTGGCGACCGGCGCCGGGCAGATCAAGACCGGATCTGCGTCGCGCACCGATCGCATTGCCAAGTACAACCAGTTGCTGCGGATCGAAGAAGAGCTTGGCCCGGCGGCACGATATCTGGGATTGAAGGCGCTGAACTATCGCGGGCCGCTGGCGGGCAAGTAAGGTCGAATTGAACTCCGAGGGTCGAGAGCTTGAACTTCGAGTTGGAGCTTCCAGTTTGAGCGCCAAGCTTGACGCTCGCAGTCGAACCCTTATTTCCGTAGTACTCTTGTATCGTTCCCGGCACTTCTATGGACAAGCGCCCTTCAACTTTTTTCTTTAGCCTCGTAATCGCTGCCCTTTCCTTGCCTATTTTGCTTTTCGCCCAGGCGCCCCAGGTTCGGCTGCATCACGCTCAGGAAAAGACAGCACCGCCAATCGCGCAAACACCTCCGACCACGCCACAACTTACTAAGGAAGATCTGGAGGCCTTCTTCGACGGATTCATCCCGATCGAGTTGCAACGGGACGACATCGCCGGCGCGGTGGTTATGGTAGTCAAGGACGGGAAGGTGTTCTTCGCCAAGGGCTATGGCTACTCCGATGTGAAGAACAAGAAGCCGGTCAGCGTCGACGCTACGCTGTTCCGGCCGGGATCCATTTCCAAAACCTTCACCTGGACTGCGGTCATGCAACTGGTTGAGCAAGGCAAGATCGATTTGAATCGCGACGTGAACGATTATCTCGACTTCAAGATCCCCGCGACCTTCGACAAGCCAATCACCATGAAAGACCTGATGACGCATACGCCGGGATTCGAAGAGACGCTGAAGGAATTGTTCGTTGCCGACGCCGCGGACATGCGTCCTCTACAGGAATACGTGCATAACCATCTGCCGGAGCAGATCTTTCCTCCAGGCACCACTCCGGCGTATTCCAACTATGGCGCCACCCTGGCGGGCTACATCGTGCAGCGAGTCTCGGGCATGCCGTTTGACGACTACATCGAGCAGAACATTCTGGGCCCGCTGGGAATGCGGCACTCTACCTTTCGCCAGCCGCTGCCTGACAATCTGAAGCCGCTGATGTCGGATGGCTACAATCAGGCGTCGCAACCCGCGAAGAGCTTCGAGTTCGTGCAGGCCTGGCCGGCCGGCAGCCTGTCAACCACCGCCGAAGACATGTCGCATTACATGATCGCGCACTTACAGGATGGGGAGTACAACGGGGCGCACATTCTGGAACCCCAGACCGCGCAGCTCATGCATTCGCGCGCCTTTGGACTGGATCCCAAACTGAGTGGCATGGCGTATGGATTCTACGAGGAGTCGCACAACGGCCATCGCATCATCGGCCACGGCGGCGACAGCCAGTGGTTCCATAGCGACCTGCACCTCATGCCCGACGACCACATCGGCTTCTTCATTTCTTATAACAGCGCGGGAAAGCCGGGCTTCCCGGGACGTGCGGCGCTGTGGCTGGCATTCCTCAACCGCTACTTTCCGTACACGCCTCCGCCGGGAGAAAAGATAGCCAACGCCGCCCAGGATGCGAAGTCGGTTGCGGGAACCTACTGGCTGAGCCGCCGCTCGCAGACCAACGTTGCCGCCGTAATTTCCTCTCTCGATCAGGCCCGGGTCAGCGTGAATTCCGATGGAACCATCAGTCTCGACCAGGCTAAAGACTTCGCGGGAAATCCCAAGCACCTCCAGGAAATCGGCCCGCTCATGTTCCGCGACGTCAATGGCCAGGGGCATCTGGCTTTCATCAAAGATTATGCGGGCCGGCAAATCGCCGTCACCGATCTTCCTATCTTTGTCTTCCAGCGCGTTCCGGCGGCGAAGAATCAGAACTTGAATCTGACGGTGATCATTTTTGCCATGGCCGTGTTCGTTCTGACGCTTTTATTCTGGCCGCTCAATGCGATGCTGCGCGCGCACTACGCGTATCGCGTGGACCTCACGCCGCGGTATCGCCGTCTGCGCATGTGGATGAGGCTGGTCTGCCTCCTCAACCTGGTATGCCTCGGAGGGTTTGCCGCCTGGCTCATGTCGGTGCAAGACGACATTGCGCTGTTGAGCCACCACTTCGATATGAAGCTACACCTGCTGCAAGGGGTGGGAGTGCTGGGAGTGTTGGGGGCGCTGATTTCGATTTTCTACTGTGCGCGGTCGTGGAAGGACGAGGGAGTGTGGTTTTGGACCGAGGCCTGGAACACGGCTCTTATGCTGGCGTGCATAGGCTTTGTCTTTTTTGTGCTCAACTGGCACATGCTCAATTTCAATTTGAATTATTGATGGACAATATCGCCATCCCGAGCCCGGGGCTGAAGCCCGGAGATATTTCCAGCCGCTGAGACGCCAGCCTGAAGGCTGTCTCTACCCGAACCCGATGCTACCTGGTTCTACCCGAAATAGACGCCAGATGGTTCTACGCGAACCAAACGTCGCCTGGCTCTACCTCAACATCGATTGACTGGAATCGCTAATAAACTCGTCCTCTCGCCTGCCCGGCTGGCGGATGATCCGGTGGGCGAAGGGCGGGCATTCTATTGCGGAGGATGTTCGTTGCTGTCTGGCGCGGTGCGCGGTCTGGTATTGGTGGGAGGACCGCTGTAGGAACTACTCTGCCCAGCAGCAGGATTCACGGCATGACTGTTACTGTTTGCGGCCGTGGAAGTGGCCGCGTGAGGTCGCTGGCCGGCTCCCGGTGGTAGCGGGTGTTTGGTTTGTGCTGGTGGTGTGCGATGGAAGACAGTGTGATCGCGTTCGGGATAACGCTGCGCGAATAGCGATCCCGCAAACAGGGATAGTACCAGTGTGGTAAGGAGCGGTGAGCGGCCCGGAGTGGACATATAAACTGAATTATTGCGAACCGGCTATTATTCTACGGCATAGGAGGGTTGGCCCGCAGGTTGAAATTTGCCTTTTTGTACTACTTTCGCGGTAGCGGACGGCGCCGAGCCTGCTTTGGCACCTTCGGTCCAGCCGCCGGAAAGCGGTGTTCAAAAGTCTTCATATCTACCCGCCTGCCCTTGAAGCGTACCCCTTCGGCTTCCAACAGAAAGCGCTGCTCCATAGCGTGCTCGCCGCGCAGCGAAATCCGGCCTCCAGAGCCCAAAACCCGCTGCCAAGGCAATCCGGTCACCTGCTTCAGGGTCCGGCCTACGTGACGGGCGCAACGGGGATAACCTGCCGCCTTGGCGACCGCGCCATAGGTGCTGACCCGGCCTCGCGGAATTCGCCGGATAGCGTCACAGATGGCGGTGATCAGAGGCGTCCTGGTGCTGCTTCCCGGCATCATCGCTCCCGCTACGATATCATTCTTGGATGAATGGCTGAATCAGACTGCAATCCCATCGCACGCTTCTCCGACCGGGCCGAAGATTATGCCAAATACCGCCCGCACTATTCCCCCGACATTGTCACCGCGCTGCGCCAGGCCTGCGGTCTGCAACCCGAGCATCTCATCGCCGACGTGGGCTGCGGTCCGGGCATGTTGGCGGAAATCTTTTTGGACAATGGCAATCGGGTCATCGGGGTTGAACCCAATCGCGAAATGCGGCTGGCCGGCGAAAAGTATCTCGCGGCTTATCCCAACTTCAGCCTGGTCGAGGGCAGCGCTGAGGCGACGACGCTGGCTCCTGGCAGTGTCGACTTCGTGGTTGCGGGGCAAGCGTTTCATTGGTTCCAGCCGCGCGAGGCGCGGGTCGAATTTGCCCGCATCCTCAAGCCGGGCGGATGGGCGGTGTTGGTCTGGCATGACCGTGACAGCCAGTCCACGCCCTTTCTGCACGCCTACGAAGCCTTCGTTCGCCAGCACTCAACCGATTATGACCGCGTCACGCACAAGCTGATCAACTACGCCACCTTGCAATACTTTTTTGGTCCGCGCAGGATGCAGCAGATCCAGCAACACAATCAACAGCGGCTCGATTTCGACGGGCTGCGCGGGCGGCTACTGTCTTCGTCCTACATTCCGAAGTCCGGCGAACGGTACGATGCGATGATTGCCTCGCTGCCGCAACTCTTCTCGACCTACGCCGTCGAGGGCCACGTGGTGCTGGAGTATGAAACGAAAATCTATTACGGACATCTTGACTGATGAACGCCCTGCCCGGCGCTCCGCCTGATGCGATCGCCCTCCGCACCGAGCGCCTGGGACGCCGGGTGGGCGAGGTTTGGATCGTCAGCGAAATTTCGCTCGAGGTGCAGCGGGGAGAATTACTGGGAGTCGTCGGCCCCAGCGGCTCGGGCAAGAGCTCGTTCCTGCGGCTGTTGAACCGCCTCGATGAGCCCACCAGCGGTCTGGTTTTTCTCGACGGCGAAGACTATCACAGAATCCCACCGCGGGAGTTGCGCCGTCGCGTCGGCATGGTAACGCAGCGTCCGTTTCTGTTTCCCGGGGACATCGCTTCCAACCTGCGCTTCGGACCAGCGCAACGGGGAGAAACGCTACCCGATACCGAGATCGCCAGCCTTTTGGGACATGTCGGATTACCCGGCTTCGCCAGCCGCAATGTCGCCAACCTCTCCGGCGGAGAGCAGCAGAGGGTTTCGCTGGCGCGCGCTCTGGCCAACCGCCCTGAGGTCCTGCTGCTCGACGAGCCGACATCGGCGCTGGATGAGCAGGCGAAGGCCGGAGTTGAGCAGTTGATTCGGGAACTAGTGGGCAAGAATTCGCTTACGTCCGTGCTGGTGACGCATGATCGCGATCAGGCTCGACGCCTGTGTGACCGTGTTGCCCTCATCGAGGCCGGGCGGCTGGTTCATCTGGGAACAACCGTGGAGGTGCTGGGTGCTTAAATCGCTCTTCCATTCGCAGATATCGTTTGGCCTCGCGCAGGCCGCGATCGCTTCGGTGCTGGCGCTGGCGGTCGTTCTGCTGGCCCGCCGTCGCAACATTCATCTGGAAAGCGATGCCGCCATCGCGTTGGTGCGGGGGCTGGTGCAGATTGTGGCTGTCGGTTCGATTCTTATGTTGCTGCTGAAAGCGCCACGCTGGAGCAGCGTCTTCCTGTTGGCGGGCATGATTATCGCAGCCGGGTCGATCTCGGCCAGGCGCGCCAAAAATATTCCCGGAGCACGAAAGGTCTCGACTTACTCCATCGCCGCGGGGGCGGGACTGGTGACCGCTGTAATGACGTGGGCGGGCGTGATTGATACTGCCATCACTTCGCTGATTCCCGTCGGAAGCATGATCATCGCCAATGCGATGAATACCAACGGACTCGCGCTTAATCGTTTTCGCTCGGAAGTGCTGGCGCATGCCGGCGAGATCGAAACCGCGCTGGCGCTGGGTGCGGCTCCGGAGAACACCGTCGCCAGCTATGCCGAGTCGAGCATTCACTCCTCGCTCATTCCCGCCATCGACAACCTGCGCTCGCTGGGCATTGTCTGGATTCCCGGCCTGATGACCGGCATGCTGCTTTCCGGCTCGAGCCCGATCTATGCCGCGATTTATCAGTTCGTGGTGATTGCCATGATCCTGGCATCGTCAGGCCTGACCTCGCTGCTGAGCACCATGATGATCCGCGCGCAAGTCTTCTCTCCCGCCGAACAGTTATTGCTGAAGGAGACATCGTAGGTAAGAGCCCTGTCCTAGCCAGAAGAGGGCTATACCGATTTCAGAATACGTGTATCCAGTAAAGCGGACCTTCAGATCCGCGTCCAGGCTGCGCCCCCAAAATTCAGGTTTCCGTCCACTGCGTTGCAGTGGACGGAAACCTTACCTAAGAGAACTGCGGTGACGCGGCGCTGAAGCGCCGCTCTACCCGAGCTTCGCGGATACAGCAACTAGAAAACTGCCTTGGAACGGGGCACCCGAATTATTGGTTGGAAATGGTTGCCGTGGTTCCGTCAAATTTGGTGAACCGGACGGTGAACTTTTCGTTGTAGCATTGGGCTCTGTCCTGGAGAACGCTGATCGCCAGAGCCTCGCCGAGAATCAGGGAAGAATCGGTGTCGCTGCGCCAGTGTATGCCGGCGTGAATCCCGTGACCGAAACTGATGTTGTGCCCCAGCTTGTTCAATTCCCCATTAACGGTAATCTGGCCCCGATCGTTACCGTTGTAGGGCAAGAGCGATAGACCGTCGTCGCTAGGCACCTGTGGATCGGGGATCACAAAGGTTCCGTCGAAGAAAAACTTCAGCATGGTGATGCAAGCGCCTCCGACCGTGCCGTGGCCCGTAGGGTAGGCAGGATGGGTGGGTGAACCTTCGGGAAATGCCTGCGAAAGCAGATAGGTTCCGTACTTACTAAAGCTGCTGGCAAGAGCTTGAGAGTTCAGAACATTATTGTTCACATGAGCATCGATGGTGTTGCCCTGGCCAGTCTGCATCAATTGCACGATTCCGCCGCCGGACTCGGGACGATGGCGCAGGTGAATCAGCCACTTCTGGTACCAGACCACATCCAGAGCCCGCGCGGCAACCTCGCCGATTGAGGCTGCGAAATCCGGCTGCCCGAAGGTGCCGAAGCCATTCTGGGTCCGGGAGTGGATATAGGGGTTACCCGGATTCAGAGGCGCGCCCAGAGTATTGAGCACCAGGAAGGCGGTGAGGTGCTCCTGATACAGCATGTCGACGTGAGTAAGTGCGGCGAGACCACGGCCGTCATGCAGATAACGCGGCTGCGAATCCGTTTGGTTGCGGAGTCCGGTGTCAATGCCGTTCTGAACTTCCAGCCAGGTAGTAGGATCGGTCATGTAGTCGATGTTCGGCAGGTAAGTAATCATTTGCTGACTCATCTCCTGCGCGCCCAAGGAGGTGGGCGTAATCGCCAGCTGAGAAATGTATGGCCCTATGGTTTCGCCGGGAAACGGACCGCGAAATAACAGGGCGGGCGTGACCTGTCCACTGCTATTTCTGGGACCGGCGTACGACGGCATGCTGGAAAGTTCCTGCGCCGCCAGGTTGGCCAGCGAATTATTGGGATAGTCGGTGAAGGCGACGTCGCGCAATAGCGAGGCCCAGTACATCTCCACCAACTCCGTTCCATAGGCCGCACTGGCGACGGCCGGAGGCGGAGGGACAATCACTACGCTTTCCTGGTTAGCGGGCGAAGGAGCATTACCGAACTGCACCGCGTCGGTACCTTCCATGCCGTAGGCGAAGGCCCCTTGCGGGCCGTTCAAGGTTCGCGTGCCGCCGATAATGATGTTTTCAAAGTCGGAGGGCCGTCCACTGGCTAAAGCGGTTTTCATCGACTGGTAAGCATTCAAATTGACTCGCCCGATACCGTCTTGTAGAAGGCCCTTCGAATAGCTGCCAGACTTGTCGGCATAGCGCGTTTCGTCGCCGTTGGTGGTATGTGGAGGAACGGGGATGAGGGCTTCCTGGGTGGCAGCGAGCACGCGATTCTCGAACGATTGGAGGACGCGGCCGTTCTGCACACCCCCCGGCGGCGACACACGTCCCGAACTATGAGAACTGCCGGACTGCGCGAACGCTGCGGTGGGGCTGGCGATGGCACCGGCGGCAATGGTCGCCGCAGCACCGGCTTGGCCGAGAAACTTCCGCCGATTGATTCCGCTTGGCGTCTTCTCCGCTGTAGGACTTTCTGCCTGCAACACAGGGGACGTACGAGAACTATCTTGGTTCATGGAATCCATTCCCTTCAATTGTTTGTGATCGAACCAGGCCAGTCCGGTAGAGCTGGAAAACGCAGGCGGAGAAATTGCTCAGGTTTGCACTTCCTCACTACCCGTTTAAGTAGAAGCTCCGTTCAAGCCCGCGAAGCCGGCGATACTTGACTGATTAGCCAAAACAGCGAGACTGCATAAACGAGGGAAGGAGGAAGAATCACAAAGTTGAATCGCATCTCATGAGCGGATTACGAATCCAACTTTTCCCTCGCCCCAGTTACCCGTAATCTTGAGAACAAAGGCCAGCTCTGTCAAGAAAAAATTTGTGTCCTAAAGGAGCGATGCGTGCGAAAAAGATGCCGCTCAACGCGAAGTTGACGAGCTTGGCGAACCGGCGATTCTTCCCAACTCCCATCCAGACCCGGCCCTTTTTTCTTCTCTCGTCCATCTCGAAGGACAAATTCAGCAAGCGGCTCCGGTCGCAGTCGCTATCTTCACGGAGATGCGTGGCCATTTTTTTGCTGCAAACTCCTTGGGCACGGCGGCAAAGAGGAAGATCTCCCTCCAGACGTCCTCAAAGGTCGTCGGCTGAAATAGTGGAGCGGACTTGAGAGAATCGTAGGACTGGTAAGTACGGGGCGCTCCGACGGCCGGTTGCGCCGGTTCCAAGCGGTAGTGCCCGACGATATCCAGGTGATCGGCCAGCACCAGCACGGTCTCGCCCCGGGGCCAAAGCATGGAAACGGTGTTGACGATACCGTCGTTGTCCCACAGTTCGATCGGCTGAGGCGGAGGCGGTCCCAGCACGCGGGTTATTTTGCCCCGCAGTGCCGGCCACTCGAGCGGTCCGCCAGCACATGCCCGGTAGCTTAAACGGTAAGAAATGTCAGTGCCCGCACTCAGCCCGCAACCTTGGGCAACCGCCAGGTAGTCGCCGGGGTTGGTCAGACTGAAGATCGGGGCGGGGCACCCGGAGCGCGAAGCGAAGTGAAACGGGCGACCTCCCACAGTCGCATACGACAATGTACGAATCGGCGGCTGTTTCCAGAACTCGAGTTCCCGCCTACGCTCCCGATCGCTATAGTGCGCCGGACTCTGCTCGCCTTCACAAGGCGTGGAGGTAAGATCGTTGATCACCCGGAAGTCCGTAGCCATCTCACGAAAATACAATTCCAGCTCGGATGCGGTCTCCTGCGCGGCGGCGATTTGCGTGGGATCGGGTCCGCTCAAATCGTCGTTGGCCTCGGTCAGAGCATCGCGCAAGGCCAGAAGCAGGTTGGCGCCGGTAAGGGTGGCGGCGCCATCTGCCAATCCTGCCTCAATCTGATCGAGCAAGTATATCTGCGAACCGGCGAAGGCAGCACGCAAGTCAGCGATTGCGGTTGTGCGCAGAACCGTGTGGGAGCAAACCCAATCGGCGATGTTGGTGCCCCAATGGGGAACGGAGAGAAATACGACGCCGTCCAGGCACTTGCGCAGTTTGTGCGCGTCCACGTTCAATCCGCCGTCGACGGGGATGTGGCGTTTCTTGGGGTCGTGCAGGTCGCAAACCAACTGACGAATATCGAGGCCGCCGGTCGAGTGCCCGACCAGAACGATCTTATCGCTCGCGAGAATCTCTCCCCGGGCCATGCGCTTGGCAAGGTAGTTTCGCAATCGAGTAGCGCGCGTCACCACGGCCGCGGTGGGAAGACTATCAAAGTAATGAAGAACAGTTGGCAGCGTGCCTCGTGTGCCGTTCCAGCGTTGAAACAGACGCGTGATGCCAGCGTAGTACTCGACCCGTCCCAGCGCGTCGAATGCGCCAAACCCTGGTATGAGCACAATGTGGCAACGAGTGTAAGGAGCGGAACCGTTTCGGTCGGCCATCGTTGAGGACCTCTCGATCGCCAATGAAATTGCACTCTCCTCGATGACTGTTTGTCAGTGATGATTTTCACTCCGCGATGTGATAACCGGGATACCGGACGTCGCATCATAAAACCCTTTTCCGGCGGTCGGCGTCACGTACCCAGCAGAACCTTCCGTTCTGGCCGAGAGCTAATGGCTCAAGGCTGACAACTCAAGGTGAAGGACAAGGTGTGAACCGCGGCTGCTTACACTTCCAGCGTGTAGCGGTTGGCAGCAATGCGATACATTCTTCGCCACACCAGGCGATTGATCGTCACTACCACTAACGCCATTACGATGGTCGAGCCCAGCAGGAGCGCGAAGTTGCCTGAATCAGTGGCGCGGGCGATGGTGGCGCCCAAACCTACGGTCGTGTAGGTGTGCTCCTTCAGCCGGAAGTACTCGGCCACGATGCTGGCGTTCCAGGCGCCGCCCGACGCGGTGACCAGTCCGGTCACAAGATAAGGAAAAATTCCCGGCAGGATCAACTTGCGCCAGCGCATACCGCGTTTGAACTTGAACATCGCCGAGGCTTCCTTCAAGTCGGTGGGAATTGCCATCGCGCCGGCGATTACGTTGAACAGGATGTACCACTGCGTCCCCAGCAGCAGCAGGACAACGGATCCCAGGCCAAGTCCGCCGCCGACGCGAATGAGTACCAGCAGCACGATGGGAAACAGCGCCGTGGCTGGAACCGAGGCGGCGATCTGTGCCAAGGGCTGCGCAATCCGCGCCAAGCGGGGATTGAAGCCGATGGCGACTCCCACCGGAATCGTCCACAGCGAGCCAACAATGAGCGCCACCATCACTCGCGCGAAGGTCGCTCCCGTACCTTCCAGAATCTGGCGATAGTCGGAGGTATTCAGTCCGGCAAGCATGATCGCGGCGCGCGCTACTGCATAGAAAACGGCGAGCACCGCCAGCGACGCAATCGCGCGTCCCGCCCACACCTTCCAGGTTGCCGGCGGAGCCTCTTCCCGCTGCGGGTCGAATTCGCGGGCAAAGTGCAGCGCCAGCCGCTCGCGAATAGGATTGACCACCCGTTTGCGCAGGCGGATCAGGAGTCGCGAGCCCTGAACCAAATCGAGGAACCACGACTGCGGCACGTCGGTGCTCTCCACTTGCTCCATCTTGAACTTCTCGGCCCAGGCGATCACCGGACGCCAGACGATTTGGTCCAGCAGCACGATGACGGCGACCATAGTTCCGACGCCCCACAGAATCGCTTGCGTGTCACCGGCGCTGGCTGCGGTTTGCAGATACGAGCCGAGTCCGGGCAGCCGGAAATCGAGTGAGCCCAGCACGAACATCTCGCAAGCCATCAGGAAGAACCAGCCGCCGGCCACCGACATCATCGAGTTCCACACCAGCCCGATGGCAGCGTAGGGCAGCTCGAATTGCATGAAGCGCTGATACCAGTTGAAGCGGTAAATCTTGGCGGCCTCGCGCATGTCGCGCGGAATACTCTTCAGCGACGAGTAGAAGCTGAACGCCATGTTCCACACTTGCCCGGTAAAGATGAGCAGGATTGCACCCATCTCCACCCCGATCTGGTGATGCGGAAACAGCGCCACCATGGCCAGCATCACACCTGGCAGGAAGCTCAATACCGGAATCGACTGCAGAATGTCGAGCAGCGGAATCATGATGCGCTCGGCCTTCGGGTTGTAAGCGGCGACGTAGCCGTAAACCAGCGTGAAGGCCAGCGACAGAATGTAGGCAACCGTGATCCGCAGTAATGAATAGGCCGCGTAAAGAGGAAGCTTGGTGGGATCGCGCGAAATCACGACGTGCGGATTGAACGGTCCGAACCAGGTTCGTGCCAGGACCAGAATCGCGTAGAAGACAGACAGTGCGGCGGCGAAGAGGAAGAAGTCGGTCAGCACCGACCAGGTCTGCGCCGGCAGCAGCGACCACGGACCTTTGCCCAGAATGCGAACTGGTTGCCAGGTACTGCGCGCCATCAGGCCTCGCTCGCCGCCGGTAAAACGTCGGCATCTTCGCGGTGAAAGAGCCGGCCATTTTCGGAGTCGTAGTCGAAGATCTCGGCGTAGCGGCCCCAGTTCAAAGCGGTCTGGAACTGGCGCTCGACCTCATCGGAGCTGAAATGTTCGTCGAGGATATCGCGAAAGAACTCTTCTCCGATGGCGTGATCGCGCTTGGCGTGCAAGGTGTTTTCGATCAGGCGCAGAATGGCGACGTTTTTCAAAGCTGCATCGCGGAAAAGCTGCTTCTGGGTCTGGATATCGGCTTCGCCAAACTTACGGCCTTCGGGCGTGATCTCGACATCGCCTTCGCGCAGCACGGCGAAACCCAGCATGGTCGAGGCATCGACGATAGGAAGCAGATCGTCCACGTCCATGGAAAGCTCGTCGGCCAGTTTGTAGAGATCATCGCGGCCACCGCGATCGGTCAGCAACTCCATGAAGCCCGCGATGCCTCCCGGCCGGGCGTGCGGCAGCATCTGAAACTTGGTGCGCTCGCGCGGCTGTCCATTGCCCGACGCTTGCGCCTTGCCGGGCGCGGCGGCTTCTTCCTGAGGACGCGTCAGCGTCTTGTAGATGTAATCCACGTAAGCCAGGAAGCGCGGCGACTTGCGATCGCGATACTGCGGAATATCGATTTCGAAGTCGGAGCGTATGCGCGCCGGATTGCGGCCTAACACAATCACCCGATCGGCCAGTAACACAGCCTCTTCGATATTGTGGGTGACGATGAAGATCGCCGTCGTCGGCATCTTCTTGCTGAGCCACAACTCCAGCAACTCAGAGCGTAAATTTTCGGCCGTGAGCACGTCGAGCGCGGAGAACGGTTCGTCCATGAAGAGTACTTCGGGCTCAACCACCAGGGCGCGCGCGAATCCTACGCGCTGCTTCATTCCGCCGGAGAGTTCTTTAGGATAAGCCGTCTCAAAGCCATCGAGGCCGACGGTGTCGATCATTTTCAGCGCCCGTTTGTGGCGCTCGATCGCGCCCACCCCGCGAGCGATCAGCGGAGCCTCCACGTTATCCAGGACGGTAAGCCAGGGAAACAATGCGAAGCTTTGAAACACGATGGACACGTTGGGAATCTGTCCGTCCATCATCTTGCCGTGCCACAACACATGGCCCGATGAAGGCTTCGACAGCCCAGTCAACATGCGCAGCAACGTGGACTTACCCGAACCCGACGGTCCCAGCAAGCCGACAATCTTGCCTGGTGACACACTGAGGTCGGTGGGCGCAATCACCTCGATACGATTGCCATCCGGCTGCGGATAATATTTCTCGACCGCGCGGGCTTCGATGATGGCCTCGGCCAACGTTAGATCTCCTGGACTTTCGGT
Source organism: Candidatus Korobacteraceae bacterium (assembly GCA_049695855.1). Classification (GTDB taxonomy): domain Bacteria; phylum Acidobacteriota; class Terriglobia; order Terriglobales; family Acidobacteriaceae; genus Bog-257. The sequence goes on along the minus strand of JBAVSY010000067.1, from coordinate 91,007 downwards.
TCATCCAGTCTAGGGGCAGTTGGAGATAGTAACAACTGTCAACGCCAGGTTCATTGTGAAAGGAAGGTAAATTCGCCAGCAAATCGCAGCGCCAGTGTCGTGGCCCTGCGGGCACGGCGTCACTCGATTGTCATCTCGACTGGAGCCAAGTGAAGCCGGGGGGTCTGCGGTTCATGTGTACTATTTAGATACCATCTCATAGACCGCTCTTGGTGGGTCAGGGCACACCTTGACAGGCCGCTGAAAAAGTCGGAAAGGCAGATTCCTCGCGGGCTGAAGCCCACGAGGAATGAAAAAAATAAAAGGCTCGTACGGCGCACCTAAAGGTGCGCCCCTTCAAAAACAGGCCGAACCCGACTTTTTCCGCAGCCTGTTGAGTCGTGTCGAACGACACACTGACAGGCTGGTTATTTCTTCGGCAACGGACTCAAGTCGTCCAGCGCCAGATTCACCTCCAGCACGTTGACGCGTGGCTCCCCAAGAAATCCCAATTGCCGGCCGTAAGTATGGTGCGCGATGATCTGCCGCACCTGGTCCTCGCCCAGGCCGCGCTCGCGCGCCAATCGCGGCACCTGAAACTCAGCCGCCGCAGGCGTGATGTCGGGATCCAAGCCCGAAGCCGAGGTAGTCACCAGATCGATCGGAACCGGCTGTCCCGGATTTTCGGCCTGTAAGCGCGCGACGTCGCTGTTCACACGATCAATCAGCTTCTGATTGGTAGGAGCGAGATTCGTTCCCCCAGAGTTTGCGGCGTCGTAGCCGTTGCCTGCGGCCGACGGCCGCGAGTGTAGATATCCCGGTCCCGCAAACGCCTGGCCGATGATTCTTGATCCCACGATCTCGCCGTGGCGTGTGATGAGCTGGCCGTTAGCCTTGTCGTGGAACATCACCTGCGCCAAACCGGTTACTACAAGCGGATAGATAATCCCCAGCAGCACGGTTGTGACGATTGTCATCAGGATTGCGATTTTCAGATTCTGCTTCATAATTCCTTCCTAAATGCCAAAACCGTTTTCACCACGGAGACACGGAGAACACGGAGTTTTGATTTCATTTCCCCATACTTTCGGTTTATTGCGCACAAATCTTACAGCCGCTCGCAACAAGTCATCAGAAAGCCAATGCCTGTCTCAAGGACACGGAACTGCGAGGTTTTTCCATTTCTTCCCTCCGTGACCTCCGTGCCTCCGTGGTCAAAAGAACTCCTCACGCCAGCCGCACGCCCGTGATCAGCATGTCGATCAGCTTGATTCCGATAAACGGCACGACGATCCCGCCCACGCCGTAAATCCACAGATTGCGGCGCAACAGCGCGGCCGCGCTCATGGGACGATATTTCACGCCGCGCAGCGCCAGCGGAATTAACGCAATAATGATCAGGGCGTTAAAGATCACCGCCGACAAGATCGCCGACTGCGGCGTGCGCAGGTGCATGATGTTCAGCGCGTTCAGCACCGGGAACGTCCCCGCAAACATCGCTGGAATGATGGCAAAATATTTCGCCACATCGTTGGAGATGGAAAATGTGGTCAGCGAGCCACGCGTCATCAGCAATTGCTTGCCGATGGCTACGACCTCAATCAGCTTGGTCGGGTTGGAATCCAGGTCGACCATGTTGCCGGCTTCTTTGGCAGCCTGCGTTCCGGTATTCATCGCCACGCCCACATCGGCCTGCGCCAGCGCGGGGGCGTCGTTGGTGCCATCGCCGGTCATCGCCACCAGCTTGCCTTGTGACTGCTCGCGGCGGATTAGATCCATCTTGTCCTTCGGCGTTGCTTCGGCGAGGAAGTCATCCACGCCGGCCTCGCGCGCGATGGCCGCCGCGGTAAGCGGATTGTCGCCGGTGATCATCACCGTCTTGATTCCGATGGCGCGCAATTGATCGAAGCGCTCGCGCATGCCACCCTTCACGATGTCCTTGAGGTGAATGACACCCAGCGCTCTGCCTTTCTCCGCCACCACCAACGGCGTGCCGCCCGATCGCGCAATGAGTTCGACGCTGGCTTGCACTTCGGGAGGCATCCCACTGCCATTCGCGGCCAGATATTTGGTGATCGCATCCACCGCGCCCTTGCGAATCTGGTTGCCATTCATGTTCACGCCCGACATGCGCGTCTGGGCCGTGAACGGAACGAATTCCATCTCGTGCGAGCTTAGTTCCCGGCCGCGCAGACCATACTTCTCCTTCGCCAGTACAACAATGGAGCGGCCTTCCGGCGTTTCGTCCGCCAGCGAGGAAAGCTGCGAAGCATCGGCCATCTCAGCTTCGCTGACGCCCGGAGCCGGGATGAACTCCGACGCCTGGCGATTGCCCAAGGTGATGGTTCCCGTCTTATCAAGCAGCAGCGTGTCAACGTCGCCCGCAGCTTCCACCGCGCGTCCCGACATGGCCAGCACGTTGTGCTGAATCAGCCGGTCCATGCCGGCGATGCCGATGGCCGAGAGCAATCCGCCGATGGTGGTGGGAATCAGGCACACCAGCAACGACACCAGCACGAACACCGATTGTGGCGCGCCAGAATAAATAGCGAACGGCTGCAAGGTGACTACGGCCAAAAGAAAAATGATGGTCAAGCCGGCCAGCAGAATGTTGAGCGCGATCTCGTTCGGCGTTTTCTGCCGCTCGGCGCCCTCCACCAGAGCAATCATGCGATCCAGAAACGTTTCTCCTGGATTCGAAGTCACCTTCACCCTGATCTCGTCCGAGAGCACGCGCGTGCCGCCGGTTACGGCCGAACGGTCGCCGCCGGCTTCGCGAATGACCGGAGCCGATTCTCCCGTGATCGCCGACTCATCCACCGAGGCGACGCCTTCGACGATTTCGCCGTCGGAGGGCACAAACTCACCCGCCACGACGCGGACCATATCCCCGGCACGCAGCTTCGAGCTGGGGATCTTTTCGATCTGGCCGTCCTCACGAATCCGGTTGGCGATGGTTTCCGAGCGCGCCTTGCGCAGCGTATCGGCTTGGGCTTTGCCGCGCCCCTCGGCCATGGCTTCGGCGAAGTTGGCGAACAATACGGTGAACCAGAGCCACAGCGTGATCTGCAGGTTGAACAGAAAAGCGCCGCCGCCGCGAACCAGTAGCACCGTGGTAATCACGCTGCCTATCTCGACCACGAACATGACGGGATTGCCCATCATGTGACGGGGATCCAGCTTCACGAAGGAGTCCACCAGGGCGCGTCCAACGATCTTGCCTTCCCAAATTGCTTTCTTGGAACTCTTGCTTGCCACGTCAAACTCCTCAGAACGTCTTACCCGCTGCCATCAGCAGGTGCTCAAGGATTGGCCCCAGGCTTAAGGCGGGGAAAAAGGTCAGCGCTCCGACAATCAGAATCACGCCGATCAACAGCGCGCTGAACAGCGGCGTGGTCACCGGAAAAGTTCCCAGTGACGGGGGAACGTATTTCTTCTGCGCCAGATTTCCGGCGATCCCCAGCATGGGGATGATCATCAAAAAGCGGCCGATCAACATTGTGAAACCGCCCACGGTGTTGTACCAAAGCGTGTTGGTATTGAGCCCCGCGAAGGCTGATCCGTTATTGCCAGCCTGTGAGGTGAACGAATAGAGGATTTCAGTAAACCCGTGCGGCCCAGGATTGAGAATGCTGGAGGTACCAAATCCTTGTACTGAGGAGATCGCGGTGAACATCAGGATTACCAGGGGGAAGACCAACGCCACCAGCATGGCCATTTTCACGTCGTAGGCTTCAATCTTCTTGCCCAGATATTCCGGCGTGCGCCCGACCATGAGCCCGGCAATAAACACCGCCAGCACGACGTAAATCAGGATGCCGTACATGCCGGCGCCCACGCCCCCGAAGATCACCTCACTCAGCATGATGTTCACCAGCGGCACCATTCCACCCAACGGTGTGAACGAGTCGTGCCAGCTGTTGATGGCGCCGCAACTGGCATCGGTGGTCACGGTGGCAAACAGCGCGGAGTTGGTGATACCGAAGCGCACCTCCTTGCCTTCCATATTGCCGCCGGCCTGGGTCGCGGTAACATGCTGGTTGACGCCGTGCAAGAGCGGATTGCCGCGAGCTTCAGCCCAGTAGGCAGTCGTCACCCCGGCGAGAAACAGAATCGCCATTGCTCCCCACACGGCCCAGCCATGCGGCTGCGAGCCGGTCATGCGACCTAAAGTGTAGGTAAGGCCGGCTGAGATGGCGAAGATGGTGAACAACTCAATCAGGTTCGACAGCGGGCTGGGATTCTCAAAAGGATGAGCGCTGTTGGCGTTGAAGAATCCGCCGCCGTTGGTGCCCCACTCCTTGATGATTTCCTGCGACGCCACCGGTCCCTGGGCAATCGTTTGTGTCGTAACCGTATCCATCACCGGTTTACCGTTGGCATCTAGGGCAGGCTTACCATCGGCATTCACGTGCTGCACCTGTTGCGGCTCGACCAGCTTCACCGCGTCGTAGGGCTTCAGGTTCTGCACCACCCCTTGCGAAACCAGAACCAGCGCACCGACAATGCAAAACGGCAGAAGCACCCACAGGCAGGAGCGAACCATATCGACCCAGAAGTTACCGATAGTCTTCATCTGTCGCCGTGCAATGCCGCGAATGAAGGCGATGGCCAGGGCGATGCCGGTCGCCGCGGATGCGAAGTTGTGGTAGGCGAGGCCGGCCATCTGGGTTAAGTAGCTCATGGTCGACTCGCCGGAATACGACTGCCAATTAGTATTCGTCGTGAACGAAGCCGCCGTGTTAAATGCCAGGTGAGCCGGCGAGACCGCCCCAAACTTCTGGGGATTCAGAGGCAGAAAGCCCTGCACTCGCTGGATCACGTACAACAGCAGCATCGACACCAGGCTGAACAGCAACATGGCGAAGGCATACTCCGTCCATTTCATCTCATGGTCTTCGTCCACGCCGGTCAGCCGGTAGAGCAGACGCTCGATGGGACGCAGCACGGGATCCATGAATGTCCGCTCGCGATTGAAAACTCGAGTCAGGAAGACGCCCATGGGCTTGGTGACTGCGAGAATCAGCGCGAGAAAGATCGCGATTTGAAACCATCCATTGCTAGTCATGTCAGAATTTCTCCGGCCGCAACAGCGCGTAGAACAGGTAGATCATGGTCAACGCGCAGATGACCATCATGACGATGGATTGTGTGTGCATGGGTCCCCCTTACTTAATCCGGTCGCAGAAGTGAACGTACCCCAGCGACACTACGAAAAAAGCAATTGTGATGGCGATGAATACCAGGTCTTGCATGTTCAACTCCTAAACTCTGCCTCTACCACGGCCCTTGTTTGCGGCCAAACCACCAGATCACTCCCAGGGTGGCCGTGTTCTGATCTGTGCTGTACGCGCCTTGCGTGCCAGTCAAAAAGATTGGGCGATTGGAAAAGTCCCGCCGGTATTCCCAGCGCATGTCAAACCCATCAGCCACCTGAAAGTCATAAGTCGCCGTGACTTCCTTCAGTGCTTCGATATAGCTGGTGATTCCCGTGAAGAGTCCGCCGTTATCGTCAAGATATTCTGTCCGTCCGGCAAGATAAGTTCGGGGCGTGATTTGATACTTGGCATAAGCTGCTCCGCCCCACACGTCTGATGGCGCTGAAGGCTGGCCTGGTGCACCCAAACGCACAATCTCATAATCACCTTCCAGGACCAGCGATAGCTTGGGGGTGGTTTGCCAAGCCACGTAACTATCAAAAATGTTAGTTTTCCCATTGGGAGCGGGACTGATCTGTTGGAAGCACAGTCCCGACTGCACCGGCACTGGGCCGCAACTGGCTACCGGGATAGCATTGGGATGTTCCTGACCTAAGTAGTAGTTCACCGTCCAACTGATGTTCTTATTCGGCGTGACCACGAAACCAAACAATTCATCCTTGAATCCATTGGTGGGTTCGGTTTGGTTGGTACCGTTAACGATCCAATAGTTGAACGCGATCTTATTGTTTAATTTATAGTTTGCGTTCACTCCCATGTGGTAGAAGGGCAGGAAATCAAACCAGTAGGAGCGCGAATAGTTCATCTGAAATTGGGTGTAATTGCCTTCAGCACCCAGGGAGCTGGCCCACTTGCCAAAATTCACCGTGAGCCCATTTCCTACCGGGACCACATACGTTCCGTACGCCTGAAAGATATTGCGATAGATATCAGGACGGGGCTCGTTTAAGGGGTTGCCTTGCGTGGTGGCGGTAGCTTGCCCGAATTGCAAATCGAGCCGGGCTCCATAGCGGCGGCCAGTGTCGAGATCGGGGGCGCGCTCAATGATCAACCCAGCCTGATTCAGACTGAAAGCATTGCTGCTGACGTCATAAGCCCGAAGTAAGTTCACCCGGCCAACCGGATCATTAAAGTTATATTCGTAGTAAGTATCAACCACTCCATTGATGGTCGTACCTTTAAGATAGTTAAGGACGCTGCGATCTTCTTTCGTAAGTGAACCGTTAGCTTGCAATGGCTGGTCACTATTCGAAGCAGCCGCCGCTTCCGCAACGCCATCCATCGTGCTGTGCTCAAGTCCCGCGCTGGACGACGCCGGTCCAGGCGAAGCAGCGCGCAGTTCCTTCACCTGCGCTTTCAAGTCTGTCACTTCGGCTTCCAACGCGGTCAAATGTTGCTCCAGTCGCTCCATGGTTTGAGCTGAGACCGTCACCGTGCCGGGGGATTGCGCCGTTGCTGCCGGCTGCTGCGCCTGCATGGACGATAAACATGTCATCGCCAAACCAATTGCCATCATCGCTGATATCGCTTTCCAGATGCCTCTTCTAATTGCTCCGACCATCTGCTCACCTCTGGCTTGCCACCATAACTCCGTACACTGTACATCCCGGAGTTGCCAGAAGCTGGGATAAGTTCTCGGCGCTCGGACTTCGCTAGAACAAAACCATCATGGCTCCGGTCATGCGGTTTTCGCTCTTCACCAGATCGGGATACCAGCCGGGAACGACCGAACCCGGTGCGCCAGTATTGCCTCCGGGCGGCGTTACCCCTCCCGGCCCGGAGTAGTAGGGCACGTTCGCCGCGCGATGGTTGTATTCCATGCGAAAGGTAAGGTACTGGCTGGGCATGTAATCGACTGTGGCCGAGACGTCCCAGCCCTTGAAGGGATCGCCCGGATTTTCCGTGAAGTACGGCGTTCCCGAGATTGCGGTGGCGCCATTAATCGGGGGAAGCAGCACCAGGTAACGCCCGGGATTGTTAATCTGTCCGCCGCCTAAGGTCAGCCCGTAGAGGTCCTTGTGAAACCACAGCCGGTTGTAAACCATGTAGCCAATAAAGCTTTGTTTGGGACCTTTAGCAGAGTCGCCGGCGCAACTGACACCCCCACCATGTTCGCAGCCCAGGTCACCGGTGAAAGAAAACGCCGCCATGTCGACGAAGCGGGAGGGATTCTGGTAGTACTTCACCTGAATGCTGTCATCGGTGTGATAGCGCACCCGGCCAGGGATCCCGAGAGCGTCTTCCCCCAATGCGTATTGGTTCCCGGTGAAAGAAAACCAGCTGGTCGGCCGCCATAGAATCTGTCCGCCGACGCCCGGGCGATGATTGAAACGCCCGTAAGATTGCCAACCGTTGATTAGCCAAGGCTCGATCTTCAGATGCTGGTTGGGAAAGATCTGTACCCGCATTCCGTTAAAGAACCACGGCGTGTTCGAAGAGACATACGATGGCTGATAAGCCCAGTTATCGAAGTTGTAGTAGCTGAACAGACCGACATAAGACACGAAGATACCGGCTTGGATGTTGATCCCGTCCAATGCGTTGATATGGTACCCGGCATAAGCTTCCGAGACGTAGCGGTAGGCGTCGGCCAGGTCCCACTGACCACGCGCCGGACTGGCATCGTTGCGCGGCGTGGTTTGCGAATACATGCCAAACTGCGTCATCAGGCGGGCCTGGACGTTGTCCCAATGAAAGTCGCCGCCCACGCCGAGCTGAGTCACCTGGAATTCGTTGGCGCGAAAGATCTCGCTGGAGCCGCTGATGGTATCGTCCTGAGGATGATTGAAATCGTAAACATAGTCGACGTCCGCGCGGATTTCCGGGGTAAAGAACTTGGTGTCGAAAGGAACTTCTTTGATGCGGCTGGTACCGTTGAGCCAAGTGAAATCGGCGAAGGAAAACGGCGCCGGCTTTTCTGGACTTTGCGGCGCCGTCAAGGCGGACTCGGCTGGCACCGAGGCGGGCGCGGCCTGTTCCCCCACTTCGTGCACCGGGGCGCCAGCCTTCGAGGTCATAGGCACTCCCTCTGCAGCCCGGTCATTGAGCTCCTTCTCCAGCTGATCGATGCGTTTCTGCATGGCCTCCAGCTGCTTGGCGACAGCCGGAGGAATCGGTTGGTCAATTGCAGTAGTCTGAGGATCGCCCGATGGACCGCTCGACTCCTGGGCCTGCGCCCTCAGCGGCAGTATTGCGGTCGCGATCAGCAAGATCGCCGCTCGGCGGCCATGTACCGACATGAAGTGCGCCATCTGCTCTTCCAGATGAACAAAGAAACGCCGTCCTGCGGCCGCGTCGACCGCTTGCGATTCAGGCAGCGCCTGGCGGACAATCGGCGCTGGTTTCGCTTTGTGCGGCAAAGCCGAACATCCCACCAGAAAAATTCCAAAGAACACTACACTTACTGCGCAGATGAAAAAGAATAGTGTTGTCATGACGTCCTTTCGCGCACTCCTGCGTGCGCGTTTTCCAACCAACTGATTGAAGCATTCCGTCAGTAAGGCCCGGCTAAGGAAGTTGTAAGTTTTTCGTAAGGGTGCGAAATCAGGAATCTCGGAGGAAGAAACAATCGGGCGCAATACCTGTAGGGACGACAGATGTCCTCACGACACAGTGGAAGGCTGGACTACTATACGAAGTCGGGCACACCTGTTCTGGAGCGGTACAGGTGCAAACCAAACTACGCCGGCAACTCCTCCGCCGACGGAAAGTGATGCTGTTCCCGGCCTACGCTTCCAGCGTACTTCTTGGTGACTTTGAACAGCTCGTAGCGGCCATCGGAGGCAAAGAACTTGCAGCGTTCGCGCAGGGCGTGCATGTCGGCTGGCGTCATGGGTTGAAAACCACGGGCGATGGCGAGGTTCTGCTGTAGAACGTCCAGGGAGTCCACTCCGCTAATGGTCGAGGCCACTGGCAGACTCATGGCCTAGCGCAGGGCTTCGGCAGGCGTTGCTGCTCCCTGGATTATGATCTCGCCGCTGCCGTCCATACTCTTCATCCCCAGCACGGCGACGCCCGGCTTGCGGGCCTGGGGAAGTACATTAGTTTCGAAACTTCTGAACGTTGCGTCCAGACAATTCAGCGGCATCTGCACCGTGTCGAAGGTCTCTTCCGCGCCTACGGCGCTTGTTTCGCGCTTAGTATTCCACCGCCGAAACACAAAGTTAGTTCGCACGCAGTCACTAAAGTTAGTTCTCACCCACTCACTAAAGTTAGTTTCTCACGCACTCACCAAAGACCGTGCCCTGACACCAATCGAAATGATTTCTGAGATGAGGTTCAGAAGAATTCGGCGAGGCGCTGAAATCTCAGGTCAACAGCCGCGCACGAAAAGAGCCCGCTTTCTAAAGCTCGATTCTTCCCCTCCGCTAACCTTCTAGGGCTTCACCACGCGCAGATTGTTGGTAACCGAAAAGACCGCGGGAACCTGTTTGACGCGCATGGTACACAGCCCCTTATCGGTCTCGTTGTTCACTACCCCTTCCAGGGTAACGTGTCCACTCTGCACGATGATGTGAATGGGCGGTATCGAAAGGTTGGCGTACTTGAAGAGAGGGCCGTAGCCATAGATGGCCTGGTAGACCTGGCGGCGAATCCTTTCATCCATGGGAGACGGCGGCAGCACCTGAATGTTGTTGATGACCTTCTCCACCCCTTCCACCCTCTTTACCACATTTTGCGCATCCGGTTTCAGGACGGAATTCGCCACTTGGCCTTCCAAAATCACGGTGCGCCCTTGCAGTCGAAATGCCAGGTTGTCGAATACGCCGTAATACGGCAGCATGATCAACTCATGACGGATCTCCCGGATCAGTTTGTCCTGGCTCTGGGGAGATAATGCTTCGTCTGCTTCCTGAGTTGCGGAAGCACCGTTCTGCGGAGTTTGGACAGACTGGTTGGACTGCGGTTGTGCCGATTGTGCCCCCGCCAAACCAGCCAGACTCCAGAACAGTGCAACCATTGTGATCATCGTTGCTAGGATCTTGTGCATGCATCCTCCTATGTGCGGTTACAAACTCTATACCAAAATCGCGGCCAGCTTGCCAGTGAAACGCAGCCTGTACGATGCCCATCCGGCGTGAGCCGTCGCCCGTCTTCGGCCACCGGTCTTTCCTGGGCTTCGGCAAGTGGCGGCCGCGCGCGTATTATCTTCGAAGATATGAAGACCGGCTCCCTGACGGCAGTTCCGGGTACGCACATCCGGCTTGACGATTTTGATCCGGCTTTTACCGGCAAATACAAGTCCCACGCTCATGCCAAAGGCAAGCTCCGCCACAACGTTGAGCGCTTGACCAAGTACCAGGACTTGCTCTACTCCGCCCACGCCTATTCATTGCTGATTGTCCTGCAAGCCATGGATGCGGCCGGAAAAGATGGCACCATCAAACACGTGATGTCGGGCGTTAACCCAGAAGGCTGTGAGGTATTCAGTTTCAAGCAGCCCTCTCAGGAAGAACTCGACCACGATTTCCTGTGGAGGGCCTATCGGGAACTTCCCCGGCGCGGCTATATCGGAATCTTCAACCGCTCTTACTACGAAGAAGTTCTGGTTACGCGGGTTCATCCAGAATTGCTTGTCCACGAACAATTGCCGGGATTTCAGGGCCCCAGCCGCGAATTCTGGCAACAGCGATTCCAGTCCATCCTGGATTTTGAACGCCACCTGCATCGAAATGGCACCCTTCTTCTGAAGTTCTTTCTGCACGTCTCCAAGGAGGAACAGGCCAAGCGTCTTCTGGTACGAATGGATGATGCCGCGAAGAATTGGAAGTTCTCTCCAGCGGATCTTAAGGAACGGCTACGCTGGGACGACTACATGCAGGCTTACGAAGACATGATCAACCACACCAGCTCCGAGCATGCTCCCTGGCACATTATCCCGGCCGATCACAAGTGGTTCACCCATCTCACAGTGTCAGAGATCATTGTGGATACGTTGCAGGGCCTGAATCTGAAATACCCATCGGTGACCGCCGAGCAACGCTCTCAGCTACTCAAGGCCCGCCGCTCTCTATTGCATGGCAAGGGGCGTTAGCCGAAATGGGCGTCCGTTGCCCGTCTTCAGCCATCTACTCGCACCCCGGGGCTCGAAGAATTCACTCCCCTTTCGGGGCTGGAAATGATTTAATTTCCCTCCGAGTAAAAAGCTAAATTGATCGCCGTCGGAAGGGGGCCGTCCTGCGCAGCCGGGGTGCTTCAACGCAATCATATCTTACCCTTATTGGGTGCATTCTCGTCTTTGCGATCAGCCTGTTGATCGTGCCGGCGGCATGGGCAGCGCTGGCGGAGGAGAGCCCCAACCCCGACTTGCTGACCATTGATCAGGCCGTCACCATCGCGATTGCCAACAACCGCGACCTGAAAATCGTCTCCCTCAATGTCGATAGTTCCAAAGATAAAGTGCTCGCCGCCAAAACCCGGCGGCTGCCTTCATTCAATTTATATGCGTTTGGCTCGCAGTTGCTCTCACCCATCAGCTTCGACGTTCCCGCGGGACAGTTCGGCACCTATCCCGGGATCGGACCTATCCCGGCCACCAACACGGACATCACTACTCCCAGTCAGCCAACCGCATATATCTTCGCGACCGCATCGCAACCGCTCCTGACTCTGTACAAAATCAACCTTCATGTGCATGGAGAACAGTTGTCGGTGGAACAGGCGGTGCAGCAGCTGCGCGCGGAAAAAAATACTGTCGTCAATGATGTCCGACAGGCCTATTACTCGGTGGTCGAGATCCAAAACGTGATCGATGCCACGCAAGCCAGCATTAAGCAATACGAAGAGCTGGATCGCATCAGCACCGACTACGTCAAGGAAAAGGTAGTGTTGCTGTCGGAGAGCCTGGAGGTCAAGGCGAAGCTGGCGCAAGAGCGGCTGGAGTTGCTGCAAGACGAGGACAAACTTCAGACCGCGAAGGAAACGCTGAACAACCTCCTGGGACGCGACCTCACGATCGACTTTCAGGCGACCGAGGACAAGGAGTTGTCTCCGGTGGAAGGAGACCTGAAGAGCGCGCAGGCCCTGGCTCTGGCGCAAAATCCCACAATCAAGGAAGCTGCGATCAAGATCCAGCAAGCCGACAATGTCAGACGTCTGGCCAAGTCCGAATTTATTCCGGATATTGCCGCCTCCTTTCACTATATTTCTCCTTTCGGTGTCAATTTCGTTCCTACCAACGTGATGGGTTTAGGTATCGAGTTCAGTTGGGAGCCCTTTGACTGGGGCAGGAGAAAGGACGTCGTTAGCGAGAAGACTATTGCCGTCGAGCAGAGCAAATTGAATCTGGATCAGACCAAAGCCAACGTCCTGGTCAATCTGGACAAGCAGTTTCGCGCGCTGCAAGAGGCGCGCATGGCGGTGGATGTGGCCAGCGCTCAGCAGGAGGCGTCGCGCCAAAAACTGCTTGAGGTGACACAACAGTTTGAACAGAAGACCAAGCTATTGCGCGACGCGTTGCAACAGCAGGCGGCCGTGGAAAAAGCCAACGCTGACTATAACGAGGCCATCGCCTCCTTCTGGACGGCCAAAGCTAACTTCCAGAAAGCGCTGGGCGAGGATTAGCCATGAGGATGCCAAAAGACAATCGACGAAGGCAGCGGCTCGTCACCGCCTTCTCTCTAGGGGTGGTCGCGATAATCGCCGGCCTGCAGATAGCCTGCGCCGACAAGGCCGCTAGCCAGGCGCCAGCCGTGCCAGTCCGCACCGCCGTGGTACACACCATCGATACCGGCAGCACGAATACGTACTCGGCCAACATCCAGCCCTATCAGCAGGTGGATCTTTCCTTCAAGTCGAACGGCTATCTGGTCAGCATTCGCCAGGTACGCGACGCCGACGGTCACATTCGCAACATCGATCAGGGAGACTATGTGACCAAAGGAACCGTGCTGGCCACGGTTCAGCAGGACGACTATCAACAGAAGCTGGATCAGGCGAATGCGCAGCTGGCTCGCGCGCAAGCTGAGCACGAGCGGGCCAAGCTCTCCTTCGGCCGCATGTCGGCGCTTTACAAAGTCGGCGCCGCCACCGAGCCGGACTTTGACGACAGCCGGGCGCAGGACCAGAGCACGCAAGCCGCCGTCGACAGCGCCAATGCCTCAATTGCGGAGGCCAAACTTGCGCTCAGCTATTGCGAGTTGCGAGCGCCATTCGACTCCTGGGTGCTTAAGCGGAACGTGGATGTGGGCACCCTGGTCGGTCCGGCCACCAACGGTTTCACGTTAGCCGACACCCGCACGGTAAAGGCAGTTTTCGGCGTTCCCGACACGGCTATCGGCCGCATCAAGCTAGGCAGTCCACAAGCCATCACGACTGAAGCGTTGCCCAGTGGTTTCTCCGGACACGTGACTGCCATCTCGGCCTCGGCCGATCCCAAGAGCCGGGTGTACTCGGTCGAGGTCCGCATCGACAATCCGCAAAATCTGTTGAAGGCGGGAATGATCGCTTCCATCAGCATCGGCACGCCATCACCGGCCGGAGGAGTAGCGGTGGTCCCGATCAGCGCAGTGGTGCGCAACCCCTCCGATCCCACCGGCTTCGCGGTCTTGGTGACCGAAGGCTCGGGCGATATGGTGAAGGTCCATACCCAGGATGTCACCCTGGGGAACACCTATGGCAACCTGATCGCGGTACACAGTGGGGTCAATGTGGGGGATCGCGTCGTGACCTCGGGAACCAACATGGTCAAGAATGGCGATCAGGTGCGCATTATCCCATGAAGGAATCGCGCCTCACCTAGCGGCCTGCCGGCCGGGGGGTTCGCAGCAGCATAATGGCAACGCATCACAAATCCGACGCTGAGATTATCGCCACCACGCACAACACAGCCCGGTTCTTCACCGAGCACCGGCAGGTGGCTACCATCCTGCTTCTGGCGACCTTCTTTTGGGGCTGGTACGGCTATCAGCACATGCCCAAGCGCAAGGACCCCGACATTCCGGTGAGGGTAGCGTCTGCCCAGTGCAATTGGCCGGGCGCCACCGCCGAGCAGGTCGAGCAGTTGGTGACTCGGCCGATTGAGCAGATGGCCGCGCAGAACTCCACCATCCGTCCCTCCAGTCCGTCCAACTTCGGCATACGCTCGCTTAGCTTTCCCGGTCTCTCAGTTGTCTACATACAACTCGATGACAACGTAAAGGACAAAGAGAAGCAGTTCAGCGACATCAACCTAAAACTGAATCAGTTGCAACTTCCGCGCGGCGCCGGGCCGATTCAGTTCAATAGCAACTTCGGCGAGACGGCGGCGCTGATGCTAACCGTGGCCAGTCCGAATGTAACTCCGACAGAAGTCGCTCTGCGTGCCATCGCCATCAGGAAAGCTATCGAAACTACGCGGGCCGCTTTGCCCAGGAGCGCGCCCCAACCTCGCGTCAGTATTATCTACGCGTTCCCGCTATCGGTTGCGGCTGGACCGGTGCGCAACAATTTCGAGAGTATCGCTGAAATCGCACGTCGCAACGGCACGTTGAAAGATTTTCATTTCTTCGACGGTCCGGGATACGTTGGCCTGGATGCCAGTACCAGCTTCGATGACGAGACCATTCGCCAGCGGGGCGAACAGTTGATCAAGAACAATCTTCACCAGTCTGAGCTTTATCCCGATGCCTGGCATCCGGCCATCGTCCGCGATCCCGCAAACACTGAGGCTGATCTGGCCAAAGTCGCCGGTGCAAAATATTCTTATCGCCAACTCGACAATTACACCGACCTGATTCAGCGCACGCTGCAAGGCGTTCCGGAAACTTCGACCATAACCCGATCAGGCGTGCTGCAGGAGCAGATCTACCTGGATTACTCCCAGGAACGTCTGGCGCAGTACGGGTACGATCCGTCGAAACTCAAGGACGTTCTCAACGCCCAGAACATTACCCTGCCCGCCGGTTCGCTCGAAGTGGGGCCGCAGGATTTGGTCATCAATCCTTCCGGGTTGTTCCCCGATGCGCCGGCCATCGGCAACGTGATCATCGGCGTTTCGTCTTCCAACAGTCCAGTCTACTTGCGCGATCTGGTAAACATTTCGCGTACCTATCAAAGTCCTCCGACATTTCTGAATTACCTGACGTGGCGCGGTCCCAGTGGAGAGTGGATTCGTAGCCGCGCCATTAGCGTGGCCATCAATATGCGGTCCGGCCAGCAAATCGATTTGTTCGGTCGCCACGTGCAGGAAAAGCTGGACAGCATCAAGTACTACCTGCCCGACGATTTGGTCATCGTCCCCACCTCCAGCCAGCCGGTGCAGGTGAAAGAGCAGATTGATCTGTTCATGGATGCGCTCTACGAAGCCATCATTCTGGTGGTCATCGTTTCGCTGATCGGCTTCTGGGAGTGGCGTTCGGCCGTGCTGATGGCCATCTCGATACCCATCACTCTGGCCATGACGTTCGGCGTTATCTATGTGCTGGGCATTGACGTTCAGCAGGTATCGGTGGCATCGCTGATCATCGCTCTGGGATTGCTGGTCGACGATCCCGTAGTGGCCGGGGATTCGATTAAGCGAATGCTGGCCGAGGGACAGCCGCGAATCGTTGCGCCCTGGCTTGGTCCCACCAAGATCGCTACCGCGATCATGTACGCCACCATCACCAACATCGTGGCCTATCTTCCCTTTTTGATGATCACCGGAACTACCGGTGAATTTATCTACAGCCTGCCGGTGGTGATGACGGTGGCGCTGGTCTGTTCCCGGCTGGCCTCGATGACGTTTATTCCATTGCTGGGCTACTACTTACTCCGCCCAGGCAAGAAGCCGGAAGCATCTATCGAGGAACGCCGCAGCACGGGATTCACCGGCTTCTATGCAAGCGTTGCCAAGTTCGCAATTGAGCATCGCTGGAAGGTGGCGATTAGTTCGCTGGCGTTTCTGGTGCTGGGCGGATTCCTCTTTTCCCAGTTGAAGACCTCATTTTTTCCCGATGATGTGCAGTACTGGTCCTATATTGACGTCTGGCTGCCCAACGATGCCAACTTCGATGCCACCAACCAGGCGGCGCAGGGAGTGGAACAGATCATTCGTCAGCAAGCGGAAGTGTGGGGAAAAGAGCATCCTGACAAAAATGGTAATCCCAGCCAGATCTTGAAATACGTGACTACCTGGGTCGGAGGTGGCAGCCCGCGTTTCTGGTTCTCGGTGTCCCCGCAGCCGAAGCAACTCAACTATGCGCAGGTGCTGGTGCAGCTGACCAGCAAAGATCTGACACCGCAATTCGTCAACCAGGTGCAACCGGTGCTCACCGCAAAACTGCCTGGCGTGCGCTGCGACTACCGCCAGCTGCAGACCACGCCGGTGAACTACCCGGTGGAGATTCGGGTCATCAGCGAAGCCGACGTGAGTACGTCGCAAAGCGCCCACGACATTGCCGAGCTGCGCCGGCTAGCCTCGAAGGTCGAAGATATTGTTCGCTCCGCCAACGAAGCTCGCCGCGTTCGCAACGAGTGGCAGAAAGAAAGTTTCCAGGTCACGCTGAACATCGATCCCGATCGCGCCAATCTGGCGGGCATCAGCAATATGGACGTGGCCAACTCGGCCACCAGCGCTATGAGCGGGGTCACGGTGACCACGTTGCAGGACGGCGACAAGAACATCCCGGTGGTGGCTCGCCTGCAAATGAGCGAGCGCTCGCGGCTCTCCGATATTCAGAACCTTTATGTGTACTCGTCGTCTTCGAACGACAACACCAAGATTCCGCTGGTGCAGATCTCCGATATCCAGAACAGCATGTTGACCGATCGCATTATCCGTATCGACCATTTCCGCGAGATGTCGATCTATGCCTTTCCCGCGGCCGGCCACCTGGCTTCGGAGATCACCAACGTCGCTCTGCCCAAGCTGCGTGAGTTCGAGAAGACCATGCCTCCCGGCTATGCCGTGACCGTCGGGGGCGAGTACAACAAACAGCAGGACGGTTTCCGCAATCTGACGATTGTGCTGGGCATCTCAATTGCGGCGATTTACCTGGCACTGCTCTTCCAGTTCAATAATGCCGTCAAGCCGATTCTGGTCTTCGCGGCCGCGCCCTACGGCGTGGCTGGCGCGATTTTCGGACTGTGGGTGATGCACACTTCGTTCGGCTTCATGGCCTTCCTGGGAATTGCCAGCCTGATTGGCGTCATCGTGAGTCACGTGATCGTGCTGTTCGATTTCATCGAAGAGATGCACGCTAAGGGCGAGCCTTTTGAAGAAGCAGTGATCGATGCCGGAATCATCCGCTTGCGCCCGGTGCTGATCACCGTCGGCGCGACCGTGCTGGCATTGTTCCCGCTGGCAATGCATGGCGGCCCGTTGTGGCAGCCGCTGTGCTACGCCCAGATCGGCGGATTGACGGTCGCAACCTTTATCACGTTGTTAATGGTGCCGGTGCTGTACTCGATCTTTGTGCTCGACTTGAAGATCCTGACCTGGGACGCGAAAGAAAAAGCGGTGGATGCAGAGAAGCGCAACGCCGCTTCCGCGCCCGCCACTGCACCAGCACAGAGCTGATCGTTGGGACTTGGCCACAGGTTAATGCGTGTTGGGAAGCTTAAGTTACGACTTCGCCCTTTATCAACAGCTACGAATTCCTGCTCAGCGGGCAAATCCCAAGCTAGTCCTTTACGGCAACCTGGCATACTCAGCTTTGGCTTGCTTCAGGATGGGAATATCGGGGTCGGCGTCTTTCCACAGCGTGAAGAAATCCCGGTAGGCGGCGTGGGCTTTGGCGGTGTCGCCTCCCAGGTTGTAGGCGCGGGCGAGTCCCAGCCGCGCCAGCGCGCCCGTCCAGCAATTCCAGACGATGCCGCTGTGGTCGAGGATTTTCTGGAACTCGGCAGCGGCGGCATTGCCCTGTCCCGCTGCCAGATACGCCTCACCCCGAACATACGTAGTATAGAGACAGGAAAGATTGGCAACGAACAGGATTTGCCCGTACTCAATCGGAGGAAATGCATTCTGCAGATTATTGATGGCTGCAGCAGTATTCTTGCGATTCAGCGCCAGTTCCGCCTGAATCGCGGGCAGCCATAGCGACTGCATTTGGGTATCAACCGGAAAACGTTGGTTGAGGTCTTGCGCCAGCGATTCGGCCCGTGCCGCATCGCCCGCCATAGCGAAGGCAAGCGCGGCTTCGACCTCGACGCCCTGACTCGTCGGGGCGAGGTTCAAGGCCTCCGCCGCTGTCCGCTTCGCTTCCGTCGCATTGCCGAAAGCAGCTTCGCGAAGCGCGGCATTCTCCTGCCAGATGGCTGCGTTTTCCTTGCTGTCGGCGCGGATGGCTGAGTCCACCGACCGCTTAGTCAGTTCCCGCGCCTTACCCAGATGACCTGCGTATGCCTCGGTGTCAGAGGCGAGCGAAAGCCCAAAGTGTTCAGCATCGGGCTGGCCCGCAAACCACCTTTGCTGCTCTGCCGCCGCCGGGGAGTCCGCCCCGAGAAACGCCAGGGCATAGAGGGCATTGTGGAATATGAAACTATCCAGTTTTCGCGCCTGCGCCTGCTGGATGGTCTGCCGGGCTTCGTCGAATCGCTGCAAGGCGAGTAGATTGTTGCCGAGATTTTCGTAAGGGGCGACATCATCCGGGTGCAGCCGGATGTTTTCCCGATACGCATCCGCCGCCTTCTCATACTGTCCCTGTTCGCTGTACACGAGGCCCAGATTGGTATGGGCGGAGCTCAGTCGCGGGTAGCTGGCAATCATCTCCTGAAACGTTTGTGCCGCTTTCTCCAGTTCCCCGGTTACAGACTGATAGTAGTGAGCAGTAATCGTCAGCTTTTCCTGCTCGCCAGCGTGTTCCCGCAACGCAAATGCCTTGGTGTAGTACTCGCTAGCCCGCCCCGGCTCGGAAAGACTGGAGTACTCATTGCCTATTGCGTTGTAGGCCAGCGCAAAGTTCGGATCAAGCTGGATGGCGCGTTGATGGTAGGGCAAGGCTGCGGCAGGGCCTTTCTCGAAATGAGCCTTCAGACCCAGCGTGTACGCCTTCAGAGCTTCGAGCGAGGAGGTCGTGGCTTCGGACAGCGGAACGTCGAACTTCTGCACCGTCACCAGCGACTCGCCCAACTCGCTGCGCAACTTGGATGTTGCCTTGCCTAGCGCATCCAGTACTTTCTCCTTGGCCGTCGCCGTTGCCTGCTCTTCTGCCAGCACGTCCCCGCTCTGGCAACTGACCGCTTTCAACCCCAGCACGTATTGATTGCCCAGACTGGCAATTGATCCGGCGAGGTAAGCCTTGCTGCCCGCCCGCTGGCAAAGCTCGCGGGCCACGTCGGGCGTGAGCTTGGTGTCGGGCGGGCGCGTCATTAGCTTGAGCGTGGTGGCGATCTTATCGTCAGAAAGCACATTCAAGAAAGGTGACTGGCGCAAAGCGACCGTGAGCGCTGTTTTCAGTGTGTCGTCGAAGACCGGATCGCGTGTACTGTTGGAAAAATCTGCGATGACGATGCTATCCGATTCCGTCAGCCGTGTGCGGTGATGCGAGCGGTAGTAAAGCCCACCTGCAAGCAGCACAGCAACCATCAGGGTGGCGCCGACAATAAGAGTCTGCCATTTCGCTCTTCTTTGAATGGCAGGCGCGGCCTGCCTCGTGGCCGACACGCCGGAACTCGCCACCAGCTCACTCGGTCCACTTTCGATATTGCGCTTCAGCCACTGCAGGTCACTACGAATTTCGGACGCATGCTGGTAGCGCCGATCGCGATCCTTCTCGAGCGACCTGTGGATGATCTCGTCCAGCTTCCGTGGCAGAGAGGGGATTAGCTGGATTGGCGCGACCGGAGCTTGGTCAAGAATCGCTTGAAATGTAGTGGCGACCGTTTTGCCTTCAAATGGCAGGGTGCCAGTGACCATTTCGTACAACACAACTCCAAAGGAGAACAGATCGCTGCGAGCGTCCAGTGCTTCACTCCTAGCTTGCTCTGGCGACATGTAGAGTACCGTTCCCACAATCTTCCCAGAACGAGTCACAGGGTGAATTGCCGTTTGCGTTGAGTCCTCAGGGCCGACAGTTGCTGCCCGCACCGGCCGCGCCATTTGTGCCAGCCCGAAATCCAGAATCTTGACATGTTCATGTTTCGTCACGAAGATATTCGCCGGTTTAATATCCCCGTGAATGATGCCTTTGGAGTGAGCTGCGTCCAGTCCGTCGGCAACTGCAATCCCGATTTTGAGCACTGTTTCAACGGGCATCGGTCCGCCTGCGATTACCTGTTGCAGACTCGTGCCTTCTAGATATTCCATCGCGATGAACGATTGACCATTCGCCTCGCCGATGTCATAAATTGTGCAGATGTTGGGATGATTCAGTGCGGAAGCAGCACGCGCTTCTTGCTGCAGCAATTTCAGGGTCGGCCTGTGGCCGACGGTGTCGTCTAGAAATTTCAGCGCCACGAACCGATGGAGGCGAATGTCCTCGGCCTTATAGACGAGGCCCATGCCGCCGCTCCCGATACACTCGAGCACGCGGTAATGCGAAATACTAAGTTCGATGACAAACTCCGCCCATTAAGGATGCTCGGCTGAACACTTCGGGTGCACGAAGCCGGGGAACTTCAGCGCATAAGTTGCATCTCCTTCTTGGCATGCGGCCCCGGTATTAAGGTCCACAATTCCATTCCACGCCTGCCTCGGCGGGGCGGTATAACTAGCGTGAAATCGCCATATCGCAAGTAATCCGCTGGCGCTCCATTCAACTCTTTGCGTAATGGGGATGTAATCTCTCATCCGATGAGGCTTCCACCTATAATTAGGGGAAGGCTGAGATCGGGGTCGCTCCCGATTTTCGCCGCGGAACCCAACTCCTGAGGAATTCATGGCCACATTGATTGACGCCATCAACGTCAAGCGCAAGACGTTTTTCGAGTTTGAAAACACCCCGTTCCATTGTCTGGAAGCGGAGGTAACCACTCCCTCGGCGCGCGGCGCTCAGACTCTGGTGCGCTTGAAGATGCGCAACCTTCTGACCAGCGCGGTCTTTGAGAAGACATTCAAGGCCAGCGACAAGTTCAAGGAGCCGGACCTGCAGATAGGACCCGCGTCCTACCTATACAGCGACAAAGAGGGTTCGCACTTTCTGGATCAGGAAACTTACGAAACCCTCACCTTGAGCGAGGAGATGATCGGCGACGCCTCCGACTTCCTGATCGAAGGTGGGATGATCGAGCTGCATAAGTACAATGGCAATCCCATCGGCATAGAACTCCCAGTACAGGTTGAGTTGGAGGTGGTCTACGCGGAACCGGGGGCGCGTGGCGACTCGGCGAGCGGCGGCGTAACCAAGCTGGTCCGGCTGGAAACCGGCCTGGAAATCCGCGTGCCCCTGTTCATCAAAGAAGGGGAAAAGGTAAAAGTGTCGACCGAGACGCGAGAGTTTGCCGGACGCGCCTGAGTCAATTCCGATTCCCTCCTGACTTCAGCGTCTACGTAGCTTCCGAACCCACGGGGTCGTCCCCTTCTGGTTTATACTGCGCCCAAGCGGAACCTTCCTCGAAGCCAGCGCATCAATGTAGCTTGGTACGGTTTTCCTGCTGAATGCTCATGACTGATACCCTGCAATTCGTGGTGCAGTACGGTTATGCCCTGCTGTTTGGCTGGGTGCTGATGGAGCAGGGCGGCTTGCCCATCCCGGCCACCCCGTTGCTGCTGGCTGCCGGAGCGCTCGCCGGGCAGCACCGGATGAGCCTGCCCCTGGTGGTACTGGCTGCAACTGTAGGCTGCCTTGCCGCTGACATTTTCTGGTATCACTTCGGCCAGCGCCGCGGAGCCGTCGTGCTCAATCTGCTCTGCCGCATCTCGATGGAGCCCGACTCCTGCGTGCGCCGCACCGAAACTACTTTCAGCAAGTACGGTCCGCGTACTCTGCTCATCTGCAAGTTCGTTCCTGGTCTTAATACGGCCGCGCCAGCCTTGGCCGGAATGGTCCGCGTCGACTATCCACGGTTCCTCATCTTCGACTTGTGCGGCGCTCTGTTGTGGACGGTCGGTTATGCCACTCTGGGCTTCCTCTTCAGCAAGCAGCTTGATCGCATTGCCGCGGACGCTCATCTGCTGGGCGGCGGATTCCTGATGCTCTTCGCGGCTGGCGTGATTGCGTACGTGCTCTACCGCTGGCGCGAACGGCAACGCTTCATCGAGCAGGTCAAGGGCGACCGCATTACGCCCGACGAACTGAAACATCAGTTGGAGGCTGGCGAACACCCGATCATCATCGATCTGCGTCATCCTCTGGATGTGCTGACTGATCCCAGAACTCTGCCGGGAGCAGTTCAGATCTCGCCCGAGGACCTGCAAAAGCGCAACAACGAAATCAGCCGCGATGGCGAGATCATTCTTTTCTGTACTTGACCCAACGAAGCGACCAGCGCCCGGGTGGCGCTGCAACTGAGGAAAGTAGGGATTCGTGGGGTGCGTCCGCTGCTGGGCGGCTTTCACGAATGGAAGGCGCTGGGTTTCCCGCTGGTGGATGTAACTCCGGGTGAGGAGCAGGCCAGTTCTCCGCTGGCGGCGCAGGGCTCGGTGTAGCAAAGTACACTACTGAAACAGGCTGCTGGAAGAGCCGATCCCTCGCGGGCTGAAGAGTTTGCTGAAAAACTCGGAAAAGCAGATCCCTCACCGACTAAAGTCGGTTCGGGATGACAAATATAAAGGAATTGCTACGGCGTAGCTAAAGCTACGCCCCTTCAAAATCGCCTTAAGCCGAGTTTTTCAGCAAACCGTGAAGCCCGCTCGTGATGACAAATCAAAGAGCTTATCACGGCGTACCTAAAGGTACGCCCCTTCAAAGGTACGCCCCTTCGAAAGCACCTTGGGCCGAGTTTTCCAGCAAGCCGGTGAAAGGCTGCTTCATCCGCTCGTCTTGGAGTACTGACGGACTAATCCGCTACCTGCTTGCTTTCCGGCTCGGGAACGGTATCGCTGATGGTCACCGGCTCTCCTGTGACTTTGACCGGAGGCATCGTTCGGGTCAAGGGTTTGACGGGGCGAGCATTCTTCTCGAATCTCCCGATATGCCAGATGTCGCGCGAGTACTCCAAAATGGTGCGATCACTGGAAAACTTGCCGATACGAGCCACGTTCAGGATCGCCTTACGCCACCAGGTAACTTCCTCCAGATAGTCAGCCCCGATCACCTGTTGCATTTCCACATAGCTGGGAAAGTCGGCGATATGGAAGTAGCGGTCGCCGCGATGCACCAGTTCATCGAAGATCCAGCGGAACAGGCCATGTTCATTGGGGCAGAAGCGATCTGAGGCGAGCGCATCCATCACTTCCCGCACGGACGGGTCGGTGTCGTAACACTCGTGCGGATTGTAAGAACCTTTTTGTTGCATGTCCCGAATCTCTTCGGCTCGCAATCCAAAGATGTAGATGTTGTCCTCGCCTACTTCTTCTGCAATCTCGATGTTGGCTCCGTCGTAGGTACCAATGGTAAGTGCGCCGTTCATAGACAGCTTCATGTTGCCGGTCCCGGAAGCTTCCATTCCGGCCATGGAAATCTGCTCGCTGAGATCGGCTGCCGGGATAATCAGTTGCGCCAGCGATACGCGATAGTCAGGCAGGAAGGCAATCTTGATCAGGTCCTTAGCCTTCTCGTCACCGTTCACCACCTCGGCCACACTGTGGATGAGCTTGATGATCTGCTTGGCGGCCCAGTAGCCGGGGGCAGCCTTACCGGCGAAGATATAGGTACGCGCCACCGGGGGCATCTCTCCCCGCTCGACAATGCCGAGGTAGTCGTGGATGATGCCCATCACATTCAGCAGTTGCCGCTTGTACTCGTGAATGCGTTTGATCTGGACATCGAACATCGAATCCGGATCGGCTGAAACGCCGCTCAAGTCCTGGATCACTCCTGCCAGCTTCAGCTTGTTCTGGCGTTTGACTTCCTTAAAGGCTTCGCGAAATTCCTCGTCGTCTGCGAAGGGCTCCAGATCGCGCAGCTTGCGCAGGTCGGTAATCCACTTGTTCTCGTCCAGCGTGTGGCTGATGAGTTCGGTTAGCCCGTCGTTCGCTTTCATCAGCCAGCGGCGAGGCGCGACGCCGTTGGTTTTGTTATTGAACTTCTCCGGCCAGATCTGCGCGAATTCCGGCACCAGCGAGTTGACAATCAGGTCGCTGTGCAGCTTGGAGACACCGTTCACCGAGTGACTGCCCACGATGCAGAGCAGCGCCATTCGCACCTGCTTTTCATAGCCTTCCTCGATGATCGACATCTTACGCAGCTTCTCGTCGTCCAGAAACGAGTACTGCTTCATCTGGCGCAGGAACTTGTGATTGATGTTGAAGATGATCAACATGTGCCGCGGCAGGACTTTCTCCAGCAACGGTACCGACCACTTTTCCAGCGCCTCCGGCAACAATGTGTGATTGGTGTAGGCCAGCGTTTGCTGCGTAATGTCCCAGGCGTCATCCCACGACAACTGGTCTTCATCCAGCAGGATGCGCATCATTTCCGCCACCGCCAGGCTGGGATGGGTGTCGTTCATCTGGATGGCGACTTTCGAAGGCAGCATCTCGATGTTCTTGTGCTGCTGGCGGAAGCGGCGCATCAGATCGCCGATGGCGCAGGCCACCAGAAAGTACTCCTGCACCAGGCGCAGTTCCTTGCCGCTCATGACCGAGTCCGAGGGATAGAGCACGCGCGAGATATTTTCCGAAGCGATCTTCTGCTCCACGGCGCGGATGTAATCGCCCCGGTTAAAGATCTCAATGTCGAAGTCTTCCGAAGCGCGAGCGGTAAACAATCGCAGCCAGTTCACCGTCTGCCCCAGGTAGCCGACAATCGGCATGTCAGTGGGAATGCCGACCACGATCTTGGGGCTAAGCCAAGGCTGTCTTAAGGCGTCTTCAGCCTCCATGCCCCCAGCTTCGACCTTGCCATACAGCGGAATGTTAACTGCCTCTTCCGGATGCTCGATCTGAAAGGGAGTTCCGTTGGCCTTCCAGCGGTCCGGCTTCTCGCGCTGGAAGCCGTTGAAGATTTCCTGCTTGAACAAGCCATATTCGTAATCGATGCCGTAGCCGAAGCCCGGCATGCCCAAGGTCGCCAGCGACTCCAAGAAGCAGGCGGCCAGACGACCCAGACCGCCGTTGCCCAGGCCGGCATCGCTCTCGCTGTCCAGCACCTCGTCAAGGCTGACGCCAAAGCCCGCTAGCACTTCGCGGCAAAGCTCCTCGACTCGCAGGTTCGACAGGTTGTCGCCCAGCGAGCGGCCCATCAGGAATTCCATCGAGAGGTAGTAAAGCTTTTTGGAATCCTTATGGCGGTAGCGCGATTCGGTTTCCAGCATCCGGTCGACGATGCGGTCGCGGATGGCCAGCGAGACCGGCTTGAGATAATCGGCAGGCTTCAGCTCCGAGGTAGGGCGGACCAGGGTGTAACGGACGTGCCGCAGGATGGCCTCGCGCAACACTTCAGCGGGCCGTGCCTGCGAAAGAAATTCAGGGGATGACATAGACAATGGCGGCCTGTCGCTCTTCGAACGAATCGTCTCCCGGCGAGCTGTCCCTCCGCCTTGGGCGTGGTTTAGCAGGAGGGCGATTGACTGCGGAGCATGCCATGGTCATTGCACTCCACCGGACCGACACATTTCCGGGGCGCCAATCCCGACCTTGCTCTATGGCTCATTCTACTGCCAACCACCCGCCCTGAGAACAATTCAATTGGAGAAGGTGGCTCCTGGGGTAACTTCGGCAGACCAGCCCCCAAACTTCATCCTCTAGCCGGTGTTGATCGAGCAGGGGAGAACCGGTTCACCACGGAGGCACGGAGGACACGGAGATTATTGGAAACTCCTTCATGACCTCTCTCTATTCCCCAGAATGCTGAAACGGAAATATAAATATCATGGCGATGTCATTTCTCGATCGCGATTCTCCTCTGTGTTCTCCGTGCCTCCGTGGTAAATCCTCATTCCGACAGGCTACGATCGATTCTCGGCAACACCGCCCGCAGCAGCTGCAGAAACTCACCCCGCACTCGCTCGCCGGTCTCCAGAACTTCCTCTTGGGTGATTTTCTCGCCGGTGATCCCGGCAGCCAGGTTGGTTACACAGGAAATCGCCAGCACCTCCAGACCCAGATGACGCGCGGCGATTACCTCTGGCACGGTGGACATGCCAACCAGATCAGCGCCGATGGTCCGCAGGAAGCGGATTTCCGCCGGCGTTTCGAAGCTGGGTCCGGTCACCGCTGCGTATACGCCTTCGAACACATCGCCACCCAACCGCTCCGATTCTTCCAGGACGAATTGCCGGAAGCGTGCGTTGTAAGCATCGGTCATGTCGGGATGGCGCAGCCCGATGCGATCGTCGTTGGGTCCGATCAGCGGATTCTGCCCTTGCAGGTTGATGTGATCGCGCAACACCACCAGGGCGCCTTTGCTGTATTCGGGATTGATGCCGCCGGCGGCATTGGTCAGCACAATTGCCCTGACGCCGATCTGGGCCAGCACTCGCACCGGAAAGGCGGCCTGCTGTGCCGAATAGCCTTCGTAGAGGTGAACCCGACCCTGCATAACGGCCAAGGGGATGTTAGCGAGAGTTCCGATGACCAGATTGCCGGCGTGGCCGATGGCCGTGCAGCGTGCGAAGTGGGGAATCTGTTCGAAAGGGATGCGGACGGCGTTGGCCAACTCGTCGGCAAAGCTCCCTAATCCCGAACCCAGCACCACGGCGATGCGGGGTCTCAGTGGGGTGCGGCTCAGAATCTGTCCGGCGGCGGCGACCTCTTGGGCGCGAAGGAACTCGTCCGGGTCAGTACCTGGCATGATCGTGGCGAAAGAACCTCACTGCAAAGCAAAAGAGCCAGATAGGCGGCATCGCTTATCTGACTCTAACTCCATCATAGCACATTGAGTGCCCCTTTGTTCAGTAGATCGGGCACTTTATATCTCCATTGCCATCAGGCAGTTACGGCTAACTGTTGCATTTCACCCTATTGACATGTAAAAACCACACGTCCAGACCGACAAGTCGTACAACTACGCTCACGTTAATGTCTAGCCAAGCTTCACGCCTTATTTTCCGCACGATTCCAGGTATTTCTCCACTTCCAAGGCCGCCATACAGCCCGTTCCGGCAGCGGTCACGGCCTGGCGATAATGCCTGTCGGCAACATCGCCGCTGACGAACACCCCAGGCGCGCGCGAACACACATTGTCTCGCGGAACCAGATACCCCTCGCCATCGCGGTCCAGTTGGTCGCCGACGAAGTCCGCATTTGGGGTATGGCCGATACCCAAGAACATTGCACTGGCGGGCAGGTCCCACTGCTCCCCGGTCTTCAGGTTGCGCAAGCGCAGTCCGGTCACTTCCTTCTTGTTGACGTCCAGTACATCGTCGACGACGGTGTCGGTGAGGAACTCGATCTTGCAGTGCTGGCGGGCGCGGTCGAGCATGATCTTGGAAGCACGAAATTCACCGCGCCGGTGAATCAGAGTCACCTTCGAGGCAAAGCGCGTCAGGAATAAAGCTTCCTCCATGGCCGAGTCGCCGCCGCCGATGACCGCGATCTCTTTGCCGGAGAAAAAAAAGCCGTCGCAAGTGGCGCAGGAAGAGACACCATGGCCGATCAGTGCCTGTTCGTTAGGTAGGCCTAACCAGCGAGCCGACGCCCCGCTGGCGATGATGAGCGTACGGGACAGCAAGGTGTCACGACCGAGATTTACCTCGATCGGCTTCTTGCCCAGGTCACCGTTTCTCTGGCTGAGATCGACGTTGACCACGTGGCCGGGCATGAAATCCGCCCCGAAGCGCGCTGCCTGCCGACGCATGTTGTCGACGAGTTCCGGTCCTTGAATGCCTTCGGGAAAGCCGGGAAAATTCTCCACCAGCGTGGTGATGGAGAGTTGTCCGCCGGGTTCATGCCCGTCAATCACCAGCGGACGAAGATTGGCACGCGCAGCATAAATCGCAGCTGTCAGCCCTGAGCAGCCGGAACCGATGATAATGACATCACGAACATTCTCTGACATAGGAGTCCGTTTGATTCTCCGCCGTGCCGGAAGATGCAACCGGGCTGCGGCCCGCCGGGGATCTCGCCCCGCAACAGCTTCTTTCTCATGAATTTATGCCAAAAGGCATGGACCTTCCGGATTCTACCAAGTGCCTCAACTTTGGGAAACGGCTAGAATCGGAGGATGGCAAAGCTCACGTTGGTATACGGCATGCGTTTGCTTCCTTCCGAGGAAATAGCCGAGATCGGCGAAGGTACCATCAAGCTCAAGAATGGACATGAGGCGCACGTGACGCTGCATCTGCTTGAGGGCTCAAAGGACGACATCGAGAAGCAGTTGCGGCAGAGTGTGGAAGCATTTTTCGATCTCTATCCCGAGATTTAGCCACGACGTTGAAGAGGCTCAGTGGCAACGCAGTAGACCGACGTCCAGGCGGTTATTGGAATGCACGATCAGTCGCATCAAGATGAGGTTTGTATCAGGGCACGGCTTCAGCCGTGCCACAACCGCAGTCATGAAGATTTGGGCACGGCTGAGCAGGCCGCTGAAAGAGTCGGGAAAGCAGATTCCTCGCGGGCTGAAGCCCACGAGGAATAAAAATAAACAACTTGTACGGCGCACCTAAAGGTGCGCCCCTTCAAAAACACGTCGAACCTGACTTTTTAGGGGCCTGTAAAGCCATGCCCTGATACAAACCGAACCTGCGGCGGTTCACGAATGGGTTCTAGCGGCTCTGTATTTCTGATGGCTGACGGCTGAGAGCTGACGGCTGATGGCTTCCTTTTCATGGCATTGAAACTCGCCAAATCCGAAGACGTGCGCGCCCTGGTGAAGCGAACTCTTCATCCGCGGACGAAGCTGGGCCGCACCACATTATGGTTCGGATACCTGGCACTGGCGCTCCAGATCCTGCGCCTGATCACGCGCTCGCCCGCCGGAACCATGCTAAGCGGCTGGGCCAGCTTCATCAGCTACGTCTTCGTCCTCTTCGCAATATTTCTGGGCTTTCGCTGGGTGCGTAAACGTCTGATGTGGCGGCTGCGCAACCGGCTGATCGTTACCTACGTATTCATCGGCGTCATCCCGGTCATCTTGCTGGTAGCGATGGCTCTGCTTGCCGGTTATCTTTTCGCAGGACAGTTCGCGACCTATGTTGCCATGTCCGATCTGCAATCGGAGCTGCACCATCTGGAGGCCACCAACAAATCATTGCTGACGCAGTTCCGCAGCCTGGCACGCGCCGACAAGCTGAACCCACAGCTGGCGGCGGAGATTGCCAGCGCCTCCGACGAAAACTTCCGCCATCGTTCGGTGACGGTGTGGGATGGGGACAAGGCTTTCGTGCTTTCCGAGCCCGGGGCACGCGTAGCCCCAGCACCGATCAAGCCATCGCCTGCGCTCGGGGGAGATTTTGCCGGATTCGTTCTCGATGAGAACCGGGTCCAGCTTCGGGCGGTGAAGCGGGTGACCGACGGAGCTCACCAGCTCATCGTGATTTCTAATATGCCGGTCACGCCGGAGCTTCTCCGCCCGGCTGCGTCTGAACTGGGAGAGGTGACTCTGTTCACTCCTGACGTACAAACCAACACCAAGCCAAATTCGGCTGCGAATCCCAAGGACGTGGAGGTTACTACCGACAAGGGCCGGGTCACTACAAAGTTCGGCGGTTCGACGGTGACGGTCAACACTTCGCGGGATAAAGGAAAGGCTCCGATGCGGGTTGAGGCAGGAACCGTGCCGCCGCCGGCCAACAGCTTTGATATCCAATTTCCCTTCGCTACGAACTTTAACGCGATTGATTGGCGGACGGGCACGCCGACAATTGGACTGCTAGTTGTCGACACCCGGGCCTCCTTGCTATATGGAACGCTGTTCAGCAGTCTGGGAGAGAATGCCGGAATCTTCATGCAGGCGCTTCTGGGCATCGGCATTTTCTTCGGCGTCATCGAATTGATCGCTTTGATTATCGGCGGACGGCTTACGCGCAGCGTGACCAGGTCCGTAGCCGAACTCTATAGCGCGACCCAATATGTAAACCAGGGCGAGCTTACACATCGCATCGAGATCAGGAGTCGCGACCAGATGGCAGCGTTGGAGCAGTCGTTCAACTCGATGACGCAGTCGCTGGGCAATCTGATCGCCGAGCAGAAGGAGAAGCAGCGGCTGGAGGGCGAGCTGGCCATTGCACACGAAGTGCAGGCGCTGCTCTTTCCCGCCGATTTAAGCGGCTTGCGCGGGCTCGAGGTCCACGGGGTCTGCCGTCCCGCGCGCACCGTCAGCGGCGACTACTACGACTTCATCCCTCTGCGGGAAGACCGGCTTATGATTGCGTTGGGCGACATTAGCGGCAAAGGAATTTCCGCAGCGCTGCTGATGGCGACGGTCCATGCTTTTGTTCGCGCTTACTCCCTGGAGCCGGAACGAACCTTGGCTTCGGTGGCCCTTGGCGCAGGAGTGTCGGAGAGCAGCGTGTTGGCCATGCATTGTCGCGGCAACCGCGATGGCGATTCCGAACTTTCTCCCGCGCTGCTGATGGCAACGCTAAACTATCAGCTCTTTCGCAGCACTCCGCCGGAGAAGTACGCGACCATGTTCCTGGGCTGCTACGATGCCCGCTCGCGAAGCTTAACCTACTCCAATGCCGGCCATTTGCCTCCCCTGGTGCTGGGCAGCAATAACAACGTCGCCCGGCTGGAAACTTCAGGCACCGTGGTCGGTCTCTTCGACGGCATGACCTACGATGAAAGCACAGTTGCCCTGGAACCGGGCGACATCTTTGTGGCTTATAGCGATGGCATTACCGAGCCGGAAAATGAATTTGGCGAATTCGGCGAAGAGCGGCTGATCGAGTTGATCCAGCGGCATCGTGATCAGTCTCTTTCGCGCATCAGCGACGCCGTCACTGGAGCAGTCACCGATTGGATTGCGGGCGGGGAACAACCTGACGATGTCACCCTGGTGCTGGCGAGAGCGCGATGAGAGTCCTGGTCGCAGGAGTATAAAGAGCAGGTGTATAAAAGACGGGTGGGGTGCCCCTGAAGAAGCGCGGCACTAGCAATTGCAACGGCGTTTCAATCTGACGAAGGATGATTGTCTTCCAACATGGCACATGCCCAAGGCACGCGAGACCTGAACCAGTTTCAACGGCAATACCAGCAGAGTTACGATGCTTTCAAGGCGAAGGGTCTCAAGCTCAACCTGACGCGCGGCAAGCCGTCCTCGGCCCAACTCGACTTAAGCGTCGAGCTGTTGGCGCTTCCGGGGTCAGCGGACTATGTTTCCGAGGACGGAACCGATTGCCGCAACTACGGCAATCTGCAGGGAATCCCGGAAGCCCGTCGATTGTTCTCCGAAATGATGGGGGCAGCTCCGGAACAGGTCATTGTCGGCAACAACTCCAGCCTGTCGTTCATGCACGACGCCGTAATCTATTCTTTGCTCAAGGGAACATGCGACAGCGCCGCGCCCTGGTCGCAGCAGGGAGAGATTGCGTTCTTATGTCCCGTCCCCGGCTACGACCGGCATTTCCGGATCTGCGAAGACTATGGCATCCGCATGATTCCGGTCCCGCTCAGAGAAGATGGGCCGGACATGGATGAGGTCGAACGCCTGGTAGCACAGGACGCCTCCATCCGGGCGATGTGGTGCCTTCCCAAATACAGCAATCCTACGGGAGCGGTTTATTCCGACGCTGTAATCGAACGCCTGGCCGCCATGAAGACCGCAGCGCCCGACTTCCGGCTCTACTGGGACAACGCCTACGCCGTCCATCATCTGACCGACGAGCGCATCGAGATTGCCAATGTTATCGATCTGTGCGCGCGTCACGGAAATCCGAACCGTCCCTTGGTATTCGCGTCGACTTCGAAGATCACCCTGGCCGGCGCCGGACTGGCCCTGTTTGCCTCTTCACCGGAAAACATTAAGTGGCTGCTGGCGCGATTCGTCCCGCGGACCATCGGTCCCGACAAGATCAACCAGTTGCGGCATGTTCGCTTCCTGAAGGATCACGCGGGAATCATGCAGTTGATGGACAAGCACCGGTCGGTGATCGCACCTAAATTTGAGAAAGTGCTGGAGGTCTTCGACCGGAAGCTCGGCCATGTCGCTGACGTGGACTGGACCCGGCCCAAGGGAGGTTACTTCATCACGCTCCATGTACCCAGGGGCTGCGCCCAGCGGGTGGTTGCGCTCGCCAAAGAAGCAGGCGTCGAGCTTACGCCGGCGGGAGCGACGTATCCCTATGGCAAAGACCCGGAGGATCGCACCATTCGGATTGCTCCCACATTTCCCCTGTTGTCCGAAGTTGCCCAGGCTGCCGAGGGTGTCGCCTTATGCGTTCTGCTGGCAGCCTCGGAGAAATCTGCTGCTCGCGTGTCGGATATGCGTCGTGAGCAAGTCGAACTTGGGCAGACTTCCGGGCCTGCGCCTTCGGCCCCATAACCAGCGCGGCGCCACAGCGGCTTAGCTGCTACATTTACTGGATATGCCCGCCGCTCGCGAGCCTTCACTCGCCGATCCGCCCAGGAAGCGGTCCGAAACATCTGCTGGCGACATCTCGCATGGGCCCGCAACCCTTCTTCTGACTCTTCTGACCATCGCTGGAGCGTGCCTGCGCCTATGGCATCTGGGCAGTAAGAGCCTCTGGCTCGACGAAGGCGCTACGGTTGCGTTAGCTCGGACCTCGTGGCAGCATTTCGTCTGGGTGTGGTGGTACGGCGAAGCCAATCTGCAGACCGTTTATTTCCTGTTAATGCGTGGCTGGATTCATCTTGGACAAAGCGAGGCTTGGCTGCGCTTGCCGTCAGCCTTGTTCGGAATTGCTTCCATACCTTTGATTTTTGTGTTGGCACGCAAATTCGTGGGAGCTGCGCCGGCGTTGGCATCTGCGGCGCTATTGGCATTCAATCCCACCCACGTCTCCTACTCGCAGGAAGCGCGCAGCTATACCCTGACCATCTTTCTGGTGCTGCTGTCGACCTACTTCTTCGTGCGCGCCGTGGAATTGGATCGGCGAAAAGATTGGGTGCTGTGGACGGTGGTCAGCATCCTCGCGTTCTACAGCCACGATTTCGCGGCTCTGGTACTGATTGCTCAAGCCTGTTCGCTATTTTTCAAAGCCAAGCCAGCGCCTTGGCGGCCCGTAGTGATCTGCGGGGCAGTGATTCTGCTGTCCGCCTTGCCTGGACTGACATACGTATTCCGGGCGTCACCAGAAAATTTGCACTTTATCTGGATGCCGCGTCCCAGCCCGAAAGAAATTTGGCACCTGGCGATGTTCTTCGGCGGAGGCGGAGCGAAAGTTGTTCTTGCTCTGATGTTGTGGATCGCAGGTGTATTGGCTGTCATGCGCAGCCGTCAGCGAAATTCCGCTCACGATGAATTCTGGCGCGGAATCTTGATTCTGCTGTGGGCGACTCTGCCAGTCGCCATCACCGCGCTGGTTTCGTTGTTCCATCCCATGTTCCTGCAGCGCTACATGATTTTTTCTCTTCCGGCAACGATCTTGCTGGCTGCGTTGGGAATGAGCGTTCTGGGCAGATGGCATATCGGCCTGGTGCTGGTCATTGCACTTTGCGCAATGTCGATTCCGACCATCCTTGGGAACTACAACAAGCCGCGCGAAGACTGGTGCTCTGCTAGCAACGCGATTCTCTCGTCAGCATCATCGGGCGACGCGGTGGCCTTTTTCCCGTTCTATACGCGCGTGATGCTCGACTACTATCGCGATCGCTACTCCGGGAATGCGCCTGCCGTGAAAGTTTTCGCGCCGCCGTACTATGCTGGGGGAGACGATGTCCACAGTCTGGTGACGGCGCTGGATTCGAACCCGCATCAATTCCCGCACGTGTGGGTAGTTGTGTATGGAACGAACGCGGGGATGAAGAATTTCGATTACGGTTCGGTGGCTGAGGGCAAACTTCAGGCAGTTTTCGGCACACCGAAAGTACGGCATTTCGCGGATATTCAAGTGCTGGAATTTTGACGCCAGGGCGGATTCAATATCGCTGTATCCGCACGGAGTCGAGCACGCCTCTACACGCCGCGGAAGTCTCACAAGCAGATCCCTCATCGGCTAAAGCCGATTCGGGATGACAAAAAAAGCCTGGTGACGGCGCACCTGAAGGTGCGCCCCTTCAAAACACATCGAACCAAACTTTTCCCGCGGCCTGTGGAAGGCGTGCTCCGCTCTCACGGCTCAGCGCTCCGGCGTTGCCGCCGCCAGCGTCGGCATAAATCGATAGCCCACACCTCGCACTGTCAACAGGTGTTGCGGATGCGATGGGTCTTTCTCGATGTATTTGCGGAGTCGCACAATAAAATTATCGATAGCTCGAGTGTCGGTGTCTTCGTGCAGGCCCCACACTTCCTCGAGAATCGATTTGCGGGAAACAATCTTGCCGCTATTGCGGATGAGATGACGCAACAGTTCGGCCTCCATCAGAGTAAGGCGAAAAATGTTGCCGTGAGCCCGCAGCTCCAACGTGCCGAAATCTACCTGCTTGTCGTCGAAGACATAGACATCGAACTCGCGCAACGAGCCGGCATCGCGCGGCTCGGCAACTCGCACGTCCGCCGGAGGATCGGTCAGCAGGGTGCGGCCCCAGTCGCGACGGCGCAGCAAACTGCGAATGCGAGCCAGCAGAATGGCCAGATCGAACGGCTTGGGCAAATAATCATCGGCCCCCGAGGCGAAGCCCTTAAGCACGTCTTCCGGACGGCCGCGCGCGGTCAGCATCAGCAGCGGAATGTAGTTGCTGGCCTTGCGCAACTCGGTGGCCACGGCAAAGCCATCCTTGCCGGGCAGCATGACATCGAGCACCAGCAGGTCAAACTCGCCGCGTTGCTCCAGCAGCAGATCGAGCGCGGCTTCCCCATCTCCGACAACCCTAGTGGGATAACCTTCAGCTTCGAGGTTGAACTTCAGCCCGCGCGCCAGATGCTCTTCGTCTTCGACCAGTAGAATTCCGTTCACTGCGAGTTCCTCGGCAACTGAATGGTAATGGTGGTGCCATGGCCCGAGCCATCGCTCTCGGCGTAGGCATTACCGTTGTGGCGGCGAGCGATGGCGCGCACGATAAACAGCCCCAGGCCGCTGCCCTTCACCTGCGACGCGCCCGGCGTCAGCGCGCGATAGAAGCGCTTGAACACTCGCTTCAACTCGCTCCGCGGAATGCCCACACCATTATCTTGCACCCGGATTTCCACGTGCTTGAGATCAGGTGTGACTGCAGCTACGCGGATCAAGGGCTCCTGCGGCGAATACTTCACCGCGTTGTCGAGGACATTCGACAGCGCGGTAAAGAGCTCTTCGCGATCTCCCATGACCGTCAACTGATCGGCTGGCCGGCCGTCGCGCGCCCAGTCCAGGGCTGCGGCGGTGAGATGATGACGCGAACGCGCCAGGTCGATAGCGTCCTGCACCAACGGTCCGATGGCGACTTCGGTGCGCGACAGCAGGGCATTCTTTTGGACTACGCGAGCCGCCCGCAGGACACCTTCAACCGTGCCCATCAGGCGCTGTGTGTCCTCCAGCATCACCTGGTAAAACTCGCGGCGTTGCTCCTCGTCAACGTTTCGTTTCTGCAGCGTCTCCAGGTAGAGCCGGATAGAAGTGATCGGCGTTTTGAGCTCATGGGTCACAGCATTCAGAAAGCTGTCCTGCTGCTCGTTGCGGCGAACCTCGCGCACCAGAAAAATCGTGTTGAGAATAACTCCGGCGATGATGAAGCAGAAAAAGATGACGCCCAGGATAAGAGGCACGATCTCTCGCCAGTTGAGAATGATCCAACTGGTGCTGAGCACGGTAGCCGCTACCGCAATGCAGACACCCAGCGTAATGAAAAACGCGATGGTGGTTTTGCGGCTGGTGATGCGCATCGGCATGGGACGCGGTCAGGATAGCAGGAACGAGCTGTCCGGCGGGTCAGGCATTAGCCGTCGGCCGCCAGCTACCAGGCTTGGATGAGATCGAGAACTTCTCGTTGAGAACATCCCCAACCTGCCATCAAGGCGAAAAATCAGTTCGTCAAACTGGCTGGGGAGGAGATAGAAGCAAGCCCAAATTAATTGACTCATCGCCATGAGTCAATTAAACTAACGATATGGCTAAGAGGTTGCAGGTCATCTTGCAAGATCCCGAATACCGTGAGATCCAACACGTCGCACGCTCGCGCCATATGTCGATTGCGGAGTGGGTGAGGCAAGCCCTGGAGTCGGCCCGCAGGCACGAGCCTATGGGTAGCATTAGCGACAAGCTCGAGTCGATTCGCATTGCCGCGCAGCACGAATATCCTGCGGGAGATATTGACAGCATGCTTGCCGAGATCGAAGTCGCATATGGAACCGGTACGCGCTCTTGATCCTGGTTGACTCCAATATCCCTATGTATCTGGTTGGGGCATCTCATCCCCACAAGACAGACGCCCAACGTGTGCTCGAAAAGCTCATCCGGGATCGACAACGTCTCGTCACAGATGCCGAAGTGCTGCAAGAGATACTGCATCGCTACGTCGCGATTGATCGCCGGGACGCCATTCAGCCAGCTTTCGATGCGCTATTGGGCGTTGTGGATGAGGTTCTGCCAGTCGGTCGCGCGACCGTCGAACGCGCCAAGCAAATTGTTCTGGAGTATCGACGGCTCTCGGCACGCGATGCGGTGCACCTCGCTATTGCGGAACAGCACAGCATCGGGCAAATCCTGAGTTTTGATATCGGGTTCGACTCATTTCCCGGCATCAAGCGAATAATGTAGTTTGGCTCGAGGGTGGCTACTGGCGTATACGCGCCACTATACTCTAGTTTCACTGTAATCCCGCTTGCGCCAGCATCTCCAGAAATTGCCGCTGCGTTCGCATGTCGATGGATTGCGCCACCAGCTTCCCTTCGCGGTCGTAGACGAAGCTTTTCGGAATGCCTTCTACCTGGAAGAGGTTGTTCACTTTGCTGCCCGGATCGAGCAGGATGGGATAGGTGATCTTGTGCTCGGCGATGAACGGACCGACCTTGGCAGTTTCTTCATCCTCGGAAACCGCCAGGATCACGAAGCCCTGCTCCTGGAAGCGATTGTAGAGCGCCTCCAGATCGGGCATCTCTTTGCGGCACGGCGGACACCAGGTTGCCCAGAAGTTCACCAGCACCACCTTGCCCTTCAGATCTTTCAGCGTCCACGTCTTGCCCTGCAGATCGGTCAGTGTGAAGTTGACTTGCTGGCGCTGCTCGTCGGCAGCTTCCAGCTTGGCCATCGCCGCTTTGAATTGTGGTGCGTCAAGGGAAACCTGCATGTGCTCGTAGCGCGCGAGTTGTGCGAGCTCATCGTAGGCTGCGGCTGCGGTCTTGCTTTGCGGATCAGGCGGCGCTGGCTGCACTGCACCGGCCAAGGTAGTGGTCGCCTCTTGCAGCGTGTCATGCCCGCAGTCGCCTTCGGTGGCGCGGCTGGCCAGATATACTGCCAGGCGGAGCTTGTTCTCGCTGGCCGGGAGCCCGCGAATCTCTAGCGCGATGTCTTTGGTGGTGCGAGCCCGCACGTCATCCGGCAAGCTGCGCAGAGTTTTGATCTGATCGAAGATCGGCTTCTCCTGCGCATTCCACTGGATATCCTGCTGGGCAAGGGCGGTGAGCGGAAGCAGCAAAAGTATCTGGACGAGGGCGATCGTGAGGCAGAAGAAAAAACTTCTGCGAGTTAGACAGGCGCCGGCAGGCCGCGGCATCAGGTTCATCAACGCAATACCTCAAAGCCATTGTAGCCGGAGTGCGTTCCGCGTTTAGGTCGGGCGGCGCAGTTTTCGCCGTTCTGATAAGAGCCGTGCAGCAAACAAAAAGGACAGCGCCTGGCGACGCTGTCCCTTCAAAATCACACCACGAAAATTGTTCTAGTCGCCGCTGTAGGCGACGGCCACAGCCTCGGCCTCCGCCGGCTTGATCTGCGGCTTCACCACAGGCTGGATGCGGGCCGATCCCAACTTGGGCAGCTTCACATCCCACGCCAGCCCCAACGCCTGCAGCGTCTTGATGCCATACCAATTCATATCGAACTCGTACCAGGCCAGGCCATGACGCGCCGATTGCGGATGAGCGTGATGATTGTTGTGCCAGCCTTCTCCGAAAGCCAGATAGGCAACCCACCACAAATTACGCGAGTCATCGTCGGTGGCGAAGCGTTTGGAGCCCCACATGTGAGTTCCTGAGTTTACGAACCAGGTCGAGTGCAGCAGCAATACGGTGCGCAGGAACACTCCCCAGAAAACGAATGGCCAGCCGCCAATCGCCAACAGCAGAAAGCCTGATGCGGTGATCGGTACCCAGTGATACTTGCTGATCCAGAGATGAAACTTGTCTTTGCGCAGATCGGGAACGTAGGCGTGCAGGTCGGTGCTCTTGTTGTGGAAGGTTTGGCCGGTAAGGATCCATCCCATGTGCGCCCAGAAACCACCATCGCGCGGCGAGTGTGGATCGCCTGGCTTGTCGGTGAGCTGATGATGAACCCGGTGCGTGGCTACCCAGAAGATCGGGCCGCCTTCCAGCGACAGGGTGGCACAAACCGTGAGGAAATATTCCAGCCATTTGGGACACTTGTAACCGCGATGGGTCAGCAGCCGATGATAGCCCATGCCGATGCCGAGGCTGCCCGCGATCCAATAGAACAGCAGTCCGACAAACAGTGCCTTCCAACTAAACATGAATAATGCCGCGATCGCGCCCACATGAAACACGATCATGAAACCGGTAGTAACCCAATTGATATTCTTTTTTGTCTGAGCCATTTCTCCCCTAACTTAGTGCGTGCCATCCTACGCGCTGCGCGTGAGAACTGACTTCAGACTAACAACTCAGACGAGTTTCGTTTGTAATACTTTTGTCATTGCGGTTTGTGACGGGGATACCCAATCGGGCCCGATCCTCCGCGCAGGGCATGTCATGGAAACGCGGATGGTGCCGCTTACTCCAGCTTCTCGCTGCCCGCGCCCCATTTGAAGCTGACGGAAACCGAGCAGTCTTTCCCCGCAACTTTAATCGTCGCCACGCCGGAATCCTGTCCGAAAACCTTGGTTCCAACGAGGGCTTGCCAGGTACCATCGGGCGCCGCGGTTGGACTGTGCACGGCATTGTCCCCATTCAGGTTTCCTGTGACCGAGAGCATTTCATAAGGGGTAAATCCGCTGACCCGCACCGCTACCACTTCGGCCAGCGGATCGCCGCGAACGACCGATAATTTGCAAGCTTTGTCGGTGGCTTCGATGGGAAACGGTACTGCCTCGGCAAAGCCGGCAATCCGGCCATCGCGCGAGACCACGGCAAAACGTTTAGGCTCACCCAGTACAGCGCTGGTTTTGATGTTGATAGGGTCGTCCGTTCCCTTGCCAGTGCAAAAACCCGGCTTGCCCGAACAAACCAGCACCCCACGCTTGTCGAAGCTGACACCGGCAACAGCTTTCTCCGGCTTCTTGCCTATATTCCAAAACCATAGATCGTAGGCTTTGTCGGCGGGGAAGCCTTTGCCGATGAGGTTGTAGAACAACACCGTGCCCGAGGAATCGTGTTCGCGCGGCCCCTCATGGATACCCATTTCGACTCCCGAACTGTTCCTGCCCCACTGTTTTTCGTCGAATTGTTGGGCGGACAAGGGGAGACACAGTGCCCCCGCGATCAGAATTGAAATCGTGCAACATCTCAACATGCGCATTATTAATGTTTCGCTTTCGCGGGATTTGCCGGCAGCGACATCCCATAGAAGTAAATGTCACGCGCCTTCTGGCGGACGCTGTCATCGTAGCCTTCCATGATGAGCAGGTCGTTTCCCTCAACTTCCAGGGTAGCTTTGCCTTCTTCCGTGTCGAACACATACTGGCCTGGGGCATCCGCCGGGTTCGCAGAAGACGGCTGGCGCAACACGGCGTTCTTGTAGCGCTTGGGCAGATAATCGGCGTAGAGCTTGGCGAAGTCGCGAGCCGCCTCCGGCGAATCCCAGCGCGAAAAATACATCATGGCAATCTGATCTTTCGGAGCGGTTTTTGCGCGGGCCGCGAAGTAGTAGCCGCCACGCCAGTGCGGATAATATTTCTTGAGATCAGCCGCGCCATATTGTTTGGCTAACAGATAGACATCGAACTCTCCCATGCCTCCGAAATCAAAGCGCTCATATCCCGGAGCAGCCAACTGGTCGAGATCAGGGATGGTCAGCGCGGCTACAGCCTGATTCAGCAGATAAGTTTCCGGCTGCATGATCTGGCGGGTATCGATGGGGGGATTCAGCAACATGCCGGCATAAGCCGCTTCCTTACCTTTGTTCGCCAGCACCGTCTGCACAAAATCGAGGCCAAAGGTGTAGGGCATCAGCAGCGATTCCTTCAGGAACATGGGCGCCGCGGCGAACACGGGAGAATCCTTGCTGTCGGACATGGTGGCTCGCATGGCTTGCACAATCTCCGGCGCAGTCAAAATGTTCTTGCCCAGCGGAGCCAGGGAGTAATCGAACAGCACGGCCATCGCCTGACCTTCGGTAACGCATTGCCGCGCCGCCTGCGCCTCTTCCACCGAATACTCTTGCTGATCCGGCAATGCCGCGTCGTCCTTGGCTCCCGCCAGTTCCCACTTCTCGAGTCCCACTTTCTGGTCCTGCAATGCGTGCGTCAGTTCGTGCGCCAGAATCGGTTTCTGGGTATCCGGCTGAACCCAGTCGAGCAGGTTCACGCTCTTCGTCTTGGGATCGTAGTAAGCGGCAACCTGCTCGCCCAGCAAACGCAGAAACTCAGCGTGCAAATCGTAGCCCGGGGGCAGCAGACCAAACTTCTGCAGCACCAGTCGCGATTGCTCCAGCCGTTTGGCATCCTTATCATCCTTCATGCGCTTGTCGACGTACTTCTCCACCGACTCGCGCGTGATCAGATTGCGCTTCACCTTGTGCTCGATGGGCAGGCCGGTGTCCTGACTGGCAAATTGCAGAATCTGATCTACGGAGCGAAACAGTTCCTTAGCCTGCGCCTTAGTGATTCGGGTCTCGGGCTGAGGCTGCTCGGATTCCTGACTTTGGCTGCTGCCCGGTTGCTGATTGTCGACAGTGGCGCCAGCTCCGGGAACCTGCGTCGTACCCGGCTGAGCGGGATTCTGCGGGGTCGCGGGCTGATTGGTCTGCGGCGGAGACGCAGGCGGGGCTGGCGCCGAAGGCTGATTCGGCTGCTCGGGAGTCGCCGCTTGCGCCGGGGTAGAAGGCTGGTTGGCCGACTGCGGCGTCGACGACGATGGCGTCTGCGCCGGAGCGGCCTGGCTCCAGCCAGAACCGATCAGCAGCAGGAGTACCAGAATTGCCGCTGAGACCGTCGCGGGACGACCTGAAAACGTAAAACGGGGTACGCGGGTGGCTACCATGCAGAAGCTTCAAGCATACAGGAGAATCTTCTGCCGGTTGATACCGCCGGGGGCCATTCGCCGGCTATCTTCAGGTTTGTCGGATTACGCTGCCAATGGCTTCCTGGGCTTACATCGGGCTGCTGAAAAACTCCTTGGACGCCCGAGCCTTCGCTCTGTTTTGTCTCACTCTGAGCTTCACGATTCTTTCAATCAGGCGGTAGGGGATCGGCTGGTCGAGCGGAAACTGCAGGTTGCCCTTCTCTCCGGCGTAGGTTGCGATGGATTTCTCCAGCTTGGCATCGCCTCTTACCGGTGGATAGAACCCGATGTGCTTTTTGAAAGCAGCGAAGTATACCAAAATACCGTCTTGCTTGAACGCCGGCATGTTGTAGCTGATGGTCTCCTGCGCGTGCGGTGCAGCCTGCCTGATCGTCAACCTTATCTTTTCGAGGATCGCTTGCACCTCCGGCGAAAACGATGCGATGTACTCGTCGATGTTCGGGGGCGTAGCCCGACGGGTCGGCACAATTTCCTCCGCTCGCCGCGCAGGACAAACAGGCGCGGCCGATCACGGCATCAATAGTAAATAATTAATCGAGCCGAAAAGCAGGTAAGCCAGACCGCATTGCCCCGCGTGCCAACTCCTCCTCGCCCTCCGGCATCTTTGTTCCCCAGGCGTACAATTCGGCGACGCCGCTTCGCGGTTCACTACGATTCATCGAGGTCAACATGCCACTCTGGCAGGAAGGTCTGCGAATCGTCACGGGCAAAATGCCCAAGGCGGTTCAACCCTCAACTCACGCGTTCATCGACTGCGCCATCGCCGGCTCTTTCCTGCTGATGGCGGCCCGTTTCTGGCAACAGAACCGGCGAGCGGCTGTGGGATCGCTGATTTGCGGAGGCGCCGCTCTCGCGAACATCGTCTTGACGGATTACCCCGGCGGAGCGATCGACGTCATCAGTTACAAAACTCACGGCCGGGTCGACGGCGGGCTGGCCGGCATCACCGCTGCGGTGCCGCGCCTGATGGGTTTTTCCAACGATCCCGAGGCCAAGGTTTTCGGCGCGATGGCGCTGGCCGAGACCCTGGTCGCCGGCATCACCGACTTCAAACATTACGAACGCGATTCGGCGTAATGGCCCTTCAAAACATGTCAAGTCCGACTTTTTCGGCAGCCTGTTTTGCACCCGATGATTATGAAGATCCGGATCGCCAGCCTGAAGGACCGCGCTACCCGAACCTCGCGCTTGGGAAAGATGCTCTAACCGGCGTCACTTGCTGTAGCGATATTTCCCCGCCGCCGCGCGTTCCTCCGGGGTCATCTGCTGCCATAGCAAATCGCGGTTTTGCTGCGCCCACTGGTCATCGGGATTAGCCACCAGCGCCGAATTCACCCAGCGGTAAGCCTCCACGCGATTGCGCGAAACGCAGTTTCCGGTCGCATACATCGTGGCCAGTCGACTGCGCGCGCGGGCATTTTCCTTCTCCGCAGCAGTCTTCAGCAGCACGACCGCCTGCTCGCAACTGCGCGGCACACCGTCGCCCTTGGCGTACATGTCCGCCAATTGCACAGGCGCGTCGGGATTGCCTTTGGCCGTCGCCTTCCACAGCCAGGCGGCCTGCGCGGCCGAGTCGCTGGCATTCTTAGCCTTTGCCACTTCTTCCGCGCCAGGTGTAGTCTGCTGGGCCGTCACGTCCGCTTTGTCGGTCGCAGCAGACGTCGGCTTGGGCTTCTCCGCCGCTGGCTGAGGGACCTCCTGCGAGGAGTTTGACTTGGCTACTTTCGCTGCCGTCTGGTTTTCTCCCGTTGCGGATGGCGTGTCGCCGGACGCTGTCGTCTGCTTCGGGGCGACGTCCGGTTTCTGTCCGGCTGGGGCTTGGTTTTTAGCTGGCGTCGTCGCCGGCGTAGTTGATGCCGGAGCGGCACCATTCGGAGCCGCGGCGGTCGCGTTTGTCGAACTTGCCGAACTGGTGGCCGGGCTGCCGGCAGCCGCTGCCTGATCTTGGGCGGGCGGCTTGGACTGATCCTGCACTTGCATCTCCGGCTTGGCGTTGTTCTCGCTGCCGCTGGGCTGGGCTGCAGGTTCGCTGCCGGCGGGCGAGGAATTCTGCTGCCTCAAGTCGCGAATCTTCGTCTTGATGATTTCGACCGGGCCGTTGCCAGTCTGGTTCCTCTGGGCGCGCCACTCCATCGCGCCTAACCCGGCAAATAACAGGACAACGGCTGCGGCCAGCCATAGCCGCCACCTCCCGCGGGCAGGTTCTGCGTCCTCCACGGCGATGATGGAGGGCTCAGCGGCCTCCTCCGATGCATCGCTCAGCCCCAGAAACGATGGACCAACGATGGTCGACGTACCCGACGTGCCAGGCCTGGTCTCCAGTGCCGGTTGGTTGATATCGAGAAAACGCGGACGCTCGATGCGCGCCTCGGTAGGAGTTTCCGGCTCCAATCCCAATCGGCTGTCTATATCGGCTGCTGCGGGAACCGTGATTATCTTGCTGACCGTTTTCGGCTCGGCTGTCGCGGTCGATGTCGCCGGGGACTCATCTGCCACATTGGGAGGTGGTGCGCCGTCAGTTGCGCTGCTCGCCGCTGGCATCGAGTCAGCAGAAAGGGGCGAGCCTTCGGCCGCGGGCGATTCGACTTGAGCAACCTCTGCTGCCTGCACCGGAACATCGCAGCGCATGGTGATCTCGGTCGGGTCGCTGGGCGGCTCGTAATGGAAAGTCTTGACGTACTCCTCCAACGGGAGATCGGGAACCAGTTCTTTGGGCGGCGGTTCGCTGGAAATCGCAGCCGGTCCCACCTCGAGCGCTGGGCCAGCGCTGTCCGGCGCGTCTCCGGCGGTCTGCGCCGGGGTATTCCCGTCGGAATTCACGGCCGCTCGCGAATCTTCGGACTTGGGCGTCTCCGTTAGTAAGCCGGTCCGACCTGACGCGGAGTGCTGGGTTCCGCTGCCGGTCTCCAGCGGCACCCGGGTCAGGTTGAGAGTGCTGTTTGCTCCGGGTGCGGTCAGCGGACGGTGAGGCAGAGGTATGCCGCACATGCCGCAAAAACGATGGCCTACCTGGTTTTCGTATCCACAAGCGCTACAGACCACGACGCCTCCTGCCAGCCGAGATCATCCTAAATGATAGTGCTGCAACAATGGGCTTTTCCAGTCAGAATGGCAGCCCTCGTCTGGGGTTGCACGGCCCGGGGAGCCTAGGCAAGCGCCTTTCCGTCTTTCGTGTTGACCTTCTCGTCACTCGGTATCGTGGGGGTCAACAGCGAGCGTATGGTGGAGCAGCCGGTTGCGCCCTACAATAATTTGCGTTCAGATTGTTTCTGCTTTTTTATAAGGCTTCCGGCCTTCCGGTACAGGGGACGTTCCCGTCCGGCAGGCTCCCAGCTGGTTCGCGGGAAATATTCTGAACCGGCAATTCAGCGAGACAGGAGACCCGGTTATTTCCAGCAACGCCAAAGCGGGCCGCACTCCACCGCCGCGACCCCGGGCGCCGGGCC
Source organism: Candidatus Korobacteraceae bacterium (assembly GCA_049695855.1). Lineage (GTDB taxonomy): Bacteria > Acidobacteriota > Terriglobia > Terriglobales > Acidobacteriaceae > Bog-257. The sequence continues at coordinate 46,034 of JBAVSY010000067.1, read as the reverse complement.
TCTCGACCAAGGCCGCTTTCGCACGCGCTGCGGCCAAGTCCCGCTCGCATCCCACTGTAGCCGTAACCCCGGAAGGAGCCAGCATGGCCGATGCGCGTGAAGTAATGAATATCCGTCAGGCATCGCAGTATCTGGGAATCTCCCCCGATACTCTCTACAAGTACGTTTCCGAGGAAACGATTCCCGCCTTCAAACTCGGCAATCGCTGGAAATTCAAGAAGAGCATTCTCGACAGCTGGATGGAGAATCAGAGCCTCAGCAATGAGTCGAGCCGGCCGCGCAAACTGGGCAAGCCGTTCCGCGCCATGGCCGGAGCAGACTAAAGGACTGTTCACAAGATTTTTGTTACCATCAAAGCGCTAGCAAATTCGTGGCATTTTTTGAGAAGCTCGCCAACTAACATCAATCCGTCCGCATCTACGCGTCGTAGCAAGACTTCACAATTTTGGGGTGACTAAGTGCGATATTCAGCCAGTCTCAGGTTGTCAGCTCTCCTGTTTGTCGGCCTTGGAACATTGTCCTGCGGAGCGGCCACCGCTCCCTCTTCCGGCTCGAGTGCCGCCACGGGTGCGGCCACTCAGTCTTCTCCGGCCAATCCACCGCTTCCCATTCCCTATCCCACCGACGTGCTCACCTATCACTACAACATTTTCCGGCAAGGCGAGACCATGCAGGAAACAACTCTCAACCTCAGCAACGTGAACTCAACGTCGTTTGGGAAAATCGCTTTTCTTTCCGCCGATGGCAAGGTGGACGCGCAGCCTCTTTACGTAAACAAGCAATTCATTAACGGCAGCTTGAATAACACCCTGTACGTCGTCACCGAAAATGACAGCATCTACGCCTACGATGCCAATAGCGGCCGCCTGTACTGGCAGAAGACGGCACTGGGCCAGGGTGAAACCCCCAGCGACGATCACGGCTGCGGTCAGATTTCACCCCAAATCGGCATCACCGATACTCCCGTCATCGATAAGGGAAGTGGTCCCAATGGCGCCATCTATTTCGTTGCCATGACCAAGGACTCCTCCGGCAATTACCACCAGCGTCTGCATGCTCTCGACCTGACTACCGGTGGTGAACTGTTCGGCGGTCCCACGGAGATTCAGGCTACCTATCCCGGCACCGGCGACGGCAGCCAGAACGGCCAGGTCGTTTTCGCTCCCGGGCAATTCGCTGAGCGGGCTGGCCTGCTGGAATATGGCGCCACGGTTTACATCGCATTCACCTCGCATTGCGATGATCGCCCCTATACCGGCTGGCTGATGGCCTACAACGCTCGCACCCTGGCGCAGACCTCGGTGATCGATGTCACCCCCAACGGCAATGAGGGCGCCATCTGGATGACCGGCAATGGATTGGCCGCCGATTCCACCGGCAACATCTACTTCCTCGATGGCAACGGCACCTTCGACACTACCTTGAACTCACAGGGCTTTCCCATCAATGGCGACTTCGGCAACGCCTTCATGAAAGTCTCCAACGCTACCGGCACGCTTACCGTCGCCGACTATTTCAACATGTACAACACGGTGCAGGAATCCGACGACGATGAAGATCTCGGCTCGGGCGGCTGCATCGTATTGCCCGATCTGATGGACAACAACGGACAGGTTCATCATCTCGCCGTGGGAGCGGGCAAGGATACCAACATCTACGTGGTCAACCGCGACAACATGGGAAAATTTAATCCCAACAATGACAGCGCCATTTATCAGGAGATTGACGGGGTTTTGCCCGGCGGGGTCTGGTCCAGTCCGGCGTACTTCAACAACACCGTCTACTATGGCGACGTGGGAGACAATCTGAAAGCGTTCTCTATCTCTAACGCCAAGCTCTCGACGGCGCCTACGTCGCAGAGCCCGGAAACCTTCCCTTATCCGGGAACCACCCCCGCTATCTCCGCCAATGGCACTGCCAACGGAATCGTATGGGCGATCTCCAACAGCGCTCCAGCGGTTTTGTATGCGTACGATGCCACCAATCTTTCGCATGAGTTGTACAACAGCAACCAGGCGGGATCGCGCGACCAGTTTAACGGCAACAAGTTCATCACTCCCATGATCGCCAACGGCAAGGTGTTCGTGGGAACGCCGACCGGTGTCGCAGTGTTTGGCCTGTTGCAATAGCTCGACGGGACAACATTATGTTTTGGCCGCGGGCACGAGCTCTCGGCCTTTTTCCCTTGTCACCATGATTTTGCTTACGGACTCGGTCCGAGGTGAATTCGCAGCCGGTGAATTTTCGGCCGAGGTGATTTTGCAGCCGGGATGCTATGCGATCTCCAGTCGCTTCACCTTAATCCGGTCGGTGCGAACCTGGGCCAAATCGTACTGTGCCTGCTGCGTAAGCCATGTCTCCGCGCTGCCCCCGAAGACTTTTGACAGCCGTACTGCCATTTCCGGAGAAATGCCGCGCTTCCCATTCACCAGCTCCGACAAGGTGGTTCGCGTAACCCCCAGGGCAGCTGCGGCATCGGTAATGGTCAGCCCCGTTGGTTGAATGCACTGGCGCAACACAAGGCCACCCGGGTGCGGCGGGTTCTTCATCGGCATGATCTCAACCTCCATCAGTGGTAATCGACGTAATCAACATCCAGTACGTCCCGGCCGGCAAAGCGAAAGGTCACTCGCCAGTTAGCGCGAACGGTGACTGCGTAAGAACCCTTTCTCTCACCCTTCAGGCGGTGCAGTCTGAAGCCCGGCAGATTCATCTCCGCAACCGTGCGTGCAGCGTCAAGGCGCGCCAGAATGTCCCGAAGTTTTTCTAAGTGTTCGGCGAGAACGCCACCAGCTTGTCCTCTTCGTAGAGACGTCTCAATCCGCGGTGACGAATCGACCGGATCATAATTGAGCGTAATGCGTAACGTAACGCATGTCAATTACTAGTCCCTTGCTCTATTGAGATCGTTCGCCAGACTGGCTGAATTTGGCTACAACGCCAAAAGGCGTCTCTTATCCCTTCTCCCATTCTGCCGATCTGACCCTCAGGCTCCGTCATGCGGAGTTGGGAGGTTCCATGCGCTGCTTGCTCGTTGGGCTGCTGCTCAGCTGTTGTCTGCTTGCTCAGAATCCATCCTCCAATCCACAACCTTCGCCCCCCGGCGGGGGAATGTTTTACGTGGATGGGATCGTCTACCACTATGTCGCGGGAACCAGCTATACCGTGGTTGCGGCGGCGCACTCGGTTCTCAACCGCAAGTTCCTGGCGGTGAAGGTGCGCGTCTACAACGCCGGTCGGGAGTCGGTGACGGTCAAGCCGGAAGACGTCGTTCTGGAAGACGCGAACGGAGGCCACGTGCTGGCCGCGCTGTCGGGCTCTGACCTCGCCAGGAGGATGCGCCGTCCCTACAATTGGGCGCGCTACGCCGTGTCCCCGGCGGCGGGTGGCGGATCAGAAGCACCCGATGACAGCGCCATCATTACCCCACAATTGGTCGAGATGATGAAGGTCATGGCCGCCCGATCTCAGGCGGGAGGAGGCGCAACCATGTCCGGCGGCAAGAACCTTCTCTACACCGACACGCCAGGTGCTCTGCGTTCCACCGAGACTATGCCGCTGGCAAACGTCTGCGACCAGGTTTGCCAGCTGCACAATGTGGAGGCCAACAGTCCCGATGTCTTGACTCAACTGCAGCGCCAGAACGAACCAGACTACGTGCAGCAGAATGCTTTTCTGGCCAATACCATTCCGCCCCGGGCCAACGCCGTAGGAGTTTTCTATTGTCCGCTGGGCAAGCTGTCCGAAAGCTCGCCGGCGTCGGGCCGCGGCAGAAAGAGCCGCCTGGTGCGGGTAACTGTGCCCGTCGGCGCCGAGAGTTTCCAGTTTGTGATTCCGGTAGAGTGATTTGCGATTTCAGCAGCCGGTTTGCAAACAACCGCTACTGGTTCAGCGCTGGGTGAGTGGGTAAGGCACCTCAACCTCTTTCCAGACTGTCATCCCGACCGAGGGCTTCAGAGCCTGTGTCGCAAGCGGAAGGAAAGTTTTCCGTTGGAACAAACAGATGGAATAACCAGTCAGACTAGCCGCAATGCGGCGGGATGAAGTTAGCCGGGGGCGTAAGCCCCCGGAAAGTGGGAAATAATCGTGAGCCGCAGAGCGGCGACACTCGCGACGCAGTCTCTTCAGCCCGAGCGGAGGGAGCTGCGGTTCGCCGTTGGTCGTCGAAGCTCTGCGTTTCGTGACGCTCCGACGGACCGCAGACCCTCGGCTTCGCCCCGGATGACAAGATCAAAAATGAGCAGAAGTCATGCAGCCGGGGTGTCCCACCTACCTGGTCCCGAACTTCGCCAGCCGGGCGCGCCGCTCCTGCCATTCCTGCGTCGAAAAGATCCTCGGCCCCACTTCGATCAACCGCGGCAGCATCTGGAACACCGACACGGGGGTCCACTTCATTCCCCGGCGGGTGCGATAGCCCCGGCGATTCAGTTCGTCGGCGATCACCGAGTAGGGACCATCCTGAATCGTCAGCTCCATCATCAGGGTGAGAATCTCCTGCTCCAGCGGATTCTCCTCCAGACGCGCCGCATCTTTGGCGACCTGCAGGCCGAAGGGCACCTCTTCGGGAGGTTTAGCGCCGCTCTCGGCTTCCGGCAGCTCTCGCTCCCACTCGACGGCAACCAGCTTCCATCCCTGCTCGGTTTGTCGCGCAATGTCATCCGGCCCGAATGACGCCTCGACCTTCTGACGAATACGTTCCATCTGTGCCATCTTTGCCCCCCTGATAGCGTTTAGCAACTGTAGCTAGTAACTGGTAGCTGGTAGCTAGTAGCTGGTAGCTGGTAGCTAGTAGCTAGTAACTGGTAGCTAGTAGCTAGTAACTAGTAACAGCTAGCAGCTAGCAATTGGCGATTAGCAACTAGCAACTAGCCTGGCTCGTGAATCGATCTGGGTTGTATCAGGGCACGACTTCAGTCGTGCCGAACCATGTGATTTTGAATCCCGGGCTTTAGCCCCCGCGGGCCGTTTTTGCAGGAGCTAAAGCTCGGACCTTGTAGCATGTCGTTGGGCACGACTTAAAGTCGTGCCCTGATACAAAGCAAAACCGACGGTTCACAATTTACCTTGCCGAGCTGTGCCTTTTGCCAACCGACAACTGACAACCGACAACTGGTTCTCACTGCTCGCGCAACGTCCGCATCGGATCCAGTTGCGCTGCACGAAGCGCCGGCACACTGCTGGCGATCAGCGAAACCAGCAACAGCACCACGCTGACCCCCACAAACGTCAGCGGATCGAACGGCTGCACCCCATATAACATCTCGGAAATGAATCGAGTCAGAAGCAGCGAAACAAAAATGCCGATTCCCAGGCCCGTCACCGTCAGAATCAGTCCCCGGCGAAGAATCAATCCCAGCACATCTTGGCGCTCAGCCCCCAAGGCCAGTCGCAAGCCAATTTCCAAAGTCCGCTGCGCCACCGTGTACGACAGCACGGCATAAAGTCCAATTGCCGAAAGCAGCAACGCCATGGCGGCGAAGAACGTGATCAACACCGTCTGGAAGCGCGGTTGCGCCGCCGCCAGCGCCAGATAATCCTCCACCGTCCTGACCCGGTACAGGGGAATGCTGCTGTCGATCTGGGCCAGTTCTGCGCGCAGCGGACCGATCAGGCCAAGCGGATCGCCGGCAGTGCGAATAATGAGAGGCGGCGAAAAGATGATCTCCTGCTTATAGGGCAAATAGTATTGCGCCGGCATCGCGGTGGTGATCCCTTGGCGCTTCACATCGCCCACCACGCCCACAATCACGCGCATCGTCTCCGGGGTTATGCCATCGCTCAGCCCGGGCTTGATGCGTTTGCCCAAGGCATCTTCTCCGGGAAAGTATTTGCGCGCGAAGGCCTGATTCACGATCACCACCGGCAGCGACTTCGAGTCGTCGGTGGGCAGGAATTCGCGTCCCTCCAGAACCGGTATGCGTAGCGTGCGGAAGAAATCGGGTGCGATGACACTGACCGGCCCGTCCGGCTCATCTCCCGGCGCCACCGGCCTGCCCTCGATGGTGAAACCGGTGCCGATATTGTTGTGCGAAAGCGGGATGGGGAAACCAGCGGTTACCGATTGCACTCCGGGCAGAGCCGCCACCCGGGGCAGAAGCTGATCATAGAACTGCGTCTTCTTCAGGCCGGGATACTGGCTGTCGGGCACATTCAGACTGGCCGTCAGTAGATGCTGCGGATCGAATCCGGGATCGACATTCAGCACCCGCACGAAGCTGTGAATCAGCAGGCCCGCTCCCACCAGCAACACCATGCCAATCGCGGTTTCGGCAATCACCAGAATGTTGTTCAGCCGATGTTGTCCCCGTCCGCTGGTGACGCTGCGCGTGCCCTCACGCAAGGCCAGCGCCGGATCCAGTCGCGACACGCGCCACGCCGGCAGCACGCCAAACAGCACGCCGGTCAGCAGAGAAGCGCCCGCGGCGAACCCCAGCACCACGCCATCGATGGAAACCTGGTCCAGACGCGGCAGGCTCTGGGGCACGAACTGCAGCATGGTCTTCAGCAATAGCACCGACAGAGCCACTCCCACCGCGCCGCCGCACAGCGCGAGGAACACCGATTCCACCAGCACCTGCCGCATGATCTCCCAGCGGGTGGCGCCCAAGGCCGCGCGCAGCGCGATTTCCGGACGTCGCTTGGCCGCCCGCGTCAGCATCAGCCCGGCCACATTGGCGCAGGCAATCAGCAGGACGAACAGCACGGCCGCAAACAGCACCGCAAAAGCCCCGCGGGTATTACCCACCACGTCCTCCAACTGGGGCACCACCAGGGCGTTGGTGAACTTCTTGTTGCTCTCGGGATACTGGGCCGCCAGATTGCGTTCGAGCAGGCTGAGGTCGGCGGTCGCCTGTTCCACCGAGACTCCCGGCTTAAGACGGCCGACCACGGCCAGCAGATCGGCGCCCCGCTGTCCGGTCATAGGCTCTTGATCGCTGGCGTCCTCGGCCAGCGAGGTCCACAGCGCGGGCTCGGGCTTCTGGATGGGGAACTGGAAACCTTTGGGCATGACCCCGATCACGGTGTAGCGGGCGTGGTCGAGAGTAATGGCTCGTCCCACAATGTCAGAGGCGCCAGCGAAGACCGACTGCCAGGTCTGATGGCTGAGGACGACTACGTGGGTTCCCGGCTTCTCTTCGTCGCGTACGAAGCCTCGGCCTAGCATGGGATTCACGCCCAGTACCCGGAAGAAGTCCGAGGAGACAATCTCGGTTTCCAGTTGCTCGGGAGTGCCATAGCCAGTGAGGGTGCGTCCGTCGTGCCGATAGCAGGCGATGGCTTCAAAGGAATGATTTTGCGCGCGCCAGTCGAAGAAATCGGGATAACTGACGCTGGAAGGGACACCGGCTTTGCTCGCCGACGTATCTAACGATGACAACGCCATCAGCCGGTCGGGTTGAGGAAACGGCAGCGGCTGCAGCAGCACCGCATTCAGTAAGCTGAAAATGGCGGTGGTCGCGCCGATGCCGAGGGCCAGCGTCAGAACCGTGGTGAGCGCAAAACCTGGGCTCTTGCGTAACTGGCGAATGGCAAAGCGAAGGTCCTGCAACCAGTTGAACATCAAGCATCTCCGGGAAAAGCTTCGAGGGACTAAGGGTACACGTTGATGGCCATCGGTTTCTTCCGGCAAGTGCTTGGAAATAGCAGAGATACATCGGGACTGTCGTACCTGCGGTCGCAGGTGGCCGTCCGTATTCAGCATTCTTTGTCCAGAAGCGGACAAGAAATATGCTCGGGTAGTGCTACGTCTCAAGTCAGCGTTTAAGGGAAGAGTTGGGTACGAGCTGGATTTACGAGTTGCTGAAAACAGTGGAAGAGCGGCGCTTTAGCGCCGCGTTCTGCGACAAACTTTCTTAGCGAGCCGGACTTCAGTCCGGCGTCACTCCGTTAAGGTGCTGGCTTAGGCGACTTGGAAGGGGCGTAGCTTTTAGCTACGCTGTATAGCTACGCCATGGTGAGTCGCATATTTTTTTGTCATCCCGACCGAGGGTTTCAGAGACTGTGTCGCAACCGGAAGTAAAGCTTTCGGGTGGAACAAACATCTGGGATAACCAGTCAGACTAGCCGCAACGCGGCGGAATGAAGTTAGCCGGAGGCGTAAGCCTCCGGAAAAGTGGGAAATCGTCGTGAGCCGCAGAGCGGCGACACCGCTGGCGACACAGTCTCTTCAGCCCGAGCGGAGGGATCTGCTTTTCCGGGTTTTTTGCAAACGGTAAAGCAGTGGCGATTTCGCCCGCGTGACGGACGGCCTGAAGCGCAGCACCTTAACGGAGTGCCGCCGGACTGAAGTCCGGCTCGCCAAAAAAAGTTTGTCGCAGAACGCGGCGCTAAAGCGCCGCTCTTCCACCTGACGTGCGCTCTTCCACCTCCAGCGCTCTTCCACCTAGCGTGCGCTCTTCCACCCGGCAGCGCTCTTCCACCTGGCGTGCACTCTTCCACCACGCTCCCGCTTCTCCAACGCGTTCTCATTCGCTGCCCTTCCAACCGGGGCGCACTTTCCACCTCTCACACGTGTCGTCGGTTACTTGCCCATTGCGCCGCTGCAGAAGGATCCTTTTGGCAGCATGGAAGCGGTATAGTTACACGTTCCTGCCGTGCCCGACCGCGCGCGCGTGAACGGTACATTCCAGGTGGAATTGTCAGGCAGGCATTGGCCCGGAGGCGAGGTCGTGGTAGTCTCGCTGGCCACAAAGTCGCTGGGCAGGGCCAGGCCGATTCCGTAGCAGGCGCTGCGAGGCGACGAAAAATCCGTACTGTCCCAGGGACAATCGATGGCCGCGCCCGCCCAGTTGGAGCAGGCGTTCTGGCACTCCTTGTAGCCGCCATCCTTGGTGCTCAGGACGCAGCCGCAGCTATTGGTCGATTGATTCCAGCCGCAATAATTCGCCGGTCCACAATGCTCCGCGATGGCTTTCGCATAGTTCTGGGCGAATCCCGAGAAACCCATGTTCATGGTCACTGTCAGAATTCCCGTCATTGAACTGTAGTCGTAACACCAGGGAAAATCGGGGCCAGCCTTGCGCGACGAACATGCCGTTATGGAGTCAGCCGTATCCTTGGCAAAAGCGTAGGGAGTGGCGCTCTTGTCGACACGCGTCACCCAGAGTTGGCTCAGGTCGGACGGAGTGAAGTCCGTTCCGACATACATCGAATACGTCTGTACGGTCGTCGGCTTGGCGAAGAGCAGGAAGGTGTAATAGGTTTGGCCGCCAGTAAATACGTTAATGGCCGGCGCCCCAAACTCGTTCCAACCATTCTGGGCAGTGAGGGACACCTTCGTATCCATGTAATAGTTGCCATTGTTCACGGTGAGGCTGCTGCGCTGGCAGGTGGTTTGACCGGCCAGTCGAATGAACGGCGCTGCGCCATCGTCGCTCGGAACTAATCCTTCGCGGTACAGCGGTACACCGTAACAGTTGGGCATGGTGCAGGTTCGGCTCCAGTTCGGGATGGGATCGCACGACGTGCCATCGGTAGTTGTGGTCGCCGGATAAACGACCGTGGTCACATAGTCATACGGACTGGTGTTGGCGGTTCCGCAGAGCGGCTCGGACAAACTGCATGGGCCCCAGGGATCAGGCATGTTGTCGGTTATGTCGGAGGCACATTCCACGGTTTCCACTGGCGCATTGAAAAAAGTGTCTTTGTTGACCGATATGGTTGGCAGATAGCTTTTCTGGTTTGCCGCACCCAGCAGCCCGGTCAGCGATCCGTCCTCGTCAGTGAGTTCTGTCTGACGGTCAATATCAGTGAAGCCGTTGAACATTCCGCCCGGTCCGCTGGCCCCGCCCGCACTATTAAAGTAACGAGTCGCGGCTAGCGTTCCGTTCGTATCGTAAGTTCCGGGGTTGAATAGTGGTTCGATTACGAAGTGACGTATGTCGACGTTGTTGAAGAAAAGATTCTGCGAGTCGAAGGCCGGCGGATAGTAAAAGCCGTTAGGCTGCTTCCAGGCGATCGCGGCATTCGGCAAGTAGGCCTGCAAGTCCGATGACTGGATCGGATCCAGCGGTATTCCGGTCACGTTGCCGTACATCCACCCCAGGGTTTGACAAGCCGGGCCGCCGTTGCCGGGACTGGTATTACAGCCAGCCAGCGTCGTCTTAGTGATATCCAAATACGCGTTGGAATCCTGAAACGAAGGGCCATCATAGATGTTGAAGAAACGCTGATTTGCGCCAAAGTTTTCCAGGGAGAGGGCGATACCCTGGTTCGCGTTGAGACAATAGGCAGCTTCACTTTGGTTCAACAAGTTCAAAGAGCATTTCAGCGCAGGGTCCAGCTTCAACGAGAAGATATTGAAAGGCCCGGCATTCGAGGCATAGGGGTTTGCCGGCTGTGTACTGCCGATGAATACATCTTTGTGGGCCAGCGCCCAGTAGCCGGGGACCTCGTCCGAATCGGTATAGCCTCCACCCGAAACGAAAGTAAGTCCGCCGTTCTGCACATCGGTGATGGCGCTGTTCGACACCAAATACCATTGCTGCCGCAGCCAAAGCGCGGCGAACCCTGTCTCCGCCCAGTTGAAGGATGTGGTGAAGTGGTCGATTGCAGTGACGGTGCAATTTGCCAGCCCCGGTCCGGCATCACAAATCGGACCCGAGTTGTTGTTGCTGCAATCCAGACCAGAAGGACATAGAGTCGGCGTTCGCGCTCCGCCTTGACTGACCTGAGGGTAGTAGTTGACCGCATCGTTAGACGTCATAGGTGGGGCCAAAGGATTGGGCACAGGCGCGACGAGCGGCGCGTTTACGTCGCCGTTGGAAACCAGGCCATAGCAAGATGTGCTGGGGCCAATGGTGAAGAAGGCGTTCTGCGCGCTGACGCAGGAGTTGCCCACGAAGCTCTTCAGCGGAGTGGTACCGTAGCGGCCCTGCGTATCCACCTCTTGTTCGGCGGCATAGCCGGTTCCCCAATATTCGTAACGGGAATTGCCGCTGTTGCCGCCGGGTGTCAGCCAGTAACACATGCCGCATCCGGTAGCCCCGGCGGCCATGTTGTATTGAAAATCGTTCCAGCCGTTCATGATCCAGAACGACGTAGGGTGAACCACGTCGGTTGAGTATGGCACCTGGTCGGGTGCGCCGGCGGGCGGAGGCGGTTCGGGTGCTGCCAGAATTCCCGGAACGCAGCGTGGATTCTGGCTGTTGATCACGGCCGCGCGCGCCATCACTCCCAGATTGCTATAGAACTGATTGCCCGCCTCGGTGCCATCCTCAAGGTAGTATCCGTGCCCGATGGAAAGATATCCGACATTCCGCGCCAGAGTTACGCCTTGCGTTGCGTGAACGGTGTACCAGCGAGTCATGGAATCGACCACCGAAGAATCGGCTACAAAGGTATTGGTCGGAGTCAATCGGGCCATATGAAAGTGGACGGGATAATGCATGATGCGTCCGCCCTGTCCCAGCTGGTAAAACTCCACGCCTTGCACCTGGAACGACTGAAAGCCCTGGCGCACCAGTGTGTGTCCGCCAAAGAAGTAGCACTGGCCTGGCTGGCTGCTGCAAGTCGGCGGATTGCCGCTTTGGCAGGCGCTGGAAGATGGGAACGGGCTTCCCAGCGTGTCACCGCCGGAAACGATCTGAATGCTGCGCGTGAGCAGGCCGACGGCCGCACGTGTCTCGACACAGCGGGTCTGGCCGGAGGAACAAGTAACGCTAGGATCCTGGTCAGGGCCGATCCCGGTGGGAACAACCCGGCCAGCGTCGTAGGTGTGCCCATTATGTTCATAGGCCACGCCCGCCGTCAGAGTGACTGTGCTGACTCCCTTCGTGGTACTAACCGACTGAATGGTCATCGGCTCTGAATGACCCGGCAGATAATCGGTCGTGGTAATCACGATCTGGTCGCCGGTTTGCCAGTCCACCGCGCGATCGAGCACCAGCGTCGTACTTCCTTTAAGAATCGTCTGATTCAATCGCGCCCAACTGGTGCCGGAATTCGAGGGGAGCAACTGGGGTGAGTACGTGGCTCCTTTCTTGCCGAACAACTGCAGCGTTCCGCCGTAAGACACTGCCAGCACTTTGTAGCCAAAATAGCCGGGAGTGGTGCCGCCTCCGTCGTAGTCCAGTGGCATGTAACCGTAGAAGCAATCGTTGACATTTCCCGGCAGATTTTGGCCATAGCCGTTCACGTTCTTGGCCAGCACACACGAAGTAGGATCGAGAACATTCGTCGGGTTGGAGTTCCAAAGCACCAGGGGTACTCCGCATGGTCCCACAGTGTCTGACATTGGCGTGTGACAAGGAATGCCTTGCGCTTTGCCCTTCGTGCCTTGATCAAAACCGTAGAGGTGAATGGTGATGACCCCGCCCGCCGTGCCGATGGGAGCGGTGGTGCTGCCGGCGATCAGACTACCGGTGTTTTCCACCAGGATCGACTGCGCCCAGAAGTCAACCTCTATGTCCGTGAACAGCAGAGTACCGCCGTTGATGATATTTACATGGTGGTACTGATAGGTGCCTGGAACATTGACCATGCATGTGCCGCCGGAGACGATCAGGTCTCCACCGTTGCCCAACGGCAGCGATCCAGTGTTGCAGGTCGTGGCCTGGGCGCCGGCTGCTTCAGACATCCCTAAAAGGACGATCACCGCAAGAATGACTGACCCCAGGGAGCGTGCAAGAGTGCGATTGAGAATCTGGTGCGGACCGGCAACGGCTGACGTAGGGTCAGGGAGCATGATCGTCTCCTGCAGGAGTTAGAATCGTGAAGGCCCGGATTTATCAGGTGCATCGTCGGTTATACCACCCCGTAGGACTAAGCTAGGCAGTCCCACATTGTGGCAATCACTATAGGGGCCCACATATCGTATCCCCCTGCTGATCACTGTCAAGTAGTAATTTCGACATTAAAGATGCAGTAACCTGGCCCGCAGCTAAGGGCGCAAAGGGCGAAGAATTTTATTGGAGCTCCGGAGAAAGGTCGGATTCAGCTAAGAAAAGCGCGCCCCTTCGTGCGAAGGAACGCGCTTGAGACTAGGGCGGAAAGCTAGCTATTACTTGACGATGTTCTTTCCGAAGTTAAACTTGGTTCCCACCACAACCCGAACGCTGTTGCGGCCTCCGTCCAGCAAATTCGAGAAATAGTTGTAATGTACAAAGTCAGAGGCTACACGAAGGCCGAAGTGCGGAGTTAACTCCCAGGTAATTCCGCCGCCAAAACCGTAAAACACCACCGTGTCGGACGCGCCCAAACTCGGTCCCACCAAACCCTTAACAATCTGGGTGAGAATTACGTTGCAGCCCAATTGGGGCTGAGCGCATTTGTAAGGCGTGGCGGTGAAGGTGCCGTGCAGCGCGCCTAGTGCCGGGCGGGCAAAGAGGGTCACATGCTTGAAATGGCGATAGTTGAATTGTGGTCCGGCTTCGTAGGTATACGTCGCCGAGTTGTAAGGAACCGCCAATACAAATCCCGGCGGTAGCAGCGGCAGAATTGGCGCCAAGGACGCTTTCGCCGTGTTCGAAAGATCGTGAGGATACAGCGAAGAGGAGCCACTCTCAAAGCTGAAATCGCCACCAACCGTCAGCCAGCTGCGCAAGTTCACGCCAAAGTCGGCATCAATTCCACGCTGCGCCAGATTCAACGACGGCGTCGCCAGATAAGAATAGGCGCCAAAGGTCGAGTACCGCAGAACGTCGGTTTGCTGTGCGAAACAAGTGAGAGAGGTTAGACAGATAAATAGAAGGACAACTGCGGTGAGAGTCTTAGGCCGCATCGAAAAAGCTCCTTGCCACTCGCCCTAGGTGCGGGAAGTCGGCCAAAATAAATGTCTTTCGTAAACGGGGGATCGTGGGCGTGATCGAAATGAGTGATCCACACACTGAGCCGGGTCTACGGTGATTCAACTCAGTGTGCTCCCTCGGTCGATGGCGAATCTGTAACAAAGTAGGAATGTTTTTCTTTGCATTCCCAAATTGAAACAAACCTTGGAGAGAGATTGAGTCTTGCACAGATTACAGTACGGTTAACCTCCCTGCAACCTGCAGCGAATACGGCGAATACGACTTCCGTGGTAGCCCTTCGAGTGGCGAAGAACGAGATTGAAAAGCGCTGGGCTAGTCGCCGGAACGCGCCAAGGCAAGCCGCTTGGCGATGATGCTATAAACCGATGAATTGAAGGCCAGCCCGATGTGCGTGCCCGGAACCTCGAAATCGCTTTCCGGGTCACCGGTCATGCAATATCGCCAGTCGGCAACGCCGTCATTACGGGTGTAGATCGCTGTCTCAAGGACGGAGGCAGGCATTTTGCGGCGCAGGGAAGCGAGGAAGTCGCAAGTGCAGCGGCCGGTGTAACAAGTGGGAAGCACGCTGGGACCATGCTCCTGCAGAATGTGTTTCCTGACTGCTTCCGCAGCCCGCAGGATGGTTCGATGCACCACCGTGCCCCGGAAGGGAGAAGCTAGCGTGGTGACCGAGGCGACATCGTCAGGACGCTGTCCGGCCACCGAGCGCGCGATGATCCCGCCCAGGCTGTGGCCAATCAGATGGATCTTCCGATCCGTATCGCAGAGCGCCTTCGCGATGTTGTCATTGAGTCGCTGCTGGATGAGGAGGTTAGGACATTCAGCGTTAAGACCGATACCTGAAAAATACGGACGATAACCGATTCGGCCGAGCCAGGAATGTAGTTGTGTCAGATAGGCGTCTGTGCCCAGAAAGCCGGGAACCAGCACGACGGCTGAGCCGTCTCCACGCGGAATGCCGAGACCGTAGTAAACCGGAGACGCATGCAGGAGGAGAACGTCGGCTGCAAATAGGGCTTCCTTCCAAATGGTTATGTCGGCTTCGGCTACTTCCTGGCGAAAGGCGTGCGATGGCGGTGGGGCCATAGACGAGTGGTGGTCTCCCTGTCTCGGTCGTGTGGAGAGGTTGGCCCGAAAACTCACCCAAAAATCACTGCAAGAGAGTCGCTCGGAGACAGCTTCCGGTTGATTAGTGTATCTGCAGCGGCTAAGAGTTGCCAACAAACATTTTTTGGGAGTACTAAATCGTAAACCCAGCAATCGTTCCCAGGCGTGGAAGCGGTCACCGAGAGGCGATTTATGGATCGCCGCAAGCAAATGACGTGCCGCCACGGCCGGCGGCACGTCAAGGAGGTGTTCGCTCCACTCCAGGTTTGAAGTTAGTGCTACACCTGACTCTTCAGTTCAACTGGGTTCACGCCGTGGCGTGAGCCGCTTCCACCTTCACCTTAATAGGCCGACCCGGACGCTTGCGGCGCGGGGTGGTCTTGGTTGTGCCCTTGGCCTCGGGACGGTGCATCACAGTGTCAATCAGCGCTTTCTCAGCGTTGACAAACGTCTTGACGCCTTCCCGGGTCAGGTCGGGTATCGGGATAAACGGGAACGGCGTAATCATGTTCAGGGTCTGTCCCGCTGCCTTCATCTGGGCGCTCACTTGTTTGCCGGCCACGTCCATCATCTTCTTCTGGGCATCGATAAAGGCATCCGTCGCCTCTTTCGCCAGAGTGGTCAGCTCGGTTTTCTTCGCTTTACGGCCTGACTCTTTGCTGGTCGTGGCATTGGAGGTTTCCTCAGCCAGGATGTTGAGGAACTTCTTCTGCGCATGAACGAAGGTGTCCATGGCATCCTGGGCGTTCTCGACCAGGTCTTGGCTGTCGAAGCCCTTGCCGGCCTTGATCGCGGTTAGCCAGGTGTCAGTCTGCTTGCTGGCCAATTTCAGGAAGTCCAGCTGCATTTCGACGAAAGTATTGAACCCGCGCTCCGCCAGGTCAGTAATAGCAACTGCCGCTGCGTTACCGGAGACGCGTTCTTTCACTCCCGTGGTGACGATTTCGTATTCTTTCTGCGCCAGACTGAGAAGTAACTTCTGGCCCTCGATGAAGTTCGACATTCCTTCGCCCGCCAGTTCGGTCAGAACGGCGGCGGGGCAAAAGTCAGAGTCGGTGACCCGGCTCCGTACCAGGTTCATGGCATTGGCGTTCTGGCTCATCGCCAGATCGACTAGAATGCGCTGGGTAGCAAAGAAATTTTCCACCCCCTGCTGCACCCATCCTGACAGCAGAGAAACAAAGGATGAATCCCCGATGTGGACTGTGGAGGACTCGGTTTTTCCATTTCTAGGCATGATAACCTCCGATTTGCTGCAGTGCAGCATCAACTAAAATGTAGTATTGTCAGTAGAGCGTGTCAAGCGATTTGTGCGTTAATTTTGCAGCGCAACATGAGGTAGGCTGATGGATACTGACACGGTGGTCATCAAGAAATACGCAAACCGTAGACTCTACGATACTTCCAACAGCCGCTACATCAATCTGGAAGACATCGCCGCGCTAGTCCGAAACGGGAAAGACGTGCAGGTAGTCGACGCCAATACCGGCGAGGACATCACCCGCGTGACCTTGACCCAGATCATTGTCGAGGATGCGAAGGAACAACCCACGGGGTTGCCGCTGGAGTTGCTGCGTCAGCTCATTGTCGCCTCCGACAAGGTGGGTCAGGAATTCATCATGTGGTATCTGAAGTCGGCATTCGATACCTATCAGAAAGTGCAAAGCTCTTTACAAACTCGATTGACGGAGATGCATTCGGCCGCGCTCTCACCGTTGCAGATGATGAAGAGCTTTATCCAAAGTTCTGCGCCGGAGAAGAACGGTGAATCGAGCCAGGAGTTGCAGGAACTACGCAAGCGTCTTTCCCAACTGGAGGCCCGGCAAGGGAAACCTAAGCCGAAGAAGAAGCGAAGCCGGACAAAAACCTGAGGCCAAGATCGTACAATGAGTGGTACTGGACCCCTTCTGTCGCGAGGGTTGAAAGTTGGACCCATACCAGGCGAGCCGCAAAGGAGGGACGATGGAAAAAATACTCGGTTTAGCGATGACTGGCGGAGGCGCTCGCGGTGCTTATCAGGCCGGGGTTCTGAAACGCATTGGCGAGATCAAGCGAATTCAAACCGAGGGCAATCCATTTCCTATCATCGGAGGCGCCTCGGCGGGAGCGATCAATGGTTCGGCGGTGGCAGCCGGCGCCGGTGAGTTCGTCCAGGCAACTACTGTTCTCGCGCAGCTTTGGGCTAATCTCAAGCCTTCCGATGTCTTTCGTTGCGATCTGGTATCACAGACCCGGAATTCCCTGATCTGGATATTGGATCTGTCGTTTGGAGGAGTTCTAGGAGGAGGCAACGCGCGGTCGTTATTGGACGCGACTCCACTGCAATATTTTCTTGGCAAGCACCTCAACTGCGACCGCATCCAGGACAACATCAGGCGAAAATATCTCTATGCTCTGGCCATTTCCGCCACCAACTACAACTCCGGCAAGAGCTATCTCTTCATCCAGGGCGCTAAGGGCCATCCCATGTGGAATCGCAGCCGGCGCGTCACGCTGGCGACGAAAATTACCATCGAGCACATTTGTGCATCGGCGGCTATTCCGTTGGTCTTCCAACCGGTACGACTGAAAACAGCACGCGGTACGGCGTTTTTTGGTGACGGCTGTCTGCGTCTCCAACAGCCGCTCAGCCCGGTCATACGGCTGGGCGCGGAAAAGATTCTGGCCATCGGAGTTCGCGGAGAAAAGCTGGAGGATCAGGAGCAGAGTGGGAATCCCAAAGACCCCTCGCTGGCGCAGATTATGGGCGTTATTTTGAATGTCATGTTCCTGGATCATCTCGCCACCGACATCGAACACCTGGACCGGTTGAATCGGCTACTGGTTGAGGGCCATATCAACCATCTCGGAGTTCCCGGACCCGAACGGATGCGGCCCATCACCACGTTACTGATCACGCCTTCGGTCAACTTGACGTCGGTGGCGGAGCAACATCAGAAAGACATGCCGTACCTGATCCAATACTTTGTTAATAGCCTGGGACGGGACGCGGCGTCGTGCTCGGATCTGATGAGCTATCTGCTCTTCACGTCAAAGTACACGCGAGATCTCATCGCGCTGGGTTACCACGATGCCGATGAACGGATTGACGAAATCGAAAGCTACCTCTATTCGTCCGACGCACCGAATGGCGACAGCTCTTTGGTGGGAGCGGCAGGAATAGGGAAGTCGCGGCCAGCCCCCTCGATTGTGGCAAAACGAACTTCTAGCTCGCTCAAATCACGCGATTAGTTTCGCCCGCTGTCATGGCGTCGGCAGCCAATCAGTTCACGGTCAACGATTCGCCGAGTCAGGTGGTCCATGGCGCAATCCGCAAACATGGTGCAGTTGAAGCCGCGCACCCTGCAGGCTTTCGAAACCTACATCCGCGAGGCCGAACAGGGCATGCAAGGGTCGCTGCAGGGACGCAGTTCCTTCTTGTGGTCCGATGCCAGCTCAGAAAGATCGCAAGCGGTTCGTCAGGGACAGATTGTTGCCCAACTGTGGAAGGGAGATGGACCCGTTAAGGTTCCCAATGGGTTGATCCACGATTGGATCGGCGCCGGCTTCGTTCCGCAGGCAACTGTGGAGCAAGCCCTGGCTTTGGTTCAGAACTATGACAATCATAAGAATATCTATAAGCCCGAGGTAATCGATTCCAAACTGATCAGCCACCAGGGCAACGACTATCAAATATTTCTGCGGCTCTTAAAAAAGAAAGTCATCACCGTGGTTCTCGACACGGATCACGACGTGCATTACTCCGCTTTAGACGAGAAGCGTTGGCTGTGCCGTTCCTACACTACGCGTATTGCCGAGGTGGAAGACGCCGGCACGCCCAAAGAAAGAGTGCTCGAGCCCGATACCGGCTACGGCTTCCTGTGGCGCTTGTATTCTTATTGGAAGTTCGAAGAGAAGAAAGCCGGAGCCGGGGTCCCCGGCGAGCACCGGGTTTCCCCCCGCGGGAGTGATGGAGTTTACATCGAATGCCGGGCCATTTCTCTGACCCGTGACATTCCTCTGGGATTGGGCTGGATCATCGAGCCGATCATTCGCAAGCTGCCCCAGGAATCGCTGATCCACACGCTGGAAGCCACCCGCAACGCCCTGGTAGCCGCGTACTGAACGGCCACTCGCTAATCTCCGGCAACTGCAAATTCCTTAGGTGACTCCTGCTCGGAAGCCGTTGTCGGGGCCGTTTCCGGCGGCCGCGAGTCCGAAATTGACTGGGCAATTTCCTTAGTGATTACCGGAGAGACGCGCGTGGCTGGCTTCTTGGCCTGGCCCGTTTTGCTGGAGGGCGACGTTACCGAGGCTTTTCCCGAAGCCCTCTTCTTTTTCCCGGTGAGTGGAATCGACCTGTTAGGCCGCTTACGCTTCGGGCGTGTCGGTTTTTCGCTGGCAGCCGGTTCGCTGACAGACTTGACTACGTTACGGCTACTGCGAAGCAGTTCGGCAAAGCTGCGGGTCACGAACTTTTCCAGGTGCTGCGGGTCGGGCACGGCAGTTACATCGCAGGTGAATCCGAAATATGCCGTGCCGTTGTAGCTGAGAATGGCGCAATTGACGCCCATCTCTCCGCCGATGGGCACATAGGGATACCAGGAGAGCATCTTGTGGCCCATCAGGTAGAGCGGGATCTGCGGGCCCGGAACATTGGTGCAGATCAGATTGCACAGGCTGAGCGGCAGTTGGCTGGCCAGCGGTCCTATCGCCGCCAAAATGGCGGCGGGAACGGTCGAAAACAAGCCTCCGGCGAAGCCCACGAACTCGGCCGCCCGCGCGTGCTTCAAGTACTCCATGCGCTCCCGAACGAAGGCAAACAGCTTCTGCGGATCGCGAATGTCGAGCGGCAGGGTTACAGGCAGGAAGGAGATTCGGTTTCCCAACTCGCTCACGTCGCCTTTGCCGCGCACGTTGACTGGAATGACGATGCGGATCGAGCGTCCCTTCAGTTTGGCGCCACGCAGCGCCGCGTAGCGGCCGAAAGCCTGAGTCGTCACGGTCAGGATGACATCATTCACCGTCCCGCCGCAGCTTTCGCGAATGGCCTTGATGTCCGCCATCGGGATGTCGCTCCAGGCAAACCTCTGCGGGCCGTGACAAACGACATTAAAGGGCAGCCGTTCCGCAGGGGCAGCCAGCTCGGGCATTACGTTTACCAGATCGGCCAGCGGTCCTCCGGGATTGGCCAGAGCCTCCTGCGCGATTTTCATGGCCTCCGAGTGCAAGGTGAGCGCCCCATTGACTGCGGAGAAATAGGACTTGAACAAGGTTTCCAGCAACTGAGCCCCGGCATCACGTTTCGGCGGAGCCTGAAATACCGGCGGCTTGCTGGGCGGCGGCGGTGCGACCGGGCTCGGATCCATGAGCACGTTCACCACCCCGACTCCGGCAATGCCATCTGCCAGGCAGTGATGAATGCGGACCACCAACCCGGTACGATTGCCTTCCAAACCCTTCACCAGCGTCAGGTCCCACAAGGGTCTCTGCCGATCCAGATGCGAGCTCACAATCTCGGAGGCGAGCGCTTTGAGGTCGCTTTCCGTCCCCCGGCGTAACGTCACTTGACGAATGTGGTTGCGAATATCGAAGTTGGGGTCGAACTGCCAGGTGGGAAGTCCAAGATTAAACGGCGGAAATACCACGTGCTGTAAATAACGTGGGATCAGCGGCAGCTTCGACTCGACAAAATCCCGCAGGGCTTTGACTTGGATTGCGCCCTCAAAAATGCTGACCGAAGCTATGCTCAGCGGTTGGCCAGGACGTTCGACGTACAGAAATAGCGCATCTCCCCAAGAAAAGGAATTACTTTGTTGAAACTCCGCCATGTCACTCTCCCTGCAATGAGCCCGCGAGCCCGCGCCGCCGTAAGACCCCGGATGAAAAAAGCACGACTGGCCTCATGATGCGGGAGTCGTGACCGTAACCGCAGTGACGGACGAACATTTTGGGGGTGATTCCCATTCTGGGAACCGACTCCTCCGGTGAACTCCAGCGTCACCGTAAACCCCAGCTCTTTTGTGAGAAGGTTGAAGGGGCAAGCCGCAGGCTGCTGCATAGGACTTCCATGGCCAGCCCCAGCACAAGTTACGACTTCGATTTCATTGTCGTCGGTTCCGGATTTGGTGGAAGCGTAACCGCTCATCGCCTGACGGAAAAAGGCTACAAAGTCGCGGTCATGGAGATGGGTCGGCGCTGGACACCAGAGAATCTGCCGCACACCAGTTGGTCACTGAGTCGCTGGTTTTGGCGGCCGAGTCTGGCTTTGCGGGGATTCTTCAGCATGCGGTTCTTCCGCCACGTAACCATCCTGCATGGCTGCGCCGTCGGTGGCGGCTCCATCACCTATGCGTGTACGCTCCTGCGGCCTCCCGATAAAGTCTGGGACACCGGATCATGGCGCGGTCTGGCGGATTGGAAGTCGGAGATGCCCCAGCACTACGACACCGCATCGCGCATGCTCGGCGTCATTGAGAACAAAATCTTGGGACCAGCCGACCGCTTGCTGAAGCTGGTTGCCGACTCGGTGGGCGTGGGAGACAGTTTCTATCGGACACATGTAGCTATTTTCCAGGCGCGCGAGGGAGAGCCGGGCGGGACCACGGTCCCCGATCCGTACTTTGGCGGAGAAGGTCCGGAACGTACCACGTGCACGGCCTGCGGGGGCTGCATGATGGGCTGCCGTCACGGCGCTAAAAACACTCTCGATCAGAATTATCTCTACCTGGCTGAAAAGCACGGGGCGCAGGTGTTCCCCGAGACGCGAGTTATCGACGTTCGCCCACTGGACGGCGCGATAGATGGCGGCCAGGGATACGAGGTCATAACCGTAAAGTCCACTGCGCGCTTCCAGAAAGCTCCCAGGCGCTTCAGTTGCCGTGGCATAGTTTTCTCCGCGTCATCACTGGGTACGATGGAATTGCTTTTTCACCTGAAAGACAAAGGTTCACTGCCGAAGATCAGCGATCAGCTCGGTAAGTACGTTCGCACCAACTCCGAGTCGCTCATTGGAGTGCGCGTGCCGGGCTCAAACGACGACTTGTCTAAGGGCGTCGCAATCGGATCCGGCGTTTACATTGACGACCACACTCACATTGAGGCGGTGCGCTATCCCGAGGGCTCCGACACCATGAGTTTGCTGACCACGATTCTGACTGGCGGACGGCCGGGATCGGGGCGGGTCGCACTCTGGGCGAAAAACCTCGTCGCTTCTTTACTGTTGCACCCCATCAAGACCCTGCGGTTACTGCTGCCCTTCCGCTGGGCGCGAGAATGCGTGATCCTGCTTTGCATGCAGGCGTTGGAAGGCCACATTGATATGCGATGGGAGCGGCACTTGTATTGGCCGTTCCGGAAATTCCTGGTAAGCCGCGGTGATAAGGTGCCGACATTCATTCCCGCGGCCAACGAGTTTGCCGAGAAGTTTGCCCAGGTGGCCGGGGGAACTGCCATGAGCATGTTGCCCGAGATTCTGTTTAACGTTCCCGGCACGGCGCATTGTCTGGGTGGCAGCGTCATCGCTGACTCACCTGCCAGAGGGGTCGTCGACTCCCGCAACCGCGTTTTCGGTTATCGCAACATGTACGTGTGTGATGGATCGGTCGTCGCGGCCAACCTGGGCGTGAATCCCAGCCTCACCATCACTGCACTAACCGAACGCGCCATGAGCTTCATCCCGCCGGCGTCAGCGACAGGATGGAATGACTCGGACGAGCTAGCGGCGCGTACTGTCTGAGTTTCCAGAGCCCCTCTTCCTGTTGTCATCCCGAGCGTAGCGAAGCGAAGCCGAGGGACCTGCTTTCTTTGGCTCAAGAGGAAAAGCAGATTCCTCGCTACGCTCGTAATGACAATTCTGAGAGGGCTTCGACGTGACGCCGACCACCTCGACGTATTACCCTTCCATGCACACATGGAGGGGTGATGAATAAATCGTACGACGCGATCATTATCGGCACGGGACAAGCCGGACCGTTTCTCGCTATACGGATGGCGAAGGCGGGACGCAAAGTCGCCATCATCGAGCGCGGGAAGTTCGGCGGGACTTGCGTCAATACCGGCTGCATTCCGACGAAGACCTTGGTCGCCAGCGCCGAAGTAGCGCACGTGGCGCGGAGGGCCGCGGAGTTTGGCGTGCTCACCGGTCCAGTCGCCGTCGACATGAAAAAAGTTAAGGCCCGCAAGGACGAAATCCAGCGACCGTCTCAAGTAGGCGCCGAGAAACGTCTGCGCGAGCAGCCCAACTGCGCTGTCCACACGGGGCAAGCTCGCTTCGAATCGGCGCACGTCGTGGCCGTCGGCGACGATCGCCTCACGTCAGATCAGATCTTCATCAACGTTGGCGGCCGCGCGTCAGTCCCTGCGGTCCGCGGGCTTGATCAGGTGCCCTATTGGAACAATTCCTCGATGATGGAAGTCGACTTTCTGCCTGAGCACCTCATCATTATCGGAGGCAGCTACATCGGGCTGGAGTTCGGCCAGATGTATCGGCGTTTTGGCAGCAAGGTCACGATTCTGCAGAGGGAATCACATTTGATCCCACGCGAGGACGAAGATATTTCCGATGCGATCCGCGAGATCGTAGAGCGTGAGGGAATTACGGTTCGCCTGAATGCCACGTGCATTACGGTCGAGAAGCGTGGCAATCAGATTGTCGCGGGCGTGGACTGCACGGTCGATTCAGCACCAGCGATTGGTACGCACATCCTGGTCGCGGCTGGGCGCCGCCCCAACACTGACGATCTCGGCCTGGACAAAGCCGGAATTGCCCACGACCAACACGGCTACATCACGGTGGATGATGAGTTGCGAACCAGTGTACCTGGTATCTGGGCGCTCGGCGATTGCAACGGTCGCGGCGCATTCACGCATACTTCGTACAACGATTTCGAGATTGTCGCCGCCAATCTCCTGGACGACGATCATCGCAAGCTCAGCGATCGGATTCCCGCCTACAACCTCTACATCGACCCTCCGCTGGGACGGGCGGGAATGTCCGAAACCCAGGTACGAAAGTCGGGCAGGAAGGCGCTCATCGGCAAATACCTCATGTCCGATGTTGGGCGCGCCAAGGAGAAGAGCGAAACCCAGGGTTTCATGAAAGTTCTGGTCGATGCCGAGAGCAAGCAAATCCTGGGAGCAGCGGTGTTGGGCGTCGGAGGCGACGAAGTGATCCACTCGCTCCTCGACGTGATGTACGCCAAGGCTCCTTACACGGTGGTGTCACGAGCCATGCACATTCATCCCACAGTGTCAGAGCTCATTCCGACCATGCTACAGGATTTGAAGCCGCTGACGTGACCATTTGCTGGCAGCAGGCGCAACCTGCGCAATGCATTTTCTCCAGTATGATTCTTATATGGAGACTGCCATCCAATGTCGCGGACTGCGCAAGACCTATGACGGCAAAGTTGAGGCTGTCCGTGGCCTCGATCTCAGCGTCGCCACCGGAGAATGTTTTGGGTTGCTGGGTCCCAACGGAGCAGGGAAGACCACGACCATCGAAATTCTGGAAGGGCTGCTGGAGCCGACCTCAGGCGAGGTAGAGGTGCTGGGCAGAACGTGGCAGTCGCATGCGCGCGAGTTGCGCGAGTGGTTGGGCATATCACTGCAAGAGACCCGGCTCTCCGAGAAGTTGACCGTCAGGGAGACGCTGGAATTGTTTTCTAGTTTCTATCAGCATCCAACTTCGATTGAGGCTGTCCTGGAAGAGCTTTCGCTGCAGGAAAAAGCTGATAGCTGGGTGGGGAAATTGTCTGGAGGTCAGAAGCAGCGTCTGGCGGTAGCGACCGCGCTGGTGGCCAATCCCAAGATCCTCTTTCTGGATGAACCGACTACCGGGCTCGACCCGCAGAGCCGCCGGCAATTGTGGGACATTGTTCGCCAGTTTCAGCAGCGTAATGGAACCGTGCTGCTGACCACCCACTACATGGACGAGGCGGAACGGCTGTGCGACCGACTGGCCATTATTGATCACGGGCAAATCATTGCGGCGGGAACACCAACGGAACTGATCGAAGGTCTCACCGGCCACCACGTAGTGGAGTTTGCGATTTCAGGCGAGAACGATGGTGATGGGGAAGTATGGAGGCGGCTTCCCGGCGTACAGGCGGTGCGCACGGAAGATGGATTGTACTCGTTACAGGTCAACGAGCCGCACGAGACCATACCTGAGTTGCTCGTAGCCGTACAGAAGCAAGGTGCGCGGCTGATTCACCTCACCACCCGGCAGGCCAGCCTGGAAGACGTTTTCGTGAAGCTTACGGGCCGGCATCTGAGGGAAAATTAATGGCGACCATAGAACAGCCCCCGGTGGTTTCGCCTCCCGAGCCAGCGGTTACCACGAATGGCCGGTGGACCGCCTATTTCCGTCTGCTCCAGATGCGGATGCTGGAACTACGGCGCGAGCCGGAAGTGATCTTCTGGGTCTTCGTGTTTCCCCTGCTTCTGGCCCTGGGACTGGGCATAGCATTTCGCGACAAGCCGCCTGACGTCGCGACCATCGCGATTGCCGACGGACCGAAGACGCAGCAACTGGTTGGATTGCTGGATCGCTCTCCGCAACACGCCGGCATTCATGCGGACGTGGTGAGTCCGTCCGCCGCCCGCGACGGCTTCCGGCTGGGCAAGTACGCCTTGGTGGTGAGCCTGGACGATGCCGGCATTCATTATCGCTATGATCCGGCACGTCCGGAGAGTTTGCTGGCGCGCACTCAGGTTGACGACGCGCTGGAGACTGCAGCCGGCCGCAAGAGTCCGATCAGCACAACCAGCACTGCAGCGAGCGAGCCGGGCGCGCGCTATATCGACTTTCTGATTCCAGGACTGCTGGGTATGAATCTGATGAACTCCGGCATGTGGGGCATCGGATTCGCCGTGGTGGAAATGCGCCAGCGCAAACTGCTCAAGCGTTTTGTAGCGACGCCGATGCGGCGCTCGGACTTCCTGCTAGCCTTGGCCAGCAGCCGGCTGGTCTTGATGATCGTTGAGGTTGGGCTGCTGCTGGTGTTTGGCGTGCTGGTATTTCATCTGCGGGTGGAAGGCTCTCTCCTGTCGATTCTACTGGTCGGAGCCCTGGGCGCGGTGTCGTTCGGCGGGATTGGCTTGCTGACCGCCAGCCGGGCACAGAAGATCGAAAGCGTCAGCGGTCTGATCAACGTGGTGATGATGCCGATGTGGATTTTCTCCGGTGTATTCTTCTCTTACGAGCGCTTCCCCAAAATGGTTCTTCCAGCAATCAGGGCCCTCCCATTGACTGCCCTCAACGATGCTTTGCGAGCGATCATTCTGCAGGGCGCGTCCCTGAATTCCCAACTCAGTCGAATCGCGGTGCTGGCGGTATGGGGCGGCGTGTCGTTCATTCTGGCATTGCGCTGGTTCCGCTGGAGTTAACGAATTCGCGAACAGACTTTGGGCCTTGGAATTGTAATTAGGAGCGACGCGACGAATCCGCTTCTCTTCGAGCCGAGCGACCGCCATCCGAAAAACAGATTCTTTACGGCCCAGGCTGTTGCTAATGACCATCTGAGAATTGCACTTGAATCTCCAGCCTCGCGACCAAGAGACCTCGACCAGCGATAATCGAAACTAATCCTGTCCATAAATAGTTTGAATTTCTCATCCGCCGCCAAACCGCGTATCAAAGTTATACCGAGGCAATAGGACCGGCGGCGCCGCGACAGGTCAAAACTGCCTTCTCTCTTCGCAGACGTGGTTGGATTGCGCCCCCTGGACGCTCCTTCCGGCGAATTGCGTTTCCATTGTTACAGCCGTGTGATTCTGGGAGTCCTGCATGCGATGGGTTCAGAAATTATTACCTTTCCTGGCGATCATGTTGCTAGCCGGCACGCTGGCCGCGCAATCGACCTCCGCAGGTACGGATGCGGGGATTCAGGGCGATCGCATTACGCAATTGCAGCAGCAGATTGCCGATGCCAAAAGCTCGGCTGACAACGCCTGGATGTTGATGAGCGCCGCCTTGGTCCTGCTGATGACTGGCCCCGGTCTGGCGCTGTTCTACGGCGGGTTAGTGCGCAAAAAGAACGTTCTGGCCACCATGATGCAGAGTTTCGCCATGATGGCCGTCATTACGGTAGTGTGGGCGATCATCGGCTACAGCCTCTGCTTTGGATCCGGCAACAGCTTTCTCGGCGGGCTGGAGCACGCGTTTCTGCGCGCGGTAGGCGCCGCTCCCGATGCTGACTACGCGGCCACGATTCCCCAACAGACGTTCATGGTCTATCAGTTAATGTTCGCCATTATCACGCCGGCCTTGATTTGCGGAGCATTCGCCGAGCGCATGAAGTTCAGTGCCATGTTGCTATTCATGGCCATGTGGTCGCTGCTGGTCTACTCGCCGATGGCGCACATGGTGTGGGGCAAAGGCGGCTTCCTCAACGCCAGCCTGGGCGGGCGCTTTCCCACGCTGGATTTCGCGGGCGGCACCGTGGTCCACATCACTTCCGGAATTTCGGCGTTGATCTGCGCGTTATACCTGGGCCGGCGCGTGGGCTATCCCAAGGAACCCATGCCCCCCCACAGTGTGGTACTCAGCTTCATCGGCGCTTGCCTGCTGTGGGTGGGCTGGTTTGGCTTTAACGCGGGCAGCGCGCTTAGCGCCGGAAGCCTGGCCACCAGCGCCTTCGTAGCCACCCACTTCGCGGCGGCGACGGCCGCTATTGGATGGGCAGGAGCGGAGTGGATTCGCAACGGCAAGCCCAGCGTGTTGGGAGCGATTTCTGGTTGTGTCGCCGGACTGGTGGCCATCACCCCGGCGTCAGGATTTGTCACTCCGATGGCCGCACTGCTGATCGGCCTGGTCGCGGGAGGGCTCTGCTACTTCATGGTAGCCGTGGTGAAAGCGCGTCTTGGCTACGATGATTCGCTCGATGCTTTTGGAGTACATGGCGTCGGCGGCACCATCGGCGCGCTGCTGACCGGCGTATTCGCCACCCGGCTCATCAACCCGATCTTCAAAGATGGTCAGGGGCGTGTGCTGGCGCTGGGAATGGTCGACGGCAACTATCGGCAGGTAGGGAATCAGTTGGTCGGGGTGTGCATTGCGATTGCCCTGGCGGCGGTGGGCACATACATCATTCTGCAGATCGTCGATTTCGTGTTGGGCGTGCGGGTATCCGCGGATGACGAAGTGCAAGGGCTCGATCTGACCCAGCATGGCGAAGAAGGCTATTCCTGGGAAGTCTCGCTCCCCTAGAACTCAACACGAGGAGCCTGCGAAGGCGGGTGAAGGCCAGCAATGATGAAACTGGAAGCGGTGATTCAACCGGCGAAATTCGAAGCGGTCAAGGACGCTCTCATCGAGATTGGAGTGGAGGGCATGACGGTTACCGAAGTTCGCGGGCACGGACGGCAAAAAGGGCACACCGAGTTCTATCGCGGCCGGGAATACACAGTCGACGTGCTTCCCAAGGTGAAGGTAGAGGTCGTGCTGCCCGACACCCTGGTCGATCGGGCCGTACAAGCGATCGCCAATGCTGCTCGTACCGGCAAGATTGGCGATGGCAAGATTTTTCTGTCGCGGATTGACGAAGCCATCCGCATACGCAATGACGAACGTGGTGAGACCGCGCTATGACCACCGGGCCGCAACCCGCGATTCCGCCGTCTGGAGACCCCACGGTTGGCCCGGCTGCGGAATTCGCGTTACGCGGCTTCTACCGTCACGAGTTTGAGCGGATTCGACGGGACTTCGAAGCGACAGGTTCAGGGCTGGCCTCGTTGAGCGACCGCACCCGGCTGGTTGACAGGCTGGCTCTGACTCTGTGGGACGAACATTTGTCGTCCCGCGGCAACTCGGGTTACTCCCTGATCGCTTTGGGAGGCTTTGGGCGGAGTGAGTTGTTTCCCCACTCCGATATCGACCTGCTGTTTTTGGCGGAGAGCGAAGCAGGGCGCGACGGCAGCCAGGACGCAGTGCGTAGTGTCTGTCAGACAATGTGGGATATCGGCTTGAGGGTCAGTCCCGCGACGCGGACTCTCAAGGATTGTAGCGGTTTCGATCAGAGCAACATCGAGTTCACGCTATCGCTGTTGGATAGCCGTTTCCTGGCTGGCGATGGCAGCCTGTTCGAACGGCTGCATGCCAAGGCCCTACCCCAGTTAATCGCACGCGAATCCGATGTTCTCTTACAGCGTCTCTCCGAGATGACGCAGGCGCGGTATCAGCGTTTTGGCAATACCATCTTTCATCTCGAGCCCAACCTGAAGGACGGACCGGGTGGGCTGCGCGATTGTCATGTATCGCGTTGGCTGGGCATGATCGTTGCTTTGGGTTCGGGGCGACGTCCCGAGCTGATCAGTACGCGCAAGAATTCAGAACAGGCCGAGATGTTGGACGCGATGGAGTTTTTGTGCTCCAGCCGGTGCTACCTGCATTACCACCATAATCGCGACGACAATACCATCACCTGGGCGACCCAGGAAGAGTTGGCGGCGCGCGGCGTGGCCACCAAGATAGGGCCGGTGTCACCGGCGGAATGGATGCAACTCTATTTCCGCCACGCCAAGGCGGTGTCTCGCAACAGCTCGCAGCTGCTGGAGCAGGTTTCGCAAAGCCGATCGTCGTTGTTGCGTTCCTTTCAACATTGGCGTTCGCGGGTCTCTAACGATGAATTCTCGGTGGTGGATGGGAGGGTCTATTTTCAGCAGGCGTCCGACGCGCGCGAGGCTGCCACTGTGCTGCGTCTGTTTACCTTTATCGCCCGGCACGGAGTTGCGCTGAGTCCGGAAACGGAGAGGCGGCTCAACGACGCCCATCGCCGGCTGGCCGAAACTATGCCGCAGGACCAGCACTTGTGGCGGCACTTGCGCGATATCCTTAGGCTTCCCCACGCTACCCCAGCGTTGCGTACCATGCATTCGTTAAATCTATTGACCCGTGCCCTTCCCGAGTTCGAAACCATCGACTTGCTGGTTCTACGCGATCTTTATCATCGCTACACGGTCGACGAGCACACCTTCATGGCCATCGATGTCCTACATCAACTCAAGAATAATGACGAGATATGCCTGCAGCCTTTTGCCGACCTTCTACTGGAGGTGGAGCGTCCGGAATTGCTGTTTCTGGCACTGCTGCTGCACGATACGGGCAAGGGACTGGAAGGCACCGACCACGTGCAAAGCAGCCTGCAGCTGGCCACCGCCGCCGTCAACCGCATGCAACTTTCTGAGGAAGATGGCCAGACCGTCTGCTTCCTGGTCGCTGCCCATCTCGAGATCTCTTCCACTCTGCGCCGGCGCGACATCTACGATCCGGCAGCTATCCGTGAACTGGCAGAAAAAATCGGCACCTCCGAGCGGCTGAAGATGCTCACCCTGATGACGCTGGCCGACATTAAAGCCGTGAATCCGGATGCGATGACGACCTGGAAGGCCGAGAACCTCTGGCGCCTCTATGCGGGAACCGCAACGTATTTCGTCCGCAGTGCGGACAAAGAACGATTGCGTGCCGAGATCAACACTGAACCCGCAGAGAAAGTCTCCGCCCTGTTGCCGGGGCAATGCGAACAGCTCCGGCAATTTCTCGATGGATTGCCCCTGCGCTACCTGCTCTCGCATTCGTCCGAACAGGTGGCCAGGCATTTCACCATGGCGAGTCACCTGGCCGCGGAACCCGTGCAACTCGAATTGCGCGACGTCAGCGGGCAGCAGGAGCTGACGCTGGTTATCGCCGACCGGCCCGGTCTGTTCCGCAGCGTCACCGGCATTCTTTACGGTTGGGGCATGGATATCACCAAAGCCGCGGCCTTCTCGAATAACGGCGGAGTCGTGGTGGACAGCTTCTATTTCAAAGATCGCTTCCGCACCCTGGAACTGAATCCGCCGGAGCGGGAGCGCTTCAAGCGGTCGGTGCGGGAGATCCTGATGGGTGAAGCTTGGCTGGAACCTTTGCTGGAATCGCGATTGAAGGCCGATCAGAAGCCGGTCAAGCTTACGGTCCAGACACGATTGCGATACGACGACGAGTGCTCCTCGCGCAGCACGTTGCTGGAGGTCGTAACCCAGGATCGTCCCGGGTTGCTGCACACTATCAGCTCAACCTTGACCAACGAAGAGTGCAGCATCGAGGTCGCACTGATCGACACCGAAGGTCCGATGGCCCACGATGTTTTCTATATCACCTGCGACGGCAAGAAGCTGACTCCGGAACGAATGCGATCGATCGAGTGGGCACTGGCCACTGAGCTTGGCGATTCATTCCCCAATGGCTGGTAGGCGATTCGATTAGCGCCCGCAATATCCTAGGCACGAATATCTCTTCGGAACGAGATCGTACACGGTTGCTGAGCCGGAAGGTAGCGGTTGCCCGCTTACCTGATGGAGTTCGAGATTCCGCAGACGGGCATTTCTTGCCCCCAAATGGCTCTATTTCCTTGACAAATTAGTGAACTCAGGGCACTCTTTTGCGACGCTGGCGCGAGTGAATGCCTCCGGGTACTACTTCCATCTAGACGGTGGCAGTTTGTCGAGCCAGGCCTACGGATACATTTCTTCCTACACAGGAGGTATCTCGTGGAAACTGCAATCGGAGTATTTTCGTCACGTGAGCGCGCTGCTGAGGCCGTACACGAGCTGTTGAATGGGAAAGTCCCGCAGGAATCGATCGTCTTTCTCACCCGCTCCCAGACTGAGGCTGAGGTTGTAGGCAAGGAACTTGGGGCAACGGTTGGCGGATTCATGGGAGTGGGGTCCGGAATGTCAGCCGGGGTCCTGGCTGCGACGATGCTGGCGGTTCCGGGGATTGGCCAGGTATTCGCGCTGGGCTTTGGTGCGGCCGCACTCCTGGGGTTGTTCGGCGCGGGGGTTGGTTCCGCATTAGGCAAGTCCATGGCGGGTGAAACCGATGCCCCGCAACCCACGAGCGAGGAAAAGGCTTCCGAGGATGTAGCGTTTTTCCGCGAAGTACTGCAGGAAGGGCGCACGCTAATCGTGGTCCGTACCGAGTCGCAGGAGACCGCGCGTACGGCTTGCGGAATCCTGGATCGCCTGGGCCTGGGCATCGAAGGGCGCACGCCGCTGAAGATGCAAACCGCCAACCGCCAGGTTGGGGACGTCTCCATTGTTGACGTAAGCGGCCGGATAACCCTGGGCGAAGATAACCTGATGCTTCGCGAAGTGGTCCGCGAGCTTGTCGAGAAGGGAAATAATAGGATTCTGCTGAACCTGCATGAGGTGGGGTATATCGACAGCTCAGGTCTTGGGGAACTGGTTAAGACTTACACCACTGTGCGCAATCAGGGCGGGCAACTCAAGCTGCTGAACCCTAGCAAGCGAGTAAGCGACTTGCTGCAAATGACGAAATTAGCCAAGGTGTTCGAGATAGAAGATGACGAGGCCAGCGCAATTCAGTCCTTTAGCCGGCCCGGAGAATCGGCAGCCAACGCCTAGCCGAATCCGGAATTGAGCAGTGACAGCGATTAGGGCTTCGCCGCAATCGGCGTGGCCTCAAACTTTGTGACTTCTCCTGTCTCCGGATTCACCTTGCAGGTGAAGGTAAAGTCCTGCCAGCCCTGCGCAGTGCGAAAGGTGCCACTGCCAGTCAAACGCTGATTGCTTTCCAGGTTTAGGCTTTGCGGATCATCTGTCCCAAGAAACACCCGATCCACTCCTTTCGTCTGCTTCTTGAGGACGGGCAGCGCCGCCGGCCTGCATATTAATTCCGCCACCTTTTTAGCATTGCTCCAACCCTCAGCAACCTGACGATCGGTCGCTGATTTTAGGGTCGCGATCTGGCGGCTCACCATGACCTGTTCCGCCGCCGACAGTGCAGGCTCCTGGCGGTCAGCCGCATTGGCAATAGTTCCCAAGATGATCGGTAAAACGATAACTGCAGCTCTCAATCTCTTCATAACTTGCCGGATTTCCAATCGCTCGCCAGCATGGCGAAGATCATGTCATCGACCCACTCGCCCTGGAACCACAGGCTTTGGACGAAGTGGGCTTCTTTCCGCATTCCTACGCGTTGCATCAACCGTATGGATCGCACATTGCGTGGATCCACGGATCCAAACACTCGATGCTTGTCGAGTTTGACCAGAAGATAGTCCAGCAGCGCTCGCAGTGCTTCCGCGGCATAGCCTTTGGATTGAAATTTCAGGTCCAGGGCGATGCCGAACTCAACCTGCCTCGGCTCATGATGCATCACACGGAAACCGCAGTCGCCGATGAGTTGGCGGCTGGATCGCAGTTCGATTCCGAGCTGATACCACAATCCAGGCGCTCCCGGCTCCATCGTCGCAATGCCGCCGATGTACGAGGAAATCTCATCGCCGGATTCTGTTCCCCAAGACTGGAAGCGGGAAACTTCGGGATGCGACCGGTAGACGAAGATTCTGGGGGCATCGCTTGCTTCAAGATCACGAAGTACCAGACGCTCCGTCACGATAGCGGAAAATGGCATAGGGGATCTGAGTTCTCAGCGCTGGTGACTCAGCCAGTGGTCGGAAACAGGAACTTCAACATGGGGGCAACGCGCTGGGCCCAGGCGACTTCGTTGTGCTCGGCGTCGGAAACTTCCAGGTAGGAAAGGTTCTGGCCCTGCACCCATCCCTTCTTGACCAGAGCCAGTTCCAATTCGCGCGCATCGGGCAGAGCGCGCTGGCTTTCTTTGGTACCGATGTCGAGCCAGATCTTGAGCTCCGGTTTCCTTTTGATCTGGGCCACGGTTTTCAGGATGGCGCGATTGCGCCACCACACCGACGGCGACATCACCGCCAGCTTGCTGAACACCCAGGTATAGCGCAACCCGAGATAGAGCGTAACCAGCCCTCCCAGCGACGATCCGCCTAAACCGCTGCTCTCCACGCCAGGTAGCGTGCGATAGGTGTGGTCGACAAACGGTTTCAGCTCCTCTACCAGCATTTGGCCGTAGGCATCGGCTTGGCCGCCGCCGAGCCGCTTGTCCTCGACGGGTGTGTACTCGTCGACGCGATGCTCGCCGGTATTGTAGATGCCGACGATGATGAGCGGTTCGACTTCGCCCGTACCGATGAGGTGGTCGGCAGTTTCGCCCATATGCCAGTAATTGCCGCGGCAGAAACAAGTATCCGGATCGAAGAGGTTTTGCCCATCCTGCATATAAAGCACGGGAAAGCGCCGATCGGGCTGGGCATCGTACATGGGCGGCAGATAGACGATGAAGTCGTGCTTTTCGTCTTCGACTTGCGAGACGAATTGCTGGTGTAACCGCAGACGCGATTTCAGGTCTGCGGGGAGAGCCACGGGCGCAGGGTTCATGTTAGTCGGAGCGGGCATCGGAGGCGCGTTTATTACCGGTTCAGTCGACATCTTGTAGAATTATGGCTCCTAGAGTATCAAACGGAAGTTTGGACGCTGCAAAAAATCTCTCCCTCAGAGGCCTATAAAAAGTGAATCGTGAATTTCATCGTTGGTGGTCCAACGACCTGCAACGCAACATGGACATGCTTGTCTTCGGCCACGATGGTCCGAAGGTCCTCGTCTTTCCCACTTCGATGGGAAGATACTTCGAATACGAAGACAACAAAATGGTTGCCGCGCTGGCTGACCGTCTCGAATCCGGCCAGCTGCAGATTTACTGCGTTGACAGCATCGACACTGAAAGCTGGTACAACAAGCAGGCGCATCCCTACTGGCGAATCCAGCGGCATCTGCAATACGAGCGCTACATCCTGAACGATGTGCTGCCGCTGATGTGGAACAAGAACTGGAACCCGCGAACCATCGTGACGGGCTGCAGTTTTGGCGCGTATCACGCCTTGAATTTTGCTTTTCGGCATCCCGACAAGGTCACCGACTGCGTGACCATGGGCGGGGCCTTTGACATCAAGAAATTTCTCGACGGCTGGTATAGCGAGGACGCGTACTTCAATAATCCGCCAGACTACCTGGCGAACTGCACCGACGGCTGGCGCTATAACCACATGCGCACCGTGCTGTCGACCGGCGAGTGGGATATGTGCTGGAACGATAACAGCAAGATGGCGGCAATCCTGGGCTCGCGCGGCATCCGCCATGAAATGTACGTGTGGGGCGACCAGAGTTATCACGATTGGCCGTGGTGGCGGCCGATGGCGCGGGCATACCTGGGGTAGCGCGTTTTCGGCCCGCGACTTCCTCACCGAGGGGCAAACTGTGGATTAACTCGAGGAAATGTGAGCGATGACAATCTAGTCCCGCCCCCGCGGACGAAAGAGCGTAGCCCAGCGCTTCAGCGCTGGGTAGGGCGCCTTTACGATTGAGCCCCTTCAGGGGCGGCACCTCCAGATGATCAAAAGAACCAAGCGGCCATTGGAGCAGCAGAAATGAGGAAAGTATCCGTTGAAGAAGCCCAGGCGCAACTTCAAGGGCTGATTCATAGCTTGGTGCCTGAGGAGGAGATCATTCTCACGGAGAATGGCGTAGCCGTTGCCCGCCTAAATTCCGTTAAGTCGCACTCTGACCGTAAGCTTGGGACACTGCGTGGAACGGTGACCTACGTTGCTTGGGACTTCAATGCTGCACTTGGGGACTTTACAGAGGACATGAAGTGACTACAGTCCAGCGGATTCTTCTTCGATGAATTCGCCCCGGTCGGCAGCGGCAATACCTTTTTCGATCGCTTCGACAAAGCGGTCATTCTCGCGTAACAGGTTCAGGGCAGCATCAGTCAAAAACTGCTCGATGGGCTTGCCTGCCCGATGAGCAATGCTAGCCAGCTGCGCTTCCTGCTCCGGAGTGAAATTCAATTCCATGGCCGCAGTCTAGGAGAGAGGAATGGGCAATGTCAATGCTCGTCGTCCTAACCACGCCACCCTCACCAACATCTGTTAAATCCCAGCTTTTTCGCCTACAATATAAACAGTTGTAGTGCGCCCCATCGCACGTTTTCCCGGGCCTTCCCACATACATAGCGAACCGGCAAGAGAGCACTCGTGTCGCTCGCCAAGGAGCAGTCGTGAAGAAAATCGGCATTATTTTTGGCATGGAGACCACCTTTCCGCCGGCGCTGGTCGACAAGATCAACTCCCTGGGCGAGCCTGACATCCAGGCCGAGCTGGCTACCATCGGCGAAGTGCGCATGGCCGAGCCTTCTCCTTACCAGGTCATCGTCGACCGCATCTCGCACGACATTCCTTTTTATCGCGCCTATTTGAAGAATGCGGCGCTATCGGGCACCATCGTCATCAACAATCCTTTCTGGTGGAGTGCCGACGACAAGTTCTTCAACTACGCGCTGGGTCAAAAGCTGGGGGTGGCCATTCCGCCTACAGTCTTGATCCCACACAAAGAGCACCCGGTGGGCACCACCGACCGCTCCATGCGCAACCTGCAATTTCCCATGCCATGGGACAGCATCTTCAGCTACGTCGGATTCCCGGCCTTCCTCAAGCCTTTCGACGGCGGCGGCTGGAAGGACGTGTACAAGGTCAACTCGCCGGAAGAGTTCTTCAACGCCTACGATCAGTCGCGCGATCTGTGCATGACGCTGCAACGCGGAGTGAAGTTCAAAGAGTACTTCCGCTGCTACGTAGTGGGACAAGAGAACGTCCACATCATGCACTACGATCCCTCGGCGCCCTTCCATGAGCGTTACGTGAAGAATCCGCCGCCCACCGATCCCCAGCTGATCGCCCGGGTGGAACGCGATTGCCTCACCCTGTGCCGCGCCCTCGGCTACGATCTGAACACGGTCGAGTTCGCCTGCGAGGACGGCATTCCCTACGCTATCGACTTCATGAATCCCGCCCCCGACGCTGATGTAAACTCGGTCGGTCAGGAAAACTTTGACTGGATTGTCAACCACGTGGCCGAACTGGCCGTGCGCAAAGCCAAGCAGGCCACCGGACAGCCACCGGAGTATCGTTGGAGCGCTTTTCTCAGCGGCTACACGGCGGAAGCAGAGTCCAAGGGACAGGACAAAACATCGAAGCCTGCAACTGCATCCAAGCAGGTAAGCAAGCGAGCGGTCAGGGGGTAGCGAGATGGACCGGCCAAGCCTGAGCATCGGAATTGAAGAGGAGTATCAGACGATCGATCCGGAGACCCGCGATCTGCGCTCGCACATCGCCTCCGAAATCCTCTCCAAAGCCAAGCTGGCACTGCATGAGGCGGTCAAGCCGGAGATGCACCAGTCGGTCATCGAGGTGGGGACCCGCGTCTGTCGCGACATCAAGGAAGCGCGGGAGAACATCCAGTCGCTACGGCGCGAAGTCATCACCCTGGCCAGCGAGCACGGCATGTTGTTGGCGGCGGGCAGCACGCATCCGTTTTCCGACTGGAAGTCGCAGGAGATTTATCCCGACGAGCGCTACGCCCGTGTGGTCGAGGACATGCAACTGATTGCGCGCGCCAACCTGGTTTTCGGGCTGCACGTGCACATCGGCATCGAGGACCGCAATACCTCCATTCACATCATGAATTCCATGCGGTATTTTTTGCCGCACATTCTGGCGCTCTCGACCAATTCGCCGTTCTGGATGGGTATGAATACCGGCTTCAAGTCGTATCGCTGCAAAGTCTTCGAGCGTTTTCCCCGGACGAACATTCCGGACGTGTTCGCCAACTGGGCGGAATATGAGACCTTCGTTGACCTGCTGATCAAGACCAAGTGCATCGACAACGGCAAGAAGATCTGGTGGGACATCCGGCCGCATCCGTTCTTCAACACCCTGGAAGTGCGGGTTTGCGACATTCCCATGCGGCTGGACGAAACCGTCGCGATTGCCGCACTGATTCAGGCAACGGTGGCGATGCTGTACGACTTGCATGCCTCCAATAAGAGCTATCGTATCTATGGCCGCTCGCTGATCATGGAGAACAAATTCCGCGCCTCGCGCTACGGCATCCAGGGCAAGCTGATCGATTTCGGCAAAGAAGTCGAGGTTCCGGTTCACGACCTGATGCTGGAATATCTCGAACTGATTGACGATGCGGTGGAAGAGCTTGGCTCGCGCGAGGAAATCAATTACATTCACCAGATGTTAAAAATGGGGACCGGCGCCGACCGGCAGCTGAAGGTGTTCGAGGAAACCGGCGATCTGAAGAAGGTGGTCGATTACATGGTGGCCGAGACCCGCGTCGGCGTCTTCGAGCAGTCGGCCGCACGGCGATAGGGCCGGGTTGGGTTGGAAGGCGCGGAGTTTAAGTTGGAAGGCACGGAGTTTAGCTTTGAAGGACGTAGCTTTAGCTGCGCCGGAGTTGGGGTTTAGCTTTGAAGGAGCGTAGCTTTAGCTACGCCGTAGGAGGTCCCTTATTTTTGTCATCCCGAATCCGGCTTCAGCCGGTGAGGGATCTGCTTTGCGAGTTTCAGCAAACTGTTCAACGCGGCGGCTAAAGCCGAGTTTGTTGGGAAAGCTGGATGACGCGGCTGAAGCCGCGCCCCTTCAAGACAGGATTCAGGAAAGGATTGATTTGACGCAACCAGTTCTCACCGATCTCACCAAAACCACCTTCGATCCGGAACTC
Source organism: Candidatus Korobacteraceae bacterium (assembly GCA_049695855.1). Classification (GTDB taxonomy): domain Bacteria; phylum Acidobacteriota; class Terriglobia; order Terriglobales; family Acidobacteriaceae; genus Bog-257. Next base: position 7,758 of record JBAVSY010000067.1, on the reverse strand, counting down.
TCGCCGGGCGCTTCCAACGCGGTCAATACCTGCCTTCGCATTCAGCCGAGCGAGAAGGTCACGCTGATCACCGACAACGCCTGTCGCGAGATCGCGGCCAGCCTCGCCCAGGAGTTGACCAAGCTGGGCTCGCCCTTCAAGGCGTTTGTGCTGGAAGATCTGGCGCCACGTCCGCTGACCGATCTGCCGGCTGAGATTGCCGACGACATGGAAACCAGCGACGTCAGCATCTTTGCCGTCCGCGTGCAGCGCAACGAACTGAAGTCGCGAATGCAGATGACCGACATCGTCAACCGGCGCAAGATGCGGCATGCCCACATGGTCAACATCGATAAGCAGATCATGCTGGAAGGCATGCGCGCCGACTACAACAAAGTCGATGCCCTCAGCCGCAAAGTAATGGAGATCGTCGCCCGGGCGAAAGAAATTCGCGCCACCAATCCCGCGGGCAGCGATTTCACGGCCACGCTCAACCCGAACTACCACTGGATCAAGACCAGCGGCATCATCAGTCGCGACAAGTGGGGCAATCTTCCCGGCGGCGAAATCTTCACCGCGCCCGGCGAAGTAAACGGTGTTTGTGTGGTCGATGGCGTGGTGGGCGATTATCTGTGCGAGAAATATCAGGACCTGGCGCGGCAACCGCTGACCATCCGCATGAAGAACAACCGCATCACCGAAGTCGCCAGCGACAACAAGGAGTTGGAGCGGGAGTTCTGGGCCTACACGCACACCGACGAAAACAGCGATCGCGTGGGTGAATTCGCCATCGGCACCAACATCGAGCTGACCCACGTGATCGGCCAGATTCTGCAGGACGAAAAGTTTCCCGGCATCCACATCGCCTTCGGCAACCCTTACGGCGAGCATACCGGCGCGCAGTGGTATTCCTCGACCCACATCGACGTAGTGGGAACGAAATTCGACATCTGGGTTGACGGCCGGCAGATCATGGAGAAAGGGCGCTTCCTCATCGAGGCCTGACCATGATTCCCGCCCTCCGCGAGGAATTCAACCGCAACTATACGCCGGAGAAATACCAGCGGCTGCTGCGGAATCTAGACAATGCCTGCGGTACGCACGTTGGCTTTCGCGTGTCGGAGACGCCCTGCTTCGTCCCCGGAGGCCTGCTCGACCAGATGGCGCAGTACGGCCGTGAATTAGTTGCGCAACTGATTGACGATCCTGAATACCGACGTGTGGCCGACGCATCGGTCCCGCCGCAATATAACGTACCCAACGAACCTCCGCGGCCCATGTTCGTGCAGGTGGATTTCGGGCTGGTGCGCGGCGCCAGCGGAGAGTTGGAGCCGAAGTTAGTCGAGTTGCAAGCCTTTCCCTCGCTCTACGGATACCAGCCAACAGCCGCACATCAATATGTCGAGTCCTATGGATTGTCGTCTGACCTGGGGGTATATCTTGGTGGCCATGATCGCGACTCGTATTGGAAGTTAATGCGGCAGCTCGTTGTCGCCGGGCACGATCCGGAGAACGTGATCCTGATGGAGATCGATCCGGAGAATCAGAAAACGCTGCCCGATTTCCTGATCACCCAGCGCGAGCTGGGCATTGCGATCGTCGATATTCTGTCGCTCAAGAAGCGCGGCAATCGGCTTTTCTACCGCAAGGATGGGCGCGAAATTCAACTACATCGCATCTACAACCGCTGCATCGTAGATGAACTGGAACGCAAGGGTGTCAGGCTGCCTTTTGATCTGCGCGACGAACTCGATGTCGAGTGGGCCGGCCATCCCAACTGGTATTTCCGCATCAGCAAGTTCTCGATTCCTTACCTGAATCATCCCTCGGTGCCAAAGACGTGGTTCCTCGACGAGTTGCGCGAGTTGCCGAAAGACAACGAGAATTATCTGCTGAAGCCGCTGTATTCGTTTGCCGGCGTGGGCATCAAGTTCGCTCCCACACAGTCAGACATCGATGCCATCCCGCTTGAGCAGCGCCACGACTACATCCTGCAAGAGCGCGTGCAGTTTGAGCCGGTGATCCAAACGCCGCACGGGGCGACGCAAATGGAAATCCGCATGATGTTCGTGTGGCCCGAGGGCGGCGAGCTGACTCCGGTGCTGCCGCTGGTGCGCATGGGTCGCGGCATCATGATGGGAGTGGATCACAATAAGAATCTGGAATGGGTGGGCGGCTCGGCGGCGTTGTGGGAGTGATTGCCCGCCACGTCGCTTGTTCACCACGGAGGACACGGAGCGCACGGAGAAGAATAGAGGTTTCGATTCGGTGGAGCGGATCGGGCCAGTCCATGAGTCTCACTCCACGACGTTTCTAAATTCCAGAACATTTCGTACATCGCCGCAGACAGGTTTGTGTCAGGGCACGTCTTTAGACGTGCCGCAAAACGGCTCACTATGATCCGGGCTTAGCCCGGGGGATGTTGTTGCAGGGGCTGAAGCCCGTATCCTAGGAGTGTCTTGTTCGGCACGAGTCGTGCCCTGACACAAACCGGCAACCCGAAAAGTGATCTTCGCAGCGAATAGATTTGAGCTGCATCTGAAGCTCAAAACCCGAAACTGCTCCGCCATGAACTCTGATGCCATCAAGAAACTCTTCGACCAGGTAAAGCGCGGCCAGCTCTCGTCCGATGAAGCCGTGCAGCAGTTGCGACATCTGCCCTTCGAAGATCTCGGCTTCGCCAATGTCGATCATCACCGGGCGTTGCGCGTCGGCATGCCGGAGGTGATCTTCGGTCCCGGAAAGACACCGCAACACCTGGCAGAGATTTTCGCGCGGCTCGGCAAGCACGGCCATAACGTTTTGGCGACGAGGATTTCTCCAGAACAGGTCCGTGCGGTGAAACGCAAATTCCGCAAAGCTGAGTTTCACGAGCTGGCACGCGCTCTTACCTTAACGCGCGATCACATCGTTTACGGCAAGGGAAAGATTGTTGTGGTCTCGGCCGGGACAAGCGACATTCCCGTCGCCGAGGAGGCGCTGGTCACGGCGCAGATCATGGGCAACGAGGTTCAGCACATTTATGACGTGGGCGTCGCCGGCATTCATCGTCTGCTGGCGCGGCGCGAGGCGCTGACCGGGGCGCGGGTCATCATTGTCTGCGCCGGAATGGAAGGCGCGCTGCCCAGCGTGGTCGGAGGCCTGGTCGGTGTGCCGGTGATCGCCGTGCCCACCAGCATTGGCTATGGAGCCTCGTACCAGGGCATCGCCGCGCTGCTAGGAATGCTGAACTCTTGCGCGTCCAATGTGACGGTGGTCAATATCGATAACGGCTTCGGCGCAGGATATGTCGCGTCGATTATCAATCGGTTGGAGTAGGTGGAAGAGCCGGCCTTTAGGCCGGCGTTGTTGCGCTCGTAAAAGTTCTGGGGGAGCGTTCATCTCCGATGAATGCTCCCCAGATAATTAAATTTATCGTCGGACGCGGTGCTAAAGCGCCGCTCTTCCACCTGCCTATTCTCCGAACACTCGCTTGAAAATCTTATCCACATTTCTTAGCGGCCTTTTCAGATCGAACGCGTGCTCCAGCGTCTCGCGTTTCACTTTCGCCGTGATCTCCGGATCGCTCAGGATCAGCTCACGAAAGTTCAGGTCGTCCTTCCAGGCGCGCATCGCATTCGACTGCACCAGCCGATACGCATCTTCGCGCAGCACGCCGGCTTCGACCAGGTCGAGCAGCAATTGTCCGCTGAATACCAGGCCACCGGTCGACTCCAGATTCTTTAACATGCGCTTGGGATAAACCAGCAGCGTGTCAATCAAGTTCGTCGTCTTGTAGAGCAGGTAGTCGACGAGGATGGTCGAATCCGGAAGGATGATGCGTTCGACCGACGAATGGGAGATGTCGCGCTCGTGCCACAAGGCGACATTCTCCAGCGCGGCCTGCGCGTTGGAACGCACCACGCGCGCCAGTCCGCTGATCTGCTCGCACGTCACCGGATTGCGTTTGTGCGGCATGGCCGACGAACCCTTCTGCTTCTCGCTGAAATATTCTTCCGCCTCGCGGACTTCAGTGCGCTGCAGATGGCGAATCTCGGTGGCAATCTTGTCCAGCGTGGAAGCAATCACGGCCAGCGTGGCGACGTAAAAGGCGTGACGATCGCGCTGAATCACCTGCGATGACACCGCCGCAACATTCAGTCCCAGCCGCTTGCAGATGGCTTCCTCATACTCCGGCTCCAAGTGCGCTGCGTTGCCGACCGCACCAGAGAGTTTGCCCACGCGCATCTGCTCCGCCGCCATTTCGAAGCGATCGATGTCGCGCTGTACTTCGGAATACCAGTTCGCCAGCTTCAGCCCAAACGTGACCGGCTCGGCGTGGATGCCGTGGGTGCGGCCGATGGCGGGCGTGTCCTTGAATTCCCAGGCGCGGCGTTTCAGCGCCTCGCGTAGCTTCACCAGATCTTCGCGAAGGATGGCCGAAGCCTGCTTCACCAGCAGCGCCTGCGCGGTATCGACCACGTCGTTCGAAGTCAGCCCGTAATGCAGCCAGCGCGACTCGGGACCGACCTTCTCGGCCACCGCCGTGGTGAAGGCGATGACATCGTGCTTCACTTCGGCTTCGATCCGGTTGATGCGCGCCAAGTCGAAGCCGCCTTTTTCGCGAATAGCCCTGGCCGCCGATTGCGGCACAATCCCGGCTTCGGCGAGAGTTTCGGTCGCGGCCAGTTCTACCTCAAGCCAGGTGCGGAACTTGTTTTCATCACTCCAGATGCGGCCCATCTCAGGGCGGGTATAACGTGCGATCAAAGCAAGGCTCCTTAGCAAGTGCTGATTGGGATCATAGCGAAACTCACTATTGTACAAGGGGTCGCTATTAGCTCTTAGCCTTTAGCTTTTAGCAAGCTTGGGAGCGATAGGAGAGGTAGCAAGCCGGGTAATTCGCGAGAGTTCGAAGCTTGTACCCGGAAAGCACAGCGCTTCCACCCCCACGAACGCGCTTTAGCCTTCATCCGGCAGACCGAGCAGCTCGGACATTTCTTCGTACAGAAATCCTTCGCCTGGCCGATAGGGTTGTACCCATTCTCCGTCAATCACGAATTGCGGAACCGCGCGTTTGCCGGTATGACGGATGACTTCGTCGGCAGCGCCCGGCGTGCTCTCGATGTCGATGTCGGTATAGGCAACGTGGTGCTTGTCGAGAAAGCGCTTGGCAGTGCGGCTATCGGGACACCAGGAAGCGGAATAGACAATCAACTCCATATTGCGATTTTATGACAGGCAAACCTTCCTACGCTGGCTGCAGTACAACGACGCTCGGATCTGCACCCGTTTAGCGGTCCCTCGACTCGGTGGACGACAAGACTCGCCGCCGCAAGCGAAGCCTTGGCTTGCTCAGAATTACAAAAGCTAAGGGGAGCGCCATCGCTCCCCTTCTTGCTGCGCTGTTTGATATCGATCAGTTGCTATACAGCAGCACGCCTTCGGTCTTCTCCTCGCCCACCGGGCGATAGAAGAGCTGGTCCTTGTCGAGGTAGACCTCAATGAAGGCCGGACGCTGCTCGAACGTGCCCTGGATAAGCGCTTCCGATAGCGGGTCTTCGATGTACTTCTGCAAGGCGCGGCGCAAAGGGCGAGCGCCATAAGTGCGATCCACGACAGTTTTGTCGAGGATCCACTTGCGCGCCTCTTCCGTTACCGTGACCGTGATCGAGCGCTGTGCCAGGTTCGTGTTCAGGTGCTGCACCATCAGTTCCACGATCTGGATCAGGTCGACTTCGGTCAGTGCGTTGAAGATGATGACCTCGTCAAGCCGGTTCAGGAACTCGGGATTGAAGGTCCGCTTCACCTCGTTCCGCACCATGTCTTCGACCTTGGTCGAGGTGTTCTCGTCCAGCTCGGACTGGAAGCCCAGACCGGTGCGCTTCTGCAAGTGCCGCGCGCCGATGTTCGAGGTCATGATGATGATGGCGTTCTTGAAGTCCACCGTGTTGCCCAGACCGTCGGTGAGCTGACCATCTTCAAACACCTGCAACAGGATGTTGAACAGGTCAGGATGCGCCTTCTCCACTTCGTCGAGCAGCACGACGGAGTACGGTGCGCGCTTTACGCGCTCCGTCAACTGGCCACCCTCTTCGTAGCCAACGTATCCCGGAGGCGAACCGATCAGCTTCGAGACCGAGTGTTTCTCCATGAACTCCGACATGTCGAAGCGCACCAGCGATTTTTCGCTGCCGAACATGAATTGCGCCAGGGTGCGAGCCACTTCGGTCTTGCCAACGCCCGTCGGTCCCAGGAAGAGGAACGAGCCGATGGGCCGGTTGGGGCTCTTCAGTCCGGCGCGCGAGCGGCGAATCGCGCGAGCCAGCGCCGAGATAGCCCGGTCCTGCGAGATCACTCGCCGATGCAGCTCTTCTTCGATGCGCAGCAGCTTGGCGCTTTCTTCTTCCTTGATGGAAGCGATAGGCACGCCGGTCCAACGCGAGACTACGTCCTCGATGTCCTCACGGCCGACAACGCCAGTCGAGGACTCATCAAGGTGATACTTTTCGCGCAGGGCACGCAGGTTCTCGCGCTCCTTGCGCTCCTCGTCGGAGTAGAAGCGGGCCTTCTCAAATTCATGGTTTGCAATGGCGTTTTCCATGCGATGCACGATGAACTTGATCCGTTTCTGCACCTCGGTGATGTCCTCAGGCAGGGATGTCTGGCGCAACTTGACGCGCGCACCGGCCTCATCCACCAGGTCGATGGCCTTGTCGGGCAGGAAGCGGTCGGGCAGATAACGGTTGGAATGCGAAACGGAGAAGGTGATCGCATCGTCGGTGTAGCTGACGGCGTGAAACTTCTCGTAGCGCTCCTTGATGCCAAACAGAATCTTGACCGCGTCGGCCTCGTTGGGAGGAGGAACTTTCACCGCCTGGAAGCGCCGCTCGAGCGAGCGGTCCTTCTCGATCGATTTGCGATACTCGCCCGGCGTAGTTGCGCCGATACACTGAATTTCGCCACGCGACAGGGCCGGCTTCAGGATGTTGGCAGCGTCAAGCGAACCCTCCGCCGATCCAGCGCCGACCAACGTGTGCAGCTCGTCAATGAAGATGATGGAGTTTTGCGACTCCATCAGTTCCTTCATGATGGTCTTCAACCGCTCTTCGAACTGGCCGCGATACTTGGTTCCGGCGACGATCAGCGAGAGATCAAGCGCCAGGATGCGCTTGTCAGCCAGGAATGACGGCACCTCGCCGTCGGCGATGCGCTGAGCCAGACCTTCGACGATGGCAGTCTTGCCGACGCCGGGCTCGCCGATCAGCACCGGATTGTTCTTGGTGCGGCGGCAGAGAATCTGGATGACACGCTCCAACTCGCCATCACGGCCAACCAGAGGATCGAGCTGATTGTCCATCGCGGCCTGCGTCAGGTCGCGAGAAAACTCGGACAGCAGCGACGACTCGCGCGAACGTTGCGAGGGCTGTGCCTTTTCCTGCGAAGTGCGCGCCAACTCCTCGCGGATGGTGGAAAGCCGCAAACCGCGCTCGTGCAAAATCTCAGCGGCGAAGCATTTCTCTTCGCGCAACAGCCCCAGCAACAGGTGCTCGGTACCGATGTGCTTATGCGATAACCGCTCGGCCTCTTCAGCCGCGTACGCCAGTACCCGCTTGCACTCATTGCTCAGAGGCAGGTCCACGGAAGTGGAAACCTTTTCCCGAATGGTAGTGTGTCCTTCGATCTGTTTCCGGATCGACTCGACCGAAGCATGGGACCGAAGGAACCGATTGGTGAGCGCCTTGTCTTCGCGCAGAAGTCCCAGCAGCAGGTGCTCCGTCTCAATGTAGGGAGAACCGA